>CAYOBQ010000210.1:0-1702 GCA_964402225.1 uncultured Nannocystaceae bacterium | reverse complement strand
ATCGCGTGCTCATGGCCATCGATCCGCAGGGCGCCCTCTTCGCGATCCACAGCCCCGGTAGCTGATCTGCGTGCGCCGCGAGATCTCCGCGGTCCTCAAACGGCTGGCCTTCGCCTACGAGGTGACGGGCCGCCAGGGCGGTCGCTCCTACGGGGCGGCCGCCTGGTCCATCCGGTCCCTGCGGGAGGACGTCGGCGAGCTGCACGCGAGCGGGCGGCTCGCCGCGGTGCGGGGCGTCGGCCCGCGGGTGATGGAGGTCGTCGGTGAGGTCCTGGCCGGTCAGACGCCGGCCGTCCTGGCGGAGCTCGAGGCCGAGATCCCCGAGGGGCTCTACACCGTCGGGCGCGTCCCCGGCCTCGGGCCCAAGAAGGTGCGGGTGCTCTGGCAGGAGCTGGGGATCACCACGCTCGGCGAGCTCGAGTACGCGTGCACCGAGAACCGTCTGCTGAGCCTGAAGGGCTTCGGCGCCAAGACCCAAGCCAAGGTGCTCCAGGGCATCGCGCAGGTCCGCAGCTACGAGGGGCTGTGCCGACTCGACCAGGCGACCGAGGTCGCCGCGGAGCTTCTCGCCGAGCTCGACGGGTGTGTCTGCGGGCCGCTGCGACGCGGGTGTGAGCTCGTCGACGGCGTCGATGTATTGCTCCGGTCGGCGGCGGAGGTCCCCGACGAGGTCTCGGGCGTCCCCGTCCGCGTCCACGTCTGCGCCGATCCGCAGAGGTGGGGCGCGGCGCTGGCGCACCACACGGGGACCAAGGGCCACCTGCACACGTTGGCGCAGCGCGCGACGTCTCTGGGTCTGACGCTGGACGAGACCGGCCTTCACGACGCCGAAGGCGCCCCCCTCCCCTGCCCCGACGAGGCGACGCTCTATCACACCCTCGGCGTCCACCTGCCCACGCCGGAGCGCCGCGAGGACGATGTGTCTCTGGTGCTACGAACAGAGCCCGGGCCTCGACTGGTGCGGCGCGGCGATCTGGTGGGCGCGCTTCACAACCACACGACGGCCTCCGACGGCCTCAACACCCTCGAGGAGATGCGCGAGGCCGCCGCCGAGCAGGGGCTCTGCTACCTCGGCGTCTCCGACCACAGCCAGAGCGCCTTCTACGCCAAGGGGCTGGCCGCCGAGGCCCTCGCCGAGCAGGGTGACGCCATCGCGCGTCTCAACGCCGATGGCCACCCCTGCCATCTGCTCACCGGGGTCGAGAGCGACATCCTCGCCGACGGCGCCCTCGACTACCCCGATGAGGTCCTCGCGACCCTCGAGGTCGTGGTCGCCTCGCTCCACAGCCGCCACGGACAACGCGGCGCCGAGATGACGCACCGCATGACGACCGCGGCGGCGAATCCCTGGACAGACATCGTGGGGCACCCGACGGGGCGACTCCTGCTGGGCCGCGCACCGGCGGAGTACGACATCGAGGCGATGCTCGACGCGTGCCTGCGAAGCGGCGCCGCCGTCGAGCTCAACGCGTCACCGGCTCGGCTCGATCTCGACGAGACCCACCTGGCGATGGCCCGCGAGCGGGGGCTGAAGGTCTCGATCGCCGCCGACGCGCACAACGTCGAGCAGCTCGCCCTCCTCGACTACGGCGTCCTCATCGCCCGGCGCGCGGGGCTGCGCCCCACCGACGTGCTCAACTGCCTGCCCCTCGAGGCGCTCCAGGGCTGGCTGAGCGCGCGGCGGGACGCTATAAGCACCTAG
>CAYOBQ010000209.1:0-15677 GCA_964402225.1 uncultured Nannocystaceae bacterium | reverse complement strand
CGCTGAGTGCTGAAAGCCCTCCACACTCCCTCCGTCAGAATCGGGATATGCACCGATTGAAGACGGTGCGCTAGCGCCGCCGAAGCAGGTTCAGCTCGAAGTGCGGGTCCGGGGCGCCCAAGGCGGTGTGTACCGCCGAGCACAGCAGCGCGAGGCGCGTCGGGTTCGCTGGATCGGCCAGGGCGGTGGCGACGAGCGGGTGGCTGCTGTCGAGCACGACGCCGCCGCGGTCGCGGGCCACCGTGAGTCCGTCGCCTGGCGCCACTCGGAGGGCGTCGAGCCGGGTCGAAAGCTCCGCGAAGAGCGCCGGCTTCAGGGCGCGGACGAAGGCATCGCGGACATAGGCCGGGAGCGTCTCGTCGGCTGTCGGCTCCGGGATGGGGGGCGGTACGGGCGGCGGCGTGGGCTCCGGGGCGGGAGACGACTCGAGCGCGTCTCGCAGGGCCTGTCGGACCGTATCGCCGGCTTCGGCCTCCACCGTGAGTCGCTCGAGGAGGTCGCTCGGGACGCCGACGAACCCCAGCCGTCGCAGGAGGTGGCGGTCCGATTTGGTCGTGCGTACGGCCCAGGGCTGCCCGGCCCGCAGGGGGGCGTCGAACTCGATGACCGGGATTCGTCCCTCCTGGACCTGGTGGCGGTGCAGCTCGGCGAGATCCATCTGTCCGATGGGGCGGGTCGCGAAGACGACGCCGGCCGTCGCTGGGTGGGGGGGGGTCCAGGGTCGCATCAGCGGGCCGTCGCGGCCTTCGAGGCCGAGCGCCTGGAGGAAGCGGCTCCGCGCGTCGGGAAGGGACCCGTGGAGGAGCCATCGACGCAGGAGCAGGTCGTGGGTCTCGAGCGTCGCCGTCGCGGCCCGGCGGACGAGACCCTCGAGGCCGTCGACCATGGCCGTGAGCCCCGTGTGAACGAGGGCGCTGTCGGCGACCGATCCAAAGGCGGGGCCAGGCTCGTAGGGGCCGATGAAGGTCGCCACGACGTCGGGGATGGGCAGCGAGAACGCGCGTACGCCGATGACCTTGCCGTCGCGGACGAAGCGGGCCACGGAGCCGCGCTCTCCGCGGGCCACCTCGAGACGCCCATCGAAGCCGTGGGTCGCGCCGGTGGCGAAACGATGGACCGGCTCGAGCGGCGTCGAGCGGAGGGCGGAGCGCGCGTCCTGGACGCACCGGAGTTGCGCGTCGACGACGATCCCCCCGTTGTCCAGGAGCCACTGGTTTTCCGGGGCCTCGGGGGCGTGGGCGATGTAGACCATCAGTGGTCCCGGCGGCCCGGCGACGTTGTCGAGGCTTCGGTCGCGCACCACCGGGAACCCGCCGCGACACGCCATCTCGACGACGACGGAGAGCGTGAGACGGGTGCCTTTGGGCGTCCGCCACAGCGGGAGGGCCCCGAGGGCGGGGACCTCCCCGATGAGCGCGCGCATGCCCGCCGGCGTTCGGGCCGCGACCATGCCCGTCACCGCTCGCGCGCCACGGCGATCCAGCGCGTGCAGGCTCGGCGCCATCGCCCAGAAGGCGCGCCTCACGCAGGCGAGGACCGCCTCCGCGTTGTCGTCCATCACGACCCGGGCGCGGGAGACATCGAGGGTGAGTCGATCGCAGCGGACCACGGCGTCGAAGCCCGGCGGGTACTGGATGAGCAGCGGCTCGGCGGCGACGTCGTGGATCAGGGGGGTGAGGGTCGCGCGCGCGTCCGGCTCGGCCGGCGTGTACTCGGCGATCCCGTTGATGCCGGAGCCGGCACCGCCGTCGATGGTCCGCGCCAGGATGGCGTCCGGCGGGGTCTGGGAGATGATCTCTCCCTCGAGATCGATGGTCGTCGCGGCGAAGCGGCAGCGCTCGCGGAGGAGCTGCTCCTCGGGGAGGGTTCCGGCCAGGTTGGCGAAGAACTCGAGCACGACCTGGGGCTGGAAGCGCTCCTTGATGTGCACCAGGCTGTCAGTGCGTGGTCGCTTCAGCGGACCCCAGGTCTCTGGCTCACCGGGGCGCGCCTCGTAGGCAAGGGCGCCGCTCTCGAGCCGCACCCACACGGGATCCAGGGCGAGTGCGGCGTTGAGGCCTGTGGCGAGGCATCGCCGCGCCGGTTGGGCGTCACCGCCGAAGAGGTCGTCGTAGAGCCCGTCTACGTCTTGCTCGGTGAAGGGTGGGCCGTTGAAGCGCATTCGGATGTCGGTGGCGTCGATGTCGAAGCGGATGCGGTTCGCCCCGCGGGCGACGGCGGCCCGGGTCAGGTCGAGCAGGTAGTGGAGGGGATCGGCGAGTTGGTAGTGGCGCAGCTTCTCCCGCGCCGTCTCGCGGTCGATGGTGAAGCGGCCCTCCGAGTCTGTGCGACCGTCCGCGATGAGAGAGGCGATCAGCGTGTCGGCCACGTCTGCTCCACGACTCTGCGCAGCAGCGCCCCGTCCTCGAGGCGGGTCGGCCGCAGGAGGGGCTTGGCGAGCAGATAGGCGCCGGCGGCGGGCGGGAGCTTCGCGGCGGCCTTCGCCGCGTCGTCGTGCACGTCGAGGGCGACGCGGTCCGCCTCGTGGATCGGGACGTCGAGCGGGGTCGGTCCGTCACCGCGGATCGCGACGATTGGTCCGCCGCGTCCCTCGACCACGGCGGCGACGACCGGGCGCCGGAGCAACCTGGACAGCGCCTCGGTGAGGGGGGTCGTCGCGTGGGGGGCGTCCAGGGGGAAGGCGAGGGTGAACCGCTCGTGCACGGGGGCTGGGAGCGGATCGATGATCCGCCACAGCGCCCCCCGGGTGGCGGGGCCGCGGACGTCGAGCACGACTCGACCCGCCGCGACGAGGGCGAGGGCCAGTCGGGTCGGAGCCTCGGCCCACAGCACCTCCGTCCGCCGGAGACTTGCTGGTTGAATCGCCGCTCCGGAGAAGTCGAAGAGCGGCACCGAGAGCCCGGGCGGCGCGGCCGCGTACAAGGTCTCCCGTTCGTCTGGCGTGGCTTCGTGGAGCCGCTCCACCAGTCGCTGTGGGAGGGCGTCGCGGGCGATCCGGCGCACGGCCTCCATGACCCCCAGATAGGTGCCGTCGTGCAGCACGTTGTCGCGCGTCAGCGTGTGCTCGAGCCCCCGCGCGTCGACCCGAAATGAGACACCGCTGAGCTCCGGGTGGTCGTGGACGCGCTCCAGCAGCGTCAGCCCCTTGTTGAAGAACCCCTCGGAGCCCCCCGCGGATCGGTAGCCGACCACCACTCGGGCGTCGCCGACGTGTTCGACCACCGTGACCTCGGCGTCGAGGCCGAACGGTTCGTTGATGGGTGTCCCGTCGAGGGCCACGCGGGGCTCGAGGTATCGGCACCAGAACCGTACGACCTCTCGTGCACGTGCCCTGAGCTCCGTGTAGGCCGCGACGGTCATCGACTTGATGAGCCGCACGTGCGTGCCCTCCCCGGGGGCGTCTCGGGCGAGGCGCTGGAAGCTGCGGTCGCGGCGGAAGAGGACTCGCCAACAGGCGCCGTCCTTCCAGGTGTCGACGCAGACCGCGTCGGGCTCGAGGGCGAATACGGACACGAAGCCGATGCCGAACTTGCCGATGCGCGTGAGGTCGCCGTCCTTTCCGGTGGCGAACAGCCGGGTGAGCCGCTCGTCGATGTCGGCGCGATCCATCCCGCAGCCGTAGTCGACGACGTGGAGGACGAGGGCGTCGTCGGTGTACTCGAAGCGGATGTCGACCTCGTTGGAACCTGCATCGACGGCGTTTTGGACGAGCTCGCGCAGGCAGGCGAGGGGGTCCGCGAACTGGGCGACCAGCCCGTCGAGGGCGTCCATCGGTTCGAGGCCGCTCACCCCGTGGTCCCGCCGGTCAGGGCGCGGGCGATCGCCGCCTCGTCGACCGGGCGGCACAGCGAGCGCAACAGCGTCTCGCGGTCAGCGCCCGGCTCGAACCACGCCTCGGGGTACTCGAAGTCCTGGATCTGACCTCGAACTCGAGCGCACGCGCCTTGGATCGCTCGGCCGGAGAGGCGCAAGCGCGCGGCCTGCTCCCCGAGGCGAAGCCACGCTCTCGGCTCCGTCGGGAGCCACTCCCGGGCGTCGCCCAGCAGCACGTCGCGCATCAGCCGGGCGTAGTGCTCGGGCGTCGTCGGACCCTCCACGCGGTGCGCATCCTGGGCGAGCCGGCTCAACGCGGCGGCGTCGAAGCGTAGGGTGTTGGCGTCGCAGACGACGAACCACTTGCCGTCTCGGGGGACTACGGTCCCGTCGAAGAGCCCGAAGAGCGCGCCGAGGTTCTGCTTCTCCTCCGCGCGCAGGCCCGGGTCGTCCCGGCTCGCCAGCGCGGTGTCGATGTCGGGCCAGTAGACGCCGCAGACGCCCGGCGCGCCGTGGACCTCGTCGCGGAAGATGCGCACGAGGTTCGCCGCCGAGGCGTTTTGGTAGCTCGACGCCCAGTCGGTGCGACGCACCACTCGGAAGCGGGCCGGCACGCCCCGCTCGGCGCAGTAGTCGAGGAAGTAGCGGCCGATCGCGTGGCCGGTGAGCGTCTTGCCGCAGCCGGGGGCGCCGAGGCCGAAGAGCACCGGGTTGAAGCGTTTCGGGTTGCGACCCCGCTCGAGGTCGAAGCCGGCGACGTCTCGCGCGAGCCGGAGGCCCGCCTCCAGGTAGGTGTCGTTGCCGACGACATCCTTGGGTGACACCCGCATCAGCCCTCCGGCGTCCTGGGCGGCGAGGCGAGACAGCCCCAGATAGGCGACCCCCGCGACGTCGATCGAGAGCCGATCCAGGGCGTCTCTTTGTGGACGCAGCGCACGGCGCGCGTAGTCGACCACACCGCGCCGCAGCAAGGTCGCGAAGGCGGCCGCGGCCGCCTTGGGGTGGCCGCCCTGCTCCTGGGCGAAGGCGCAGGCCAGCGAGAGGATGCGCTCGGCCACGCCTCCGGCGGGCTCCGTCGCGAGCAGGTCGGAGAGCCCGTCTGCGGCGAGGGCTCCCTCCACGTCGGGTTGCCCGAGGGCGTCGACGAGGGCGTCGGCCATGACCACGATCTGGAACGCCGAGGCGAGGCGCCGTCGAGGAGGGGCCAACGGGGTCGCGTCGAACCCGTCGCCGGCGCGCATCACCCCCGCGAGGGCCGCTTCGGCGGCGAGACCCAGATCCGTCGCCGAGGCGAGGGCTTCGAGGACCGACAACCCCTCCGCCGTGTGCCCGAAGGGCCCATGGAGACGCGCCTCGACGAGGGTCGGCCACCCGGACCGAGCGACCGCGTCGGCGGCGGCGGCGGGATCGATCCCATCGGCGACTTCGAGGCGCCTCATGCGCTGATCTCGTACCAGAGCTGTCGCGGATCCAGGGCCCGCCCGGCGGCCACCACGTCGGCGGTGCCGGTCCACTTCTCACGCCGGCAGCGCTTCCCGCCGGCGGCGGAGTCGAGCCCGAAGCGGGCGCAGACCGAGCCCTCCGCGAGGAGCTGGTCAGCCGGCATCTCCGAGGTCCGCACCGGTCCGACTACGCCGAGCGTGACTTGCAAGACCTCCACCTCCGTTTGTGCCGCGAGGGTGGCAGAGACGAGCTCGACGTCCACTGCGCCCGACCGAAAGAGGAGCCCGTGCAACCCCGGGGAGGGGGCCTCGCCGTCGACCAGCGTCTGCCGGTGACCGAGCCGGAGGTGGGCCGTGCAGCGGACGAAGAAGCCGGCGGCGTCGAGCTTGTCGAGGACGACGTCGACCTCGTGGGGGACGCGCCGCCGCAGTCGGACGCCGACCGTGCCGAGCGGGGCCGTGGTGAGGCCCATCAGGGCGTCGTAGTAGCGCCAGCGCTCGAGTCGGGCGGCGTCGTCGGGGCCACGACCCGCGTCGCGGGCCAGCGCCTCCTCCGCCGGCATCTGCGCCAGCGCCTTCGGCGCGATCTCACGATCGGTCGCCGTTCGCTGCCACACCGGCCAGGTCGGCAGCCCGCTCGCGGGCGTGATCTCGACGCCGCCGTGGACCGGGAGGCCGAGCTCGATCGCCCGCAGATGTGAACGCAGCGCGCGGGGGTCGGGCCAGCCTCGGTCGAGGCGGGCGGCGGCGAGGGCGGTCCGTAGACCGTGGAGGTGGCGCCGGGCGCTGTCGCCTTCGAGGGTCATCCCCGGCGACCGCGCGCGATGCGAAGCGCCTCCTCCACGCCCTCTTCGCCCACGGCCTCGGCGTGGGCCAGGTTGCGTTGCAGCACCTCCCGTGTCTCGGTGTCGTACACGTCGAGGTCCTCCACCAACGTCGAGATGTGGTCGCGGAAGTAGCGCTGTGTCTCGGAGACGAAGCGCGTCGAGTGATTGAGTGACTCCCCCATGGCGTCCACAGCTCGCTTCAGGTCCAGGACCACGTTCGCCGCGTCGACGGCGACCCCCACCGTGGCGATCTGTCCAGCGACCATGTCGAGCTTCTCGCCAGCGGCCGTCACGTACTGAAGGATGTCGCTGCGCAGGTGCCCGATGGTGCGCGCCAGCTCCACGGTGCGCTCCTTGAGCACCGCGAGGCGGTCCTCGGCGGTCGCGTAGATGCGCAGCTTCGTGGAGTGCTCCGCCATCGCGCGATGGAGTCGGTCGAGATCGGCCTGGGCGCGACGCAACGCGGGGCCCGAGCCGAGGGCGGCGACTCGGCCCCGCAGGTGCCCCTCCGCCGACTCGAGCTCGAGCAAGTATCCGGCGGCTATGTCCTCGTTGTGGGCGGACTCGATCACCCGCTCGTTGAGGCGGTCGATCTCATCGTGCAGATCGCGCTCCGCCAGACTCAGGCGGTCGGCGTACTCCGCGGCCTCCCGCAGCCGGCGCTCGCTGATCCGGTATTGCTCGCGCAACAAGGCCTCCACCGACTGTCGCGGCTCCGTCTCATCGACGAAGAGCGCCCGGAGGCGGTCCCAGATCCCCAGCTCGCGACCGCCCAACTCACCGGCGACCTCCCTCAGCCGCTCCATCTCGTCGGCGAGGGCGGAGTGGACCCCCTCGTTCCGCGCGCGCAGCTCCGAGAGGGCGCTGACGCGCTGTGCCTGCTCGGCCCGCTCGTGGGCGATGGTCTGCTCGAGGCTTCGAACGGAGATGCCCTCACCGGAGTACCGCACGGCGCGCTGGAGGAGGGCGTCAGCGTCGGGGGGAGTCGAGTCGGCCACGAGCGCCGAAGGTACACCCGAAGAGGCTGGTTGGGCGAGCACGCAGCACAGCGCGAAGCGTCGATGGTCTAATGGACACCTCGTTCGCAGCGCCTCCTATGCTCGAATAGACGCGGTGTCATAGGTGGTGGTTCGTGGGTCGGCGGTGATGGGGATCTCGACCGGGCTCGCGACGCTGAATCGAAGCTCGATCTCGCCGGCCATGAACCCCAGACGTCGCGGGGGCGATCAGGCGCCGTAGGTGGACCTTTGCTTCGTGAACGCCGCGGCCAGGTCCGACGGCGCGTTTTCGCCCGAGATGTCGCTTCAACGTGGAGTAGAATGCGCGCGATTGACACCACAGGAGCACCCGCAAATGAGCGATCAACCGCAGTATCCGGGCATTCGCGTGACGTCGAACGGCAACCTGCTGGTCTCCTACCACACCGAGGCGAGGGTGGCGGATGCGGGGGTCTTCTACCCGATCACCCCGTCCACCGAGATGGGCGAGCTCTACCAGCAGTCCTTCGCCGAGGGGCGGTTGACGGTCTTCGGTGAACAGACGCTGGCCATCGAGGCGGAGGGGGAGCACGCTGCGCAGGGCGGGGCCATCGCGTGCTCCGTCACCGGCCGGCGGGTGGTGAACTTCACGTCTGGTCAGGGCATCGTCTACGGCGTCGAGCAGTACTATCACGCGCCCGGCAAGCTCTCGACGATGGTGCTCGAGGTCGCCGCGCGCGCCTTGACGCGCCACGCGCTCAACGTCCATTGCGGTCACGACGATGTCTACTCGGCCCTCGACACGGGCTGGATCGTGCTCTTCGCCAAGGACGCTCAGCAGGCCGCCGACCAGGCGCTCATCCTGCGCCGCGTGACCGAGGCGGCGCTGAACCCCGGCATGAACGTGCAGGACGGCTTCCTCACCTCGCACCTCGAGCGGACGTTCCTGAAGCACGAGTCGGGCCTGATCCGGGAGTTCCTGGGGGCCCCCGACGACGAGATCCCGTGCCCGACGGAGGCGCAGCGGGTGCTGTTCGGGCCCACGCGGCGCCGCATCCCCAAGGTCATCGATCTGGGGAGCCCGGTGCTGATCGGGCCGGTTCAGAACCAAGAGCACTACATGAACGGGGTCGTCGCCCGGCGGAACAATTTCGCCGAAGCGATCCCGGGCTTCATCGAGGAGGCCTACGACGAGTTCGCGCGGCTGACGGGCCGGCGCTACGGGTCCATCAGCGAGCACCGGACGGAGGGCGCAGACACGGTCTTCGTCTCCATCGGCTCGGCGGCGGAGAACATCGAGGCGGCCTGCGATCATCTCGCCGACACGCGTGGGGTCCAGGTGGGCTCGATCCACCTCAACGTGCTGCGTCCGTTCCCGGATGATGCGGTCGTGCGCGCGCTGGCGGGGCGCAAGAACGTGATCGTGCTCGAGCGCACCGACGAGTGCCTCGCCGCCGACAACCCGATCGCCCGCGACATCCGCACCGCGCTGAGCCGCGCGGTGGAGCGCACCCGCGTCGCCCCCGGCGGAGATCGCCCGCAGCTCTCCGCCTCCGACACACCGCGCATCTTCGGTGGCGTCTACGGCCTCGGCTCCCGTGACTTCCGCCCGGAGGGGATCATCGGCGCCTACGAGTTCGCCGTCGGCGAGACGGCCCGGGCCGACGGCGCGCGCGCGAGCGACGGCACCAACTACTTCACGCTCGGCATCGATCACCCCTACAACGTGAACGCCGAGGAGACGCCGTCGCTGCTGCCGCAGGGGGCGATCGCCGTCCGTCTCCATTCGATCGGCGGCTGGGGCATGATCACGACGGGCAAGAACCTCGGCGCGATCATCGGCGAGTTCGGTGACGATCTGGCGCAGCGATCCGGTGAGGTCGACGCGGCGGGGCGGCCGGTCGAGGTGCTCCACGTCAGCGCCAACCCCAAGTACGGCTCGGAGAAGAAGGGCGCGCCCACGGCCTACTTCCTGGTGGTGGCCAGTGAGCGCATCCGCGTCAACTGCGACCTCCAGCACGTCAGCGTCGTTTTGTGTTGCGACCCGAAGGCTTTCACCCACACCAACCCGCTGGTCGGCCTCGCCGACGGGGGGGCCTTCGTCTGGGAGTCCGACGAGGAGCCCGCCGCGGCCTGGGAGCGCATCCCGCGCCGGCTGCGCCAGGAGATCATCGACCGCGACATCCAGCTCTTCGTGCTGCCGGGCTTCGACATCGCCCGCGGCGCCACCGACCGCGCGGATCTGCGCCTTCGGATGCAGGGCAACGCGTTTCTGGGCGCCTTCTTCGGCGTCTCCTCCTTCCTCGACGACTACGGGATCGACGACGCCCGCTTCCGCGACGTGGTGATGGCGCAGTACCGAAAGAAGTTCGGGCGCTTCGGAGATGCCGTCGTCGAGTCGAACATGACGGTGATGACCGCTGGGAAGGCGCGGGTCCGCGCCGTCCCCCACGGCTCGGTGGACGCGCCGGACCTGTCGAGCATGCGCGGTGCGCCGCTGTTGCCGAGTTCGAAGGCGCGGGTGGACGTCCCCCCCGGCCAGCCCGAGCGGGCGCCGATGCTGCGGCGGGAGATCTTCGACGCGGAGTTCCGCGCTGGCCTTGGCTACCACCAGCCGGCCTCGCCGCTGGCGTCCGTCGGCCTGATGGCGGCGGCGACCGGCGACACCTCCTCGAAGTACGTCGCGCGGCGCGAGACGCCGATCTACATCGCCGAGAACTGCACCCAATGCATGGACTGCATCACGGCGTGCCCGGACACCGCGCTGCCCAACACCGCGCAGCCCATCTCCACGGTGCTCTCGACGGCCATCGACAACTACGTGACCGATCCCGGCCAGCGCGAGATCCTGAGGGGGCAGGTGCCGGCGATAGAGTCCGCCGCGCGCGCCCGCATGTCGGCGTCGGTCGCGGCGGGCACCGCTGAGCCCTTCCGCGCCATCGTGCGCGACGTGGTCTCCGGTCTGAACAGCGGCACGACCGAGGCCGCGCGCACCCAGCTCATGGACGTCATCGAGTTGCTCCCGCTGGCCTACACCAAGACCAAGGCGCTGTTCGCGAGCGTGGAGAAGAAGACGCCGGGGGAGGGGGCGCTCTTCTCCATCTTCGTCTCGGATCTCTGCAAGGGCTGCGGTGAGTGCGTCGTGGAGTGCGGAGAGCACGACGCGCTGAGGATGGTGCCCGACAGCGAGGCGCTCAACGAGCAGGTCGTGGGCGCGATGGCGTTCAAGGACCTGTTGCCCGACACCCCCTCGAAGTATCTGGGGCGCTTCGATCCCGAGCAGCCCTGGGCCGCCCGGGCCGGGGCGCTGAAGTCCCACTTGATGCTGCGCGACGCCTACGATGCCATCGTCTCGGGCGACGGCGCCTGCGCCGGCTGCGGTGAGAAGACGGTGCTGCGGGCGCTGGCGAGCGTCACCGAGGTCTACATGCGGCCGATCTTCCACCAGAAGGCCGCGCGGCTCGAGGCCAAGGCGGCGGCGCTGGCGGAGGGCGGCGCGGCCCGGCTGCGGGCCATCGCGACGCAGAACCCCCAAGGCTATGCGCGGCTCCAGCACGCCGTGGCCCACCTGCTGTTGGGGCTGGGCGGCGAGTCTGCTTCCGACACCAACGCTCGAATGGCGGCCCACGGTGAGATCGACGACGCGCAGGTGCTCGAGGGCGTCGGTCTCGTGCTGCGCCAGGACGCCTTCAACCACCGCGACCTCCAGGCCATCGATGGACGGGCGCCCAACGGGATGGCGGCGATGGCGATGGCGGCGAGCACCGGCTGCAACACGGTCTACGGCTCCACACCGCCCAACAACCCGCACCCGTATCCGTGGATGAACTCGCTGTTCCAAGACGGCGCCACGGTGGGTTGGATGTTCGGTGAGAGCTTCATGCGCTACCACGCGCGGCGATCGGTGGTGCCGGAGCGCCTCTGCGACGCCATCCTCGACGAAGCGGGCGACGGCCTGACGGAGACGGAGCTCTTCGATCTCACGCACTTCGGCGACGAGCTGATGAGCGACCAGGAGATCCGCGAGATGCCTCGCGTGTGGGCCATCGGAGGCGACGGGGCGCTGGGCGACATCGGCTTCCAGAACCTGTCGAAGGTCGTGTTGCAGAACCGGCCCAACGTCGGCGTGCTGATGCTCGACACCCAGGTCTACTCCAACACCGGCGGCCAGAACTCCGACTCGTCGGTGATGCCCGGCGGCTTCGACATGAACCAGATCGGCGCGGCCACCCAGGGCAAGCTCACGGAGAAGAAGAGCGTCGCCGAGATCCTCACGGTCGGCCACGGCTCCCCCTACGTCGCGCAACTCTCGATGGCCAACTCGGCCAAGCTCTACCGGGCCCTGCTCGACGCGTTGGAGTACCGCGGCACCGCGTTCTTCCAGTGCTACACGACCTGCCA
The DNA here is from genome assembly GCA_964402225.1 of uncultured Nannocystaceae bacterium. Classification (GTDB taxonomy): domain Bacteria; phylum Myxococcota_A; class Bradymonadia; order UBA7976; family UBA1532; genus CAYOBQ01. The sequence goes on along the minus strand of CAYOBQ010000209.1, from coordinate 4,217 downwards.
GCCGGAGCACGGCGTGGGTGACGACATGGCGGTGGTGCAAGCGACGCGGGTGCGCGACGGGCGCGGGATGCCGGACTTCGTGTTCAACCCCGCCCTCGGCGAGGTCTGGAGCGACGCCCTCGACGTGCGCGGCAACCCCCAGCACAACCGCGACTGGATGGAGGTCAAGTCGTCGGTGCGGGGCGAGAAGTACACCTATACGGTGGCCCACTGGGCGGCGACGGAGGCGCGCTTCCGGCGCCACTTCGAGGCCGCCCCCGACCCGCTGCCCGAAGGTGCGCTGCCCCTCGAAGACCTCGTGGTGCGCATCCGGCAGGACGACGTCGTGCGTCGCCGTCACCTGCACTCCGACGGCCGCGCCTTCGCCCCGGACTTCAAAGCCTACATCGACGTCGACCGCGGGGGACGCGTGGTGCGCCTGCTGGTGTCTCGCCAGGTGGTGCTCTTCACCGTCGAGCGGCGCAAGGCGTGGCGAATGCTGCAGAGCCGCGCCGGGGTGAAGAACACCGACTACCTGGCCCAGAAGGCGCTGCTCAACAAGGTCGACCGCGGCAAGCTCCCGCTGGCCGACCTGCTCGCCGATACGCGTGGCCTCTACACCGCCGAGCAGGCGACGGCGCGGGGCAAGTAGATTCCTCGTTGTCTCCGCCGCGCGCGTCGCTCATGCTCGCGGCTCCAAGTCAAGGGAGGATCGCAAGGATGGTCAACACGTGGATGTCCGCGTCTCTCGCCATGGCCCTTCTGCTGCCGGCCTCGGCCTACGCCGGCTGTGGTCGTGACGCGGAGAAGCTCTCCGGGGGCAAGTGTGACCTCCGCGGCAAGAAGCTCGGCGGGGCGAACCTCGGCGGCCAGGACTTCAGCCGCGCGGATCTGCGCGACGCGGACCTACGCGGCGCGCGCCTCGAGCGGATCAACCTGCGGGGCGCCGATCTCCGGGGCGCGAAGCTCGACGATGCCCGCCTCGAACGCGCGGATCTCCGCGACGCGAAGCTCGAGCGCGCCAGCCTGAAGGGCGCTCGGCTCGAAGGGGCCGACTTGCGCGGTGTCCGAGCCGAGCGGGTGGTCCTGCGCGACGCCCGGGCGGCGAAGGTCAACTTCCGCGACGCGCGCCTCGAACGGGCGGAGCTGCGGGGGGCGCAGCTCGAGCGGGCGAACTTCGAGGGGGCGCGGCTGGAAGGGGCCGATCTGCGGGACGTCCGCGCGCCCCGGGCGAACTTCCGGCGCGCGCGCGCCAACAAGGTCGTGTTGCGCGGCGCGCGGCTCGCCGGCGCGAGCTTCGTGGAGGCGCAGCTCGAGCGGGCCGAGCTCCGCGACGCACAGGCCGAGAAGGCGGACTTCAGCCGCGCGAAGCTCCGCGACGCGAACTTCCGCGACGCCCGGCTGGCGCAGGCCAACTTCGAGCGCGTCGAGGCGCGCGGCGCGGACTTCTCCGGCGCCCGGCTAGAGCGCGCGAAGCTCGGGCGCGGTCAGTTCAAGGACGCCAAGATGCGCGACGCGAAGATCCGCGACGTGGTGTGTCCAGACGGCGGCAAAGGTGAGAAGGGCTGTGACTGGAGCAGATGACGTGTCGCGCGGTCCGCAACGCACGGAGCCCCACGCGCTCCCGGACGATCTGCGTACGTTTCTGGGGGCCCTCGCCGAGAAGCTCGCGGCGGATCCTGATCTGTTGGCCCACGACGCCGACGCGGCCTTCGCCGACCGGCTGAGCCCGGACGTCTTCGAGATCACCTATCTGACGGCCGACGACTGGAAGTGGACCTTCAACGTCGCCCCCGGGGAGCTCGCCACGCTGGCGGCGGAGGGTGCCCGGGTCCCGTTGTGGGTCTGTGGCGACGCCGCGTGCGGCTACCGGTTCAGCGAGGAGTCCCGTCGCTGCCCGCGCTGTGACGAGGCCGAGGGCGACCGCGAGACCGCTGGGCTGGGCCGCCTGCTCGCGGATCTGTTCGGCGAGGGTGGCAAGATCCCGAAGACGACGCCCCCCCCCGCCGCCGCGCCGCCCGCGGTGCCCACCGGCGCCGACCGTCTGTTGGCGATGCTCGTCGAGCAGGGGCAGGTCGAGCTCGAGCCCGGCGCTGACCGGCGGGCGATCGCGGCGGGGATGGACGCGTTGCTCGCGGTCCCCGAGGCGCCGGACGCCCAGGCGAGCAAGCTCATCGACTGGTTGCTCGACCAGCCGGGCGTCGAGGAAGTCTACGCCGCGGACGATGAGCTGAGCCGGCTGCTCGAGGCCTGGTAGCGCGCGGACGGGCTGGGAGGCGCGGGGCGCGGACGCCGTCGTGGGCAGGGCAAAGCGGCGGCGCTCGACGCCCTGGGCGACGGGCCACCAGGTGCACACGCCGCGCCGCTCCGGGGTGATCTGGACCGCGTACGTGACGACGACGCGCGCGCGCAGCTCGGGGGAGACCTCGACGTCGTAGTTGTTGGCTGCGCGCGCCAGCAGGACCGATCATCGACCAGGCCAACCTCAGATGTAGACTCGGCTCGATGGGGGGTCGTCGGTGCCGGGGCTCGACGCCGGACAGGGGGATCGACTACTCGAGCAAGAAGTCCTCGAAGGTGACGCCACGGATGGCGTCTGTTTCGAAGCGGTCCCCGCCCACCACCGTCAGGCGCGCGCCGGGGAAGGCCCGGGGGAACCAGCCGAAGTCGAGGGGCCCGGTGCGCCCGCGCTTCACCTCGAGGAACTCGCCGGGGGCGACGACGAAGTCGAGCTCGTGCTGCTTCGATTGCCAGTAGAGCTGCTGCTCGGGGCCCTCCTCCCCGCGGATCGCGGCGCGGCGCCAGAGCTCCTGGGCGATCAGCCATTCGAAGAACGGGCCCTGCTTCGGGGCGGGGAGGGCCTCGAAGTCCTCCAGCGTACGCAGCCGCGCGGGGTGCCACGAGAGCGCCGCGAGCACGTTCACGAAGGGGAACTTCGCCGGCTTGCGGCGCAGCGCGACCTGCCGCGACGGATCCCACGCATGAGAGAGCCCGACGCACATCAGATCGGCGAGCAGCTCTACGTAGCCCGCCGCGACCGTGTTGTTCGCGAGCCCCGCCTCCCGCGCCAGCCGGGTCTGGCCGACCGGGGTGCCCCCGCGTCTCAGCAGGGCGTCGAGCACGCCCATCAGGGAGGGTCGGTTGCGTCCCGAGACCGCGCACTCGCCGTAGATCCAGTCGCGCACCATCTGCGGGACGTACTCCGGCAATCGGCCGGTGGTGCCGAGCTCGCCGAGCGCTACGGGGCTACCGCCCGAGAGGAGGTAGGCGGTCACCGCGCGATCACCGAGCGCCTCGCCGCAGACGCGGTGAAACTCGCGGTAGCTCACGGACGTGAACAGGTAGGTCGTGCGGTCGAGGCGTCCCTTGCGCCCCGGTAGCAGCTCGCCCCCGCGCCGCAGATCGGTGGCCCGGGAGCCGGTGGTGACGACCAGGACGTGGTCGAGCTCGCCGGCGTCGAGCAGCCGCTTCAGGCCCCGCTCCCAGGAGGCCACGGCCGTGATCTCGTCGACAAAGAGGCGGCGGACGGGGGCGTCGGCGCGGAAGAGCGGGACCAGCGTGCGGACGGCGTCGACGAGGGCGTCGGCGTCTCGGAGCTCGTCGCCGTTGAGGTAGAAGGCGGTGCCGGCACCGAAGCGTTCCACGGTCTCCGCGATCTGCGACTCGAGCCAGGTGCTCTTCCCGTATTGCCGCGCGCCCCGGATGAGGAGCACGCCGGGCTCTGTCGGGAGCGCGCTCAGGCCGAAGTCGACCTCGAAGGTGATCGGGGCGCGGCGCAGGCGCTCGACGTGGGGGAGCACGCCGGGCTCGTCGATCCCGCCACGGGACAACGCGCTGTTGATCTCGTTCGCGTTCATCCGCTCGCCTCGATCCTCCGAACGTTCGCATCATCAACGCTCGGAACGTTCATAGCATCAACGTTTGGAACGTTCAAGCGATCAACGTTTGGAACGTTGATGCCGAGATAACACCCATTTCTAATATCTGCACAGTTCGAAAACGGGGCATTGACAGCCTGTCACACCGGTTGTGAGTATCACCGTTCGTGATGGGTCAATTGCCCGTCGCCAGAAACGTCAAGCGTCGTCGCGAAACCGCGCCCCATGCGGGCGAGAGAGGTGTGCTGCGTCCAGATGGCGAATGTGCAGGGCATTCACTCGGTGGGGGAATCACTGAGCACGTACTTAGGGCCCGCGCAAGAATAACTTCCGCTTTTAGTCTGGTCGGATTGTGTAATT
>CAYOBQ010000208.1:0-15817 GCA_964402225.1 uncultured Nannocystaceae bacterium | reverse complement strand
GCGTCGGGGTCGGCGGGAGCGGCGTCGGGGTCGGCGGGAGCGGCGTCGGGGTCGGCGGGAGCGGCGTCGGGGTCGGGGGAAGCGGCGTCGGGGTCGAGGGGCGTGGCGTCACCTCGGTCACCGGCGGCGGGCGCTCGTTCGGGATTGTCGTCGGTACAAGCGGCGCACACCAGCGCGGCGAGGAAGAGCAGTCGAGCCACGGTCGAACTCCATTGGTGACGGTGGCTCCTACGGCGGACGCCGGGAGATTGGATCGCGAAGACGACCTTCCACCCGTGTTCGCCCTCGGCGATCAGCGAGCTCCGACGCAGTAGTTCAGGCCCTCTACCCCGGAGATGCGCCCCGTACAGCGGCCGGGGCAGACGTCCCCGCCCTCGGGGTCGCACACCGGCAGACACCGCGGGACCTCCTCCAAGCGCAGACAGGCCAACCCCGCGCGACACGGGGCGTTGCGGCAGTCGTCACCCTCCGCCGCCTCGCCGGCGCGGACGCAGACGGGCCGATCCCAGACGGGCACCGGCGCGCAGGTGAGCCCGTCTGCGCAGGCGCCGAGGGTGCAGGTGTCGGCGCAAGCGCCCCAGGGGCTCGTCTCGCCCACCCGGTAGACGCAGGCGCCGGGGCAGCCCTCGCCATCCTCCGCTCGGCAGATCGTGCGGCAGCCGAGCCAGCCCTCTACCCGCAGACACGACTCGCCGGCGGGGCAACTCCCGGCCACGCACTCCGCCTCGGGAGCCTCCGGCGCGAGGCAGGCCGTGCCGCCGCCGGCGACGACGCGGCAGCGCTCGTCGCTGGGGCACCCCTCATCGGCGATGGGGTCGCACTCCGTCGGGGTCACCTGTTGAGCGGCGTCGTCACAGCCGGCCATCGCGATCGCGACCGTCGTCCAGAGCCAGCAGCGCAAGCGCGTCCTCCCTCAGTTGGTTCAGCCACGGGCCCGGCCGCGCCAGCGCGTGCCCGTCGATGGAGACCACCGGCACCAGGCCGATGACCGCGTTCGTCACGAAGCATTCCCACCCCAAGACCTCGGTTCGGGTCAAGGGTCGCTGTTCCACCGCGCCTACGGCGAGGACCGCGCGGCGCATCACGCCGGGCAGGATTCGCCCGTCCGCCGGGGGCGTCACGAGCGTGTCTTCCACACGGGCGAAGAGGTTCGTCGTCGCCCCTTCGAGGACGTAGCCGCCCTCGACGAAGAGCGGCTCGGCCTCCCCACAACGCCTGCGGGCGAGGACCGCCGGGAGGTAGGAGAGGGACTTCAGCCCTGCGAGGGCGCGGGCCGAGTCGAGGGAGGCCAGCGCGACGGGACCTCGTGCGGGAGCGGCGCGCGCCGTCATCAAGACCGTCGCCGTGGGCGGCTCACCCCATCCTCGACTCACGCTGATGCGGACGATCTCGGCGCCCCGGTTGGCGACGACCAGCGCTCGTAACCAGCCCAGCAGGGAGGCCATGGGGGCGTCGATCTCCAGCGTCTTCAATGCCGCGGAGAGCCGCTCCAGGTGCCAGCGCCAGCCCTGCGGGTGGCCGTCTTCGAGGCGGATCGTCTCGAAGGCGCCGTCTCCGTGGAGGAAGCCGCGGTCGTCGCCTCGCAGGACCGGCGTCCCGGCCGGCGCGAGGCGTCCGTCGACCAGCACGAATTCAGCCGGGTGGGACAACGCTCATCCGGGTTGTGAGACCAACGAGCGGTTTGTACCATGCGCGTCCGCGCTTGCTGGTCCCGCTCAATCGCCGCTGGGCTCATAGGCGTGGTTCCTCCTGCGTAGAGGTGTCGATTCGTATGGACAACGACCTCGAGAGCTTCCGCGACCAGCTCGCCAGCGACCCCGACGACGCCGAGGCCTTGCAACGCCTCGAGTCGGCATTGGTGCGCACCCAGGATTGGGACGGGCTGGTCGCCCTCACCGCCGAGCGCGCCGAAGGGCTGTCGCCGGAGGACTCGGTGCTCGCCTGGACCCGGCTCGTCGAGAGCCTGGAGCAGCACGCTGCCGAGATGGACGACGCCATCGGTGCGTCCCGCCTCGTGTTGGCGGTCGGTCGCATCTGGGATCTGCGGTTGGCGCGGCCCGACGAGGCGATGCTGCGCTACCAGCGGGCGTTCCAACTCGACGCGGGCAACACCGAGGCCCTTCACCTCGCGCGCGACAGCTACATCGCGCGCGAGAAGTGGGACCTCGTGTGGCAGCTCTACACCCTCGAGTTCGACTCCGTGGCGGGGGACGCGACGGCCCAGGCCGATCTGCTCTTCGAGATGGCGGCGATCTGCTCGGAGCGCCTCGACCGCGCTGGCGACGCGGTGAAGTGCGTGCGCCAGGCGCTGAAGCTGGTGCCCGACCACCCCCGCGGCGAGGAGTACGCCGAGCTCTTGGAGTCGGTGCACAAGGACCGTGAGGTGCGCTTCGAGGAGCTGCGGGCCTCGGCGGAGGCGACCCGCGATCCGCGGCAGCGCGCGGCGATGCTCGTGGAGGCCGCGAGCCTCTGGATGGAGGAGTCGCCGGAGGACGCCCAGGTCGAGACGCTCCTCAAGGAGGTGCTCTCCGCCGATCCGCGCAACGAGCACGCGCGCCAGCTCCTCCAGGAGTTCTACGAGTCCAACCGGCTCTGGGACGAGCTGACGGCCTACCTGGTCGGCCGCGCCGAGGCGACGGCGCGCAAGGCTGATCGGCTGGCCGTCTACCAGCGCCTCGCCGCCATCGCCCAAAACGAGATGGGCGACGCCACGAAGGCGGTCGAGTGGCATCGCGAGGTGCTCAAGCTCAACCCCGTCGAGCAGGACGCCCTCGGCTTCTGCGTGGACTACTACTCCGAAGGCGAGCGTTGGCACGACCTCGTGGGCGTGTACGAGGCCGCGCTCCGCACCCGCCACCGCGGGGGCAACGAGTCGGCGATGCTGGTGCAGATCGCCATGATCCTGTGGCGGAAGACCAACGATCTCGAGCAGGCCGAGAGCTACTTCAAGCGCATCAAGCTCAACGATCCGCGCAACGGCCTCATGCTCCAGTTCTACACCGAGTTCTACGCGACTCGGAAAGACTGGAAGCGGCTGCTCGGCACCCTCGGCGCGCGCCAGGGCAACGAGGATTCCATCGAGCGCAAGGTCGAGTTGGGCCTGGAGATGGCGCGCGTCGCCGAGGAGGAGCTCGGCAACCACGGCAAGGCGATCGACATCTGGAAGTCGATCCTGAAGCTCGACCCGGGGCACCAGGTCGCGCGCGACGCGCTGCGGCGCCTCTTCTTCCACACCCGCAAGTGGAACGCCCTGCTGGAGCTGCTCAAGGAGGATCTCACGCTGGTGGAGGAGGGCGACACGGCAGGTGCTGTGGCCCTCTACGGCGAGATGATCGGGATCTACCGGGACCAGCTCAACCTCCCGGTGATGGTCATCAACACCTACAACCAGATCCTTCAGGTCGACCCCACCAACGCGGAGGCCCTCGACGCCCTCCAGGCGAAGTACGAGTCGAGCGCCCGCTGGAACGACCTCATCGGCATCCTGAAGCGCCGCGCCGAGGCGGCCCAACAGGCGGGGGAGGAGGACGCCTTCGTCGGGCTCTACCGCCAGATCGCCCAGCTCTGGCTCGAGAAGTTCTCGAACCCCAACCAGGCCATCCAATACCTGGAGGGCATCCTCGAGCTGCGGGAGAGCGACGAGCAGACGATCGGTCAGCTCATCGACATCTATCGCCACCGCAAGGACTGGCGCGCGCTCTACACCACCTACGGGCGGCAACTCGACCTGCTGGAGGGAGAGGCCCGTGTCGAGCGGTTGGTCGAGATGGCCAAGATCGCCGCCAACCGTCTCGACGAGAAGGACGAGGCGATCGATCTGTGGCGCCGCGTCGTCGACGCAGATCCGAGCCTCGACACCGCGTGGCAGGCCCTGGAGAGCCTCTATCAGAAGACCGAGCGGTGGACCGATCTCGCGGGGCTCTTCGAGGCCCAAGCCGGCCGCCAGGAGGACGAGCGCAAGCAGCTCGCGTGGCTGAAGAAGCTCGGCAACACCTACGCCGAGCGCATCGGCGACGAGGACCGCGCCGCCGAGACGTGGCGCGCCGTGCTGCGCCTCAACGCCGACGACCTCCACGCCGAGAGCTACCTGCGCGAGCTCTATCTCACGCGTGGCGACTGGGCCGCCCTCGAGACGCTGTACGGTGAGCGCGGTGACTGGGAGGGCTTCATCCGCCTGCTCGGCGGCGCCGCCGACGCGTCGGACGACATCTCGACGCGGGTCGATCTCTACAAGCGGATGGCCCGCGTCTGCGCCGTCAACCTCGACAACGAGAGCGCGGCGGTCGAGTGCTGGGAGCGGATCCTGGTCGAGGACCCCGACAACATCGACGCCGCGCGCACGCTGCTTCCCCACTACCAGGGGGTCGGCGCCTGGGAGCCGCTGGTCACCGTCTACGAGGCGTTGCTGCGCAACGAGCCCGAGGAACCCCTGGAGCTGATGGTCGCGCTCGCGCGGGTCCACGAAGAGCAGCTCTCGGACCCGAGCGCCGCCTACGAGTGGTTCGCCCGCGCGCTGCAGTCCGAGCCGGGCCGCGCCGATCTGCTCGACGAGGTGGCGCGGACCGCCGCCGCCAGCGAACGATACGAGGGCCTCGTCGATCTGCTCGAGCTCCTCGTCGGTACCGTGGAGGCCCCCGAGGCGGAGGTGCGCTTCCGTCGCGTCCTCGCGAGCACCTGCGCCGAGCACCTCGGGCGCAGCGCCGACGCGGCCCACCACTATGAGCGCGTGCGCAGCCTCGACGGGGAGTCCGACGCGGTCCTCGCGGCGTTGTGCGATCTCTACCAGAAGCTCGGTGACTGGGACGCGCTGAAGGAGATCTACGCCGCTCAGCTCGACCGCGCCGACGAGCCCGGCGACCAGACCCGCATCCTGGCGGCCATCGGCGAGCTGCAGGAGAACATCAGCGACGACCCGGCGGCGGCCCTCGAAGCCTACGAGCGCCTGCGTGCCTTGGATCCTTCGAGCCTGAGCGCCTTGCGCGGGCTCCAGCGGCTCGCCGAGCGCTCCGAGGACACGCGGGCCCTGGCCGAGTACGTCACCGCCGAGCTCGATCTCACCGATGAGCCGGCGGAGCAGGCGTCGCTCCTCTTTCGTTTGGGCCAGCTCTCCGAGCGTCGCGGGGATCTCGGTGAGGCCGTCGACGCCTACGCCCGCGTTCTCGGTCTCGATCCCGAGCACGCCGCGACCGTGCAGGCGTTGGAGGCCACCCTCGACAGCGCCGTCGCGCCCCGCGCAGCGCGGGTCCTCGAGCCGTATATGCGGGCCCACGAGCAGTGGTCGAGCCTGCGCAGCGTCCTCGAGCTCCAGGCCGAGGACGCCGCCGCTCCCGAGTCCCGGATTCAGCTCCTGAAGGAGGTCGCCGAGATCCGCGAGGGCCGGCTCTCCGATCCCCGCGGCGCCTTCGCCACCTATCGACGGCTCCTGGCGGAGGACCGGACGATGGCCGCCGCGCGCACCGATCTGGAGCGCCTCGCCGGCGAGCTCGCGGCGTGGGATGAGCTCGCGGAGCTCTACGCGCGCTTCGCCTTCGGGGGTGATCTCTCCGATGAAGATCTGGACACCAACGCGCTCTACAGCCGCCGGCTCGCGTCGCTGCAGGAGGAGCGCCTCGCGCGGGCGAGTGACGCGCGCACCACCCTCGAGCTGGTGCAGGAGGAGATGGGCGACGACCTGCCCACCCTCGATCGCCTGGACCACCTCTGCACGCGCCTCGAGGACTGGACCGGTCTGGTGGACGTGTGCGAGCGGCGCATCCCGTTGCTCGAAGGGCCCGCGGAGCGCATTGAGACGCTCTTCCGCATCGGCGATCTGCAGGAGGTCTTCCTGGAGGACGGCGACGCCGCGGTCGATGTGTACCGTCGGGTCCTCGCCGACGAGCCGGGACAACCGCGCGCGGTCGAGGCGCTGGAGCGCATCTTCCGCAACGTCGGTCGGTTCCGAGAGCTCGCCGATCTGCTCGAGTCTCGCCTCGAGGATGCCGAGGGCGAGGCGCGCGTCCCCTTGGCCTACCAGCTCGGCCAGGTGCTCGAGGAGCACTTGGCGGCGCCCACCGATGCCCTCGAACAATACGCCGAGGTCCTCGGCATCGTGCCCGACCACGAGCCCTCCGAGCGGGCGATCCATGCGCTGATCGAGACCTGGTCAGACGATGATCCCGACGCGCGCGAGCTCCGCGCCCGCGCGTGCGAGATCCTGGAGCCGATCTACGCCGCGCGCGGCGATTGGCAGAGCCGTGTGCACCTCGGCCAGGTGCGCCTCGCCGACGCCAGCGAGCCCGCCCGGCGGGTGTCGACGCACGTCGAGATAGCGCGGCTCTACGAACAGGAGGCCCACGACGCAGAGGCGGCCTTCGGGAGCTACGGGGCCGCCTTCGACGAGCAGTACGGCGACGCCTCCGTCCTCGCCGAGCTGGAGCGCATCGCCGCCGAGATCGGGCACTGGGAGGCGCTGGCGATGGTGCTGCGCGGCGGCCTCGACGACCCGGAGCGGGCCGCGGCCCTCGAGCCGGGGCTGAAGCGCGAGATGCTCGGGCGGGTCGCCGGGCTGTACGAGGAGCGGGTGGGGGACACCGGCCGGGCGACGGCCTTCAACCTGCGCATCCTCGACGACGACCCCGACGACGCGGGGGCGTTGTGCAGCCTCGATCGGCTCTATGGGGCGACGGGGGACGCCGAGCAGCAAGTGCAGGTGGTCTCGCGCCGCATCGATCTCGCCCTCGAGCCGGCGGAGCAGGCCGAGCTCTGCTTCCGCCTGGGGACGCTCTACGTGGAGGCCCTCGAGCAGCCACTACAGGCGATCGACGTCTACCAACGGGTTCGAGTGGACATCGATCCGACGGATCTGCGCGCCCACGCCGCCCTCGAGCGGCTGTACGCCACGGTCGGTCAGTACGAGCCGATGGTGCAGGTCCTCCGCGACCACGCCGAACAGGTCGAAGACGACGTCGAGCGACGAAAGACCCTTCTGGGCCGCGCCGCTGGCACCCTCGAGTACGCGCTGGCGCAACCCGAGGAGGCGGTCGCCGTCTACCGCGAGGTCGCCGAGCTCGACGGGACGGACGCCGCGGCCTGGGGCCACCTCGACCGGCTCTACCTCTCTCTCGAGCGCTGGATCGATCTCCTCGACGTGCTCGAGCGCGAAGGGACGCTGGCCGCCGATGACGCCGAGCGCAACCAGTTCGAGTTCCGCGCCGGGCTGCTGTTCCGCGACCACCTGGGCGAGCCGGCGCGTGCCGTCGAGTCCTTCAGGCTGGTGCTCGAGCGAGATGGGACCCACGGGGAGGCGCGCACCGCGCTGGAGTCGATGCTCGACGATCCGGAGGTGCGCCTGACGGCGGCCCGGATCCTGAACCCGCTCTACGAGGCCGCCGAGGCGTGGTCATCGCTGCGGCGGACGTTGCGCGGGACGCTGCAAGATATCGACGACCTCGAGGAGCGGATCGAGACCCTGCAGCGCGTCGCGCTGATCGAGGAGGGCTATCTGGGCCAGTCCGGGGCGGCCTTCGACTCCCTGGCCGAGGCCTACCGGATGAGCGGCGCTTCCGCCGAGCTAGAAGCCGAGTTGGCGCGGCTCGCCGACGAGTTGGACCACCACGCGGCCTTCGCGGACCTGCTCGGGGAGGTCGTCGTCGACGCCCCGGAGCGCGCGGCGGTGATCCGCTCGAAGATCGCGGACCTCGCCGAGACCCGATTGGGTGACGTCCAGCGCGCGATCAACGAGCACAGCGAGGTCCTCGAGCTCGATCCCGAGAGCCGCGGTGCCCTGGACGCGCTGGAGCGTCTCTACGAGCGGGTCGGCGACTACCAGTCGCTGGTCGAGACCCTCGAGCGCAAGGGCGAGCTGGCCGAGGGGGACGCGCGGGCCGCGTTGTACGGGCGCATCGCCGAGATTCAGGAGGCGCAGCTCGACGACGCGTCCTCGGCGATCGAGACGTGGCGGCGTCGGTTGGTGGACAACGAGGCCGACGGGGTCGCCCTCGACCACCTGGAGCGGCTCCTCGGGAGCGCCGAGCGCTGGCCGGAGCTCGCCGCGCTCTACGAGCATCGGCTCTCGGTCGCCAGCACCGCCGAGCTCGCCGAGTTCGAGTACCGGCTGGCCGCGGTCTGCGAGACGCGCCTCGCGGAGGGGTCGCGCGCCCTCGAGCTCTACCGCCAGGTGCTGGCCCGTGACGCCGCCCACGCGGGGACCCGGACCGCGCTGGCGGCGCTGTTCGCCGACGAGGCGAGCGCCATCGACGCGGGGGTCGACCGCCTCCAGGTGGCCACGATCATCGAGCCACTCTATCGAGCCGACGAGGACTACGTTTCGCTGGTACCGGTCCTCGAGGCGCGTCAGGCGTCGATGCACGACGACCTCGTCGAGCGGGTGCGGATCCTACGCGAGGTTGCGCGGTTCGAGGAGACCCAGCTCGAGCAGCCGGTCGCCGCCTTCGAGACCTGCGGTCGGGTGCTCGCGCTCGCGCCGGAGCATCAGGAGAACCGACAGGACCTGCATCGGCTCGCGGAGAGCACGGAGCGCTCGGAGCGGCTCGCCGAGCTGCTCGAGGAGGCCGCCGCCGACGCCACAGAGCCCGAGCTCAAGTGCGTCCTGCTCATCGAGCTGGGCCTGGTCAACGAGGTGTGGCGCGAGGATCCGGCGCGGGCCCGCGACGCGTACCGCGAGGTGCTCGAGATCGATCCCGACAACGTCAACGCGATGCAGGCGTTGGTCTCGCTCTTCACCCAGACCCACGCCTGGGAGGACCTCGTCGGGCTCTACCTCGACCGCGCCGCCGCGTCGATGGATCCCGACGAGCAGAAGGAGCTGTACTTCAAGGTCTGCCAGCTCCTCGTCGACGTGGTGGACGACGCCGACCGGGCGATCGAGACCTATCGGAAGGTGCTCGAGATCGAGCCGGACAACGTGGACGCCTTCCAGGCCCTCGAGCGGTTCTACACGCAGGGGGAGCGCTGGGCCGATCTCGCGGAGCTGCTCCGGGTGCGCGTCGACCAGACCATCGAAGAGGCGCCGCGTGCGGATCTGCGCTATCGCCTGGGTTGTGTTCTCGAGGAGCACAACGACGATCTCTCCGGCGCGATCGAGGCGTGGCGGATGGCGCTCCAGGCCGATGTCGAGGGGCATGGGCCGTCCGTCGATGCCCTCGAGCGGCTGCTGATCGAGCTCGACAGCGACGACCCGGATCCCCTGCGCTTGCGCGCGGCGTGCGTCCTCGAGCCGCTCTATGAGTCGCGGGAGGCCTGGGCCGACTGGGTGATGGCGGTGGAGGTGCAGCTCCTCTTCCAAGATGACCGCTGGCAGCGGATGGAGACGCTGGTCCGCGTCGCGGGGGTCCACGAGGAGAAGCTGCGCTCGCCGGCGAACGCCTTCGACGCCTACGGGCGGGCGTTCGCGTGCGACTACGGCAACCCCGACCTCCAGCAGCAGATCGACCGCCTCGGCGCGGAGCTGGGCGCGTGGCGGCCGCTGGTGGACATCTACCTCTCGGGGATCGAGGACTACCAGGACCTCGACTCGGCGGTGGAGATCCTGACCAAGGTCGCCGGGTACTTCGACGCCGAGTTGGGGGACATCGAGCACGCCATCGAGACCTACCGGAGGGTGCTGGTCGTCGACGAGGCGAACCTCACGGCGCTCAACGCGCTCGAGCGCATCTTGCAGATGAATGGTCGGCATCAGGACCTGGTGGGCATCCTCAACCGGAAGGCCGATCTCGCCAGCGACGTGATGGAGAAGAAGGACCTGCTGTACCGGGTCTGCGAGATCTGGGAGCAGGTCCTGGACCGTCCGGACCAGGCGATCGACACCTATCGGCGGGTCTTCGAGGAGGATCCCGAGGACCAAAACGCCATCGAGGCCCTGGTGCGGCTCTACGAGACGACGGCGCAGTGGCCGCTGTTGGTCGAGGTCCTGCGGGAGAAGCTCGAGGTCGAGAGCGACGAGGACGCCGCCAAGGCCATCCTCTTCCGCATCGCGCGCACCTACGAGGAGCAGCTCCAGGACGTGGAGGAGACGATCCTCAGCTACCGCTCGGTGCTGGAGCTCGACGCGCTGGACCAAAAGGCCATCGAGGCGCTGGAGCGGCTCTACTCACGGGAGGGACGCTGGGGCGAGCTCATCGACTTGCTCGAGGGTCAGCGCGACGAGTTCCGCGACTCGGCGCCCGAGCGCGTCGACGAGACGGAGCTGCGCATCGCCGATGTACTCGAGCACCAGCTCGGGCAGGTGGCGCAGGCCATCGAACTCTACGGCGAGGTGCTCGGTCGGCAGCCGGGCAGCGACATGGCGCGGGGGGCCTTGGAGCGTCTGCTCGCCGACCAGGACCACCGGCTCATCGCCAGCCGCGTCCTCGAGCCCTACTACCGCGAGCGGGAGCAGCCGGAGGCGCTGGCGCGCATCTACGAGCTCCAACTGCTCGATCTCGACGATCGGGTCGAACGGCTCGAGCTGCTCAAGCGCCTGGGGAAGCTGCGCTACGAGGTGCTCAAGCACCCGCCCAGCGCCTTCGACAGCTACGCCCGTGCCTTCCGCGAGGACCCCGCCGACCCGGAGATCGTCTCGGCGCTGCACGAGCTGGCCGATGAGCTCAAGACCCACGAGGAGTTGGCGGCGCTCTACGTCGAGCAGTCCACCGAGACGCTGGACAGCGAGGTCGAGCGGCAGCTCAACCGGAGCCTCGCGCGGTTGCTCGACGCGAAGCTCGGTCGCCACGACGACGCGGTGCTCGCGTGGCAGGCGGTCCTGGGGGCCGACGCCTACGACGCCGAGGCGCTCACCGCCCTCGATCTGCTCTACCAGGCGAGCGAGAACTGGGGCGCGCTGATCGACGTCCTGCGGAGGCGTATCGAGATCAGCGGCGACGACGACCCGGCGGCCGTCTCCGATCTGCTGTTCCGCCTCGGGTACTTGCTCGAGGTCGTCGAGGGGGACGCGGCGGGGGCGATCGAGCTGTATCGCCGGATCCTCTGGGACACGCCGGACCACTCCTACTCGCGGGAGGCGATGGAGCGATTGGCGGTGCACACCGAGTATCGCCAAGCCATCGCCGAGGTGCTCGAGCCGATCTACGCCGACCATGAGCAGTGGGACAAGCTCGCGATCCTGACGGAGATGCGGGTCGAGCTCGCCGGTGACGACCGTGAGCGGGCCCAGCTCTGGGTGCGCTCCGCGGAGCTGCGTGAGCAGAAGCTGGGCGACACCGACTCGGCCCTCTCGTCGATTCTGAAGGCCTTCTCCGAGCTGCCGGGTGACCTCGAGATTCGCGCCGAGGTGGAGCGGATCGCGACCGAGCGGGGGGCGTGGGAGGTGCTCGTGGGCGCCTTCGAGTCGGCCCAGGCGGGGCTCGACGATCCCGATTTGCAGCTCGAAGACCGGCTGCGCATCGCGGACTGGTCGCGGGGGCGTTTGCGCGACGACGCGCGGGCGATCGCGGCGTACCAGGCCGCGCTCGAGATCGACGACGACAACGAGCGCGCCCTCGACGCCTTGCAGGGGCTCTACGAGGCTGGCGGCGATTGGTCGGCGCTGGCGCAGGTCTATCGGCGACGGGCCGATGCGCTCTTCGATCTGGACGAGAAGAAGGCGCGCTTGCACGCCCTCGGCGAGCTGTGCGCGGAGCGTACGGGGGACTTCGCGGGGGCGGTGGCGGCCTACGAAGAGGTGCTCGACATCGACGACGGAGACGCCGCGGCGTTGGGCCACCTGGAGGCGCTCCACACGCGGGCCGAGGATTGGTCGGCGCTCTACGAGGTGCTCGAGCGTCGAACGGAGACCGTGTACGACGGAGACGAGCTGGGGCGCATCCACCGGCGGATGGCGGATCTGGCGCGGGTGCAGCTCGGCGATCCGGAGCGCGCCGCCGATGGGTACGAGAAGGTCCTCGAGTTCGAGCCCGAGTCGCGGTCCGCGACGCAGGCGCTGCGCGAGATCTACGAGGCTGGGGAGCGCTGGGATGCGTTGCAGCAGGTCCTGCTCAAGGAGCTGGCCGGCGCGGGAGAGGATGAGGCCCGGCGGGTCGAGGTCCTGCGTGCCCTCGGGCGAAACGCCGACGAGCGGCTCGACCACCCCGAGGACGCCGTCGAGTACTACCGGCAGGTTCTGGGGGCACACCCGGAGGACGCGGTCACGATGGCGGGGCTCTCGCGGCTCTACACGCGGACCGAGCGGTGGTTCGACATGGTCGAGGCGCTCCGGGAGCACGTCGGGGCGCTGCGGGAGGCCGCGGACGTCGAGTCGCTCATCCCGGCGCTCGTGACGACGGCCAACATCGCCGAGGGGCGCTTGCAGGATGCCGATCTCGCGATCGAGGCGCTCAACGAGGTGCGCAGCCTCGATCCGAACCACGCCGGCGCGTTGAATGTGCTCGCGCGGCTCTACGAGCGCAACGGTGAGTGGGAGAAGACGGCCGAGACGCTGGAGCAGGCCATCGAGCACGCGGGGGAGGGGAGCGACCGGGCGGAGGCGTGGCGTCGGCTGGGCTTGCTCTACCTGGAGCGGCTCGATCGGCCGGAGGACGCTCAGCGCGCGCTCGAGGCCGCGGTGGAGGAGAACGCCGACAGCGAGGCCCTCGGCGCGTTGGTCGCGATGGCGAGGGAGCGGGGCGACGACGCGGCGGTGGCGACGCTGTTGCAGCGTCGACTCGCCGACGCGGCTGGCGAGGCACGGGTCGGCTTGCTCACCGAGATCGCCGAGCTGCGGGGGAAGAGCGGCGACGAGGTGGGCGCGGTGGTCGCGTTGGAGGAGGCGCACCAGCTCGCGCCCGACGATCTGAAGGTCGCCGACGGCCTGCTCGAGGCCTACTTCGCCGCCGACCGGCACGCCGACGCCGAGCCCATCCTGGCGGCGGTGATATCGAAGCTGAAGGGCGCGCGGCGGTTCAAGGAGCTGTTCGCCTACAACTATCGGATGGGCTGCGTGGCCGAGGCGCGGGGGGACGTCGAGCAAGCGCTCGCCTACTACTCCGAGTGCTTCGAGTACGACGCCACCTACCTCCCGAACCTGCTTCGTCTGGGCGGCTTGCACTACGCGGCGCAGCGCTGGGAGCAGGCGCTCAAGATCTTCCAGACGGTGCTGCTCCACCAGATGAAGCTCGAGGTCCCCGACCGGGTGGAGGTCTTCCACAAGTTGGGGCAGGTCCGCCTGGCCCTGGGCGATACGCGCAAGGCCAAGGACATGTTCAACCGTGCGTTGGGCCTCGATCCGGAGCACGCGCCGAGCCGCGAGGCGCGCGAGCGCCTGTGACGAAGGCATCTGACCGGCTGGTCATCGGCGCGCTGGGTCTGGTCCCGCAGAACCTGTTGAGTCGGGCGGTGGGACGGGCGGCGCACGCGCGGTTGCCACGGCCCCTGGCCCAGGCCAGCATCCGAGCCTTCGCGCGGGCCTATGGGATCGATCTCGGCGAGGCGGAGCGACCGGTCGGCGAGTACGACAGCATCGGCGACTTCTTCGTGCGCAAGCTACGCAGCGGCGCGCGGCCGGTCGATCGGCGGCCTGGGCTGGCCGTCAGCCCTGCGGACGGGCGGCTCTTCAACGGCGGACGACTCCAGGACGGGCGACTCATACAGGCGAAGGGGCGTCGCTACCGCGTCGAGGATCTGCTCCGCAACAGTCGAGAAGCGGAGCGTTTCCGGGGTGGATCGTGGCTGACGGTCTACCTCAGTCCGCGCGACTACCACCGGGTGCACCACCCCGTGGAGGGCACGGTGACGGGGGCGCGATATGTGCCCGGGCATTTGTGGCCGGTCAACGCCGCCGGGGTCGGTCAGATCGACGATCTGTTTTGCGTCAACGAGCGGCTCATTACCTACCTCGACTCGCCCATCGGTCCGGTCGCCGTGGTCATGGTCGGGGCCACGTCGGTGGGCCACATCACGGTCGCCTACGACGCCGAGGTCGAGACCAATCGGGGGGCGGTAGGCGCGTTGCGAACCTACGAGCCCGCGATCCGGGTAGCGCGGGGTGACGAGCTCGGGATCTTCCACCTCGGCTCGACAGCGGTGGTGCTGTTCGGAGATCCAGACGTCCGCATCGAGCCCTTCGAGGCGCATCAGCCGGTCCGGATGGGCGAGGTTGTGGCGCGGAAGTAACGACGACACGTGGCGCGTGCTAGCATGGCACGCGACCACCCCGGGGAACGAGGGACTTGGCGGCGAACGACGAGCCCGGCGCGACGGAGACACAGCACATCTACGCGTTGGGTGGGGAGAGTGGCGACCCACCGCTCGCGGCCGTGTTCCGTACGCGCAAGAGTCGGAAACGCAAGCGCGGGGCGGCCGCCTCGCGGGGCGTCGATCCGCGTCGCGAGCCCGGGCCATCACCCGGAGAGAGCTACGACGTCGTCCTGACGGAGGACCACCGCGTCGAGCGCACGCGTCGGACCGGGCCGTTGGATTCCCAGCCCACAGACGAGTTCGAGCGCGAGACCGAGCCGCTCCCGACCGCCGCCGAGCCCGAAGGCGGGTTCGCCTCCGTCGACGAGCTCGACCTCGAGCCGACGCGACCCCTCGACAGCGAGGTCCTGGCGCAGGCCAGCGCGGCCAAGGCCGAGGCGGAGGCCGCCAAGGCCGAGGCCGAGGTGGCCAAGACCGAGGCCGAGGTGGCCAAGACCGAGGCCGAGGCGGCCAAGGCCGAGGCTCAGGCGGTGAGGGAGGAGCTCGAGGCGGCGAAGGCGGAGGCCGAGGCGGCGAAGGCGGAGGCCGAGGCGGTCAAGGCGAGCGCCGCGACGGCCCCCCCCACGTCTGGTCCGTCCGAGGTCGCCGAGCTGTCCGCGAGCGTCGAGAGCGCGGTCGCGACCCACCTGGCGGAGATCATCCCACCCGACGCGGATCCCGTCTGGGCGGCCCAGGCCGTGTTGGGTTTGGCGTCGGCCCACGCGGAGGCGAACCGGACGAAGGTCGAGGGCGCCTGGTTCGCCGATGTCTTCCGCAACGAGTACCTGCTCGCCCATCCCATGCGCGCGGCTCATACCAGCGAGCGCGAGGTCGAGTTCCTGGAGAGCCAGCTCTGCGTCGCCCAGGGCGGGCGGCTCTTCGACCTCTGCTGTGGCTATGGCCGTCACACCCTGCCCCTCGCCCGCAAGGGCTACGAGATGGTCGGCCTCGACTTGAGCCTCGACCTGCTCAAGCACGCCCTCACCCAGGCCCAGAAGGAGTCCCTCTCCATCAAGTTCGTCCACGGCGACATGCGCGACCTGAACTTCGATGAGGTCTTCGACGGTGCCTTCAGCCTCGACACCAGCTTTGGCTTCTTCTCCGACGCCGAGAACCTGATGGTCCTGCGGGGCGTCCACACCGCCCTGAAGCGCGGCGGACGCTTCATCCTCGACATCGCCAACCGCGACTTCGCCATCCACGACGTCCCCAACCGTAACTGGTGGGAAGGCGACGGCTGCCTCGTCCAGGAAGACATCGAGTTCAACCACCTTGAGAGCCGCCTTCGCATCAAGCGTTTCCTCGTCTTTGCCGACGGCCTCCAGCGCGAATACGACATCTCCCTGCGCCTCTACTCCGTCCACGAGATAGCCCAGATGCTGAGCCTTGTCGGCTTCGAGGTCGTCGACGTCTCAGGCTCCACCCACACCAGCGGCGCCTACTTCGGCGACGCCAGCCAGCGCATCATGATCACCGGCCAGAAGGCCTGAGCGCGGCTTCGGACTCACGCCGAGCCTTCTACCCGCCGATAGTTGATGTTACGGTCCGACCACGTCAGCGCCCGTGGGAGTGGGCGCCCGTGTTCCGGGGCAACATCGTAGTAGGGACGGGCCCAAGTGCGCTCCAGGCTCATCGCTCTCTGCCTGCTGGCGGCCATGGCCACAGCGCTCTG
>CAYOBQ010000207.1:0-15977 GCA_964402225.1 uncultured Nannocystaceae bacterium | reverse complement strand
GACGACGACGACGACGACGACGACGACGACGACGACGACGACGACGACGACGACTGAGTCTGCGCAGAGGCCCGCGCGGTGGCCCTTCGCGCCCGGTCAACTCTTCACCTTGACCTCCTCCCCGGCACCGCCTACTGCCAGGGGATGAGGCTTGCCCACCACCCCGAGGTCGTCGCGGCTCTCCGGGTCCCGACCCTCGATGATCCTTGGCGGGTCCTACTCAGCGGGTGCCTGGCCGGTCACCCCTGCGGCGTCAATGGCACCGACTACGGGCTGGGCCGCGAGCGACCGCGCTGGCTCGACCACCCGCGTGTTCGATGTGTCCATTTCTGCCCGGAGGACCACGGCATCGGGACGCCGCGGACGATGCCCGACATGCACGGTGGCGATGGCTTCGCGGTACTCGACGGCAAGGCGCGGGTGCTCGACGAGCACCGGGTCGATCTGACGGAGGCGATGCTCTCGGGCGCCCGGGCGATGCTCGCGCTGGCTCAGGCCGAGCAGATCGACTTCGCCGTGCTCACCGACCGCAGCGGCGCGTGCGGCAGTCAGGTCATCTCCGTGGGCTGCCGCTTCGAGGAGCCCGTCGACCATCGCAGAGGGGTCGGGGTCGCCACCGCGCTGCTACTGCGCGGAGGGTTCTCGGTCGTGAGCCAGCGAGACCCGCGCACCCTCGGGCTCATCGGCGCCAAGCTCGACGGTGTCCACGCGCCGGCGCCCGATGTGGTGGACCACCACCGGCATCCCTGGGTGCTGGCCAACCTCCCCCCCGACTCGGATCCAGGGTAGCTCGAGCGCCCTCGTGCCGCCGGATGCCTGGTCCGGGGCGAGGACGGGGGAGGGGGCTCCCATCGCCGCGGCAGATGCACCATTGAACGGCGCTGCTTTCCCTGCCAGGATGCCGCGCCATGAGAACACCTACGCTTCGATTCCTACCGCTGGCCCTCGCTTCCCTGGCGCTTGCGGCATGCGGACAGTCTGGCACCGAGAGCGGCAAGACCGGGACCACCGAGGCCAAGAAGCCCGCGACGAAGGGGCCGGCGTCGGCGAAGAAGGCCGCGGAGGGCCTCAAGGTGCTGCGCCTGCCGATGCGGACGGACGGTCCCAAGTCCATCGATCCGGTCAAGGGGTCGACGGTCTACGACAGCCGCGCTGCGAATCTCGTCTACGAGACCCTGATGGAGTACGAGTACACGGCGCGTCCGTTCAAGCTCCGCCCCCTGCTCCTGACGGAGATGCCCAAGCCCTCCGCCGACAAGCTCGTGTGGACCTTCAAGCTGAAGAAGGGCGTGAAGTTCCATGACGACGCCTGCTTCCCGGGTGGGAAGGGCCGTGAGCTGAAATCGTCGGACGTCTTCTACTCATGGAAGCGCATGGCCGACAAAGGCAACTCGCCGAAGTCCTGGTGGCTCATGAAGAAGACCATCAAGGGCTTCGACGCCTATCGCGACGCGCAGAACGCGGCTGCGAAGTTCGACTACGACGCGCCCGTCGAGGGCATGAAGATCGTCGACGACCACACCTTCGAGGTGACCCTCACGGAGCCGGTCTACCGCTTCGTCTGGATCCTCGCGATGTTCCAACTCTCGGTCGTGCCGCGCGAGGCCGTCGAGAAGTACGGCAGCAAGTTCGGTCGCCATCCGGTCGGCACGGGCCCCTTCACCATGAAGGAGAACGCATGGGTGACGGGCAAGTCGATGGTCTTCGAGAAGAACCCCGCCTACCACCAGACCTTCGATCCCGCGATTCACCAGGTCACCTCCGGCCCCGGGCCGAGCGTCAAGAAGGGCGACCCGCTGCCGATCGTTGACCGGGTGCACATCACGATGTTCGTGCAGGACAACCCGATGTGGTTGCAGTTCAACGCCGGCAAGCTCGACTACACGTCGGTCCCCGCCGAGAACTTTTCGAGCGCTTTCAACAAGCGCACCAGGAAGCTGAAGCCCAAGCAGCGCAAGGCGGGTATCCGCGCCTGGGCGATCCCGCTTCTCGACTTCATCTTCCGTGGCTTCAACATGGACGATCCGCTGGTGGGCGGTCTCGACCCGAAGAAGGTCGCGCTGCGCAAGGCCATCGGATTGGCCATCGATCTCGATGAGTTCAACGACACTTTCTACAACAGCATCAACATCGTCTACGACGGTCCCATCCCGCCGGGGATGGAGGGCTACCCCAAGGGCGGCAAGGCGCCCGGACACACGCGGGGACCGGACTTGGAGAAGGCCGCGGCCAAGCTCGCCGAGGCGGGATACCCAGGCGGCAAGGGCCTTCCAGAGATCGAGTATTGGTCAGGACAGGGTGGAAACGCCGCGGAGCAGGCGGAGATGCTTCAGCGTCAGCTCGGCAAGCTCGGCATCAAGCTGAAGGTGCGGCTGGTCGACTTCTCCCAGCTCATCGAAGCCGTCAACAACAAGAAGGCGCCGATCTTCTCCTTCTCCTGGGCCTCCGACTACCCCGACGCGGAGAACAACCTCGCGCTCTTCTACGGCCCCAACAAGGCGCCCGGCTCCAACCACTACAACTACAAGAACCCCACCTTCGACCCGCTCTACGAGCAGGTCCGCGGCATGCCGCCTTCGGCGGAACGCACCGCGCTCTACGCGAAGATGCGCGACATCGTCCTGGCTGACGCGCCCTATCTCGGCTCGATGGCCCGCACGCGCCACGTGGTCGCCAACCCCTGGCTGGTGAACTTCCTCCCAGCCGAGCTATTCCACACCTGGGTGAAGTACCTGGACGTGGACGAGTCGAAGCGGACCGCCAAGTAGGACGCGCCCGATGTGGAGCTACGTCGTCCGGCGCGTCTTGTACAACGTGCCGGTCTATCTCGGCATCATCTTGCTGATGATGATGGCCCTGCGGGTCAACGACCCGATCTGGGCGTACCTGGGCAAGAACGCGACGATCGAGGACTACAACACCTTCGCCGCGAACGCCGGTCTCGACCGCTCCTTCATCGCTCAGTACCTGAGCTTCGTCTGGGATACGCTGAGCCTGAACTTCACGGTCGAGAGCTGGGACAAACCCGGCCTCTCCGTCGGCGAGCTCTTACGCAGCTCGATCCCGCCGAGCCTCGCGATCAGCGCGCCGGCGCTCTTGCTGACCGCATTCATCTCCATCTGTGTGGCGCAAATCTCCGCCTTCTTCCGGGGCCAGATCGCCGACCGCGGCCTGGTCTTTCTCGCGGTCCTCGGGATGAGCGTGAGCTTCCTGGTCTACATCATCCTGGGCCAGTACTTCGGCGCCTACTTGCTCAACAAGTCGATCTCCGGCGAGCTCTTCGCCATCGAGGGCTACGAACCCGGCCTGGCCAACTGGGCCCACTACTGCCTGCTGCCAGTGCTCATCTCCACGTTTGTCGCGATGGGATACGACACCCGCTTCTATCGGTCGGTGATGGTGGAGGAGTCGTCGCGTGACTACATCCTCACGGCCAAGGCCAAAGGCGCCCCCAAGGCCAAGATCATGTTCGTTCACATGCTGAAGAACGCCATGATCCCCATCATCACGCGGATCATGGTCACCGTGCCGTTCCTGATCACCGGCTCCATCCTCCTCGAGATGTACTTCAACATCCCGGGCATGGGCCGCGTGCTCATCGTCGCGATCAACGCCAAGGACTTCCCGGTCATCGAGGCCTTCACCGCTATCTTTGCGGCCTTCTTCATCATCACCAACATCCTCACGGACGTCCTCTACGCCCTCGTGGACCCCCGGATTCGCCTCCAATGATGAAGCTCATCAAGCGCTTCATGGGCGGCCGGGGCATGCGCAAGTTCATGCGCAGCCGCATGGCGGTCATCTCGCTGAGCGTCGCGCTGCTCTACATGGGCATCGCCGCCCTGGTGGGCGGCGCCGGCCTCATCTCCCTCGACGACACCCTCCGCCGCGTTGGCCCCAACAGCGTCCCCGGCTTCTTCCTCGAGGAGGAGCCCGAGCGTCGCTTGGAGGTGGCGGAGTTCTACCTGGACAGGGTGGCGAAGGCCCTGAAGCGGAGCAACCCGGCCGAGGCCCTCGCGGACATCGATCTCGGGGGGCTGCGGGTGGCGAGCACGGACGCCGCCGCGCTGAAGAAGCAGATCGATCCGGCCTTCGCGATCCTCGACGAGCTCGCCGAGAACGACGAGCTCAACGGCGATCCCAAGCTGCTCCCCGCCATCGAGAAGCTGGAGGTGGCGGCAAGGACGCTCTACGCCGAGCCGCCCGGGCTCGCGGGCCTCGGTCACGGCTTCGTGATGTTCTTGGGCACCGACCGCCAGGGACGCTCCATCTCGCTGCGAGCCTTCTACTCGATCAAGGTCGCCGTGCAGGTGGGCTTCATCACCGCCCTCATCGCGGTCTTTCTCGGCACGCTGCTCGGGGCCGCCGCGGCTTTCTACGGCTCCTGGGTCGACCACATCGTCATCTGGCTGTACTCGACCTTCTCCGGCATCCCGTACCTCGTCTTGCTGACGGTGCTGGTCTACATGTTCGCGGGCACGATCTTCGACGGCACGTTGATCCCGCTGTATTGCGCGTTCTCGATGACGTTCTGGATCGGTCCCTGCCGCGTGATCCGCGGTGAGGTCCTCAAGCTCAAGGAGCTGGAGTACGTGCAGGCCGCGCGCGCCGCGGGCTTCTCGCGCCTCTACATCCTGGTCAAGCACGTGGTGCCCAACACCGTGCACCTCATGTTCATCTACTTCTCGCTCCTCTTCATCGCCGCCATCAAGAGCGAGGTCATCCTCAGCTTCCTCGGCCTGGGCGTGAAGAAGGGCCCGAGCTGGGGGATCATGATCTCCCAGTCCCGCCAGGAGGTCATCAACGGCTTCTTCTGGCAGATCGGCACCGCCACCTTCCTCATGTTCGGCCTGGTGCTGGCGTTCAACATCCTGACGGACGCCTTGCAGGACGCCTTCGACCCCAAACACGTGTCCTGATGGCCGAGCGCGAACCCATCCTCCAGGTCCGACACCTCACCACGAGCTTCAAGACCGACCGCGGCATGCTCACGGCGGTGGACGACGTCTCCTTCGATCTCTACCCGGGCGAGACGCTGGGCATCGTCGGCGAGTCGGGCTGCGGCAAGACCGTCACCAGCAAGTCGATCATGCGCCTGCTGCCGGAGCACATCACCGTCTTCGGCGAGGAGACGGAGGTCATCTTCGAGGGCACCAACATCGCCGCCGCTGACGAGCGCCATATGCGCGACGTCCGGGGGCGAAACATCGCGATGATCTTCCAGGAGCCGATGACCTCGCTCAACCCGGTCTTTCGCATCGGGTGGCAGATCGAGGAGGCCCTGAAGTACCACACCGATCTCGATCGCGAGGGCCGCCGCGCCAAGGCCATCGAGATGTTGCGGGTGGTGGAGATCCCCAACCCCGAGCGCCGCGTCGACGAGTATCCGCATCAGCTCTCCGGCGGCATGCGCCAGCGCGTGATGATCGCCATCGCGCTGTGCTGTGAGCCGGGCATCCTCATCGCCGACGAGCCCACGACGGCCCTCGACGTGACGATCCAGGCCCAGATCCTGAAGCTGATGAACGGTCTGAAGTCGAAGCTCGACACGGCGATCATGCTCATCACGCATGACCTCGGCGTCGTGGCTCAGGTCTGCGACCGGGTCCTGGTGATGTACGCCGGGCGCGTCATCGAGCAGGCGCCTGTCTCCGATCTCTTTCACCGGCCGCGGCACCCCTACACCAAGGCGCTGCTCGACTCGATCCCCAAGTCCGGTCAGAAGCAGAAGGGCGCGCGCCTGCCGACGATCGAGGGCATCGTGCCGAGCCTCTGGGAGCTTCCCCATGGCTGCCGTTTCCAGGATCGCTGCGGGCTCAAGGAGCAGCGCTGCGTCGACGTCGAGCCTGAGCTCGTGACCGCCGCCGACGGCCGTTCGGTGCGGTGCCACACGCCCATCGAGCACGCGGAGCAAGCCTGATGGCGCTGATCGAGGTCCGGGACCTGGTCCAGCATTTTCCCGTCCACGGCGGCATCCTCAACCGGGTCAACGCCTGGGTCCACGCCGTCAACGGCGTCAGCTTCGACATCGAGAAGGGCGAGATCCTGGGCGTCGTCGGCGAGTCCGGCTGCGGCAAGTCGACCCTCGGCAAGGCGCTCATTCGTTTGCAGGGCCCCACCTCGGGCCACGTCCGCTACGACGGCGTGGATCTCACGACCCTCGACCACGCGGGCTTGATGCCGTTTCGGCGGAAGATGCAGATCATCTTCCAGGACCCCTACTCCTCGCTGAACCCGCGAATGACGGTGAACGCGGCTCTCAAGGAGGTCGCGCTCTTTCACAAGGCGGTCTCCCCCGAAGACGTCGACGACTATCTCGATGAGCTCGTCTTGAAGGTCGGTCTGCGCTCCGAGCAGCGGATGCGCTTCCCCCACGAGTTCTCCGGCGGGCAGCGCCAGCGCATCGGCATCGCCCGCGCCCTGGCGACCCGTCCTGACTTCATCGTCGCCGACGAGCCCGTCAGCGCCCTCGACGTCTCGGTGCAGGCCCAGGTCCTCAACCTGATGATGGATCTGAAGGAGGAGTTCGGCCTCACGCTGCTGTTCATCTCCCACGACCTGAAGGTCATCGAGCACTTCTGCGACCGCGTCTTGGTGATGTACCTGGGCCACATCGTGGAGGAGATCGACTGCGTCGACATTCACAGCCGCGCCCAGCACCCCTACACGAAGGCGCTGTTGGGGGCGAACCCGGTCAACGACCCCGACGAGGACCGCGAGCTGACGGTGCTCGAGGGCGACGTGCCGAGCCCCTTCGATCCCCCCCCGGGATGCCCCTTCGCCGGGCGCTGCCCCGTCGCCGAGACCCGCTGCCACAGCGAGCGCCCGCCCCTGGAGGACAAGGCCTCGGGGCACCGCGTCTCCTGCTGGCTGGTCTGAGGCGTGCCGAAGAAGATCCGACGTAAGAAGCGGTCGAGGGCGCGCCGTCTGCTCGCGCGCATGGCCGATGGCCTGGGGCCCCTCGGCGCGCGGGCGATGGAGGAGGCTCAGCGCAACATCGAGTTCATGGACCACCGCTGGTTGGCCGACTCGATGGACCGGATCTCGGGGTGCATGTGCAGGGGCCTGCTCGAGTGGCTGGCGATCGAAGAACAACGGTTCGCGATGGTCGTCGGCCCCCTGTTCCCACGGTACGAGCCGAGCGACTCCGAACTCGAGGCGCTCTATCGGTCGTGTGCGCCGCGGCTCTTCGACCGCGAGTGGACCCGCGACGTCCTGCGTATCCTCCCGACGGCGCTCGAGCGCGCTGAGTTCGACGCCGAGGAGCGCGTCGGCCTCGCCACCGCCATGCTCTTGCTCGTCGCGGCCGTGGAGGGGCGGGAGTACGCCTTCAACCCGGTGACGGAGGTGGTCTTCTTCACTCAGCTCGAGTCGCTCTCAGCGCCCGGCAACGACGCTCGGGACGAATTGACCTCAGAGGGCGCAACCCTCGCCGTGATCGAGGCCATCGAGGCGCGCACCTCGTCCGCCGAGCTTCCTGCCCTGTGGACGCGAGACGAGCAGCTCTGGCTCAGGCTGGCGACGGCCATCACGGCGACGCTGATATCTACCCCAAATGATGCCACCCTGGGCATCACGATCATGACGAACGTCGCCGCTTTGATTTCAAAGCGCGTCCGAGCGCGGGCGGAGGCGGGCATCGATGACCCGCTCACCGATCCCGCCGACGCCGATCTTCTCGAACGCGTCATCGCCGTGCTGGAGGCGAGCGCCCCCTCCACCCTCACGATGTTGTTCGCGAGCATCGCGCCATGCCAGCGCGGTGAGGCCGAGGTGGCCCTCGTCGAGGGCGCCCGAGACGAGGCCTTCGCGCCGTCGAGCCTCGGCGCCTACCGGGACTGGCTGGTCTCCATCGACGCCGACCTGGTGCCGATCGACGCGATGATCGCGATGATGGCTCCGCCCGACGACGACGACCGGCTCGAGTGACGCGTCTCCTCCCGCTGCTCGCGGTGCTCGCCGCGGGCTGCTCCAAGGCCGACGACGTCGCGCTCCCGCTGCCCGCCGCGCCGATCGGCGCCGACAAGGCCGCCGCCAAGAGCCCCGCCTCGAAGACGTGGCAGACCGCCACAGACGCCTTTGTCTTCGCCATCAGCGGAGAGCCCGAGACCCTCGATCCGGGGCGAATGCGCGGGGTCAACGAGAGCAAGGTCTGCGACCAGATGTTCGAGGGGTTGCTCGAGTTCCCGCTGGGCAATGGGGCGATGGCGCCGGGCGTCGCCGAGCGCCACGAGGTCTCGCCGGACGGGCGCACCTACACCTTCCATCTCCGCGCCGACGCGAAGTGGAGCAACGGTGATGCGGTGACGGCCGCCGACTTCCGCTACTCGTGGCTGCGGGTCCTCGACAAGAAGCTCGCGAGCCCCTACGCCGACATCCTCTTCGTCATCGACGGCGCCGCGGCCTACTTCAAGGGCGCTGAGCCCGATCCGAAGTCCGTCGGTATCGAGGTCATCGACGCCCACACGCTGCGGGTGCGGCTCGCCTACGTGGCTCCGTACTTCGTCGAGCTCGCCGCCTTCCACACGCTGCGGCCGGTCCACCGGGCGACGGTGGAGAGGCACGGCGACAAGTGGACGCGCCCGGAGAACATCGTGTCCAACGGCCCCTACCAGCTCGTCGAGTGGCGACCCGGCAAGCACCTGAAGATGACCGTCAACCCCCATCACTGGATGGCCGCCAAGCTGAAGATCCGCAAGCTCACGATTCGCCCCATCCAGGAGAACACGTCGGTCATCAACCAGTACAAGTCCGGCCAACTCGACTGGACCGGCGCCACCGATCTGCCCTCCCTCCAGATTGGTGAGCTCAGCCGGCGCGACGACTACCGCGAGGACCCATATATCGGCACCTACTTCTTCCGCTTCAACGTGGAGCACGGCCCGCTGAAGGACCGGCGCGTACGTCGCGCGCTGAGCTTCGCGGTGGATCGGGCGGCCATCGTGAAGGTCATCAAGCTCGGGTTCACGGCGACCGGCACCTACGTCCCGCGGCAGCGCGGCTACACGCCCCCGACCAACGCCCACGCATTCGATCCGGTGCAGGCCAAGGCGCTCCTTTCGCAGGCGGGTTATGACGGGGGCGTCGGCTTCCCGAGGCTGAAGCTCCTCTACAACACGCAGGAGAACCACAAGCAGGTCGCCGAGATGGTCCAGGAGATGTGGAAGACGCACCTGGGCATCGAGGTCGAGCTCGTGAACCAGGAGTGGAAGGTCTACCTCAAGAGCTTGCAGAGCCAGGACTATCAGCTCGCGCGTTCCGGGTGGATCGGGGACTACCACGACCCGATGACCTTCCTCGACATGTGGATCACGGGGAGTGGAAACAACAACACCGGGTGGGGGAGCTCCACGTACGACGGGCTCATCGAGCGGGCCCGGCGGGAGCCCGACGCGGCGAAGCGCATGGCCATCCTGAGCGAGGCCGAGACGCTGCTTCTGGAGGAGGCGCCGGTGCTGCCGATCAAGCAATACGCCCGCGCCTACTTGCTCAACCCTTCGGTGTCGGGCTTCGCGCCCCACACGCTCAATCAGCACCCCGTCCGCTACATCTCCAAGGAGTAGGCCGTGATCCGGCGCGTTTCTTTGCTGAGCGCGTTGGCGCTTCTCGCGTGCGGTCCCAAGGACGACGAGGTGAAGCTGCCTGGGCCGCCCGTCGGCGCAAACGCCAAGCCCACCGCGGTCGCCGCGAAGAAGGCCACGAGCGCCCGCAAGGAGAAGGATCCGCGCCACCTCGTGCGTAACCTCGGCGAGCCCGAGTACCTGGATCCGGGGCTCACGACCGAGTCCGAGGGTGGCAAGATCATCCACGACACCTTCGAGGGCCTCTACCAGTACGGCCCCGACCACAAGACCTGGCCCAACGGGGTCGCAGAGTCCCACACGCTCTCCGAGGACAAGCGGACCTACACCTTCAAGCTGCGCAAGGAGGCGAAGTGGTCCGATGGCGTGCAGGTGACGGCCCACGAC
This sequence comes from uncultured Nannocystaceae bacterium, assembly GCA_964402225.1. Classification (GTDB taxonomy): domain Bacteria; phylum Myxococcota_A; class Bradymonadia; order UBA7976; family UBA1532; genus CAYOBQ01. The sequence continues at coordinate 6,009 of CAYOBQ010000207.1, read as the reverse complement.
TTCGAGTTCGCCTGGAAGCGGGTCCTCGATCCCAAGACCGCGTCGCGCTACGCGGCGATCATGTGGCTGATCGAGGGGGCGAAGGCCTACAACGAAGGGAAGGGCGCCCGCGACGAGGTGAAGATCACCGCCACCGAGGACCACACCCTCCAGGTCACGTTGGTCGCGCCCACCCCCTACTTCCTGAAGCTCACGGCCTTCTACACCTACCAGCCCGTGCCCAGGCACGTGCTGGAGAAGCACGGTGACCAGTGGGCTCGACCCGGCAACATGGTCTCCAACGGCCCGTGGGTCGTGACCGAGTGGAAGGCCCGCCAGCACATCCGCACCAAGCAGAACCCGCACTATTGGGATCGCGACTCCGTCCCGTTCCACACCGTGACCTGGCGCATCTCCCAAGAGAACGGGCCGGCCCACAACATGTACGTCTCAAACGAGATCGACATGCTCGAGGGGCGGGTCCCCGAGACGCACCTGCCCACCTACCTGCGCACGCAGAACCCCGAGCTGCGGACCAGCCCCTACCTGGGCGTCTACTTCTACGTGATCAACGTGAACCAGAAGCCCTTCGACGACCGCCGCGTCCGTCAGGCGCTCAACCTCTCCATCGACAAGGCGAAGGTAGGCAGCCACGTCGTGAAGGGGATGCAGGAGCAGGCTTGGGACGTCGTCCATCCGGGGCTGAAGTCGGTGGGCTACGAGCCGGTCACGGGGGCCTACGATCCGGCCAAGGCGCGCAAGCTCCTGGCGGAGGCGGGCTTCCCCGGAGGCAAGGGCTTCCCGGAGTTCCAGCTCAGCTACAACACCCTCGAGACCCACAAGTCCATCGCCGAGTTCGTGCAGCAGCAGTGGAAGAAGAACCTCGGCATCCCCTGCTCCCTGGAGAACATGGAGTGGAAGGTGATGCTCAAGAAGCTCCACGCCCTCGACTACTCCGTGAGCCGCTACGGCTGGATCGGAGACTTCCCCGATCCGATGACCTTCCTCGACCTCTGGGAGGGCGGCAACCCCAACAACCACGCGGGCTGGAAGAACCCCGCCTTCGACGCGCTCATCGACGGCGCGCGACGCGAGGGCGACGCCGCGGCCCGCATGGCGAAGCTCAACGAGGCGACGCGCATCCTCGCCGCCGAGGTCCCCGTCATCCCGATCTACTTCTACGTCCAGCACGACATGACGAAGCCCTGGCTGAAGGGCTACAAGTCCCACCTCCAGGGGGTCCATGGCTCCCGCTGGCTCAAGGTAGAGCTGTAACCGCCCTTTGCTGAGCTACCTCCTCCGCCGCGTCGTCAGCTCGCTGATGGTGATCCTGGTGGTCGTCACGGCCTCCTTCTTCATCATGCGGGTGGCCCCCGGCGGGCCCTTCGACGCGGACAAGAAGCTCGACCCGGAGGTACAGAAGAACATCGAGGCGAAGTACCACCTCGACAAGCCGCTGCCGGAGCAATACCTGCGGCAGATGAAGTCGATCCTCATCGACTTCGACTTCGGCCCGTCCATGAAGTACCAGGATCGCACGGTCAACGAGCTCATCGGCGAGGGGCTCCCCGTCAGCATCATCCTCGGCGTCCAGGCGCTGTTCATCGCCCTGCTCATCGGCCTGCCCGCGGGGCTCCTGTCGGGGCTCAAGCAGAACACCCTGACCGACTACACGACGATGACCGGCGCGATGGCGGGCGTCTCGATCCCGAACTTCGTGCTCGGGCCGCTGCTCATCTACTTCTTCGCGATCAAGCTCCAGTGGTTCGACGCGGCGAACTGGGCGGGCCCCTCGCAGGGCTTCGTGGCCCACTTCAAGAGCAGCTTCCTGCCGAGCATGACGCTGGGCGTGTACTACGCGGCCTACGTCGCGCGGCTGACGCGCGGTGGCATGCTCGAGATCATCCGTCAGGACTACGTGCGCACCGCCCGCGCCAAGGGGCTCGCGGAGCATCTCGTGGTCATGCGCCACACCCTGCGCGGCGCGATCATCCCCGTCGTGAGCTTCCTCGGGCCGGCGTTCGCGGGGCTGCTATCGGGGTCGGTGGTGGTGGAGATGATCTTCAACATCCCGGGCCTGGGGACTCACTTCGTGCAGTCCGCCTTCAACCGGGACTACCCGCTGGTCCTCGGCACGATCGTCGTCTACTCGTCGCTCCTGGTCATGCTCAACGTGCTGGTCGATCTCGCCTACACGCTGCTCGACCCCCGGGTGACGTATGACTGAGGTCGAGAAGGGGACCAGCCTCTGGGCCGACGCCCGCAAGCGCGTGCTCAAGAACCGGGCCGCGCTGATCGGCGCCGGCGTCGTGCTCTTCATGGGCGTCTTGGCCCTCACCTTCGAGCCGCTGTCGGCCTATGTGACGCGCTTCACCTTCGACGAGCAGCACCTCGCCAAGCAGCCCAAGCCCGTCGGGTCCCAGAGCATCCCCGCCCACCACTTCCGCCTGGACACCGCGGCGAAGGGTCAGTTCGGCGAGATCGACACCAACGGCGACTCCAAGCTCAGCCGCGCCGAGCTCTCGGTGCACCTCAAGCGCCTTCAGTTCGCCCGCTGGGACACCAACGGCGATGGGGCGCTGGTCCCCGACGAGATCGCCGACGCCCCCGTCAATCTCGTCGAGCGCAGCCCACGGATGACGGCCTTCACCAGCGACTTCGCCACCGGCGCGCTGCGCGTGAAGTCGACCCCCGTGGCGTCGTTCACGCTCACCTTCGGTGACCACGAGGTGGCCGTCGAACCCGGCGCAGACGCCGCCGCAATCGCCAAGGCGGTCACCGACGACTTCACGGTCGGGGCGCTGCTCACCGCCACCGTCGACGGTGACCGGATCCGGCTCCGCGCTCGCAAGGCGGGTCGGCGCGGGCTGCTGGTCTTGAAGAGCACCGCCCCGGGCGTCGTCCCCGAGGGCCAGACCACCGAAGACGGCCAGATCTATCTGAGCGGCGATCTGCGCGTCGACTTCGCCGAGGCCAGCGACCCCGACGTCGACCTCACGAGCCTCTTCCCCGAGTCCGAGGCCCGCGAGTTCGTTCGCGCCTATGACCGCGACGCCGACGAGGTCCTCTCCGCCGCCGAGTTCCCCGGTCTTCCGCGCCCCGAGACCCACTTCTTCGGCACCGACCAGCTCGGGCGAGACCTGCTCACGCGCTGCATCATGGGCGCCCGCGTCTCCCTGGCCGTCGGCTTCATCGCCACCTTCGTCAGCTTCCTCATCGGCGTGCTCTGGGGTGCCACGGCGGGCTTCTTGGGCGGCAAGACCGACAACATCATGATGCGCTTCGTCGACGTGATGTACGGCCTGCCCTTCATCTTCCTGGTCATCCTCCTGATGGTGATCTTCCAGGACATCCCCTCCAAACATAAGCTCTACCTGCTCTTCGGGGCCCTCGGCGCCGTGCAGTGGCTCACCATGAGCCGCATCGTCCGCGGCCAGGTCATGTCCCTGAAGCAGCGCGAGTTCGTGGAGGCGGCTCGGGCCATCGGCGTGAGCAAGCGCATGATCATCTTACGCCACCTCATCCCCAACGCCCTGGGCCCGATCATCGTCTACTCCACGCTCACGGTGCCCGCCGTGATGCTCGAGGAGGCCTTCCTCTCCTTCCTCGGGCTCGGCGTGCAGGCGCCCTACGCCTCCTGGGGCTCCCTCGCCGCCGAGGGCGCCAAGGGCTTCGAGTTCTACCCCTGGATGATCATCTTCCCCGGCGGCCTGCTGGCGGTGACGCTGCTCAGCCTCAACTTCCTCGGCGACGGCCTCCGCGACGCCCTCGACCCCCAGGTGCGCAAGGACTGATGGAGACGCTGCTCGCAGTCGAGGACCTCGAGGTCCACTTCAGCGTCGATGGCCAGACGCTGCGCGCCGTCGACGGCGTCTCCTGGACGCTCCCCCGCGGCGGCACGCTGGGCATCGTCGGCGAGTCCGGCTCGGGCAAGAGCGTCAGCGTCAACGCCGTGATGCGGCTCATCCCCACCCCCCCCGGTCGCATCGCCGGCGGTCGCATCCTGTTTGGTGGCCGGGACTTGCTCACGTTGTCGTCCAAGGAGATGCGGGGCCTGCGCGGCAACGAGATCTCGATGATCTTCCAGGACCCGATGACCTCGCTGAACCCCTTCCTCAGGGTCAGCCGGCAGCTCACGGAGGTCCTCGAGCTGCACCAGGGCATGACCCGCAAGGCGGCGCGCACCGAGGCGATCGGGATGCTCGAGCTGGTGGGCATCCCCGACGCGGCGCGGCGCTTCGACCAGTACCCGCACCAGTTCTCCGGCGGGATGCGCCAGCGCGTGATGATCGCCATGGCGCTTCTGTGCAAGCCCAAGCTGCTCATCGCCGACGAGCCCACCACGGCCCTCGACGTCACGATCCAGGCGCAGATCCTTGAGCTCATCCGCGACCTGCGAGAGAAGGTTGGCACCAGCGTGGTCCTCATCACCCACGATCTCGGCGTGGTCGCCGGCACCGCCGACGAGATCGTGGTCATGTACGCCGGGCGCGTCGCCGAGCGCGCCCCCGCAAGCCGGCTCTTCAGCGCCCCCGCGCATCCCTACACCCGCGGCCTCCTCGACTCGGTCCCCCGCATCGACGAGCACGAACACCAGCGGCTTTCGTCGATCCGTGGCCTGCCCCCGCTGGTGACGAACCTACCCCCTGGCTGCCCCTTCGAGCCGCGTTGCGACCACGCCAGCGAGGCCTGCAAACAGCGCCACCCGACAGAGACCACCTTCGGCACCGAGCACGTCGCCCACTGCCACCACCCTCTCCGGGCGGGGCAGCCGTGACCGAGCCGCTGCTCCGCGTCCGTGACCTGAAGATGCACTTCCCGGTCTATCGCGGCACCATCCTGCGCCGGGAGGTGGCCCGCGTCCGCGCCGTCGATGGCGTCAGCTTCGACGTCTACCCTGGCGAGACGCTCGGCCTCGTCGGGGAGTCCGGCTGCGGCAAGTCCACGACCGGCCGGGCCCTGCTCCAGCTCCACCGACCCACCGCCGGCAGCGTCGAGTTCGGCGGCGTCGATCTGACGACCTTGCCCAGCGAGAAGGCTCTGTTCCCGTTCCGCCGGCACCTCCAGATGATCTTCCAGGACCCCTACGCCTGCCTCAACCCGCGCATGACGGTGGGCAACATCATCGGCGAGCCCCTCGTCACCCATCGCCTCGTCGACGACAAGCAGGCGCTCCAGGCCCAGGTCCAGGAGCTGATGGCCAAGTGCGGCCTCAACCCGGAGTACGTGCGTCGCTATCCCCACGAGTTCTCCGGCGGTCAGCGCCAACGCATCGGCATCGCCCGTGCGCTGGCCACCCGGCCCAAGTTCATCGTCTGCGACGAACCCATCTCCGCCCTCGACGTCTCCATCCAGGCCCAGGTCATGAACCTGCTCCAGGACCTCCAGGCGGAGCTCGGGCTCACCTACCTCTTCATCGCCCACGACCTCGCCGCCGTACGCCACATCTCCGACCGAATCGCGGTGATGTACCTCGGCCGCGTCGTCGAGATCGCCGAGTACGCCACCCTCTACGCGAGCCCCCGGCACCCCTACACCAAGGCGCTCATCTCCGCGGTCCCCATCCCCGATCCCGAGGTCGAGGCCACCCGCGAGCGCGTTGTCCTCCAGGGCGACGTCCCGAGCCCTATGAGCCCCCCGAGCGGCTGCCGCTTCCACACCCGTTGCCCGGCCCTGCGCGCCGACCCCTCGCTGTCGAGCCAGTGCACGACCGTCGAGCCGACGCTGGTCCAGATCGGCGAGGGGCAGCAGGTCGCCTGCCACGCAGCGATGATTGGCGTCTGAACCGCTCTCGGAGCGCGCAGCCGCTCAAGGCGGGGATTTGAGGGGCATCGGCGGGCAGCGCTGAACGGGTGTTCATTCGCGGTCGAAGATGGCGCAAAGGCGGATGCCGGCGGGCGTCCCTACGCACAAGGTGCGAAGTCGACGGAGTGAATCTCGCGCAGAGGCGCAGAGGCGCAGAGGGGGCGACAATCGACGAGCCGACGGGGACCAACGCCATCTCGGGGGACGTGGTGGACGCGGTGTACA
>CAYOBQ010000206.1:0-16007 GCA_964402225.1 uncultured Nannocystaceae bacterium | reverse complement strand
CGGAAGTTCTTCACGGTGTCAAGGTCCTTTGAGCAAACTGACGGCTGAAAGCTGAAAGCTGACAGCCTCTCCAAAGACGACCGCAGATCTGGGATTTGCACCCACCTCAGCCCACGAGGGCGAGGTGTCCACCGAGCAGATAGTGGGCGACGGCGTCGTCCTCCGCGATCGCGAGGTCGCCGTCGCGCCACGCGTGCAACCACCCCGGGACCAGCTCACCGCAGTCGAGGGCCTGGACCACGCGTCCGGTCTCGGGATCGATGACCCGCACGCGAGTCCCCGGCACCAGCAGCACGCCGCGGGCCACCACCGGGGGAGCGTTCGTCAGCAGCGAGAGGTCCGGGTCGTCGCCCTCCACCGTCCATTGCGCGGCGCCGTCCTCGAAGCTCAGAGCGTTGACGGACCCGTCGGCGGACTTCGCGAAGACCTGTTCGCCCACCGCCCGCAGGATCGTCGGCTCGGTGGCGGACTCGATGGCGTGACTCCAACGGAGCGCGCCGTCCGACAGCGCGATACAGACGACCTGGGCGAAGGCGCCGTCGTCGATCACCAGCAGGGCCGCGCCCCGCGAGACGTGGGCCGCGCGGGTCGTAGCCCCATCCAGCGCGCGGCGCCACCGAACCGCTCCCGTGAGCGGGTCGAGCATCACCAGCGTGCTCTCGTCGGTCGGCGCGCGGTGCTGCGTGAGCAGCAGCCCGGCCTCGGTCAACTGCGGTGGGCCCTCGGGATCGTCGGCCATCGCGATCCGGAAGCGCTCGGAGCCATCGGCGATGTGCAAGGCCGAGACGAACCCGTCTTCGGCGGTCATCCATGCGACGGGGCCGTGGGTCGTGACGCCGGTGACGACGCCGTAGAGCGTCCGCTGGCGCCACACGCTGCGGCCCGTGTCGGCGTCCAGCCCTCGCAGGGCGCGGTCGGCCGACTCCGCCAGGACGATCGAGCCGCAGGCGTGGACTCGCCGGGGGGTCGCGGCACCTCGCATCGGCGCGCGCCAGAGCTGCGCGCCCGCCTGCGGGTCGAAGCGCACCAGGGCGCCGGACCGGTGGGCGGCGAAGCCCGGCGGCGCGGCGTCGAGGGGGTGCAGGTCGGGGACGTGCCAGGCCGCCGTGCCGTCGTGGCGGCGCAGCGCCGTGAGGCCGCCCGCGTCGTAGACCAGGAGCTGGTCAGCCGTCGCGTCGATGGCTTCGAGCCCCGGCGCCTCGCGTCGCCAGCCGCGGCGGTAGGCCAGGAAGTGCAGCCCTCGCACGGGGAGCGGATCGTCCTCCGAGGGGCGCGCCTCGGTCGCGTAGGCGGTCCAACCGGCGGGGGGCTCCGCGGGCCCGAGGCGGTCCGCGGACGCCAGCGCGCGGGACCAGGTCGCGAGCTCGCGGGCGTTTCGGGCCAGGGACGCGAGGGTGCCCGCCTCGGCGGGGCGCGCGTGCGCCCGCGACCGGTCGACGAAGCGCTGTACGGCGGCGGCGAGGGCCGCTGACGAGACCGTCACGGGCTCGCAGAGGTCGTGGTCGCCGGAGTCGATGACCGACGCGCTCAGGCCGTCGTCCGTACGCCACAAGGAGAGGCGCCGGTCGGCGGTGGGGTCCAGGGCGTGGATCTGCATCCCCGGTGGCCACCCGCGCGTCTGCAGGGTGGCCTCGACGGCGCTCACCAGGGCGTCGGCGAACGACGTGAGGCTCGCGCGCCCGCCGGGGACGATGGCGGCTCCGAGGCGGACCTCGAGTCGCACGACCTCTCGGGCGGAGAGGCTGGGGCGGAAACCGAAGGCGAGGGGACCGCGCCCGGAGGGCGCCACCGCCGGCGGGACATCGTCGGGGCCAGCGGTGGACGGGAGGCGAGGACGCTGGAGCGACGCTAGCCGGTCCAGCGCGTCGGCGAGCTCGTCCACCGCGGTGTGCGCCGGGAGCGCGTCGAGCAGCGCGCGTCCCAACCCGAGCAGCTCCGCGCGCAGCGCGTCGCCGTCGACGGGCGCCGACACCAGCGTCGCGCGCGCCCCCATCCCCACGCTGAGCCGAAGCCCGCCGTCCGAGGCGAACTCGATGCGTTCGCAGCTCATCATCGACGACGCGCTCTGGCGCCCTCCATCGAGCACGTCGGCCAGCGCGTGGACGAGGCCGGTCAGGGTCGGCACGACGGGGACCGGATCCAGGTGGGCGGTGATGGCGCGGTCGCCCACCCGGAGGTTCACGGCATCGACGAGCTGGTCAGGCGGCACGCCAGCGGCCGCGTCTCTGCGCCATCGCTCGGATAGCGTCAGGTGGATGTGGTGGGCCTGGATCTCGCGCTTCAAGACGGCATGGTCGCACGCCGCCCCGAAGTTTGTCATGGTTCGCGCCCCGACCTACGATGGCCGGCAGGGAGCCGAGATGAGCGCCACCGACACCGATCTTGCATCCGCGGCCCGCCGGATCCTCACCGACGCCGGACGGCCGCTCAGCGTCCGCCGGATTCAGCGCCTCTGGCCCGAGCCGGCCCCGGACCTCGAGCAATTGCGGGCGACCCTCGAGGCGGAGGCGGGCAACGGCGGCGGCCTCACGGAGGTCCGCCGTGGAATCTACGCGATTGGAGATCAGCCGCGTAGGCGTGCGCCGAATCCTCCGCCGGACGAGCCCGCGCGGCGGCGTCGGCGCCGGGCGCGGCCGAGCGATATGGTCAGCGACGATCCCGCGACGTCGCTGACGGTCACCGACGCCGTCGCCCGTGCGGAGTCCGCGACGGATCGTGAGGCGCTGCGCCGGAGCCTGTGGGAGAAAATGCGCGCGAGCGCGGCGGCGATCATCGCCGAGGATCCGCCCTCCGAGCCGCCCCCGTCCGCCGATCCCGTGCCGCCCGCCCCCGCGGAGCTCAGTCACCGGGAGACGGAGCTCGCCGCCGAGCCCGATCCCGCCACCCCCGTCGCCGATCTCAAGGCGGCGATGCGCGAGCGGCTGCAGGCGCGGCGCAACGAGACTCGGCCGCTTCGCACGTCGGCGCCGGCGCCGGCCGCGCCACCTGAGCCCGCCGAGCTGCCCGATCCGGTCGGGGGCCGTCGTCCTTACGTCGAGCGGCGCGCGGCCGAGCCCGCCGCGCCGGCCGAGCCGGAGCGCCGCGAGCCCGAGCTCCCCGAGCTGTCTCCCACCAACGCCCTGGTCGCGTCGGCCATGGGCATCCTGCGCGAGACGGGGGCGCCGGTCCCCACCGATGAACTCACGGAGCGCGTGGGTGACCAGGGGTTGTCCACCTCCGGGCTGCGCGCCGCGGTGCTCGCCGAGAACGCGCGGCGTACGGCCAGCGGACTCCGCGCGCCCTTCGTCGTCCGCTACTCGGGGGCGATCGGGCTCAGCGAGTGGGGGCTCTCGGCGCGCTACCGCACGCTGGAGGCGAGCATCCAGGCCTCGATGGCGGAGCAGCGCGAGATCGTCCGCCGCGATCTGCTGGCGCGCATTGGAGAGCTCACGGACGGCGCCTTCGAGCAGGTCGTCGTGATGCTCCTCGAGCAGCTCGGATACGAGAACGTGTCGATCGTGCATCGGCAGCGCGGCGGCAACCTCGCGCTCAGCGTCCGTCGTGACGAGGGCGCTGGCCCCGAGTCAACCGCCGTCGTCGCCCGCCGGTCGTGGAGCTCGATGAAGCCCGACACGGTCCGCGCGCTGCGCGATAGCCTGGATCACTTCGGCGCCACCCGCGGCTTGATCGTGAGCATGGGCACCTTCACCCGCGCGGCCCGCCGCGAGGCGAGCCTCGGGGACCGCCCGGTGGTGCGCCTCGTCGACGGCGCCGGCCTGGCGCGCCTGCTCTACGAGCACGGCGTCGGGCTCGCCAGCCATCAGCCGCTGATGCGCTACGTCGACGTCGCCTTCTTCGAGAGTCTGGAGTAGCGCGGGATGTGGCGCGCCGCGATTGGACGCAAGCTCGCCTTGCTCGCGCTGGTCGTCGCCGTCGCCCTCGTCGTCTCCTACTATCGCGCGGGCCCCGCGCCGCCCGACGGCTACACGCCCCGAGCCCGCGAGCGCACCGACAAGGCCCCCGCGTGGCTCGGTCCGGGGGCGCGGAAGAACATCGCCGCGCACCTGCGCTCGCTCTATGGCTACACGGTCGAGGAGGACGAGCTCGAGCTCGCCGGCAGCACCCGCGCGCCCTTGAGCTACGGTCAGCCCGTCGTCGCCTGGTTCGCCGCGGAGCCCAGCGGCGAGACACGACGTGACGTCTATGCCCTGCGCGCTCGGCTGTCGGCCTTCGGCATCCCCCTCGCCGTTCACGAGCCGGTGAACATCACCCGCACCCCGGAGGGGGACGAGGTGCTCCTCGACGCCGCCTTCGACCGGGTCCTCTACGCGACGCGCATCGGGGGGCGCTTCCAAAACGCGGTGGCCCTCGACTTCTCCCAGAGCTGGCTGCCCGAGACCGCGGGCCTCGCCGCCCAGGGGGTCGCCGCGTTCAACGCGAGGCAGGTCTACGGCACCTGGGACGGCCCGCAACGGGTGGACGTGCTCCTGCGACGCCCCCCTGCCGTGCTCCACGGGAAGTTCCTGGGAGAGGGCCGCGTCAAGCTGGTCTACGGGCCCAAGGACGTAGTGGAGGTCGATCTCGAGACCGGCGCCGTCGATGACCCCGAGCGCGCGCGCGTGCTGCGCGGCGCCCCCCCGCAGCAGGAGGTCATGGGCCTCGCGGCCGACACCCTGCGGCGCTCGTCCCTGGTCGGTTCGGCGCGGGTGATGGCGGTCGAGGGCGTCCTCTTCGCGGTCACCGATTGGATGCGCCGCCAGTCGCACCGGGTCTTCCCCACCGCCGCTGACCGACTCCCCGTCACGGAGGCCGCCGCGCCCTCCGCCGCCGGCGGTGTCTGGCCCCCCGCCGACGTGCGCGCCGAGCGCGGCCTCCCGAGTGAGGGGCGCTGGCACAAGGCCACGCCGTACGCGGGGCAGGACGATCCCCCCGTGCGCCACACCTTCCTGCGGGTCGACGCCGAGCGCCCCTACGAGCGCACCGAGCTCTTCGCCTTCGACACCCGGCGCCTCTCCCTGCACTTCGTCGGCGGGACGCGCCACCCGCGCTCGACCACCGGCGCCCGCGGGACCGGCCGAATCCCCGATCCCGCTCGGGGACACCTCGTCGCTGCCTTCAACGGCGCCTTCAAGGTCGAGCACGGACGGTTCGGGGCGGTCGAAGGGGGGACGGTCCTGGTCCCGCCGAGCACCGGCCTCGCCACCGTGGCCATCGACGAGAAGGGCCGCGCCGCCTTCGGTGAGTGGGACGCGACGCGCTTCGGCGCCCCTTGGTTCGATCTGCGCCAGAACCTCCGCCCGTTGGTCGCCGACGGGCGCGTCAACCCCCGCAGCGTCCGCGACTGGGGCGAGGTCGTGGCGCGCCTCGACGAAGCTCGAACGCCGCGATCGGCCATCGGCCTGACGGAGGAAGGGCTGCTGGTCTACGCCTGGTCCAGCGCCACCAGCGCCCGCCTGCTGGGCGAGGCGATGGTGCGCGCCGGGGTGCGCTTCGCGATGCACCTCGACATGAACCCGGGCCACACCGGCGTCGAGCTCTACCGCCCGGGCTCCGCCGGGGAGGTCCTCGCCAGCCCAGGGACCGAGGCGATGGACTTTCGGCGTCGACGCTGGCTCGACGTCGAGGCGCGCGACTTCTTCTACCTGCGCTACGCGGGCGGTCTTCCGGCGCGTGTGCCCCTGGATCACCCGGGCCGCTCCGAGGGCCGCTGGCGCCAGGTGCGCACCGACGAAGAGCAGCCGAGGGTCGCTCGGAGCTGGCTGTCGAAGCAGCGCCTCGGCAGCGAGGTGCGGCTGTTGCTCGCCGACGCCGACCGCGTCGCCGCCACCGTGCTGCCTGGGCTCGCCGAGCCGCGCCCGAACAGCGGCGTGCCCTCCACCGACGCCTGGCTCCAGACCGCGCCCACCGCCTGGATCGACATCGGCCTGCGCGGAGCCCACTCGAGGTACGGCATGGTGGCGGAGCGGCGCACCTGGCGACCGCCCGTAGCCGGGGAGATGACCCTCGCGGTCGACGAGTCGGGGGCCACCCACGTGGGGCGCCTCGGCGACGGTGTCGCAACGACGACGGAGTGGGTCCATCTCGTCCAAGGGCCGGCGCTGTTGGTCCGGGGGCAGCCCACCCGCGCCGCTGGCGGTCGGACGGGGCTCCCGCAGTCGGGGGTGGGCCGAACCCCCCGGGGGGATCTGGTCTTTGCGCAGTCGAGCGTCGGCGACCGCGCGGCGATGGCCGAGGCGTTGCGCCTCGCCGGCGTCCGGGATGCGCTGCTCCTCGGCGAGCAGGGGACCGCCGAGACGGGCACCGTCCGCTTCTTTCGCGCGCGCGGAAGAACGTTGTTGGCGACCGACGGGACGACGGACATCTTTCGCCCCACCGAGCTGTCCACCGGAGCGGGGACGGCCCTGGTGCTCGTCCCGCGGACCCCCGCCCCCCGAGCGCGAATCGTCGAGTCCTTCCGCCCCGACGGGTGAACCCCCCGACTTCTTGACGGCGCACCTACATGTGGGATAAGAACTACATGTAGCACACGGATGGAGTCGAAAATGCGTCTCATCACCTCTCTCGTCGTGGCCCTGGCGCTCACCGCTCCCACCGTCGCGCTCGCCGAGGAGCCGGCGGAGTTCGACGTCGGCCGCGCCGTCGCCGAGATGCCGATGCCCTCCCTCGAACGCCACTTGAAGGCCCAGGCCGCCGCCGCCCGCATCGTGCGCCGCACGGCGCGCGCGATGGGCCTCGCCGACAAGCAGGTCCGCCGCGCCGAGATCCTGCTCGCCCAGAACCAGCCGCGCTGAAGAGACCTCCTCAGCACTGACGCGGGACCGTCGGGTGTGGTACCCCACGGGGCGTGTCCATTCGAAGCATGACGGGGTTCGGCCGCGCCGCCGTAGACGTGGCCGGTGTTCGCTACGCGGTGGAGGTGCGCAGCGTCAACCACCGCTACCTGGATCTGAAGGTCCGCCTGCCACGCCTGCTCGCGCCCGCCGAGAGCATGGTGCGCGATCGTGTCGGCGCTCACGTCGCCCGTGGTCGCGTGGACGTGGTCATCTCCGCCCTCGCGGGCGAGCTGGCGGGCCCCGCCACCGTCGAGACCAACCTCGAGCTCGCTCGCGCCGTGCGCGACGCCCATGCGCGGATCGCGTCTGAGCTGGGGGTCCCCGACGGATCTGACTCGGTCTCCATCGCGGCTTGGCCCGGGGTCTTGGAGTCGGTGCCCGCCGACGTCGAGACCGATACGCTCGAGGCCGCTTTTGTGCCCGCCCTCGACAAGGCGCTCACGCTGCTCGTCGAGATGCGGACCCGGGAGGGCGCCGCCCTCGCCGCCGATCTGGGGGCTCGCCTCGATACCATGGTCGACCTGGCCGAGCGCGTCGCCGTCCGCGCGCCCGAGCAGTCCCGCGCCTACCGCACGCGGCTCCTGGCCCGTCTCGGGGATCTGCTCTCGGGGCTCGACCTCGCCGTCGACGAGGCGCGGGTGGTCCACGAGGTGGCGGTCTTCGCCGAGAAGGCCGACATCGCCGAGGAGGTCTCGCGACTCCGAAGCCACGTCGAGCAGACCCGCGCGCTCCTCGGCGCGCCCGATCCCGACGGGGTGGGCCGCCGCCTCGACTTCCTGTGTCAGGAGATGTCCCGCGAGGCGAACACCGTCGCGAGCAAAGCCCAGGACCTCACCCTCTCGGAGCTGGCCATCGCCCTGAAGACCGAGCTCGAGCGCCTGCGCGAGCAGGTCCAGAACGTCGAGTAGCGGACGTTGGTGCTCTTTGTACTCGCCGCCGTGAGCGGCACGGGCAAGTCCACCGTGGGTCAGCGCTTGCGGGCCTCGTTCCCGCGCCTGGAGTTGTCCGTCAGCCACACCACGCGCGGGCCGCGCCCCGGCGAGCGCGACGGCGAGCACTACCACTTCGTCGACCGCGCCGCCTTCGAGGCCACGGTCACCGCCGATGGCTTCGCCGAATGGGCCGAATACGCCGGAAACCTCTATGGCACCGCGCGCAGCACCATCGAGGCGGCGGCGCGCTCGGGGGCCGATCTGCTCTTCGATGTCGAGGTCGTGGGGGCGGCGGCGCTCAAGGCCGTCTACCCTGAGGCGGTGACCTGTTTTTTGCTACCGCCATCCTGGGAGGTCGTCTGTGCTCGGCTGCGCGATCGCGGCACCGAGACCGAGGCGAGCATCTCCCGCCGCCTGGAGACGGGGCGCCGTGAGCTGGCTTCGGCCCACACCTTCGACTACCTCGTGACGAACGACGGCCTGGACGACTGCGTCCGTGACGTCGCCGCCATCTACCGCGCGGCGGGACTGCGCGCCGCGGCGCGGGCCGACGATCTGGCATCTCTACTTCGATGATCAGGCTCGACGACGTCATCGGTGAGCTGCGACGCCACCACAGCCGCGGCGACGTGGAGCTCGTGCGCCGCGCATACGTCTTCAGCGCCCAGGTGCACCGCGGCCAGGTGCGCCGCAACGGCGAGCCGTATCTGGTGCACCCGCTGGAGGTCTCCTACATCGTCAGCCAGCTCCGCCTCGACGACGCGTCGGTCGCGGCGGCGCTGTTGCACGACACCGTCGAGGACACCGTCGCGACGCCGGAACAGATCCAGGAGCAGTTCGGCGAGGATGTGGCCTTCCTCGTCACGGCGCTGACGAAGCTCGAGAAGATCAACTTCCATAGCGCCGAGGAGGCGCAGGCCGAGAACTTCCGCAAGATGCTCGTGGCGATGACCCGCGACCTGCGGGTGATCCTGGTGAAGCTCGCCGACCGCCTCCACAACATGCGCACGCTGACGTTTCTGCGGGAGGAGAAGCAGAAGCGCATCGCCCGCGAGACCCTCGAGATCTACGCGCCCCTCGCGCACCGGCTCGGGATCAACTGGATCAAGACCGAGCTCGAGGATCTCAGCTTCAAGTTCCTCTACCCCGAGGAGTACCGCGCGCTGGCCGAGCGCATCAGCAAGACGCGCCGTGAGCGCGAGGCCTACATCGAGCGCGTCATCGCCGCGTTGCGTAGCGAGTTGGCCGGGCACTCTGTCGCGGCCGAGGTCACGGGACGCCCCAAACACCTCTGGTCGATCCGCCAGAAGATGAAGTCCGACGGGCGCGACCTCGACAACCTCTTCGATATCCTGGCGTTTCGGATCATCGTCGAGGCCGTACCCGAGTGCTACGAGGCGCTGGGCCTGGCCCACGCCCTCTGGAAGCCGGTCCCGGGGCGCTTCAAGGACTACATCGCGCTCCCCAAGGACAACAACTACCAGTCGCTCCACACCGCCGTGATGGGGCCCGAGACCGAGCGCATCGAGATCCAGATCCGCACCCGCGACATGCACCGGACGGCCGAGCTGGGGATCGCCGCCCACTGGCAGTACAAGGAGGGGAAGTTCTCCACCCGAGACGCCGACCACCGCTTCGCCTGGCTGCGCCAGCTCCTCGAGTGGCAGCGCGACCTCGAAGACCCCACCGACTTCATGCACACCGTCAAGACGGACCTCTTCGCGAACGAGGTCTACGTCTTCACGCCCCAAGGGGAGGTCCGGGCGTTCCCGCGCGGGGCGACGCCCATCGACTTCGCCTACGCCATCCACACCAAGCTCGGCCACGAGTGCACCGGGGCCAAGGCCAACGGCTCGCTGGTCCCCTTGACCTACGAGATGCAAAACGGCGACGCGGTGGAGATCCTGCGGACGGCGGGGAGCAAGCCGAAGTCGTCTTGGACCAAGATCGTCAAGTCCGGCCGCGCCGCCACCAAGATCCGGGCCTTCCTCCGCCAGGAGGCCAACGGACGCAGCCTCCAGATTGGCCACGAGCTGCTGGAGAAGGAGCTGAAGCGCTTCGGCGTGAGCCTCAACAAGCTGCGGAAGCAGGGGAAGCTCGCCCAGGTCGCCGAGAAGCAGAAGTGCCGCACCGAGAACGAGCTGCTCCTCGCCCTCGGTTACGGGAAGATGCGGCCCGACGCGCTCCTGCCAGCGCTGCTTCCGCCGGGGAAGCTGCAAGCGGGGCCCCGCGAAGAGGCGGACGTCCCGGAGAACGCCTTCAAGCGGGTCATGCGCCGCATGATCCCGGGCAAGCGCGCGAAGGGTGGGATCATCGTCGACGGACTCGAGGGCATCGCCACCCACTTCCCGCGGTGCTGCGCGGTGGTTCACGGCGAAGACATCGTCGGCTTCGTCACCCGCGGTCGCGGCATCACAGTGCACCGTAAGGACTGCCCCCGCGTCCTCGACTACGATCCCGCCCGGCGGGTCGAGGTGCGTTGGGATCTGGGGTCCAAGCAGGTGCGGCCCGTCGAGATCCGGGTCTACAGCGTGGACACGCCGGGCCTGCTGGCGAGCATGTCGCAGTCCTTCCACGATGCGGGCGTCAACATCACGGCCGTCAACTGCAAGACCAGTCCGGACCACCGCGCCGTGAACAACTTCACGGTCCTGGTCAACGACCTCGAGCAGCTCAACCTGGTGATGCACGCCATCGAGCGCATCGACGGGGTCTCGTCCGTCGAGCGGATCGCGGTCTGAGGCCCTGGCCGAAGCTACTCCATGAAGTCCGAGAGCGGGGGCGCTAGCTCGAGCGCCTCGGCGTCGATGGCCGAGGGCGCCGCCTCTCCCCACAGCAGGCGCAGGGCGTTGCCGTGGTACAGCTTCGCGAGGACCGCTGGCGGGAGCCCGATCGCGTCGATGCGCCACTCGCCCTGGATGGGGGTGGGGTGGGGGATGCGGCGGTCGTGGGTCTCGAAGAATCGGAAGTGGTCGGCGTAGAAGAGGATCGCGTCGGCGAGGCGCGGTCGCTTCTTGCCGACGGAGCCCAGCATCAAGCCGCGGGTGATGCCGATGTCGGTGCCGAAGAGGATGCGGTCCTGGAAGCGCTCGAAGAGCGCGCGGACCTTCGCGGGGTCGTGGCGCCCGATCTCGGGCACCCGCGCCGCGACGTCGACGTAGAGGTTGGGGTGCGTCGCGAGGGCCTGGGCGACGTAGTCGATGTCCTCCGGGTTGTTGGCGAAGTGGACGCCGATGAAGGTCGTGCCGCGGTGCCGCGCCAGTAGACGGTCGCGCTGGGCCAACAGCGCCTCGCGGGACGGGTACTTGGGGTCCGCGAAGGACCACTCGGGGTGGACGCCCAGCTCTCCGTAGCGTTCGTTCGCCGGGGAGACGGGCTCCCAGAAGGCCTTGGGGTCGCTGGTGTGGATGAAGACGGGCAAGCCGAGACGGCCCGCCGCGGCCCAGAGGGGATCGAGGCGCGGGTCGTCGACGGCCATGTACTTCGCGGGGTCGCTCGGATCGGGGACCCCCAGGCCGAGGACCTTCGGGATCTTCAAGCAGCGGGCGCCCAGCGCTGCGCCCTCGGCGAGGAGCACCGCCTGTCGCGCGCCGAAGTTCGGGGCGTCGTAGTCGCGCCACTTCACGTTGGCGCACACGAGGATGCGGCCCTCGTAGCGTCGAGCCGCGTCGATCGACTGGGCGAGCCGTCCCTCGGCGTTCCCCCCCGAGAGATTCACGAAGCGTGAGACGCCGTTGGCGGCGAGGAGATCCGCGGCCAGCCCGTAACGTTTCGGTGACGTGTGGACGTGGACATCGACGACGGGCGGTCGCGCCGCCGTGAGCAGCGCGGTGACCGCGCCCCAAACGAGCGCTGAGTTCATCCGTCGATGGTGCCACGACGCAGGCGCGGCCACACCGATGTTCGCGAGATTTGCGCGTTTGGTGAGTCGGGATATACTCCCCGGGATGTCGGACCGGCAAAGCATGAGGTTCCGGTTCTGGGGCGTACGCGGCAGCATCGCGACTCCGGGCCCTCAGACCGTGCGTTACGGTGGCAACACGCCCTGCGTCGAGGTCAACGCGGGGGGGCGTTTGATCGTCCTCGACGGCGGCACGGGCCTGCGTGGCCTCGGAGTCGACCTGCTCTCCCGCGGTGGCGCGGTCGAGGCGGACATCTTCCTGAGTCACCTGCATTGGGACCACATCCAGGGGATCCCGTTTTTCACCCCCGCTTTCATCCCCGGGAACACGTTTCGAATCTGGGGGGAGAGCAAGGGCAACGACGCCGTGCAGCGGGCGCTCGAGCGGCAGATGACCGATCCCAACTTCCCGGTTCCGCTCTCGATCATGGGCAGCGAGCTCAGCTTCGAGGAGGTGGTCGCCGGCCAGGACCTGCAGTTGGGGGAGGTCGCCGTCCGGACCCGTCCGCTGCGGCACCCGAACGGGTGTCTCGGGCTGCGCATCGAGCACGGCGGCAAGGCGCTGGCCTACGCCACTGACACCGAGCACGACCCGGAGGGCGGGGACCTCGATCCCAACGTGGTCGCCCTCGCCCGCGACGCCGACATCCTCATCTATGACTCGATGTACACTGAGGCCGAGTATCACGACGGCAAGCTCGGCTGGGGGCACTCGACCTATCGCGAGGCCGTGCGAGTCGCCCGCGCCGCCAACGTGAAGCGCCTCTTCTTCTTCCACCACGAGCCGAACCACGACGACGACTTCCTCGACGCGCGGCTCGCCGAGGCGATCAGCGACACATCCGCCGACGCCTTCGAGGTCAGCATGGCCGTGGAAGGCCCCGAGTACACCGTCTGATCCTGCTCTGCATCGCGCTGCTGAGCGCGCCGCCAACCAGTACGCCGCCGCCCCCCCCACGCATCGATGGCATGGCGCTGTCGCTCTACTACGAGTTCCCGGGGCTGGGCTTCGACACGATGGTCGACGAGATCGCCAAGACCGGCGCCTCCCACGTCTCCGTCGTCGTCTCCTGGTCCCAGCCAACCGTCACGAGCTCGCTCATCGCCCCCCACCCAAGGGAGACGCAGGACGACCAGGTCGTGCGCCGGATCATGAGGCGCGCGAGGGGACGTGGCCTGCGGGTGATGCTCTTCCCGATCCTCTGGGTGGAGAAGCGATCGATCGGTGAGTGGCGCGGGACGCTGCGCCCCGACGACCCCGACGTCTGGTGGCGCGGCTATCGCCGCTTCGTGATGCACTACGCGCGAATGGCCGGAGATGAGCGCGCCGAGGTGTTCAGCGTCGGCAGCGAGCTCGCCTCCCTCGAAGGCCAGACCGGCCGCTGGCGGAAGCTCATCAGTGAAGTCCGCCAGGTCTTCCAAGGCCAGCTCCTCTACTCGGCCAACTGGGACCACTACGCCGACGTGCCCTTCTGGTCGCAGCTCGACCTCGTCGGTCTCACCGGCTACTACCGGCTTACCGAGTCCCGAGATCCCAGCCAGACGGAGCTGGACGCAGCCTGGCGCGGCATCCGCGATCGGCTCGTGAGATGGCACGCCAAGGTGGGCAAGCCCCTCCTCTTCACCGAGCTGGGCTATCCCTCCATCGACGGCGCCGCTCGCTCCCCCTGGGACTACACCGGCGACCGGGCGCTGGACCTCGATGAGCAGCGCCGCTGCTACGAGGCCTTCTATCGGGCTTGGGCGAACGAGCCCGCCCTGCGCGGCGTCTTCTTCTGGAACTGGTGGGGGCCTGGGGGAAAGAGCGACCCGTGGTACACCCCCAAGGGGAAGCCGGCGGAGGCGATCATCCGTCGCTGGTACAGTCGTCCCCGCGGCTGACGAGGTCGTCTTTTTTGGACCTTCCGCACATGTAAGTTAGTGTGGGTGTCTGTGAGAAGTCGACCAGAGGTGAATCCATGCGCGACCTCGATCGCGTGAAAGAGAAGATCGAGATCCGGCTGGAGCCCCGGCAGGTGATCCTGCTCGCGGTGGTGACCATGCTCTTCTCGGGTGCGTTGTTCGCGGCGGGGTTCCTCATCGGCCGCGGTCAAGCCGGCCCACCGGTGCGCGTCGCGGCGGATGATCTAGCTCAGCTAGACGCCGAGGCGAGGGCGCCCCGGGACGGACCCACCGCGCCCCGGACGCCGGTCGCGATGGGAGAGGTGGAGTTCCTCTTCCCCAGCGTCCTGGGTTCGCGCCCCGGCCGCCGGGCGAAGAAGAAGCCCGAGGGCCCATCCAAAGCGGCCCTCCGCGCCAAGCGCAGGGCGGCTGAGGCGAAGCGCAGGGCGAAGCGGGAGGCCGCCGCCCGCAAGGAGGCGGAGCGCAAGGCCGCCGAGGCCAAGGCCGTGGAGGCCGAGGCCGCCGCGCGGCTCGAAGCCGAGCTCGCCGCGGCCGAGGCCGCTCGGGCCGTGGAAGAGGAGGCGGCCCGCGCCGCCGCCGAGGCCGCCGAACGCCTCGTCGCCGAGGAGGCCGAGGAGGCCGCGAAGGCCGCCGCGGCCCTCGCCGTCGTGGAGGACGAGCCCAAGGTGAAGCCTGCGCCGGCCCCCGAGCCCAAGCGCCCGGACGCGAGCTCCAACACCCGGCCGCGTCGCTTCACCCTCCAGGTCAAGGCCTCCCGGGACCGAGACGACGCCGAGCGATTCGTCGCCTCCCTCCGCAAGGCCGGCTTCGAGCCCCACCTCGTCCTCGCCGACGTCCCCGGCAAGGGCCGCTACTACCGCGTCCGCCTGGGTCGCTTCGACTCCATCGAGCTCGCCCGCGCCTTTCAGCGCCGGTACAAGGCCAAGAGCGGCCGGGCCGACGGCGGCTTCATCACCGATCTCTAGGACCACTGCGGTCCGCGCCAAAGACGAGACCTCTGCCGCCCACGAGCTCAGCGTGGCCCACGCGTGCCGCCGTCGTCGTTGCCGGGGAGGCCGTCGGGGGTGGGCGTGTAGAGCCGCTCGACGATGGCGCCCACGCGGTCCAGGCTGCGGTCGCGGCGGCCGAGGTCGGCGTAGATCCACGCGGCGTGGAGGTCCGGCTCGTTGCCGTGCCAGTAGTAGGGGTCGGGGCGGGCGTTGGCCAACAGGCCGTCGCCTACGCCGGAGAGATCGAAGAACTCGTCGAGGGTCGCGATCAGGGCCTCGTCGCCGCCGCTGGCCGTGTCCAGACCCGCGACGTCGTGGGGGGCGTAGAAGCGCCAATGCCACGGGCTGCCCTCGGTATAGGGGCCCTGGCGCATGTAGACGGCCGTCCGACGCGGGACCGGTACGAACGTCCCGTCGGCCCTGCGGGGATCGAGGAAGCCCGTCTCCGGGTTGAAGAGCTCCGACCATGCCCGTCCGCGGGAAGCGAGCACATCGGCCTCCGGGCGTCCGAGATGGGCGGCGAGCAGTGAGAGCGCCCAATCCGCGTAGCCGTACTCGAGGGTGCGCGACACGGACTCACCGTGGAGGTCGTCGGGGACGTAGCCATGCTCCACGTAGGCCGCTTGGACGTCCCTTCGGCCGTGGACGAAGAGCGCGTCGGCGGCGGCGTCGTAGTCGATCCCGTCGATGCCCTTCTTGGCGCCGCCGGCGAAGAGGAAGTCCGCGCTGGAGCCGATCATCGAGCCCGTGTAGGAAGGCCCCGCTGGCCATCGCGGCATGCGGCCTCCGTCGGCGTGCATCCGCAGCAGCGAGCGCAGCACGTCGCGCTCGAGGTCGGGATCGGTCAGCTCCAACCACGGGTGCAGGGTTCGGAAGGAGTCCCACAGGGAGAGGTCGCTGAAGTAGCGGAAGCCCTCAGCCTGGTGCACCTCGCGGTCCATCCCGAGGTAGGCGCCGCCCGCCTCGTCGAAGCGGGTCGGCATCGCGTAGGCGTGGTACAGCGCGGTGTAGAAGGTGGACTGGAGCGCTTCGGAGCCACCCGCGACGCGCACCCACGGACGGCGTCCCCGTCTACCGTGATCTCCGCCGCCTCGACGCCCTCGCCCGTGAGGCTGCTTCCGGCGTCGAAGACCAGCTCGCCTGGGGCGTCGTAGCGATAGCGATGGAGCGCCCCGCGCAGCGTGGCTGTCAGCTCGACGGAGACCCCCACGTCGTCGAGGCGCACGGCGTAGCGGCCCGGCGACGCCGACTCCGACGCCTTGTCCATCGCGGTGTGGGTCGCGCGCATCGGACGGACCCGCAGGAGCCCGAGATCGATGGCGCCGGTGCCGACCAGCCGGAGATGTGAGAAGCCGCGTACGTCGGGGTCGTCGTGGTGGTAGCCGGAGAAGTGGTGCTGCTCGAAGTGTCGTCCGCCCAGGACGGTGCGGCAGACAAAGCGACCAAGTGATGTGCGTGCCCGCCGGCCGAG
>CAYOBQ010000205.1:0-16172 GCA_964402225.1 uncultured Nannocystaceae bacterium | reverse complement strand
CTGAGTGCTGAAAGCTGACAGCCTCTCCAAAGACGACCGCAGATCTGAGATTTGCACCCTTGTCTTTACCTCAAAAAGGCTCGTCGCTGTCCACCATCGCGGGCACCGGCGTGTGCAGCGCGCGCAGGCGTTCGAGCAGGTGGGCCCACGTCGTCTCCTCGGCGGAGGTGATGAGCTCGATGGTCTTGGCGTAGCTGCCCTGGGCCTGCTTGTGGATCAGCTCCGCCGCTTCGCGCGCGTCGACCCGCGGACAGGTGGTGTTGGTGCGGTCGCTGAGGAACTCGAGCAAGTCGACCAGGCGAAGGTCGGGCAGCGCGGGGATCAGGGCGCAGCGGAAGCGCTCGCGGAAGAGCTCCTGGCGATACTCGTCCATGACGTCGGCGAGCCGGGCGTGCTTGTCCTCCTCGACCTCCATCGCGAGGTAGGAGACGACGCGTAGCTCCGGTGGGCAGGCGTTGGCGAGGGGCTCGGCGCAGAAGATCAGCCACTCGCGGATCTGGGCGGGCGTCAACGGGGGCTGGTCACCGTCCCCGAAGCTGCCCCAGTCCAGGAAGAGCACGGGGGTGGCGCCGGTGCCGTGGGACGACGGCGCGTGGTAGCGCAGCGCGTGGCCGAGGGGCTCTCCGGGTTGGAGGTCGAGCTGGATGCGCAGCTCCGCCTCGAGCCTGTGCGTCAGCTCCGCGCGGGACTCCGGGAAGCGGACGGAGAGGCGGCGCAGGTGGACGCGACGGGTGGCGACGCCCTCGAGGAAGTCGATGGCCTGCGTCGCGAACGCGTCGACGTGGTTGCCCGGGGCGGCGTGGGCGATGATGGCCTCCACGCGGCGCGCCTGGCTGGTGACCAGATCGGTCACGTGCTTGTGCACCAGCGCCCGCTGCTGGTCGCGATCGAGGCGCAGCCCGACGACCGGTCGCCGGACGCCGCTGGGATCCCGATCCGCGCCCCAGCTCCGGTAGTTGGCGTGAACCGTGGCCGTGGCCCACTGGAAGCTCCGCGTGCACTCGTTGGTCGGCAGGCGGCACAGCGCCTCCACCGGATCGACGCCGTCCCCCAGGACCCGCGTGAGCCAACGCACGGCGGCGGGCCCCGCGTACTCGGTCCAGGCCGTCGTTCGGTTGGCGATCACCAGTGGCACCTCCGGTGAGAGCTGGTTGCCCGCCGAGTACCAGCCCGCGCTGGCGGTCTTGCAGCCGTTGAGGCACGCGACGAGCGGGGCCTGCTCGGGGAGCATCCGCTTCAGGTCGGCCATCAGCAGCGCGTCGGTGCGGTCGCCGTCCTCGAGCAGCAGGCAGATCTGCCCGCCCCGGATCTCCGCGTGCCCGTAGAAGTAGAGGATCTGCGGTCGCATCCCGCGCAGCGCGCGCTCGAGGCCATCGCGACGGGTCTCGACGCGCAGGTAGGGGGCGCTCTTGTAGTGGACCGACACGCTGTCCAGGGCGCCGCGCAGCGACGCCAGGTGCTGCTCCGTCTTCAGATCCGCCGTGCCGGCGGGACGCGGGGCGACCACCAGGAGTCGACTGGGGGCGGGCAACTCGACGTGGCGCGACGGGGCCACCTCGACGCTCGCCTCGAAGGTCCAGCCGTAGTCCACCAGCGGCTTCGCCTGCCAGGTCGTCAGCCGCCACGGCAGCCCGGACAGGAGCGCGTCGGTCGTGCAGATCCGCACGCGGAGCGGCGCGAAGACCGGGTTCGGGCGGGGCGTCTCGAACGCGCCGCGGAGCACGGGCTCCCAGTCGCCTCTTCCGCCGAGCAGCGTCTCGAAGAGGAGCGCGCCGACGCGCCCCAGGTGCGCCTCGGTGAAGGCCTCCACGAGCTCGCCCGGGTCGCCGCGGTCGAGGAGCTTGGCGATCGCCTCCAGGCCGGCGCGCCCGTGGGCGGTGAAGTCGCGGCCGTGCTGGGCCCACGCGAATGAGCGCTGCGCGACCTTCCCGAAGCCCGGCCGGTGGGCGTCGACGGAGACCAGATCGCCGAGGCGATCGAGCTCGATGGTCAACTCGCGGCGGGCGGTGCGCACCGACCGAGGACAACCCGAGAACGCTCAGGCGTCAAACAAAGGGAGACGGCGCGGGGAACCAGACCTCGAGGCGCGGCCACTCGTCGATCTCGACCGTCACCCGGCCCCCGATCGGGACCGCGACCCGGTGCAGGAGCGCCACCACCAGACCCACCGCGCTCGTCGGCTGGTCCTGCGGGATCTCCGGCCCGGCCTGTTCCAGGGCGCCGAGCAGACGGCGCCGGTCGGACTCCTCCCCCTCGGCGTGGAGCACCGAGATCGTGGCGCAGAGGCCGCCGTCCCGGGGGGATAGGCGAACCTCGACCATGCCCGACTCGATGGCGTCGAAGAGGAGGCCGGCGGCCAGCAGCAGGGCCCTCGGCGTGTAGTTCGCGTTCGCCATGCACGCGCCGCCCTCATCGGTGATCACCAGCATCAACTGCTCGCTCGGATCGACGCGCTGCTGCTGCTCGATGACCGCGGCGATGGTGGCGGCGTCGGTGGGCTCCGCGCTCAGCCCGGTGGCGTCGCCGACGCGGGCGAGGTCCAGCAACGCGAGGATGTAGCGCAGAAGCGACTCTCCGCAGCGCCAGACCACGGCGAGTTGCGCCCGCTGGGCGTCGGTGATGGGCCCGTCGAGCTCGCCGAGGAGCACCTCGCTGAAGCCCAGGATGCTGTTGAGCGGGCTCTTGAGCTCGTGGCTCAGGTGGGCCAGGAATCGACCCTTCGTGTGCTCCGCCGCGCGGCGTCCGGACGCCGCCTCCCGCAGCGCCTCCTGGCGTTCGGCGAACCCGTCCACCGTGCGTTGGAAGGCCGCCGCGAGCTGCGCCGCCTCGAGCAGGCCGCTCGGTCGGTCGAGGGCGCGGCCGACCCCCTCTCCCTTGCGCATCCGCACCAACGCGCGCCGGACCGCGCCGAGCTCGCCGGTCACCTCGGAGGCCAGCCAGGTCCCCAGCAGCGCCGACAACACCGTGACCAGCGCCAGGGTGGCGTAGGGCGGCAACCTCAGCGCCGCGGGGCGGCTGAAGTCGTCCGGTGGCATGGCGGCGTGCATCACCGGGCCGTCGAGCAGGATGCGGACCCCCGTCGGGGGCCGCACGGCGGCGACGATGCGGCGCCGCTCGTCGTCCTCGAAGGTCCGCAGTACTCGACCCAAGAGGGTGTCGTAGCGTTCGCGGTAGTAGGTCTCGAGCGCGTAGCCGTACGCCGCTGCGCCGGACTGCTCGACGAGCACGATGCCCGCCGCGCACACGACGGCGGGCAACTGAACCGCGAAGGCGAGGCGTAGGGAGACGGTCTGCCGCAGCCCGCCGATGGGGCCAGCGCCGGGGCTGCCCTCGGCGGCGGCGTGGAGCGCGCGGCGGGTGACCAGGTAGACGCCCAGCACGGGCAACACCATCAGCAAGTACGTGATCACGCCGCCGACCAGAGCCTGGGTGGGGTCGCCGACGTACGTCCACAGGACCGCGGCGGTGCCCGCGCCGCCGCCGATCGCCGCGGCGAAGCTCAGCCGCGCGAGACGAAACGGGTAGTCGTGGGCGGCGCGGCGGCGCTCGGCGCCGGTGCCGTCGAGGGCCGCGAGGCGGTAGCCGGTCCACACGAAGAGCGCTGCGCTGGCGAGCGCCGCGCCGCCGAGCATCCCCGCGCGCCACAGGCTGGCGCCCTCGCCCAGCCACGAGAGCTGCGGCACCAACCACAGCGCGAGGGCGCTGGAGACGACGAGGCCGGAGACGGCGCAGAGTCGCGCGATGGCCACGGGGCTCACGAGGGTGGCTCCTCGAAGAGGGCGTAGGCCGGGAGGACCAGGTGGAAGACGCAACCCTCGCCGAGGACGGACTCGGCCCAGAGGCGTCCGCCGTGGCGCTCGACGAGGCGGCGAGCGATGGCGAGCCCGAGGCCGGTGCCGGCGACATCGCGTTGGCGCTCGACGCGGTGGAACTCCGTGAAGACCGCCTGCAGCTCGTCGGCCGGGATGCCGGGGCCGCTGTCGGCGACCTGGATGTGCACGGCGGGGTGCCCATCGAGCTCGCCGGGTCCGACGCTCAGCAGCACGAAGCCCTCGTTCGTGAACTTGACCGCGTTGTCGACGAGGTTCGACAGCACCTGGCGCAGGCGACGCCGATCGGCGGTCACGGTGGGGGTCTCGGGCATCGCGTTGAGATCGGCGGTGACCCCGGCGGCGAGCCGCGGACGTCGGGCGTCGAGCACCTCGCGCGCGAGCCGAGCCAGGTCGACCCGCTCCAACTCGAGGGTGATCTCGCGCCCCGACTCGATGCGTGACAGGTCGAGGATGTCGTCCACGTGGCGTAGGAGCTGGTCGGACGCACCGGCCACTACGTCGATGTCTTCCCGCTGCGCGTCGGTGAGGGTCCCGCGGCGCCGCAGGAGGTGGCAGTAACCGATGATGCTGGTCAGCGGGGTGCGCAGCTCGTGGCTGGCGCTCGCGAGGAAACGGTTGCGCGCTCGGTCGTCGGCGGTGGCGGCGAACAGGTCGCCGGCGAGGCGGCGCTGCTCATCGGCGAAGCGTCTACAGGTCGTGTTCAGCTCGCTGGCCAGGTCGCCGACCTCGTCGTGGCTGGCGACGGGGACGCCGATCGCCGCCGGATCGGGCTGCTGACCGAGGCCCATCGCGTCGAGGGCGAGCGTGATGTCGGCGAGCTGGCCGCGCAGGTCGTGGCCGACGAGGAACGCCGCGAGCGGCGCGCCCAGGACCAGCAGGGCCAGGATCAGCATGGCCGGCGCGTCGTCCGGCGCGCGCACCGGCGGACGCACGTTGCCCCAGGTCGACAGCCACAGCACGCGCTCCCCGGCGGGGCGTCGATGCACGTGGAGTCGGCCGCCCCGCAGGAGGAGCACCGTCCGGTCGCCTACCTTTGCCATCCGGTGGGCGTCGCGGATCCAGTCGGGGCGGTGACCCGGCGGGAGCAGATCGAAGCCGAGGTGCGGGTCGTGGGTGAGGAGATCCATCAGCCGGCGGCGCTCGGCGTCGTCCCGGGCCACCGCCAGCGACGCGGCGAAGAGGTCCGCGAGGTGACCGAGCTGGGCTGCCTGCTGGCGGTCGAGGGCACCGGCGGCGCGGGCCGACGAGCCGACGCCCAACACGACCGCCGTGAAGACGCCGAGGATCGCCGCGCTCGTCGTGAAGATGGTTCGGACGCCGGGGAGGCGCGTCGAAGGGGCCGAGCCGTAGCGCTGAGCACAGCGGCGCGCCCAGACGTAGATCCCGAGGCTCCCCGCGAGGCCGAGGGCGAACTCCATCGCCAGCAAAGAGAAGGACTCGAGGTAGGGCATCCGCGGGTCGGTGCTCTCCACGTACCACTGTGCGAGCGCCGCCGCGGTCGTCACGAGCGCCATCTCTCGAGCGGTCTGAAACGCGATGCGCGCGGGCAACTCACGGCGGCTGCGAACCCAGGTGATGGTCGCGACCACGAGGAAGGCGAAGCCGCCCGCCACGGCGCCCCCGACGGACGCGGCTTCGTAGGCGAGGGCGTCCAGGAGCAAGTACTCCGGCAGCGCCAACCCCCAGGCGGCCGGCAGCGTCGCGGTGATGGCGAGCACCCCGAGGCGCAGCACCCGTCGGTGCGAGGTCATGGCTTCCGCTCGATGGCGTCCCGCGGCGCACACCCGCTGAGCAGCACCTCGAGCACGGCGCGGTCGTTGGTGCGCCGCACCGTCAGCGTGGCGCCGTTGGGCAACTCCAGACCCTCGCCCGGTCTCGGGAAGCGCCGCAGCCGCTCCAACACGTAGCCGGCGACCGTCTCGTACTCCCCATCCTCCGGGAGATCGAGCTCGAAGTCGGCGTTGAGCTGCTCCACCGGCGTGCGGGCGTTGACCAGGAAGCCGCCTTCGACCTCACGCCACGCGCGACCACAGGGATCGAACTCGTCGTGGATCTCACCGACGATCTCCTCCAGCACGTCCTCCAGGGTGATCAGCCCGACGGCGCCACCGAACTCGTCGACCACGATCGCCGCCTGTGCCGCCTCGCGCTGGAGGATGATCAGGATGTCGTCGACCTCCTGCGATTCGGGGACGAAGTACGCCGGGCGGGCCAACTCGCTGGCCGGCTGGTCGGGGCGGTCGGCGGTGAACAGGTCGAGGTGGTGCAGGATGCCCACGATGTCGTCGACGCGGTCGCGGTAGACGGGGAGGCGCGAGTAGCCCTCCCGAGCGATGATCGCGACGGCCTCTGAGACGGTGGCGTCGCTGGCGATGGCGACCATCTCCGCGAGGGGGATCATCGAGTCCCGGGCCGAGAGTCGGCTGAAGGCGAAGATGCGGCTGATCATCTCGCGTTCGTCGGGCTCGATCTCGCCGTCGGTGGCGTCCTCGTGCTCCATCAGCAGCACCAGCTCCTCCCGGGAGGCCATCGCGGCGCGCCGACCTTCCTCGACGCCGAGGATGCGGTACAAGAGCCCCGCGTAGCTGCGGACCAATAGGACGGCGGGCGTGAGCACGGTGTAGACGACGCGCAGCGGACCGCCGAGGAGCTGGGCGAT
The DNA here is from genome assembly GCA_964402225.1 of uncultured Nannocystaceae bacterium. Lineage (GTDB taxonomy): Bacteria > Myxococcota_A > Bradymonadia > UBA7976 > UBA1532 > CAYOBQ01. The sequence goes on along the minus strand of CAYOBQ010000205.1, from coordinate 9,680 downwards.
GGCGGTGGCGCGGGCTTGACCCACGGACTTCGGGATGATCTCGCCGCCCAGCAGGATCAGTGGCGACATCAACGCCAGCGCCCACCAGCCGCCGTTGTTCGGATCGAGCTGGAGCAGGGCCAAGGAGGCCACCGTGGTGCCGGTGACGGTGCTGACGTTGGTCCCGATGAGGGTGGTGCCGAAGAGGCGCTCGGGGTTGTCGCGGAACCAGAGCACGCGGGCCGCGGCGGTGCTGCCCGACTGCACCGCCTCCTCGAGGCGGATGCGGTTGGCCGAGATGATCGAGAGCTCGGCGGCGGCGAAGAAGGCCTCGCTCACGACGCACACGCCCACGATCCCGAAGGCGGCGATGTAGGCGGCGGTGCTCACGAGACGACCGCCCCGGGCCGCGGGACGTCCGTGATCGGCCCGAACAGCTCCTCGAGGAGGTCCTCCATCGTGCAGATGCCCGTCGCCTGCCCGAACTCGTCGACCACGATCGCCATGTGCAGCCGGCGCTGGCGCAGCTCGTCGAGCAGATCGTCGGCGGGCTTGACGGGGTGGGTGAAGACCGGGCGCCGCAACAGGCTGCGGATGGTCCGCGGCGCCTGGGCGCCCCAGCGGATCGCGAGGAGGTCCTTGGCGTAGACGAGCCCGACGATGCGCTTTGGATCGCCGCGCCAGACGGGGATGCGCGAGCGCCGGGTCTCGGCGACGAGCCGTAGGGCCGCCTCGATTGGGGTGCGCTCGTCGAGGCAGGAGACACGGTCGAGGGGGCGGTAGACGTCGGCCACCGTGAGGTCGCCGAAGTCGAGGACGTTGTGGATCAGCTCCCGCTCCTGCTGCTCCACCACGCCCTCCCGGGCGCCCGCGTCGACCAATGTGCGGAACTCCGACTCGTCGATGGCCTCGGGCGCCGCCTCCTGCGCCCCGCCGAAGGCGCGCATGGCGCGGTTGGTGACGGCGCGCAGGAGCGTCTGCAACGGCCGGGTGAGGCTGGCGAAGGCGGACAGCGGTCGGGCGACCACGCGGGCCACCGCCTCGGGCTTCAGCGCGGCGATGGTCTTCGGGGTGATCTCTCCGGCCACCAGCAGGAGGGGGACGACCGTGGCGGCGGAGAGAAGCGCTTGGGCGACGATCGAGCGGTCGGCGAAGAGGTGGCTGATGATCGAGGCGCCCGCGATGGACAGCCCGATGTTGGTGATCTCGTTGCCGAGGAGCACGGTGATCAGGAGATCTCGGGGTCGGCTCAGGAGCCGGGAGACGAGCCCGTCGATGGCGCGGTGCGACCGTTCGAGGCGCGCGCGGGCCACCTTGCCGATGCTGAACAGCGCGGTCTCCGAGCCGGAGAAGAAGCAAGAGACTGCGAGCAGCATCAGGAAGCCGACGTAGTCCACTACCGGAAATGGTCCCAGCCGGCCGGCTGCACGCGCGCCCCATCTACGAAGACGCCGTCGCCCTCGGCGCAGGTGCCGATGCGGGTCCCCGTGGGGGGAGGGGAGGCGGCGGTGAACAGCAGCACGTAGTCCTCCCCTCCGTCGAGGGCGAGGGCCGGATCGGCCCGGCGCTGTTGGTAGAGCGGGCCGAGGGGCACGGCTCCCGAGTCGAGGTTCACGGCGACTGGGAACCTGCCGGCGTCGGTGAGGAGGCCATCGGAGACGTCGAGGGCGGCGGTGACGCCCCCCCAGGCGGCGAGGGCCGCTGCTTCCCGCAGGTGGGGGCGCCAGCGGTGGCGCGCCGCGCGCGCGGCGGGGTCGAGATCGGTGACGCCGAGGGCCGCGTCACCGACCGGTCCCGTGAGGTACACGCCGTCGCCCGGGCGCGCGCCGGTGCGTAGGAAGGGACGGTCCCCGGCGAGGGGGCCACCCGCGGTGACGGACACCACGAGCGGCCCAGGCGTCCGGCTCAGGTTGCCGCCGACCACCCGGGCGCCGTGCTCTAAAGCGACGCGCGCGAACCCCCGGGCGAGGGCACAAAGATCCGCCCGGGTGAGGTCGCGGGGCAGCATCAGGGCCCACACCAGCCAGCCCGGGCCGCCACCGGAGGCCGCAAGATCGCTCAGATTGGCGACGGCGGCCTGGGCGCCGACCTGCTCCAGCGTGTCGCGCTGGAGGTCGAAGTGGACGCCTTCGACGAGGGCGTCGGTCGTGACCAGCGCCGTCGCGCCATCGAGGTGGGCGCAGTCGTCCGAGAGGTCGGGCCCACCCAGCTCGACGGCGAGCGCCCGAACGCAGGACGCCTCGTCCTCGGTCAACCGAGCTCCTCGATGGCCGCGATGGTCTCGACCAGGCGCTTCGTGGAGAAGGGCTTCGTGAGATAGAAGGTGACGCCCGTTTCAAAGCCCTCCGCGGCGGTTTCGAGGTCGCCGCGTCCGGTGAGGATGACCACGTGCGGGTAGCCGTAGCGCGGGTCGTCCTTGATGCGGGCCGCGACCTCCATCCCGTCCACCACCGGCATCATCACGTCGAGCACCACCAGCCAGTACCGCGACGCGGCGAGGGCCTCGAGGGCCTCCTGGCCGTTGCGAGCCAGGCCGCACTCGTAGCCCTGCGCGGTGACGAGCCGCCGCAACATGAGCAAGATGTCCTCGTCGTCGTCGACGACCAGGATGCGACGCGGTGTCTTGGTCATTCCTCCACGTACGGCACGGGGGTGACTGCCTTGGCTTCCATGGGTAGGACGAACGAGAAGGTAGAGCCCGTCCCAGGCGTGCTACGGACGGCGACCTCGCCGCCGTGCGCTTCGACGAAGCTCTTCACGATCGACAATCCCAAGCCCGTCCCACCGTATTCTCGTGTCGAGGTGTTGTCTACCTGGTGGAAGGCGCTCCAGATGTCCCCGAGCTCGGCCTCTGGGATGCCGATCCCGGTGTCCTCCACCACGAACTCCAGCGCGCGCTTGCCGTCGATGTTGGCCATCCGCACGTGGATCTCGACGCGCCCCCCCTCGCCGGTGAACTTCACCGCGTTTCCCAGCAAGTTGATCAGCGCCTGGCGCACCTTGTAGCGGTCGAGCTGGGCCACTGGCAGGTGCGGCTCGATGGCCACGACCAGGTCCACTTCGCCCTTCCGCGCCTGCGGGCGCACTGAGCTCAGCGCGGTCTCGACCAGGGTCTCGGCCTCGACGGGCTCCCGGCTGATGTCCGCGCCGCCGCGCTCGATCTTCGAGATGTCGAGGATGCCCGAGATGAGCCGAAGGAGGGACTCGCCCCGCTCCATGATGGTCTGTACGTACTCGCGCTGCTCCTCGTTGAGGGGGCCGGCGAGGTCCTCGAGCAGCATCTCCGAGTAGCCGATCACCGAGGTCAGCGGGGTGCGCAGCTCGTGGCTCACGGTGGCGAGGAAGTTGGATTTCAGCTCGTCGAGCTCGAGCAGTCGTTGGTTCGAGGCCTCGAGGGCGCGGTTCTTGCGCTCGAGCTGCGCGTGGGCGCGCTGGAGGTCCGCGTACGACTCGGTGATCGACTCCAGGTGCATATTCGACGTGAGAAGCGCGCGATAGCCGGCGTGGCAGAGGGCGTCGATGGACCGGATGAGCAGGTCCATTCGGGTGCGCATCGCGCCGTCGCTGAGGCGCCGGAGGCGCCCGCGCAGCTTCTTGTAGCGCGCCGCGTCGAAGTCCGGCCCCAGCTCGAGGGGCGGCAGGAAGTCTTCATCGGCGTCGGCGGGGACGTAGGGCCCGCAGACGAGCTTCCCGAGGATCTCGAAGTCGTAGACGATCGGGAGCAGCAGGAAGCGGGAGCCCGACGCCGGGTCGTCGACGAAGCGGTGCTCCCCGACGTCGACCTCCTCGCGCTTGAGCCGCGTGACGAACTCGGTGATCGCGCGCTTGCCCTCGGGGAAGTCGAACAACCAGGTCGACAGGCGGGTGCCACGGGCGACGTCGACGATCTTGTTGCCCTCGCGATCGAAGACCTTGATGCCGACGCGGTAGAGATCGGCGTAGCCGGTACACAGCTCGGAGAAGAGATCGGGCTCGATGAGCTCGGAGAGGAGGACCGGCTGCTCGAGGAAGGAGGCGTTCACCACTGCCCTCCAGCGAGGGGACGCGGCGGCCGCCACCCCTGGAAGATCTGGGTCATGAAGGCCTCGCGCTCCACCTGGAGCTTGTCGGAGATCTCGTAGGCCTGCTCGAGGGAGTCCCAGAGTCGACCCAACAGCCCCTGCAGAGTCTCTTGGACGCCGATGCCGTTGATCGCGACCGCCCGGTAGATCGGCGTGCGGCGCCTCTGCTCGAGGGTGACGAGCTCCGTGTCGGAGCGGATGTTGGGCAGGTCACGCTTGTTGAACTGGATGACCAACGGGAGGTCGTCGGGGAGCTGGTTGGCGCGCATGTTCCGCCGCAGATCCTCGAAGGCGTGCTTGTTCGCCTCGGTCTCCGAGACCTGCGAGTCGGCGATGAAGGCCACGGCGTCGGTGCCCTGGAGCACCACCCGCCGGGTGCTCGCGTGGATGACCTGGCCGGGCACGGTGAACAGCTTGATCTTGACCTTGAAGCCCGACCGCGTACGGAAGAAGACTGGCAATAGGTCGAAGAAGAGGGTTCGGTCGTCGCGCGTCTCGAGGGTCATCAGGCGCCCCACGCCGCCTTGGGGGACCATCGAGTGGACGGCCTGTAGGTTGGTCGTCTTTCCGCTCAGCGCGGGCCCGTAGTAGACGACCTTCAGCGTCAGCTCACGCCGCGGCAGGTTGAATTGGACCACGCGCGCCCTACCCCGCCCCGGCGAGGGTCAAGGGACGGCGTACCCCGATGAGCGCCTCGCGGAAGAGGTCGTCGACGGTACGGCACGGGATCACGCGGAGGCGCCGGCGGATGCCGCCGGGCAGCGCCTCGATCTCTCTCGCGTTGGCGGCGGGGAACAGCAGCGTGTGCACGCCGGCGCGCACCGCGGCGAGGCTCTTCTCCTTGAGGCCACCGACGGCGAGGACGTGGCCCCGCAGGGTCATCTCGCCGGTCATCGCGACCCCCGCGCGCACCGGCGCGTCGAGGGCGACGGAGGCGAGGGCCGCGGCGATCGCGACGCCGGCGGAGGGGCCGTCTTTGGGGATGGCGCCGGCTGGGACGTGGACATGGACTTCATGGGCGGCGAAGAACTCGGGGTCGATGCCATACTCATCGGCGCGCGAGCGCAGGAAGCTGAGCGCGGTGTGGGCGCTCTCCTTCATGACGTCGCCGAGCTGGCCGGTGAGCTTCAGGGCGCCGCTTCCGCGCATCCGGGTGGCCTCGACGGGGAGCACCTCGCCGCCGCGACCGGTCCAGGCGAGGGCCACCACGACGCCGATCTGGTCGGTGTCGGGTAGCGCGTGGGGCGGGGGCCGTGGCGGTCCCAGCAGGGATTGCAGGCGGGCGGGCTGCACCGACGTCGGCGTCGTCTTCCCCTCGGCGACTCGGCGCGCGATCTTCCGACAGACCGTGGCTGTGCGGCGTTCGAGGTCGCGGAGCCCGGCCTCCGAGGTGTAGTCGCGGATGATCCGTGTCAGCGTGCGGGTCGACAGCGCCAGACTCCCGGGGGGGAGGCCGTGGTCGCTCATCGCCCGCGGCAGGATGTGGCGGCGGGCGATCTCGAGCTTCTCCTGCTCGGTGTAGGACGTCAGCTCGATGACCTCCATCCGGTCGCGCAGCGCGGCCGGGATGGCGTGGCTGAGGTTCGCCGTACAGACGAAGAGGACGTTGCTCAGGTCGAAGGCGACGTTGAGGTAGGTGTCCCGGAAGGTGTCGTTTTGGGCCGGGTCGAGCACCTCGAGCAAGGCGGCGGCGGGATCGCCCTGGGTGCCGGCCCCGAGCTTGTCCACCTCGTCGAGGATGAAGACCGGGTTCTTCGAGCCCGCCTGCTGCAAGCCCTGGATGATGCGCCCCGGCATGGCCCCGACGTAGGTGCGGCGGTGTCCGCGGATGGCCGCCTCGTCCCGTACTCCGCCGAGGCTGACCTGGGCGCAGCGCCGCCCCATCGCCCGCGCGATGCTACGGCCCAGGGAGGTCTTGCCGACACCCGGCGGGCCGGTGAAGCAGAGGATCGGGCCGCGCTGGTCCGGCTTGAGCCGGCGCACGGCGAGGAAGTCGAGGATGCGCTCCTTCACACAATCGAGGCCGTGATGGTCGCGATCGAGGACCGCCCGGGCGTGCACGAGGTCGAGGGTGTCGTCCGTCCGCACCGACCAGGGCAGATCAGAGAGGCGCTCGAGGGCGGTACGCAGCATCGCGGCTTCGCCGGACTCCGGCGGTGAGCGGCGCAGCCGACGCAGGAGCCGCAGCGCCTCGTCCAAGGCGTGGGGCGGCATCTGTGCCCCCTCGACGCGGGCGCGCAGCTCGTCGAGCTCGCCGTCGGATTCGTCGCCCAGCTCGGTGCGGATGGCGCGGAGCTGCTGGCGTAGGAAGAACTCTCGGTGCGTGCGCGACATCTCCGCCTGGGCGCGCGCCTCGATCTGCTGCTGCATCTCGCGGATGCCCAGCTCCTTCTCCATCGCCTCGTTGACGCGTTGGAGGCGCGCCACCGGATCGAGGGTCTCTAGCAACGCCTGGGCGGCGGAGACCTTGAGCACGAGGTAGCTCGCTACCAGGTCGGCGAGGCGCCCGGGGGACTCGACGGGCCGGAGGATCAGCGGCAGCTCCTCGGGCATGTCGCGGCTCGCCGGCTGGAAGCGCTCGACGTTGGCCTTGGTGGTCCGCAACAGCGCCTCGGTCTGCACATCATCGTCGGTCGGAGGGAGATCCTCCACGCGCTCGGGGCGGACCATCAGGCACGGGCCCGTCGCCACGACCGCCTCCATCCGTGCCCGCACGAGCCCTTGAACCAGGACCTTCAGCCGGCCGTCATCGAGCTGGTCGAGCTGGACGATGGTCGCCACGCAGCCCAGGTCGAAGAGATCCGCCGGCTCGGGCTCCTCGCAGCCGGGGTCTCGCTGGGTGCACAAGTGGACCAGATGCTCGCCGTTGGCGCGGACGGCGGCCTCGATCGCGCGGGCCGAGGAGCGACGCGAGACGACCAGGGGCACGATGGCGAAGGGGCAGACCACACGGTCGCGGATGGGGACCAGCGGGACGGCTTCGGGGAGTTCGAAGTCGTCGTGGGGAGGCGTGCTCACGAGTCACCCATACTGCGAGGTTTTTCAGCCGTCCAGTGATCAACCGTTCATCTGGGTGTGGACGCTGGCGCGGCTGAGCAAGAAGTAGCCCAGCGCGAAGCCGAGCAGGAGCGCGGCGCCGACCAACATCACCAGCAGCCGACGGAGGTTTGTGGCGGCGTCTTCGGCGCGGCGCTCGGTGCGCTCGACGCTGGCCATCGCCGCCGAGACCACGCGCTTACGGTAGTCGGAGACGCGTGGGTCCTCCGGTTGTCCGGGCGCCGTGAGGTCGCGGTAGCACTCGCCGGAGAAGTCCAGCGCGCCCGACTGGGCGCAGCGTTCGATGAAGCGGTGGTGGGCGTCGATGTCGTCGAGGTCTCGGCGCAGATGGGCCCACGTCTCTCGGAGGCGCTTCGCGTCGGCGCGCCCCTCTAGTGGATCGGTGGTGAACGCCATCTGGCCATCGGCGGCGTTGGCGAAGACCAGGCCGCAGCGGTGGCAGGCGTAGAAGTCGCGTTGCACGTGGCGACACTTGGGGCACTGAGTGTGACCCGGTTCGAGCTCGGGCTCGGGCTCGGGCTCGGGCCGGGGCATCGGCGCCAGCACGTTCACCCGCTGGCAGTTGTCGCAGACGAATCCGAAGCCACCGGTGACCGCGTCGAGGCCCGCGCGGTCGGTGGAGGTCGAGCAGCCTTGGCAGGTCACCTTCATCAGGGCATTGTGCGTCGCGCCTGGGCGAATGTGCTACAGGCTCCTGAGAACCGTTGTCTGGAGGGACGCATGAGCAAGCCGTCGCGCAACGACCCCTGCCACTGCGGGAGTGGTCGGAAGTACAAGCACTGCCACCTCGCCTCTGACCGCGCGGAGGGGCCGAGCAGTCGCCAGACCGACATGGACCGGGCCATCGCCGTGCAGAACGCCGCCGAAGCCGCGAGCGCGCGGCCGATCAAGATCGGGCTGGCGGTCGTCGGTCTGGTGGTCGCGGTCGGCGTGGGGCTGTGGAAGGACATCGGCGCGGGGCTCATCGTCGGCGCGGCCTGGGCCCTCGGCTCCCTGGCATACCTCAGCTTCCGCAGCCCGCCGCCCCCCAACGAGAACCCGGGCGATCCCGCGGCGCTGAACTTCGGCAACACCAACGACCGCAAGTAGTTCGCTTAGCGAACCGCTTCCATAAGCGCTTCGAGCAAGGCGTCCTCGTCGCCGACGGCGAGGACGGTGCGGGCGTCGAGGCGCAGCGCGCCGTCGCGGATTTGTGCCACCACCGGCGGGGTCCCCTCCAGCAGTCGGCTGCGCAGCGCCTCGGGGGCTGGATCGGTGATCGCCAGGGCCCAGGACGCCCAGACCCGACCGGGGGTCGTCCCCCCGCCGACGGCGCCGTCTGTGGGCACCGCTTCGGCGGTGACGTGGCTGGGGAGGGCATCGCGCCACCGCTCCACCGCACTGCGGAGCCGATCGGCCGGGAGCATGACGGCGTCCCGCACGGGGATCGCGTCATGCGTCAGCCAGGCGTCGAGCGTCCCCTCCAGGGCGGCGAGGGTGACCTTGTCGCAACGCAGGGCGCGCATCAGCGGGTGGGCGCGCAGCGTGGCGATGAGCTCCGCGCGGCCCAGGACGATGCCCGCCTGGGGGCCGCCGAGCAGCTTGTCCCCGCTGATGCAGACCAGCGCGGCCCCTGCCGAGAGCACCTCGAGCACGGTCGGCTCGCCCTCGACGAAGGCCTCCATCGCGCCGGAGCCTAGATCGACCAGGAGCGGCGGCCCGAGACGCGCGAGGGCCTGGCGGCTGGGGGCGGTGACGAAGCCGATCTGGCGGAAGTTCGAGGGGTGAACGCTGAGGATGGCGGCGGCGGGCTCACCGGTCGCGAGGGCGGCGCGGTAGTCGCGCAGGTGGGTTCGGTTGGTGGTGCCGACCTCAACCAAGCAGGCGCCCGATGCGGCGCAGACGTCGGGGACCCGAAAGCCGCCGCCGATCTCGACCAGCTCGCCGCGGCTGACGATGACGCGCTTGCCCTTGGCGAGGGCCGTCAGCGCCAGCAGGACGGCGGCGGCGTTGTTGTTGACGACCAGCGCGTCTTCGGCCCCCGTCAGCGCCGCGAGCCGCTCGGTGACACCGGCGCCGCGACCGCCGCGGCGCCCCTCGTGGCGGTCGAACTCGACGTCGCAGTAGCCCATCGCCGCCTGGGCCGCCTTGATGGCCCGGGGCGCCCAGGGCGCGCGGCCGAGGTTGGTGTGGAGCACCACGCCGGTGGCGTTGATGATCCGGCCGACGCCGAGGGCGAGGCGTCGATCGACATCGGCGCGAACGACGCACGCGTCGGGGACCGGATCCAGGGCGCGCGCCCGGTCGAGGGCCGCCCGCGCCGCGTGGACCACCCGAGCGTGGCCGAAGCGCGCCACCGCCCCCGGATCGAGGAAGCTGTCGACGGAGGGCAGCAGGCGGCGCAGGTCGTCTCCGCTCATGACTCCCGCTCAATCGCCGCTGGGCTCATCTCTGGACCATAGCAGGGCGCTACGCGGACGGCGCGGGCTGGAGCAACCCGACGCCTGCCGCCGCTGGCGCTCGAGCCCCGACATCTGCGCGAATATGTGCGGGTGCATATCCCGATTCTGACGGAGGGAGTGTGGAGGGCTTTCAGCACTCAGC
>CAYOBQ010000204.1:0-16397 GCA_964402225.1 uncultured Nannocystaceae bacterium | reverse complement strand
CCGGCGAATGACGCTAAGTTACGGAAAGGACTTGGGATCTCGGGTACTAGCTCACCGCCGACCCCTGCGAAGACCCCGCCGGGGCCCGCCGTCAGGGGCCGCGTGGGCACGCCGTGCTCGTCGCGGTAGAGGGCCTGCGGCGTGGGGCTCGCGGCGTAGAGCGTGCCGCCGGCGGTGTAGAAGAGGCGGCCATCCGGGGTCGCCGCCAAGCCCCGAAGATCATCGACGGCGAGGTCCTGAACGCCCGGCGACTCGGGATCGAAGTCCCGGCGGCGGCCGGTGTCCAGCTCGACCAGGCGGATGGTGTCGAGTTGGCCATCGACGCGGGCGTCGAGGCCCAGGACGACGTGCAGGCCGTCGGCGCTCGGGACCACGAAGAGCGGCTCGTGGCCTGCGCCAATGGGCGCCCCGGGGACCGGGTCGACGCGGTCCGCTACGAGAGATGCGACGCGCAGCGCGTCGTCGGCGCTAGCGACCCCGAGGACGCGCAGCCCATCGGGGAGAATCCGTGCGGGGGCGAGGGCCCCCTCCCGGCGCTCGGCGACAGCGTCCGCGAACGGATCGATCGGTTCGCCGCGATAGAGAGCCCGAGTGCCCAGGCCCACCAGGCGCTCACCGTCGGCGAGCCAGACCACCTCGTCGCGCCTCCACTCGACGTCGGGCGGACACCGCTCGCCGGCGGGCGGGCCCAGATCCGGGGGGGGCCCTTGGTCCGGGGGCGGACCTTCGTCGGGCGCTAGACCCTCGTCGGGGAGCGGCCGGTCGGGGCGCGGCCCCGCGTCGGGGGGCGGGACGTCCAACGTCGGCGCGTCGGGTGGCGGCCCATCAGGGGGCGCGCCGTCGGGCGGCGGCGGGTCGGGGGCGGCGTCCGGCGCCGCGTCGAGGGACAGATCCGGCGCCGAGTCGATCGGAGCGTCCGGGGCGACGTCGAAGGCGGGCGCGACGTCGACGGGGCCGTCGGTCGTGGCGTCACGGTTCGGGACGTCGGCGAGGGGAGCGTCGGGGGGCGTGGCGTCGGCCGGTCGCGGGTCCGGCCCGTCGACCTGCGCGGCGACGTCGTGGGCGACGTCACGGGCGGCGTCCGGCGGCGGGGGCGAGGCGCCGTCGGCCGTCGCGTCGAAGGCATCGCAGGCGAGCAATGACAAGCCGCACAAGAGCGCTCGGCTCGAGAGGCGTCCGTCGATCATCACCACGGGAAGAGGGCCAGCGTGACCGTCGACAGCCCGGGCTCCGCCCAGCGCGCCTTGTAGGGGATCTCCATGCCGAGGTGGTACGTGCTCACCCCTTCGTCCGAGAGGCCGCGGATCATCTCGAGTTGGGCGAGGTTACCGGGGGACCAACGCTCGAAGCCGGCCGCGAAGCTGACCTGGAGGCCGCGGTACTCGGCTCCAAAGAGGCCGCCGAGGCAGTATGCGAGGTCCTCGCCGTCGCGCTGCACGAAGACCACCCGGAGGGTCCCGCGCCGGAAGAGGCGGGCGACCATCTGCCCGTAGAAGCGTCGCGCTGCCCCCTGGTCCACGCCCTGGCCGGACTGGCCCTTCCAGCTCCGCGACTCGATCGCCATCATCCGCCCCAAGACCGCGTCCGCGGAGTCGAAGCGGGTCTCGTAGGTGGCGACCACGCCGTCGTTCGTCGCGCGACGCAGGGCCCGGCGGAGGTTGCCACGGAAGCGGGTCGAGCGGCGCGCGAGGAAGGCGTCGAGGCCACCGGAGATGGAGGTCGTTCGCCGCCCGCTCGGAGGCCCGATGCCCAGGCGATAGTGGCCACCGAGGCGTCGCATTACGCCCTTGAAGAGGGGCCCGTCGCGGAGCAGGCCGGAGAGGAATAGGGCGTCGGGCGGCCGTGGCGCTGAACGGACCATCACCTCGAGGAGGTCGACGAGCAGGAGGGGGTCGGCGCCAGCGAAGGGCCCCGCGAGGCCCCAACCGGCCTCCAGCGGAACGACGACCTCGTGATTCGGCTCGGCGGGGATGCGCATGAGGGCGACGGCGGCGCCTTCGGTGGCGCGGATCCAGGGTCGGGCAGAGGGCGCGAAGGCCGCGCGGGCGGGGAGGATCCAGTCAGTGGACGAGCAGAAGTGATCGATATCGGCGGTCTGGGCGATGAGCGCGTCGTAGGCGTCGTCGTGCCGTTCGAGGTCCTCGAACGTCAGCCACGATCCGGCCGGGAGCGGTTTTCTTGCGTCGTTCATGCGCCGTTCGTGGTAGACGCGTGGCGCCGAAAAGCGAAGCAAACAAGACGTGAGGGGTCGATGAAGGTCGGCATCCCGAGAGAGTTATACCCCGGTGAGCGCCGCGTCGCTGCGACGCCGCAAACCAGCGCCAAGCTGATCGCGCTCGGCTTCGACGTGATCGTCGAGGCCGGGGCCGGTCACCTGGCCAGCTACCCCGACCCGCAATACGAGGAGGCCGGCGCGACGCTGGTCGCTGACGCCCCGTCGTTATGGGCCGAGGCGGACCTCGTGCTGAAGGTGCGCCCACCGTCGATGGAGGAGGCGAGCGCGGTCCGCGAGGGCACGCACATCGCCAGCTTCGTCTACCCGACCGACGCCACCGATCTCATCGAGGCCCTGAGCGCCCGCAAGGTGACGCTGCTGGCGATGGACCAGGTGCCGCGGATCAGTCGGGCGCAGAAGATGGACGCGCTGAGCTCGATGGCCAACATCGCCGGCTACCGCGCCGTCCTCGAGGCCGCCAACTGCTACGGCAGCTTCTTCACCGGGCAGTTCACCGCCGCGGGGCGCGTGCCGCCAGCGAAGGTCCTTGTGATCGGGGCGGGCGTGGCGGGCCTCGCCGCCATCGCCGCGGCCCGCGGGCTGGGCGCCATCGTGCGCGCCTTTGATACGCGTGAGGCCGTCGCCGACCAGGTCAAGAGCCTGGGGGCCGAGTTCCTCGAGGTCGACTTCGAGGAGTCCGGCGAAGGGGGAGGCGGCTACGCCAAGGTGATGTCCCCGGAGTTCATCGCCGCGGAGATGGCGCTCTTCGCTGAGCAGGCGAAGGAGATCGACATCGTCATCACCACCGCGCTGATCCCCGGCAAGAAGGCGCCGCTGCTCTGGAACGAAGACGCCCTCGCGAACATGAAGCCGGGCTCGGTCTGCGTGGATCTCGCCGCGGAGCGCGGCGGGAACATCGCGGGTACGGTGAGAGACGAGGTGGTTGTCACCGACAACGGCGTCACGCTCGTCGGGTACACCGATCTGCCGAGCCGTTTGGCCAACACCGCCAGTCAGCTCTATGGCACCAACCTGGTGCACCTCCTGACGGACATGGGCGGGGGCAAGGAGTACCGCGTCGACTTCGACGACGAGGTGGTCCGCGGCGCCACCGTCCTGAAGGACGGCGAGCTCACCTGGCCGCCGCCCAAGCCCGAGGTCAAGGCGCCACCGCCCGCGCCCAAGGCCGAGCCGAAGCCGGAGACGCCGGCGCCGGTCGAGGTCGAAGAGCCCGCCGAGGCTGCGTCCAAGAGCGGCAGCGGGGCGCCCGGCGGCGGATGGTGGACGGTCGCGGCGATGCTTCTGGGAGGCTGGCTCTATCTGCGACTCGGTGTGAAGGCCGACGTCAGCAGCGCCACGACGGACTTCCTCCAGCACCTCACGGTCTTCGTCCTCGCCTGCTTCGTGGGCTGGCAGGTCGTGTGGTCGGTGACGCCGGCGCTACACACGCCGCTGATGTCGGTGACCAACGCGATCAGCGGGATCATCGTCGTGGGCGGCATGTTGCAAGCGTACGGCGACCCACTCGCGGCGGCGCCCATCCTGGGCCTCACGGCGGTGCTCGTGGCGACGATCAACATCGCGGGCGGGTTCTTCGTCACGCAGCGCATGCTGCGAATGTTCAGGAAATAGGGGGGAGACGGATGGAAACGGTCCTCCTCACGCTCGCCTACCTCGTCTCGAGCGTCTTCTTCATCCTGAGCCTGCGAGGGCTCTCGAGCCAGGAGACGGCGGGACGCGGCAACATCTACGGGATGGTGGGCATGGCGCTCGCCATCGTCGCGACGCTCACCGTCAGCACCATCGACCTCTATTCGGCCCTGATCGGCGCGGTGGTCGTGGGTGGCGGCATCGGCGCCCTCCTCGCGGCGCGGGTCGCGATGACCGCGATGCCCGAGCTCGTGGCGCTCCTGCACAGCTTCGTGGGCCTCGCGGCCGTGTTGGTGGGGCTCGCCAGCTACCAGGCCGGGGGGGTTCACGGCCCACGCACGATCTTCCTGATCGAGGTCTTCGTCGACGTCTTCATCGGCGCGATCACCTTCACCGGCTCGGTGGTGGCGTACCTCAAGCTCAAGGGCAAGCTCTCGGGCACCCCGCTGCTGCTCCCCGGCCGCCACGGTCTCAACGTCCTGATGGTCGGCGCCTGCATCGTGCTCGCGGCCTTCTTCCTGGGGGCCGAGGGGGTCTCGGGGATGAAGTGGCTGCTCGTCGCGACCGCCATCGCCGGGGTGCTCGGCGTGCATCTCGTTGTCGCCATCGGCGGCGCGGATATGCCCGTCGTCGTGTCGCTGCTCAACAGCTACTCCGGCTGGACGGCGGCGGCGGCCGGCTTCATGCTCTCCAACGATTTGCTCATCGTGACCGGCGCCCTCGTCGGCTCCAGCGGCGCCATCCTCAGCTACATCATGTGCCGGGCGATGAACCGCTCCATCTGGAACGTCGTCTTCGGTGGTTTTGGCGCCGCGCCCCCCAAGCGCGCGCCGGGCAAGGAGCCGGTTGCCGGCGACGTCAGAGAGACCGACGTCGACGAGTGCGTAGCCGAGTTCCAGGCGGCCAAGGAGGTCGTCTTCGTCCCCGGCTACGGGATGGCCGTCGCCCGCGCCCAGCACGCCGTCCACGAGCTGACCCAGCTCCTCCGCAAGCGCAATATCAAGGTGCGCTTCGCCATCCACCCCGTCGCGGGGCGGCTCCCGGGTCACATGAACGTGCTGCTCGCCGAGGCGGCCGTGCCCTACGACATCGTCCTCGAGATGGACGAGATCAACCCCGACCTCCCCCGCACGCAGGTGGTCCTGGTCGTCGGCGCCAACGACATCGTCAACCCCGGCGCCCTCGACGACGAGTCTAGCCCCATCTACGGCATGCCGGTGATCGAAGCCTGGAAGGCCGACCGCGTCGTCGTGTTCAAGCGTAGCCGCAAGCCCGGCTACGCAGGCGTAGACAACCCTCTGTTCTACAACGAGAATACGCGCATGCTCTTCGGCGACGCGAAGGACTCGATGGACGCGCTCGTCGGTGCCCTCAAGGCGGGCTGACGCGGTCTTGGGGTCCGAACCTAGCTCCGAGGACGACCCGGCAGCGCAGCCACACGACGGGCTCGTCAGGCGGCTGCTCGGATCCCCCGCCAACGCCGCGTCCTACCTCGCCGCCAGGCTCCCCGCCGAGTTGGCCTCACGGATCGACTGGTCGTCGCTGACCCCCGTCGAGGGCACTTTCGTGGACGAGGTGCTCGACCGGTACGCCACAGACCTGCTCTACGAAGCCCGCATCGACGGGCGCCCCGCGCTCCTCTACCTCTTGCTCGAGCACCAAAGCACGGTCGATGGCCTGATGGCCGTCCGCGTATTCATCTACGTGTCTCGCGTCCTGGACCGTTGGATCTCGAAGCAGAAGAAGCGGCCGAGCCGGCTCCCACCGATCTTCCCCGTGGTGCTCTACCACGGTGCCGCCGAGTGGAACGCGCCGACCCAGCTCTCGGACCTGTTCGACGTCGAGCCCGACACACTCGCGGCGCTCGCCCCCTACCTCCCACGCCTCGAGTTCCTCCTCGACGACCTCAGTCAGCGCCCCGACGATGAGCTCCTCGCCGAGGCGATCAGCGCCGTCTGCAAGCTCATGCTGATGTGCTTGAAGCACGTGCGCGAGACCGAGGATCCCGACGAGTTCCTGCTGGGCCTCGCCACCTTGATGGCCGAAGTCCTCAGCGCTCCAGGTGGTCTCGAGACAATCATCACCGTCTTGCGCTACATTACCTCCGTACGGGGCTCGCTCAACCGCGACGCCGTCGCTGAGGCGCTGCGCATCCCCGTCGATGAGGACATGCCGGAGGATCTCGTGGGTGCAAGCGAGCAATTCGTTCGAGAAGCTTTGCAGCAGGTCCTGATTCGTGGCCGAGAAGAGGGCCGAGAAGAGGGCCGAGAAGAGGGCCAGCGGCGCGCGCTCCTGAAGCAGCTCCAGCTCAAGTTCCGGGAGCTCCCCGAGGAGGCTCGGCAGCGCATCGAGACCGCCGATCCCGTCGAACTCGACCGCTGGATCGAGCGGGTCCTCACCGCCGCCACGCTCGACGAGCTCTTCGCGGACGGCCCCTGATCCCTACAGAAAGTCGTAAGGATCTATGTCCAGCAACCAGCGGGCGTCCGGTCCGGTGGGCAACTCAGCGGCCTCGAGCGCGGATATCAGCCGGTGCAACGGGCCACGCTCCGGCGCCGTCAGCAGCAGCGCCCAGCGATGCCGGTTGCGCAGCACCGCGAGCGTCGCCGGGGCTGGGCCACGCAGCACCGTCCCTTCCCGCCCCAGGCCCGCCCGGTGCAGTACGTCGGCGGCGCGCCGCGCGAGGGCCTCGACCCGCCGGCCGTTTCTCCCCTCGAAGCGTACGGAGGCGGCGTAGCCGAAGGGCGGGAACCCGCGCATGCGACGCTGGGTCTGCTCGTCGGTGGCGAACCTCGCGTAGTCGTGGTCCCGCACGGCGAGCAGGCACCGGTGCTCGGGATCGTAGGTCTGCACCAGCACCCGACCCGGCCGGCGCCCGCGACCGGCCCGGCCCGCGACCTGCGTGAGGAGCTGAAACGTCCGCTCCGCTGACCGGAAGTCCGGGAAGTTCAGGCTCGAGTCGGCGGCGAGCACGCCGACCAGCGTCACGTTGGGGAAGTCGTGGCCTTTGGTGACCATCTGGGTGCCGACGAGGATGTCCGTACGGTGGTCTCGCATGTCGCGGACGACGTCCTCGAGGCGCCGGCCGCCCCCCGTCGTGTCCCGATCGAGGCGGGCGATGCGCGCCGCGGGGAAGAGCTCCCCGAGGGCCTCCTCGACCCGCTCCGTGCCCCGACCGAGCAGCTCGACGCGCTCGCTGCGGCACTCGGGACAGCGCGGCGGGAGTGGGCGCGCGGCGTCGCAGTAATGGCATCGAAGCTGGCGGCGCCCCTTGTGCCAGGTCAGCGTGATGGCGCAGTTGGTGCACTCGAAGGCGAAGCCGCAGGCGGCGCATTGGACGTAGCTGCTGAAGCCGCGCCGGTTGAGGAAGAGGATGACCTGCTCATTGCGCGCGAGCGTGTCGCCGATCGCCCCTCGCAGGGCCGACGAGAGGAAGGGCGCGATGGCGTCGGGGGCCCGATCGACGCGTAGATCCACCAACTCCACGGAGGGGAGCTGACCGCCTGTGGGCCGGTCGAGGAGCAGCAGGCGCGAGAGCTTCCCGAGCTGGGCGTTGTGGGTGCTCTCCAGGGACGGCGTCGCGGAGCCGAGGACCACCGTCGCCCCCGCCTTCGCGCCGCGCAAGAGCGCCAGATCCCGCCCCTGGTAGCGCACCCCATCGCCCTGCTTGAAGGAGGGGTCGTGTTCCTCGTCGACGACGATGATCCCGAGGTTCGAGACCGGCGCGAAGACCCCCGAACGTGCGCCGATGGCGACCTTCACCTCCCCCCGCCGGAGGCGACGCCACTGGTCGAAGCGCGCGCCGTCGCCGAGGCCGCTGTGCAGAACCGCGAGTTGGTCGCCGAGCCGCGCGCGGAAGCGGCGCACGAGTTGGGGCGTCAGCGCGATCTCGGGGACGAGGACCAACGCCCCCTGACCGCGGGCGAGCACCGCCTCGATGGCGTGGAGATAGACCTCTGTCTTGCCGCTGCCGGTCACGCCGTGGAGCAGAAAGCCGGCGTAGCCGCGGGCGGCGACGATGGCGTCGACCGCGAACCGTTGTGCCGCGTTCAGTTCCGGCGGGGTGTCGCGCGCGACGACCTCGCCGAAGAAGGGGTCGCGCAGCACCTCCACCACGGACTCCACGACGGACCCCTCGCGGACGAGGACGCGCAGGTGCGGGCTGCCCTTGGGGAACACCTCGCGGACCTCGCGACGGAGCACCGCGCCGCGCCCGACCAGCCAGGCGTGGATCTCGTCGCGACGCAGCGCTTTGCCTCCCTTTCCTCGGGGCGCGGCCGGCGCCGGGGCGACGGCCTGTACGGTGCGCTCCGTGCGGACCTCGACGCGAGGCGCCTCGATGTGGTGCCTGCGCTCGACCCAACCTCGCTCGACGAGGCGGCGGACGCGGCCCGTGGTGAGCCCCAGCTTCTCCACGGGGACCACCTCTCCGCCCAATAGCGGCTCCAATGCGGCGCGGTCCTCGGGGCGACGGTCGCCGATTCCGGTGCGGCCCGCCTCGGTGATGCGCAACGCGGGCACCCCCCGGACGTTGGTGCCCGCCGGGTGTGCTGCCCGCAGGCACTCGCCGATCGGCGCGTGGTAGTAGCGCGCCATCCAGGCCGCGAAATCGAGCAGGTCCTGACCGAAGGTGGGGAACTCATCGTCGAGGACCGATGTGATGCGCGCGAGCTCGATGCCTTCCGGTGGCGGCGTGTCGCGTGCCACGACGTAGCCCACGCTGCGCTGGCGGCCGAAGGGGACCAGCACGCGGACCCCGGGCTGAACGCGCGCCTCGAAGCTGTCGGGGACCACATAGTGGAAGGTGTGCCGCACGGGCACCGGGATGGCGACCTCGGCGGTGCGCATCTACAGGGACCGGTAGAGATCGATCGTCTGGGCGGCGATCTCCGGCCAGGTGAATCGCTCGAGCACGAGCTCACGGCCCCTGCGCCCCATCGCCTCCGCCGCCTCGGGATCCGCGAGCAGACCGCCCAAGGCGTCGGCGAAGGCCGGCGGATCGAGGGGCGCGACGTGACCGCACCCGACCTCGGCTACGAGCGGGAAGTGGCAGGCATCGGAGATCACCACCGGGCGGCCCCACGCCAGCGCTTCGGTAACGGCGATGCTGAACCCTTCGTGCCGGCTGGGCAGGAAGAAGGCCGCGCACTCCCGAACGGCGTCGTCCTTGCGCGAGCCCCTGATCTCGCCCGTGACGTGCACTCGATCGAGGAAGCCGCGGGCCCCGGCGCGAAGGAGGCCTGCCCCCCCCTGGTCGGGCCCGATAGCGACGAGGTGCACCTCGGGGTTCGCCGCCGCGAGGCGCGCGAAGGTCTCCCCCAGCAGATCGCAACCCTTGGACCAGTGCAGCCGGCTGAGAAAGAGCACATACGGCGCGTCGCCCAGGCCGGGGATCGAGGCCCGGAAGGCGCCCTCCGCCGACCCCGACTCGAAGTGCTCGGCAAAGACCCCGTTGGGGATCACCGACACCCGCTTCGGCAAACGGAAGCCGGTCGCGCCGTGGGCCTCGTCGGCGTTGAGCACGTGCAGGGCCGCGGCCCCGCTCACGTACCGCCCCCAGCCCAGCAGCCAACGGCCCACGAGCTTGCGCAGCGGCTTCTGGCGGAGGGCCGCGCCATGCAGCGAGCCGTGGGGCGCGAAGACGTAGGGGATGCCCCGCAGGCGACACATCTGCGAGGCGAGCATCGGCGCCGGTGGCCACAGCCCGTGGAGATGGGCGACGTCTGCGCCCTCGAGGGCCGACCACAGGGCGGGGAAGGAGCGGATCGGGACGAAGAACTTGGGGCGGACCACCCAGCGGGGGGGCAGCTCGGGGAGGTAGTCGCGGAGGAAGGCGTCCAGCTCCGGCGAGTCCGCGCGGTCCGACGAGACGAACCGAACCTCGTGGCCGAGACGCTGCTGGCCGGCCGCGAGACCGGCGACGACCCGCGGGGGCCCCCCGTTGGTGGGGTCGAGCCAGTTGTAGACGTGGACGATCCGCAGCGGCTCAGGCCTCCCAACCCTCGGCGAGGATCGCACCTCGCGAGGCCATCAACCACAGGCCCACGTGGTGCGCGGCCTCCCGGTCGTGGAAGCCCGGGGCCTCGAAGGTCTCGCAGGCGTCTTGGAGCACCACGACCCTCAGGCCCGTGATCTCCGCCACGTAGCGCGCGCGGTCACTCGGCAGCGCGGCGGTGAGCAGCCCATGGTTGCGTGCCGACAGCGCGGTGACGACGAAGTCGGAGACACAGATATCGGTGCAGTCACCACACACGAGCAGCGTTCGGATGCCGTTGGCGATGACCCAGTCGCAAAAAGCGTTCGCGCCGGTCTCCCGATCGATGGCGCCGATGAAGCCGTTGATGCAGTCCTTGCGGATCACCCGCACCCGGGGTCGCTCGGGTAGCCAGCTCAGATCGGGATCGATGAGCTCCTCACCGGTGCCCACGATGCAGTGGGGCGGATAGGGGGGCTCGGGGATATCTGGCTGATGCGTGTCGAGGAAGCACAGGGTGTGGAGTCGCGCGCCGATCGCTGCGTCTAGCGTGCGCCAGGTCTCGGCGATGCGGGCGACCATCGGCACCATATGCGTCGGATCGGCGAGGTTGCCCTCACGGGTGAAGCCCACCCCGGCGTCGACCACGACGAGGCCCACGGGGCCCCCACCGAGGGCGACGGTGGTCCGGCTCAGCGGCAAGCGTTCCTCCAGAGTCATCGTTCCCGCTCAATCGCCGCTCGGCTCATCGTTCCCGCTCAATCGCCAGTCGGTTCATCGTTCCCGCTCAATCGCCAGTCGGTTCATCGTCCCGCCTCTACCATGGCGCGCACCAGATCAAAGAGGCCATCGCTCAAGGGCACCTCGGCGCTGCGCGCCTCGCGGACGGCATCCGGTAGCGCGGCGATCTGCGCCTTCGCGTAGGCGCGCGTCTCAATCGTCGTCGGCAGCACCTCGGGCTGGTCGTCGACCCAGACCCGACGCAGCAGCGGCTCGCCGTCGAGCACCTCGTCGTGCCGCGCGACGGTGTCGACGCCGCCCTGTCGGAAGACCTGAACGCGCCCGGGGAGCGTAGCCTTCCCCGACCCGCGGGCGAGCTTCATGGTGGGTCTTCCGCCCACCTCGCACAGCTTGCCCACGGCCCCGACGCCCACCGGGGCGTCGGGCGAGGTGACGATGCGCTCGCCGATCCCAAAGGCGTCGACGGGCGCGCCAGCCAGAGCCGCGATCGCGTACTCGTCCATGCCCCCGGAGACCACGATTCGCGCTTGCGGTGCCCCCAACGCGTCGAGCGCGGCGCGCGCGCGGACGATGTTGTCGTGGGTGATCAAGGAGTCGAGCCGGATCCCCGTGAGCGCGCCTCCGGTGGCCTCGACGGCGGCGCGGATGCCGGTGCGTTCGCCGTGGGCGTCGTAGGTGTCGACCAGCAGCAGCGCGTTGTCTGGATAGGCGCGGTGGAAGGCCTCGAAATACGCCCGCTCCGTCTCGTGGCGCGGGACGCCCGGCCGCTCCCATGCCTGGATGGCGAAGTGATCCATGGTGCCG
Source organism: uncultured Nannocystaceae bacterium (assembly GCA_964402225.1). Taxonomy (GTDB): domain Bacteria; phylum Myxococcota_A; class Bradymonadia; order UBA7976; family UBA1532; genus CAYOBQ01. The sequence continues at coordinate 5,013 of CAYOBQ010000204.1, read as the reverse complement.
AGGACCGGGACCCCAAAGCGGCAGTGGGCCTCCACGTTCGAGGTGCCCGCGCAGCCCGCGATGTAGGCGGCATAGGCAGCGTCGACGGCGGCCTCGGGGTGCGTGCGGCGGGTGCCGAACTCCAACACCGCGCGCTCGCCAGCGGCCCACGCGACGCGCGCGGCCTTGGAGGCCACCATCGTCTGGTGGTTGATGATCGACAGTAACGGCGTCTCGATGAGCTTCGCGCTGAGCAAGTCGGTCTGGACGACCAGGTATGGCGTCTGCGCGGCGGGACGCACCCCGTCCACATCGACCCGCGCACCCGTCTTGTCCACGGCCGGTCCAGCCCACAGCGGTGTGCCCTCGGGGGGCGCGTCGATCGTGCCTCGAAAGCGCCAGCGGCGCAGGGCATCGACCAGCTTCGGGCGCGCCGCGAGGGCCGGGCCCAGCACGCGATGGGCCTTCAGCGCGTCGAGGGCCTCGTCGTCGAAGCGTGCCTCCGAGAGGACCTCCAGCGCCCGTCGCAGCCCGACCCACAAGAGGAAGCCGCGCACAGGCGCGCCGTCGGCGCCCTTCGGCAGCCGCCGTGAGAAGAAGCTCATCGTCACCGGTGTCGAGGCCAGCCCCGCGTCGAAGTGGGGCACCAACGAGGTGAGCTGGTAGAGGTCGACGTGGGTCGCGCGCATGCCGAGGTGCATAGCAGGTTCGGCCTTGTGCCGGAATCGGGTACCCGAAGGGGCGTCGTCTCCGGCTGCATCTCGCACTTGACGTTTGTTCAGGTCCCCCCTACCTTCTCACACTGAACATTCAATCAGGTCCTCACCATGGGTCTCGGCGAATACGTGTTGCGGAAGTGGGCTGAGCACCCCGAGCGAGGGCGTTCGTTCGTGGCGCGTCACGAGTCGCCGGCTCGGGAGGCGCAGCATGCGCCGTGCCCGGCGTGGATCTGCCCTCAGGTCCGGGCCGGGCTGGAGGCGGGTGGCATCGAGGCGCTCTATGCGCATCAGGCGGAGGCGTTGAAGGCCGTCGGAGAAGGGCACAACGTGGTGGTGGCTACGCCCACCGCGAGCGGAAAGACGCTGGTCTACAACACCGCTGTCCTCCACGCCCTCGCGACCGAGCCGGGGGCGCGGGCGCTCTACCTGTTCCCCACCAAGGCCCTGGCCCATGACCAGGTGGCGGCGCTGCGTCCCTTGGCCTCTGCCTGTGGGGTCGAGGCCGCCGCCCACGCGTACGATGGCGATACGCCGGGGGACGTTCGGCGGGCGATTCGGTCGTCGGCGAAGGTGGTGGTGACCAACCCGGACATGCTGCACTCGGGCATCCTGCCCATGCACGACCGCTGGCACGGGCTCTTTGAGGGGCTGCGCTACGTGGTTCTCGACGAGGTTCACGTCTATCGGGGCGTGTTTGGCAGTCACGTCGCCAATGTGATTCGGCGGCTGCGTCGCGTCGCGCGCTTCCATGGGTCCGATCCGCAGTTCGTGATGTGCTCGGCCACCATCGCCAACGCGAGCGAGCACGCGGCGTCACTGATCGAGGCTCCGGCGCAGGCGATCACGCGGAGCGGGGCCCCCCGCGGCCGGCGCACCTTCTACGTCTACAATCCACCGCTCGTCGACGGGACTCGCGGTGTGCGGCAGAGCTACGTGCAGGCCGCTCGCCGGGTGGCGCGCGCGCTGCTGCGGGAGCAGGTGCCCACCATCGTCTTCGCCAACAGCCGACTCAACGTCGAGCGCCTCACGCGGCACCTGCAGGGCGACGTCGCCACCGATGGCGGGGATCCCGAGCGGGTGGCGGGTTACCGCGGCGGCTATCTGCCGTCGCATCGGCGGGGGATCGAGGCGGGGCTACGAAGCGGTCGGATCAACGCGGTGATCTCCACCAGCGCGCTGGAGTTGGGGGTCGATGTGGGGCAGCTCGAGGCGTGCGTGTTGGCGGGGTATCCCGGTAGCGTCGCGAGCACCTTGCAGCGGTCGGGGCGCGCGGGGCGACGCGACGAAGCGGCAGTGGTGGTGCTGGTGGCGCGCAGCGAGCCGGTCGATCAATACCTCGCGACGCACCCTGAGTTCTTCTTTGGCGCCAGCCCCGAGCACGCGCGCATCCGCCCCGACAACCTGCTGGTGGTGGCCGACCATGTGAAGTGCGCGGCCTTCGAGCTGCCTTTCGAAATCGACGAGGCGCTGGGGGGCTTCGCCAACACCGGTGACGTGCTGGCCTGGCTCCAGAGCCGGCGAGTGGTGCGGCGGGGCCTGCGCCGGTGGCAATGGACTGGGGCGCCCTATCCCGCTCACAAGGTGGGGCTACGCAGCATCGCCGAAGGCAACTTCACGGTGTTGGACCGCGCGCATGGGCACACGCTGGTGGGGGAGGTCGACTACCACTCGGCGGCGAGCACGCTCTATCCCCAGGCCATCTACATCGTCGGAGGTCGCACCTACCAGGTCATGTCCCTCGACTGGCCCGGGCGCCGGGCCATCGTCGATCCCGTCGACGTCGACTACTACACCGACTCGATGACCCACAGCGGGGTGCGCGTCCTCGACGTCTTCGACGAGCGGCGCGAGGTGACGGCCACCCTTGGCCACGGCGAGGTCCACGTCTTCGAGCGGGTCGTGGGCTTCAAGAAGATCCGCTTCGCGACGGGCGAGAATGTCGGCTACGGGGAGGTCGATCTGCCGGAGAACGAGCTGCACACGACGGCGCTGTGGGTTCAGCCGACGCCAGAGATCCTGCGGGCCGTCGGGCGCCCGCGACACCAACTCGTCGACGCGATGGAGGGGCTCGCGGAGGCGCTGCGGCGGGTGGCATCGGTGCAACTCATGTGCGATGCGGCCGATCTGGGGACCACCCTCGTCTCCGAGGTCGAAGGCGACCTGCCCACGCTCTATGTGTACGAGCGATACCCCGGCGGGGTCGGCTTCCACGAGCACCTCTTCGACGCGGCAGACGCGCTGCTCGATGGCGTGTCGGCGCTGTTGAGTCGATGCGCCTGTGACGACGGATGCCCCGCGTGCGTCGGGGCGCCGGCGCCGATCGCGCAGGAGGCCGATCTGCCCCGCAGCCGACTCGTCGCGCGCGAGGTCGTCGCCGCCCTGCGAGGGCCGACGACGGTCGCGCGGGCCTCGTGACCCTGGCCGAGCGGCTCGATCGGCGCGCGGCCCTCGTGGGCGCATCCCCGCAAGACCGAGACGCGGCGCGCAGCATCACCCCGCCAGCCGATCTCGGCGTTGAGGAGCCTCCCAATCCGCAGAGCATTGCTGCGGCTCCTCGCGTTGAGCTCGGCGGCCCGAGCGGTACTGCGCCTGGTCGCGAGCTCGCGGGAAGGCTCCTGGAGCGCCGAATTGAGGGGCTGCGCACTGGGGAGCGGCCCTGGGCGCAGCCGGAACCCGTCGCTTCGCAGGTGGCTCCAATCGCCGCACCGCTGGCGGCCGACGACCCTACGAGCCGCCTCCGGGCGCTGCGGAAGGCCGTGGATCTCGACTCTTCGTTGGCGCCCCACGAGGCGGAGACCCAGGTCGGGCGGCTCGCAGCGCTTCTGCCATTGGGCGAGCGCGCCACCGCGTTCGGTCCGTGTTGCGTGGTGGAGCGCACCTACGCCTCAGATGCGAGGCACGGAGAGCGTGGCCTGGCGGACGTCCTCGGGCGCGAGCTGGGCGCGGGGCTGGTGAATGGGGAGGGAGGCTTCGAGGCATTCGACGCGGGGCGGGCGCTCTTCCTCGACCTGGAGACCACGGGGCTCGCCCACGGCATGGGCACCCTGGCCTTCCTCATCGGGACGGCTCACTTCCACGGACCGCGGCTGGTCCTCGAACAATGGCTGCTGCGCGAGCCGGACGATGAGCCTGCGATGCTCGCCGACTTCGCTCGACGCTGCCTCGAGGTCGACTATCTGGTCACCTTCAACGGCCGCAGCTTCGATCTGCCGCTGTTGCGCACACGGTTCGCGGCCAACCGCATGGATGATCCGACGACCGGGCTGGTGGGACACCTCGACCTGTTGCATGCCTCGCGGCGGCTCCTCGGGGCGGGGTTGCCCAACTGCCGCCTCGCGACGCTCGAGCAAGCGCGGCTGGGTGTTCGACGGGTCGAGGATGCGCCGGGGAGCGAGGCGCCGGCGCGGTACAACGCCTACCTCCACGGTGACGACCCAGCTCCGCTGGTCGAGATCGTCGCCCACAACCGCGACGACGTCCTATCGATGGTCACGCTGCTCGACCTCCTCCTCGAGCGCCGCGACCGGGCGAGCGCGAACGCCTGGTCCGACCCAGAGTGCGCGTTGGCGCTGGCGAAACACGCCACGGCCCTTGGTGAATGGACCTACGCCGAGGACGTCTACACGGCGCTGGCGGACTTGCCGGCGAGCGCGAGAGCCGGTCGTCGAGGGCTCGCGCGCCTGTCTCGTCGGCGGGCCCGCGTGGCTCGGATGGAAAAGGGGTCGCCTGGCGTGATACCAACTCGGCCGCTCTCAGAGATGGAGGACACGACATGTCCCTGATCGTATTGACCGCCCTCGTGGGGCTCCTCACCCCAGCCAGCCAGCCCGCCAGCCAGCCCGCCAAGGTCCCCGCGAAGAACCTCATGGGGGATCAAGCGGTGGTCCACCGCGGCGCCGCGTTCACCCTGAAGGACACGCAGAGCCTCGACGAGGTAGCGAAGGCCCCCGAGGCCCACGCGGGCAAGACCGTGAAGGTCAGCGGGACGATCAAGGCCGTGTGCAAGAAGAAGGGCTGTTGGGTCACCCTCGCCGGTGCCTCCCCCGCCGCGCGGGCGCGCGTCAGCTTCAAGGGCTATGCGTTCTTCGCCCCCTACGACGCCGCCGGCCACATGGCGACCGTCGAGGGCACAGTCGAGGTGAAGACGCTCGACGAAGCCGAGCGCAAGCACCTCGCCGAGGACGCCGGCAAGAAGGTCGAGGAGATGCCCAAGGTCGAGCTTCGACTGATGGCAAGCGCGATCGAGATCCGTCGCGTCGGGCACTAGGACGGTGCGGCAGAGTCGCGACGCGGCGCGCTGCACGCGCCCGCCAAC
>CAYOBQ010000203.1:0-16505 GCA_964402225.1 uncultured Nannocystaceae bacterium | reverse complement strand
CGCTGTCGCTGTCGTTGTGGTTGGGGTCGTCGTCGAGGGCGGCGAGGGCGAGGGTGAGGGTGAAGGTGAAGGTGAAGGTGAAGGTGAAGGTGAGGGTGAGGGCGACGGATCTGGTGGCGCAGACGCCTCGGATCCGAGGGACGCCGCGGTGGCCGACGCCGAGCCGGACGGCACGCTGGTCGACTCCGGAGACGAGTTGGCGTCGGACCGATCGAAGAACAACGGGGGATGCGGGTGCTCCACCGGGTCGCAGTCCCCCGAGGCTCTTTGGCCCTTCCTTCTCGCTGCCGCCGTCGGCCGGCGCCGCCGTGGTCCTGCTTAGTGGGGCCCTCCGTCGCGCGGAGCGCGCCGGAGATCGGCGTAGACCTCGGGTAGGAAGCCGGGGAAGCGATCGACGCCTTCGACGAGGTAGCTGCCCTTCGCGTCCGCTTTGAGCGGGACCCGGTCGGTGACCACCCTGCTCCGATCGTTCTCGTTGGTACAGATGACGTCGATCTCCGCTCGCCCTGCCCCGAGGTCGCGGACCGATCGGCCCTCGCACCGGAGGAAGGAGGCGGCGCGGACGAGGGTGTCCTCTATGCCGCGGCGCGCTCTCGCCGGCGTGCATTCGTCCTGCACATAGCCGGCGCAGCGGTCGACGTTCGTCTTGCGGGTGAGCCGGCGCCACCGCTCCACGTCGCCGTTGAACATGGTGGCGATGCACGCCTCGTGATGGCAGGCCTCGACGCCGGCCCGGACGACGTCACGGCCGAGGGACAGGACCCCCGCCGCGGCCCCCTCGGAGCGCACCCGCGCCATCAGGCGCTCGAAGCCGGCGTCCTCCGAGTGGCCGCCGCCGCGACTCAGCCACCATCCGACGAGCAGCGCCAACGCCAGGCTCTGCAGGCCGACCAACGAGTACAGGACAGCTTTGCGGCTCATCATCTCCGCTCAATCGCCGCTGGGCTCATGGCAGGGCCAGCTCACCGGCATTCGAGTCGATCCCAGCCCCGCGCTCCCCAGGTTTCATCTCGGCCCGACGGTCCTCCAGGGACCAGCGGGCATCGTTCCCCACCGCTGCGTCTTCGGCGAAGCGTGGGTACTCGTCGACACCGCCTGCGTCGACGAACACGCCCAGGCACATCGCCCCGTCGAGGGGCGCCCCCCGCCCCGTCGCGCACGCTCCGAAGGTGCGGCCGTCGGGGACGTCGTAGGTGTCGTCACCGGCCAGATCGAGGAAGACGCCGATACCGTTGTCGTTGCCAGCCCCAACGCCGAGGCCCGGGGCGTGGTAGGTGTCCTGACCTCCGTAGTCGACCAGCCAGCCGAGCGAGAAGTCGTGCCCCTGTCCCACGGCCGTCGCCAGGATCTCGCCGTCTGGATTGTAGACGTCGTCGCCCCCCTCCTCGAAGAAGAAGCTCATCGCGTAATGGGCGCCGGATCCCTGATTGTACCAGCGACCGGAGTAGACATCATCGCCGCCACCGTCGACGAAGAGGCCGGTGCCGAACCAGAAACCGGTGCCCTGGCCGAAGACGTCGACGGTATAGCGGTCGGCGCCGTCGCCGGCGTCGTGGAACGCCCCGAGTCCACCGGAGGCGAAGACCCCATCTCCGAAGTCGGCGCGGCGCCCGAAGCCCGCACCCTGGGCGAGGCTGGTGTTGGAGGCCCCGGGGTTCTGCGCGTTGGGGTAGAGCATCACGCCTCCGCGGTCCGCGTCGCCGCCGACGGCCGTGTAGGCGTCGCGCCCGGCCGCGTCGTGCAGATAGCCGAAGGCGCGCACATGGGCGAAGCCCTGCACGCTCTGAACGCCCAGGTAGGTGTCGTCCCCGGCCCCATCGACGAGGGCCGCGACGCCGTAGCTTGCGGCGGCCTGGCACCCCTGCTCGCAGGCGTAGGTGTCGTCGCCGCCGCCATCGTGGAGCACCCCCACGCCCAGAACGGCGGCGCCTTGGGAGAGGCGTAGCGAACGGTAGACGTCGTCGCCCCGGAGGTCGAAGAGCAGGCCCACCCCGAAGACGCCGCTGCCCTGCCGCGGGACCAACGAGCCCGAGATCGCCCCGTACGCGTCTCCCACCTGCGGGTGGGTTCCGTCGTAGCGACCGGCCGCGTCGGCGGGCGGGATCCCGCCGGGCAGCGTCGGCTCAGCCTCGTGGCCGGGGTAGCCGTAGCGGTCGTCGCCGTCGATGTCGACGGCGATCGAGACCGGACGCTGGAAGCGATGCGTCGCCGCCACCGGGGCGAGGTAGTGGTCATCCCCACCGGTGTCGACGAGCAAGAGCACCTGCCCCTCGCCCTCCACCGTCTGAGCGCCCGCGTCGTTTACGATCAGCCGGCCGAGCGGCGTCTCCACGCTCACAGCGAAGCCCATGGCGCCGGCAAAACGGGACCAGTCGGTGGACTCTACCTCCCGGGCGAGATCCCGCGCGGCGCCGAACATGCGCGGGAGCCGGAGGTCACCGGACAGGAGCCGCCGGACCTCCGGGTGCGTCATGTTCAGGCCGGTGAACTCGGGGTGCGTGACCATCGTGGTGGGCGCGAGGTCGAACAGCGCCTGAGCGATATCGGGGCTGACCCCGGCAGCGGCCAGATCCGCGCGCCGCGCGTCGACGACGCAGATCGCGCGGGACACGATCCGCGCCAGCGTGGAGCGCAGCGTGATGGGCACCCCGGAGAGGGCCGTCGACACCGCCGCCCGATCGAAGCCTCGAGCCCCCAGGTGGGCAGCCTCGATCGCGTCGAGCAGATCGTCGCCGACGGCGCAGCCGACCTCCACCGGCGGCTGATCGACGAGCCCGGCGCCCACCTCGACCAGCGCGGTGATCGGCTGCGCGTCCCTCGCGGCCCCGGCGAGCCGGTCGCGCGTGGCCCTGGCCCATTCATACCCGCCCGTAGCGTTGAGGTGCGCGGCGTTGAAGAACGAGAGCCGAAAAGGGTCGGCGGCGAGCTCCGGCGGAAAGAGCGCGAGGTCTGCGGGATCAAAGCCCGCGGTGCAGCGATCCACGCCGGCCAGCGCCAGCGCTTCGTCGAAAAGCGCCGCCTCGTCGGGGCGCGCCACGCAGGCGCACGCCCGATCGAGGCAGAGCCGCACCTCGCCAACGCTCCGGCAGCGCGCTTCGTCTGGACAATCGGCGTCGTTCTCACAGGCGCGGGTACAAAACGGAGCGATGGCCTCGGGCAGCGCGTCGAGCAGCTCGGTGGCGCAGACGGTGTCGGCGTCGCAGCCGTCGGCGCAGCTCGGGAGCGGTCCACCACGGCCACAACCGGCGGGTGTGAGCTCGACGTCTGCCCGACAGACGCCGCCCCGGCAACGGGCGAAGCCGACCGGGCAGTCCGCGGCGCGCTCGCAGTCGAAGGTGCAGTAGCCGGCGCCGGCGCACGTGGAGGCGCGGCCGTTACAGTCGTCGGCCCCTGCGCACTCGCGCCCCATCCACCCGTCGCAGCGGTCGCCCGGCGGGACGCAGCGGCGCACGCCAGCCCGCAGGCGGCACGCAGCACCGCTCGGGCAGTCGTCGTCGGTTGCGCAGGGCGCGGTGCAGTAGTCACGGCCCTGGGGATCGACGACGCAGAGCCCGTCAGTGTAGCAACCGAGGAAACCGCAGGGCTGGCAGAAGGCCCCGGTGGGGGCCGCGTCGGGCTCTGCCACGGCGTCGGGCGCGACCATCGCATCGGCGGGCGGCGCGACGTCTGCGACGGCACGATCGGGGCCAGCGTCGTGGACGAAGCCCCCATCGGTGGTCCCAAGGTCAACGACGCTCTGGCCGGGATCGCCGTCGTCACAGGCGGAAACGACGAAGAGGATGGGGAGGAGTCGGCGCACCAACTGCAGCCTATCAGCTACAGCCGGTGGTGCCCCCGCAGGACATGCACTTGAGGCACGAGCCATTGCGGACCATCGTCAGCGCGCCGCACTCGGGGCAGGGATCACCTTCGTAGCCCTGCTGGCGCGCGAGTTGGCGCGCAGCCGACGCCCCGCCTGCCGGCGTCACGTGTCCCACGACGACCTCACTGGACATCGCCGTCGGCGACGGCGCCACCGAGAGCCGGGGAGCCGACACCGGCGTCGGCGCCGGCGTGAAGACGGTCTGCGTGCGACTGAAGCCAGCGCTGCCGTGGGTGGTCGCGACCGGCACCTCGACGGAGTGCGAGGGCAGGACCTCCTCCTCCGTCCACTCGGGCTCAGCGGGGCGACCGACGGAGTCGGCGCGCAGATCCTCGGAAGAGACCTGCGCGAGATCGTCGCGACCCAAGTAGGTCACGGCCAACTCGCGGAAGACGTAGTCGATGACCGACGTCGCCATCTTGATGCGGTCGTTGCCCATCACCATGCCGTTGGGCTCGAAGCGCGTGAAGACGAAGGCGTCGACGAACTCCTCGAGCGGCACGCCGTACTGGAGACCGAGGGAGACCGCGATGGCGAAGGAGTTCATCAGGCTTCGGAAGGCGGCGCCCTCCTTGTGCATGTCGATGAACATCTCGCCGAGGGCGCCATCGTCGTACTCGCCCGTCCGCAGGTAGATCTTGTGACCACCGACGATGGCCTTCTGCGTGTAGCCCCGGCGGCGCTGGGGCAGCCGGTGGCGCCGCGCGAGGTAGCGCACGACGACCCGCTCGACGATCTGCTCGGCTGCGACGGCCGGGCGGCCGGTGTCGACGGGGAGCTCGAGTTGGGTGGCCTCGTCGGTCACCGGCTCGTCATCGTCGAAGTCGAACAGCGACGCCGAGAGCGGCTGGCTGAGCTTGCTGCCGTCGCGGTACAGCGCGTTGGCCTTGATGCCACGGCGCCAGCTCAGCAGGTAGGCGTCCTTGACGTCTTGGACCAGCGCCTCGGCGGGCATGTTGATCGTCTTGCTGATCGCGCCGCTGATGAACGGCTGAACCGACGCCATCATCTCGATGTGGGCCGTGGCGCGGATGTAGCGCTCACCGTGCTTGCCGCACTTGTTGGCGCAGTCGAAGACGGCGAGGTGGTCGGCGCTGAGGTGCGGCGCTCCCTCGACCGTCATGGTGCCGCAGACGAAGTCGTTCGCGGCGTCGATCTCGGTCTGCGTGAGGCCCAGCGCCTTGAGCAGGTCGAACCCAACGTCGTCGAGGGTGCCCGCGGGGATCCCGAGCTTGTTCACGAGGAAGTCGTCGCCGAAGGTGAAGCGGTTGAAGACCATCGAGAGGCTGAAGGCGCTCGGCAACAGCGTCTCGATCTTCTCAATCGAGGACTGGTCGAAGCCGTGGCCCCGCAGACTCTCGGGATCGAGGTGCGGACAGCCGGCGAGCCCACCGGTGCCCTTGCAATGGTGGACGATCTGCTCGATCTGGGCGTCGGTGTAGCCGAGCTTGTGCAGGGCCAGCGGAACCGAGGCGTTGATGATCTTGAAGTAGCCGCCGCCCGCGAGCTTCTTGAACTTCACGAGGGCGAAGTCGGGCTCGACGCCGGTGGTGTCGCAGTCCATCACGAGGCCGATGGTGCCGGTGGGCGCGATCACCGTGGACTGCGCGTTGCGGAAGCCGTGCTCCAGGCCGAGCTCGAGGGCGCGGTCCCAGTCGGCGCGCGCGGCGAGGAGCAGATACTCGGGGCAGCGCTCGGGATCGAGCGCGACAGGGATCGTGTGGAGACCCTGGAAGTCGGTGGCGGGCGCCCCGTAGGACGCGCGGCGGTGGTTTCGGATGACCCGGAGCATGTTCTCGCGGTCGGCCTCATAGCCGGCGAAGGCCCCCAGCTCGCGGCTCATCTCCGCGCTGGTCGAGTAGGCGGTGCCGGTCATGATGGCGGTGATGGCGCCGGCGATGTTGGTGGCCTGGGGCGAGTCATAGGGGATGCCCAGCACCATCAGCATCGTGCCGAGGTTCGCGTAGCCGAGGCCCAGCGTGCGATAGCGCCAGCTCAACTCGGCGATGCGATCGCTCGGGAACTGCGCCATCGCCACCGAGATCTCGAGGGTGAGCGTCCACAGCCGGCACGCATGGCGGAAGGCGTCCACGTCGAAGCGCGTGTGGTCGTCCGCCATGAACTTCATGAGGTTGCAGCTCGCCAGATTGCAGGCCGTGTCGTCGAGGAACATGTACTCGCTGCACGGGTTGCTGGCGTTGATCCGCCCGCCCTCGGGGCAGGTGTGCCAGTCGTTGATCGTGGTGTCGTACTGCACACCGGGATCCGCGCAGGCCCAAGCCGCGTACGAGATGTCCTCCCACAGATCGCGGGCGCGGAGCGTGCGAGCGACCTTGCCGTCGGTGCGGCGGACCAGGTTCCAGTCGAGGTCGTCGACGACTGCGCGCATGAAGTCGTCCGTCAAGCGCACGGAGTTGTTCGAGTTCTGCCCGCTCACCGTCAGGTAGGCCTGGCTCTGCCAGTCGACGTCGTACTCCGGGAACTCCATCCCGGTGTAGCCCTGGCGGGCGAACTGGATGACGCGCTGGATGTAGCTGGACGGAACGTCGGCCTTGCGCGCATCGGCGAGCGCCCGGCGCAGGGCCTTGTTCTGCTTGGGATCGAAGCGGTCGCCGCTCACCTCGACGTGGAGCGCCTCCATCACCGCCTTCAGCGTGCGCTTGCAGCTCTTGGAGCCGGCGACCAGCGCGGCCACCTTCTGCTCCTCGACGACCTTCCAGTTCACGTAGGCCTCGATGTCGGGGTGGTCGACATCGAGGGTGACCATCTTCGCCGCCCGCCGCGTGGTGCCGCCGCTCTTGATCGCCCCCGCGGCGCGATCACCGATGCGCAGGAAGCTCATCAACCCGCTGCTGCGGCCGCCGCCGCCGAGGGGCTCGTTCTCGCCCCGCAGGTTGCTGAAGTTCGACCCCGTGCCGCTGCCGTACTTGAACAGCCGCGCCTCGCGGACCCAGAGGTCCATGATCCCGCCCTCGTTGACGAGGTCGTCGGCCACCGACTGGATGAAGCAGGCGTGGGGCTGCGGACGCTCGTAGGCGCTGGTGCTGACCTTGACCTCACCCGTCTCGTGGTCGCAGTAGCGGTGCCCCTGCGCCGGGCCGGCGATGCCGTAGGCCCAGTGCAAGCCGGTGTTGAACCATTGCGGGCTGTTGGGCGCGGCCATCTGGCACGCGAGCATGTGGCGCATCTCGTCGTAGTAGACGCGCGCGCTCTCCTCGTCGTGGAAGTACCCGCACTTCCAGCCCCAATAGGTCCAGCAACCGGCCAAGCGGTCGAAGACCTGACGGGCGTCCTGCTCACCGGCGCTGCGGCGACTCTCGGGCAGGTCGTTGAGCGCGTCGTGGTCGGGCTCGTGGCGCCAGAGCCACTCGGGCACGTTGGCCTCGGGCACCGGCCGCAGCCGTGTCGGCACGCCGGCCTTGCGGAAGTACTTCTGCGCCAGGATATCGGTGGCGACCTGGCTCCACGCGGCGGGCACGCCCACCTGTTCGTTGACGAAGGCGACGCTGCCGTCCGGGTTGCGGATCTCGCTCTTCCGCTCGGTGAACTCGATCGGCTCGTAGGGCGAAGAAAGCCCCTCCGTGAAGCGTCGCGTCAGGCGCATAGCTCATCCTCAAAGTCCGCGCGCGGGAGCGCGGATCCATGTGTTCTTGATTTTTCTCGAATGGTCGAAATCGCCGCATCGTGCGCTGGGGTTGGCTTGGCGCCCAACGCGCGAATGATAGGTGGTTGTAGGCGAGGGGCAGGCGCCCCGCAAGGGGGTCGTCGCGCTTTTTTTCCAGTCCCTCAGCCACTACATCTCGGTGTTGTGGACAGCTCACAAGCACTATATGTGGACAATTCTCGGAAACCCGCGCCACCCGTGGATCTGCGATTCCGGCCCGCCATTTGCTTAGCTGTGGAGGAGTGCTGGACTGGGTCTCCGGCGACCCCACGGGCACCGACGACCGACGTGATCTATGTATTCGAACTATGCGCGCTCGATGATCGTCACGTTGGCTTGGCCGCCCCCCTCACACATGGTCTGCAGGCCGTAGCGCCCCCCCCTGCGCTCGAGCTCGTGGAGCAGCGTCGTCGTCAGCCGGGCGCCGGTGGCACCGAGGGGATGGCCGAGGGCGATCGCGCCCCCATTGACGTTGACCCGTGCCGGATCCGCGCCCGTGTCGGCCAACCACGCCATCACCACCGGGGCGAAGGCCTCGTTGATCTCCACCAGGTCGATCTCGGCGAGCCTCATCCCCGCCTTGCCGAGGGCGTAGGCGGTCGCGGGGATCGGCGCCGTCAGCATCCAGATCGGATCCGCGCCGCGGACGCTGAGGTGGTGAATTCGCGCCCGTGGGGTGAAGCCGTGGGTCTTCACGGCGGCCGCGGAGGCGATCAGCATCGCCGCGGCGCCATCCGAGATCTGGCTCGACACCGCCGCCGTCAGGCGGCCGTCCGGCACCAGCGTCGACAGGCTCGCCATCTTCGCCAACGACGTCCCCCGCCGCGGTCCCTCGTCGGCCAGCACCTCCGCGGTGGGCACGATCTCGCGCTCAAAGCGGCCCTCGTCCTGGGCGCGGATGGCGCGCCGGTGGCTCTCGAGGGCGAAGCCTTCCATCGCCTCCCGGCTGAGGTCCCACTTCGCCGCGATCCGCTCGGCGGACCTGAATTGGTTCACCGGCGCCGGGCCGTACCGGGCGACCCATCCGCTCGACCCCGAGAACGGGTCCGGGTGGCCAAGCTCCCGAGCGCACAGCATGGCCGAGCCGATTGGGATCTGGCTCATGCTCTGGACGCCACCGGCGACGACCAGGTCCTGGGTCCCGCTCATCACGGCCTGAGCCGCGAAGTGCAAAGCCTGCTGGGAGGAGCCGCATTGACGGTCGACCGTCACGCCCGGGACCGCATCTGGAAGCCCCGCGGCGAGCCAGCAGGTGCGGGCGATGTCGCCGGCTTGAGCGCCGACGGTGTCGACGCAGCCGAAGACGACGTCCTCAACGGCGGTCGGATCGAAGTCGTTGCGCTCGACCAAGGCCCTGATCACGTGGGCGCCGAGATCCGCGGGGTGGACGCCCGCGAGGCCGCCCCTGCGGCGACCCACCGGGGTGCGGAGGGCGTCGACGAGGTAGGCTTCGGTCACTCAGCGGCCTCCAATCTCGGTGATCCCCAGGTGGCGGGCGACACGGGCCCGATGCCACGCGGCGGTGCCCCACATCGCCTCCAGGGCCCAGACGCGCTTCATCCAGAGGTGGAGATCGTACTCGTCGGAGTAGCCGACGGCCCCATGGCATTGCAGGGCCTTCGAAGCCGCCAGCGCGGCCGCCCGCGCCGCGTAGATCCGGGCCATCGAGGCGTGGACCCCACGCTCGGCGTGCGCTCGGTCGACGGACCACGCGGCGCGGTACACGACGGGGGCGGCGAACTCGACGGCCAAGGCGACGTCCGCCAGGTGGTGCTTCACCGCCTGGAAGCTGCCGATGGGCCGACCGAACTGGCTCCTCAGCTTCACGTACTCGACCGTGGTGTCGAGGAGGTGTCGGGCGAGGCCGACGAGCTGGGCGGAGGTGCCGACGACGGCGCGGTCGAAGAGGCTCGCGTCGACGTTCAGCGTACCGGGGCGCCCTTCGACCTCGTACAGCGGCGCGGCGCGGTCGACGGTGTCGAGTCGGCGGGACCGGACGTCGAAGAGGCGCCGCGCGCCGTCGAGGTCGACCGCGTAGACCCGCCCGCTCCCGCCCAGCGCGCGCCCACCGTGGGCGATGGCGACGCGCTCGGTGCCCGCCATCACCGACGCCAGGGCGGGATCGCCAGCGGCGGAGAGGAGCGGGACGCCGACCGCGGCGGTCTCGACCACGGGCCCCGGCACCGCGGCGCGGCCCGTCTCCTCCAGCGGGCCGATGAGGTCCACCATGCCCAGGCCGAGGCCCAGCGGCTCGGGGGCGAGGCCCATGAACAGGCCGGCGTCGGCCAGCGCACGCCAGACATCGTCTACCGGATCGCCACGCCAGGCGGCTCGCACACGCTCGGCGCCGCAGGTGCGCGCGAGGACGCGGCGAATCGTCTCGCGGAGCATCTGCTGTTCGTCGGTGAAGGCGAAGTTCAACGGGGCAGGCCCAGCAGCCGACGGGCCACGATGTCGCGTTGGATCTCGTTGGTGCCGGCGTAGATGGGGCCGGCGAGGGCGAACTGCCAGCCACGGGTCCACTCGTTGTCGAGGGCCGCGTCGGGGCCCAGCAGCGCGAGGGCCGTGTGGTGAAGGCGCACGTCGAGCTCCGACCAGAAGAGCTTGGTGAGGCTCGCCGCGGCGCCGATCGAGGCGCCCGCCTGCATCTGCGCGACGGTGCGGTAGGTGTGGAGGCGGTACGCGTCGGCGGCCATCCAGGCCTCGACCACGTCGTCGGCGTGCCTGGGCTCGGGGTGCGCGCCGTACAGCGCCCGCAGGCGGTCGGCGGCGGCCATGAAACGACCGGGGCTGCGCAGCGTGAGGCCACGCTCGCTACTGGTGGTGGCCATCGCGACCTTCCAGCCCTGCCCGACCTCGCCGATCACGTCCGCGTCGGGGACGATGGCTCCGTCGAAGAAGACCTCGGCGAAGCCCTCGTCACCGTCGAGGCGTCCGAAGCCGCGCACGGTTACCCCTTCGGCGCGCAGGGGCGCGCAGAGATAGGTCAACCCCCGGTGCCGCTCGGAGCGGGGATCGGTGCGGAACAAGCCGAAGAGTCGATCGCAGAAGGCCGCCCGCGTGCACCACGTCTTTTGACCGAAGACGCGCCAGCCACCCTCGACCCGCTCGGCGCGGCTGCGAACAGCGGCCAGATCGCTGCCAGCGCCGGGCTCCGACCACCCCTGCGCCCAGGTCTCCTCCCCAGACGCCATGCGACGGAGGATCCGTCCCTTCTGCGCCTCCGTGCCAAAGGCGAACAGGGTCGGCGCGAGCAAGAAGATGCCGTTCTGCGTGACCCGCTGCGGGGCGCCAACGCGGTAGTACTCCTCCTCGAAGATGCACCACTCCACCAGCGTGGCGCCGCGGCCCCCGTATTCACGCGGCCACGACGGTACGGCCCAGCCCGCGTCGAAGAGGCGGCGCTCCCACTGGAGGTGACGCGCGAAGCCGACGGCGGTGTCGCCCGAGGGCAGTGGCTCGGAGGGGACGTGGGCGGTGAGCCAATCGCGGCACTCGGCGCGGAAGGCCTGCTCCGCCGGCGTGAATTCGAGGTCCACCGCTCGAGAGTAGAACACGTTCTACTCTGCGTCGAGGGCTGCGTGACGCCAGGGGCCGCGTGGTACGTTCGGCTCGATGCGGTGGCTCCTCCCGCTCTTGCTGTCGGCCTGCCAGCCTCCCGTCGATCCGCCGGTCGACGCGGAGGTCGACCTCGACGTCGGGGGCCCCGACGGACCCATCGAAACAGACGCGCGCCCCGGCGACGCAGCAGCGCCACCCGACCGGCCCCCTCCGGACGCGCGCCTCGACCTGGAATCACGGGACGCCGCGGCGGACCTGGGTCCCGACCTCGGTCCCGACGCCGCACCACCACCGCCCGACGCAGGTCTCGACGGCTTGGCGCTGCTCGAGGTGGGCCCGGTGGTCCTCGCGGTTTGGGACAGCGGTCGCCGCGCGTTCTTCGCCGGCGGCGAGGCCGGGCCCGCCGGGGGCCTGCTCGCCTACACCGACGGCGACGTGCTGCGCCGCGCCGACGTGCCCCCGGGGCCCGCGCTCTGGTGGGTGTGGGGCGCCGACGACGAGCGCGTCTGGGCCTGCGGCGCGGGCGGGCGGATCGTCGCGCTGCGCGACGGTGTCTGGGTGGAGGAGCCCACGGGCCTGCCAGCGACGGCGGTGCTCTGGGGGCTGTGGGGCAGCGGCCCACGGAACCTCTGGGCGGTGGGGGGCTCGCCGCGCCCCGATGGGCCCAAGGGCGTGGTGCTGCGCTCCCAGGGAGACGGTGTCTGGTATCGCGTCGAGGACGGCGCGATCCCGACCGACGTGAACCTCTTCAAGGTGTGGGGGCCGAGCCGCGACGAGGTGCACCTGGTCGGCGAGCGGGGCGTCGCGGTGGTCTACGAGCGCGGTGGGTTCAGCCGCGTCCACTCGGGGCTCGCCGACCAACTCACCACCGTGCACGGGCGGCCCGAGGGGCCGGTCTACGCGGTGGGTGGGCTGCGCTCTGGGGTCGCGCTGCGCTGGTCTGGGGCCGCGTGGATCGACGAGTCGCCCCCCGACGCCCCTGCGCTCAGCGGGGTCTACGTGCGCCCCGGAGGGGTGGCCGTCGCCGTCGGCCAGGGTGCCGTCTTCACCCGCACCGGCGACGACCCGTGGGTGTCGGTGCCACTCGACGAGCGAGCGATCCCCCACGGCTTCCACGCGGTCTACGCCGAAGGCGCGCCGTGGATCGTCGGTGGCCGGCTGGAGTTGGGGCGAGGCGGCGTGGTCCTCTCGCGGAGCCCGGCGCTGCGCGAAGAGCTGGGCCCGCCCCCACCATTGCCAGACGCGGGCGTGCCCGACGCGGCCCCGGTCCTCGACGCCCGCCCGGTCGACGCGGCCCGCGACGTGCAGCCCACGGACGCGGCGCCACCTCCGCCCGACGCCGCCGCCCCCGACGCCGCGCCGCCGGAGATGGGCATCGAGGGCTTCGCCGACGACTGCTTCGACGAGCCGTGCACCCCCCCGCTCTCCTGCTGGGGCTTCGCTGGCGAGGGGCTCCCCTTCCGCTGCTCATTCATCTGCCAGGACGCCTCGGAGTGCCCGGGCCTGGAGGATCCCTGTTGCGGTATCCCGGGCCCCAACGTGTTGGTTCGTCTCTGCGGCGAACGCGCGTGGTTCCGTCCCGCGGACTGCGCCGGGCAGTAGACTGTGTCGCGTTCGCGACACCGCACGCGAGCTTGAGTCGAATCCGGGTCAGCAGGGCCTTGGCCTGACCCTGGAGGAGACCCTGCTCGATTCCCTGCTCTCGCGCCTCTTCCTTCCACCTTTCGATGAACATCGACCCCTCCGGGACGCTCTCCCTGAGCTCGACGAGGGGCGCGTGCAGCGCGCCGCGTCGCGACTCTGCCGCGGTGTCCTATTCCCGCATCGGCTGGCTGTTGGGATCGATCGGACAGCCCTCGTCCGCGATGCCGTCGCAGTCGTCGTCGCGGTGGTGGTTGCACAGCTCTCGTGGGGGTGGTCCGCAGAAGTCGCAGCGGTTGAGCAGGCCCTCGTCGATCTGGCCGTCACAGTCGTTGTCGCGGAAGTCGCAGCTCGCCTCGATCTCCTCGTAGTCGTCGGGGAAACGGCAACCGAAGCCCTCGGCGCCGGCGCAACCGGGCACCGCGTCGGCGCACACGCCCTCGCTCGGGCAAGCTATCCCCGGTGGCGCCTCCAGCCCCTCGTCGACCTGTCCATCGCAGTCATCATCGAGCCCGTTGCACACCTCCTCCGCCGCGTCGCCGCACGTACCACAGGCGTTGGCTACGCCCTCATCCGTCCGCCCGTCGCAGTCGTCGTCGCCACCGTTGCACGCCTCGACCGGCGCCTCTCCACAACCGCCGCAAGCGTTGGACACGCCCTCGTCCATTCGCCCGTCGCAGTCCTGGTCGGCGCCGTCGCAGACCTCGAGCGGAGCGGGCCCGCACTCGCCACAGGTGTTCGCCACCCCGTCGTCCACGGCGCCGTCGCAGTCATTGTCGATGCCATCGCAGACCTCGTCCCGCGGGGTGACCCCGCTGCACGAGCCCCAGGTACCTCCGGCGCAGAGCTGCTCGCCCTCGGTGCAAGCACCCTCCGTGCGACCGCAGGGACGGCGCGACCCATCCGCGCACGTGCAACCCTCGATGTTCTCGTCGATGACCGCGTCGCAGTCCTCGTCTACGCCGTCGCAGCGGACCTCACCTCCGACCTCGTAGCCCGCCGGGAACTGACAAGCCCAGACGCCCGCTTCGCAGGCGGCGGCCGCCTCGGAGCAGAGCCCGACGCCAGCGCACACGATGTCGGCGGGGGGCACGGCGCCCTCGTCGGTGGTGCCGTCGCAGTCGTTGTCGAGCCCGTCGCAGGTGACCTCGGCCGCTTCGTGGGCGAGGGGCAGATCGCAGATCCAGGCCCCCGCCGCGCAGCGCACGTCGGCCTGCGCACAGACGCCTCGCTCGGGGCAGGGCCGGGCGTCGGGCACCGGCTCTTCGTCGGTCGTGCCGTCGCAGTCGTCGTCGACGCCGTTGCAGCGCTCGTCCGTGGGTTCGACCGCACCGCTGCACTCAGAGAAGCGCCCGTCGACGCAATGGCTCTCACCGGGGCGGCAGGCGCCAACGGCGGCCAGCGGACCACAGGGCTCCACGGCGTCCCCGCTGCACTCGGCGACGGGGAGGGCGCCTGCGTCCGGGGTATCGACGGGCGCCACCTGTGCGCAGGCCTCGGGCGCGGGCGCCGGAGGACGGCGCCAGTCCCAGGGGAGCACGCCGCCGGGATCGGTCCCTCGCAGCGCGCCATGGCGCGCGAGGAAGGCAGGGACGCCCCCGATGGCGCGGAAGTCAGCGGCGTACCAGTGGAACAGCGCGCTGACGCCATTGGGGCCGGCGCCCCGCTCCGGATCCGCGAGGAAGGCGCGGGTCAACCGGTCGAGGCTGGCGTCGAGGGTGGCCCCCTCCAATGGGGCCGCCGGGAGGTCCGGGCAACTCCGGGCGCCGCAGGCCAGGGCGAAGTGGATGCGCGGATCCGGCGTATCGGGCCACAGGTCACGGTGGGCAGCGCGCAGCACATCGGGGGGCGCGTCGCGCAGGCTCGCGTCGCTGAAGTCGCCGCGGAGCACGCCGTGGCGAATCCACTCGGCGGTGAAGCGCCGACCGGCCACGCTCAAGGTGGCCGCCTCCGTGAGCTGACCGGCCACTCGCCCCGTCCCGTTCGAGCCACCACCGACCGTCCCCTCCGGGCGCTCCGCCGCCAGCGACGCGACGGTGCGTAACACGAGGGCGTTGTGAGCGTTGATCCAGAATGCGACGCGGTCGTTCGCGCTCGGAAGGGTGGCGGGGTCGACGCTGGCGAAGGCGCCCATGACGCGGCGCAGAAGCCCGGCGCCCTCGGGCGTGAAGACGACGCGGGGCTCGAGGCATGCGCCCTCGCCGGCGGCCTCGAGGAGCGCCGACCAGCTCACGTAGCTGGGCGTCGTCGTGGGCGAGGCGTCGGCGCGGAACTCCGCGTAGGCGTCGCGCAGGGAGTCGGAGAAGGTGGTCTCCGTTCCGCAGCCGACAAGCGTGAGGCAAAGGAGGAAGCGCACGATGCATCCAACCATGAATCGCCGAATCTGGGGTATCGTAGCCGTACGGTGCTGGAGACGATGACCATCGGACAGCTCGCGCGCGCCGCCGGCCTCGGCGTCGAGACGCTCCGGTTCTACGAGCGCAAGGGCCTGCTCGATCCACCGCCGCGGCGCGCCTCGGGCTACCGCCAATACCCCGCGGAGGCCCTCGACCGACTCGCCTTCGTCCGCCGGGCCAAGGGCCTCGGCTTCACCCTCGACGAGATCGCCGAGTTCATCGGTTTTGCCCGCGAGCCCGCCGGTACGTGCGGGGCGGTCCGAGAGCGCGCCCGCGCTCGCCTGCTCGACCTCGAGGAGCGCATCGCCACCCTGGAGTCGATGCGCACCAACCTCACGCGCTTGATCGCCACCTGCGAACGCGCCGCCCCGGACGACGCGTGCGCCTTCCTCACGGCGGACGGTGAAACCCTGTAGTCAAGTGCAAGGTTTTGAGGGATGGTGCGACACCTACTCAAGGAGCCACTCATGCGTCTCGCCGTCCTCGCCGCCCTGCTCGCGCTCCCCGCCCACGCCACCGAGGCCACGGAGGAGGCCAAGTGGGGCAAGATCAACGCCACCGCGGGCCTCCAGATGTGGACCCCCGTCCTGGTCGCCGAGCCGGGAACGATCGTCAAGCCGCAGCTCATCGGGCCGGTGGTCAAGGTCCACTACGCCTTCACCGAGATGCTCGGAGCCCATGTCCGCGGCACGATGGGCTTCAACAGCGTCGAGACGCCGGGGACCGAGGAGCTCAAGAGCAGCGGGTGGGCCGCCGCCGCCGGCCTCGATGTCTACGCGGCCCTCGGTCGCAAGGCCATGTGGTACAACACCGTCGGCTTCTCCCTGGGCGGCGGCAAGCTCGAGCAGAAGGGCGCCGACCACCCCGACACGAGCTTCCTCGGGCCCTACTTCGTGACCGGCTTCGACGTGCAACTCATGGGCGACATGGGCGTCTGGATGGACTGGGGTTGCCAGGCCGTCGGGCCCGTGTCGGCCACCGTGGATGCGGGTGACGTGAAGACCTGGCACATCAACCCGCTCGGTTCCGGGGGCATGCGCTACCTGTTCTGAACGCCCGCGCCAGCGCCCTGTCCAGAGCCATCTGTGGCTCCCCTGGGGGCTCGTGACCATTCGCACCGCCAAGCCGCCGAACGGGCCGTCTGACCCCGAGTCCGTTCCATCGGCCGCCCGTCTTCAGTATCCGCAGGGCGAGCCCGTCGCAGGCGTCGTCCGCACCCTCCCCGGCATCTGGTGAACTGCCGGTTGCTGCTTCGCCACTTCCCATGCTCCGAGAAATGACAAGGGTGCATATCCCGATTCTGACAGAGGGAGTGTGGAGGGCTTCCAGCACTGTCGAGTAGGCCTGGGGAGCTAACGCCCCCCAGGCCCCTCACAGATCC
>CAYOBQ010000202.1:0-16520 GCA_964402225.1 uncultured Nannocystaceae bacterium | reverse complement strand
TGCTGAAAGCTGACAGCCTCTCCAAAGACGACCGCAGATCTGGGATTTGCACCCAGTCGAATCACGTGATGGGGATGGGCTTCAGGCTGACGCGATCGTCGCCGACGGCCACCACGAAGCGCACCGAAGCGCACCCGAACTTCTCGCGAAGCGCGTCGGCGTTTCCGGTGAGCGTGGCAGAGAACTTCTCGTAGGTGATGCCCTGCACGGGCTCGCCGGTCTGCTGCAGGCCTTGGGTGTACTCGCGGAAGGTGCGGCGGAGGTAGCTCTCCTCGTCCTCCCGCACGAGCTGCACGATGGCCGGCGCGAGGCCCGCCGTCTCCCCCGCCGCGACCGCCGCCGCGTCCACCGGCTCGGCGTGGAACTCCGACGAGTCGATCTCGTCGACGAACATGCGCTCCTCGGCCCAGTGCTCGCCACCGACGGCGTCCTCATCCTCGGGGAGCGGTCGCCCGGAGAGGTGACAGACCATGATGTTGAGGTTCTGCGACATCGTGCCCGGCAGGTCCTTCCCCGG
This sequence comes from uncultured Nannocystaceae bacterium, assembly GCA_964402225.1. Lineage (GTDB taxonomy): Bacteria > Myxococcota_A > Bradymonadia > UBA7976 > UBA1532 > CAYOBQ01. The sequence goes on along the minus strand of CAYOBQ010000202.1, from coordinate 16,003 downwards.
GATCTCGAACCAGTAGTCGAGGTCACCGTTGAGGATCTCGAGCACGCCGCGGTCGATCTCGTCGAAGGGCTTCATGAACTGCTCGAAGAAGCCGACGAAGAGCCCCAGCGAGATCAGCATGCCGAAGAGGGGCACCAACCACAGGTAGAGCGGGAGCGCCTCGCTCATGCCGCGGCTCCACCCCCACGCGCGGTCGAGGGCGGTGTCGTAGTTGCCGATCGCGAGGAAGCCGGAGCGCGGCGCCGTCGCGTAGCCGGAGAGCGCACCGACGACGGCCACGTGTCGGTCACCGCGGAAGACGAACTCCACGGTCCCGCGCGCGGCGGGCCCGGACTTGTTGAGGCCCCGCTCGATCAGGACCTTCTTCGCCGCCCGCTCCGCCTGGGTGCCCAGGCTGGAGGTCTGGCTCAGGTGGTCGCCGACGAAGTACGCGACGTCCGCGTCGACGAGCGCTTTGTCTCGGCGCGCCTCCGAGTCGGTCAGACGGAAGCCCAACACGACGGCCCCCACGACCGCGGTTCCCTTGCGGATCGGGGCGACGGAGACGGTCATCGGCGCGCCGCCCACCATCCACAGATCCTTGAGGGAGCGACCGTCCTCGAGGGCCTTCTTCACCGCTGGCTGTTGCTTGGCGTAGTCGGTGTCGTGGACCCACTTGCCCTGGTCATCGCGCTCCCCGAACCAGGCGAGGTCGTGGGTGCTGGCGATGCCGATGCCCTTCGCGTCTACGACCCGGAACAGGTCTGGCTTGCCGGCGCGCTGGTCTGCGAGGCGGTCGCTGCGCTTGGCGGGATCGGCGGCCTGGGCCTCGAGCTTCTTGGTCCAGGCGCCGAGCTCTTTGTTGACCGCCTGGTGCAGCTTGTAGCGGAAGTCGTTGTCGTTGGGGAGGTTGCCCTCCTCGTCGGCGTAGGTCGCAGGCGCCGTCGAGAGGATCTTCGCGAGGTTCGAGACGGCCGCCGTCGCCGGTGTCTCGGCGATCTCCTCGGCCCGCGCCACCACCGCGTAGTCTCTGAGCTGCCGCACGCGTTCGAGGTTGCGCCTCGCGATCTGAAGGCGCTGCTCGAGACGGGTGAGCGCCTCGCTCTCGACCAGATCGGTCGCGCGCCAGTAGAGCAGCGCTGCCGAGACGAAGAAGACGGCGACCAGAACGCCGACGACCTTGGTACGGAACATCCGCTGCTCTCCGTGAAATCAGCGTAACCCGTTGAAAATCAAGGGATTGGGCGGAGCCATCCTAGAACGCCCCCCCCGGGGTGTCAACAACGAGCTCGCAGCCGTTCAGTCTGGGTTCATGAAGGCGCGCAGGCGCGTGATCCGACTCTCGATCTCGTCGGTGCGAAGCGTCAGCAGGCGCTCCAGGCTGAAGCCCTCGCAGGTGAAGCTCGCCAGCGCCGTCCCCGCGAGGACCGCGCGCTTCAGGGTGCGGAAGTCCCAGGCCCCCTGCCCCGCCGCGTAGCCGATGGCGCCCGCCGCGAAGGTGTCCCCGGCCCCCGTCGGATCGACGACGTCGGCGAGGGGAACAGCGGGCACGAAGAAGCGTCCGTCGGCATGAAAGAGGAGCGCCCCGTAGGCCCCCCGCTTGATGAGCAACGACTTGGGCCCCATCCGCAGGATCGCGTCGGCGGCGCGGAAGACGTTGCTCTCGCCCGCCAGCATCTGCGCCTCGGTCTCGTTGATCACGAGCAGATCGACGCGGGCCACGACCTCCAGCAGCGCGTCGCGCTCGCCGGTGATCCAGAAGTTCATCGTGTCCAGGGCGACGTAGGCCGGGTCGCGCACCTGGCGCAGCACGTCGAGTTGCAGGGCGGGATGGATGTTGGCCAGGAAGACCACCGGCGTGTCACGAAAGGCCTCGGGGACCTTCGGCTCGAAGTGCTCGAAGACGTTGAGCTGGGTGTCCAGCGTCTCGGCGTCCGCGAAGTCCGCACCGTAGCGCCCCTTCCAGCGGAAGGTCCGCCCGGAGACGCGCTCGAGGCCCTTGAGATCGATCCCGCGCGCGCGCAGCAGATCGAGGTGGCCCTCCGGGAAGTCGTCGCCGACCACCGCGACGAGTCGCACGGGGGCGAAGTGTCGGGCGGCGACGGAGAAGTAGTTGGCGGATCCGCCGAGGCACTCGACGCGGGCGCCGGCGGGGCTCTCGATGTCGTCGAGGGCGACGCTGCCTACGACCAGGATGGGTTGCTGCATCAGGTGCGCTCGTTCGGCCAGAGGTATTCGCCCACCAGGAGGTCGAGGCGCGCCTTCGCCTCGGGCGGGATGCGGTCGGGGGCGGTCATCACCGCCACCCCGCCGCCCAGCGCCCGATGTGAAGGCCAGGTGACGCTGCCCAGCTCGGCCAGGCGGCGGACGGTCTCGCGGATGACGGCCTTGGCGGCCGTGACGTTGCGTCGGATCACCGCCATCACGGTCTCCACGCTGACCTCGTCGTGCCCGTCGTGCCAGCAGTCGTAGTCGGTGCACAGCGCGAGGGTGGCATAGGCCAGCTCCGCCTCGCGGGCCAGCCGCGACTCGGGGAGGTTCGTCATCCCGACCACGCGGCAGCCCCAGGAGCGGTAGAGCTCGCTCTCGGCCCGGGTGGAGAACGTCGGCCCCTCGATGCAGACGTAGGCCCCGCCATCATGGACCGTGGTCCCCGAGACGTCGCGGGCGGCGGCCATCAGGATCTGCCGCAGCGCCTCCTCGATGGGATCACCGAACTGCACGTGGGCCGCCACGCCGCCACCGAAGAACGTGTTCGCGCGGCTCCGCGTGCGGTCGACGAACTGGTCGACGCAGACGAGATCCCCCGGCGCGATCGCCTCCTCCAGGGAGCCCACCGCCGAGACGCTCAGGACGTGCTGGACACCGAGCTTCTTGAGGCCCCAGATGTTGGCCCGGTAGTTCACCTCGCTGGGCATCAGGCGGTGCCCGCGGCCATGCCGGGGGACGAAGACGCACCGCGCCCCGAAGAGGCGACCGGTGATGAACGCGTCGGATGGCTCACCGAAGGGGGTCTCCAGGCGCGTCTCACAGACGTCCTCGATCCCTTCGATGTCGTACAACCCGCTGCCGCCGATCACGCCGACCACGACCTCGGCCATCATCCCACCTCCGCTCTTGGTTCTGGTGTCGAGGGTTCCGGACGCTCGCCAAGCTGCCCGCAGGCGGCGTCGATGTCGAGCCCCTTGGTCACGCGCAGCGTCACGGTGTAGCCGGCCGCGTCCAGGATGCGCCGGAAGGCCGCGACCTCGGCATCCCCAGGCCGGTCGTATCCGGGGCCGGCGAAGGGGTTCCAGGGGATCAGGTTCACCCGGACGCGGCGGGAGAGGGGCCGCAGCCGCCGCGCGAGGCGCCGCGCGTCCTCTTCGCTGTCGTTGACGCCCCCGAGGAGCACGTACTCGATGGTCATCTTGCGCCGCGCGGGGAGCGGGTAGCGCACCAGGGCGGCGATCAGCTCGTCGATCGGGTAGCGACGGTTGATCGGCATGATGCGGTCGCGCACCTCGTCGCTGCTGGCGTTGAGGCTGACGGCGAGGTTGACCGGCGCGGTGCGTCCGAGCTTGTCGATCTGGGGGACCAGCCCGCTGGTGCTGATCGTGATGCGCCGTGGGCTGAAGCCGCAACCGTCCGGGTCGCAGAGCGGGTCGAGGCTGCGCACGACGGCGTCGAGGTTGTGCAGCGGCTCACCCATGCCCATGTAGACCACGTGCGTGACGCGGGCGCCGTCGGGGACCGCCCGGCGCCCGACCACGACCTGGTCGACGATCTCGCCGGGCGTCAGGTTGCGCGAGAGGCCGAGCGTGCCCGTGTAGCAGAACTTGCAGTCCAGGGCGCAGCCGAGCTGAGTGGAGACGCACTGAGAGAAGCGCCCCTCCCCCATCGGGATGAGGACCGTCTCCACCACGCCGCCGTCCGCCAGCCGCACCGCGAGCTTGCGGGTGCCGTCCACGCTCTCGCGCACCCGCCCCACCTCGACCCGGCCAACGGAGTAGCCGCCCGCGCGCAGCGCCGCGCGCAGCGTCTTGGGCAGATCGGTCATCTCGTCGAAGTCACGGGCCCCGCGTTGGTAGACCCAGCGGTAGACCTGTTCGACGCGATAGGTGGGCTGACCGAGCGCCTCCACCAGGACCGCCCGCATGCGCGCACGGTCCATCTCGGTGAAGCAGCGCTCGGGGGCATCGGCGCGGATCGACATCAGCGTTCAGCCGCGGGGGCACAGCTCCGTGCCGCGGAAGAACCAGCTCATCTCGAAGGCGGCGGTGTCCTCGGCGTCGGAGCCGTGGACCGTGTTCGCCTCGATGCTCTCGGCGAAGTCGGCCCGGATGGTGCCGGGGGCGGCGTCCTTGGGGTTGGTGGCGCCCATGAGCTCGCGGTGGCGCCCGATGGCGTCCTCCCCCTCGAGCACGCTGACGACGACCGGGCCGCTCGTCATGTAGGCGACCAGATCGGCGAAGAAGGGCCGCTCACGGTGAACCGCGTAGAAGCCCTCGGCCTCGGCGGCCGAGAGGCGCTGCATGCGCGTCGCCACGATCCGCAGGCCGTTGGACTCGAACCGCTTGAAGACCTCGCCGACGAGGTTCCGCGCCACGCCGTCGGGCTTGATGATGCTCAGGGTGCGCTGAATCGACATCGCCACTTGCTCCGGTGAAAAAGGGGGCTGAAAAAAGGCGCGCCAGTATGCACATCGAGGGGCCGTGATGCAAGCGAGAGGTCGCTTGCGGGGGGCGCCGCGCGTACACTCGGGCGGTCTCATGAGGAGTCCAGATGGTCACCCGTTCCCTTGCGCCCGTGGCTTGGCTCTGCGCCCCCCTGTTGCTCGGCTGTGGCGACAAGCCGGCGCCCAGCGAGGCCGAGCCGCCCAGCGAGGCGGCCAGCACCGAGAGCGCGACCACGACGGCCGCGCCAGCCGCTCCGCCACCGACCCCGCGCGGCTTCGGCGACCCCACCGCGCCCCGCGACGTGGTGTCGCCGCCGGCGGACGCTCGCCGCGGCTCGGGCCTGAGCTGGATCGTCACCCGCGCGGGACGGGGCACGAGCCGCCCTCGGGCCACCGACACCGTCACCGTCCACTACGCCGGGTGGACCGCCGATGGGCGTCGTTTTGCGCGCACCTTCGGCACGAAGAAGCCCTACACGAGCCGCCTCGACAAGGTCATCGCGGGCTGGCGCTCGGGCATCATGCTCATGGTCGAAGGCGAGCGGCGACGCTTCTGGATCCCAGCGCGGCTGGCCTACGGCGACAAGCCCAAGTCCGCGAAGCTCCCCGCCGGCGATCTCGTCTTCGAGCTCGAGCTGGTCTCCATCGAGCGACAGCGCAACAAGCCCCCGGCCGACGCGAAACGCACCCGTTCGGGCCTCAGCTACAAGGTGTTGCGACCCGGGAAGGGCGCGCGTCCCCGCCTGAATGACTCGGTCATCGTGCACTACTCGGGCTGGAACGCCGCCTGGAGGCTCTTCGAGAGTACGCTCCCGACCAATCGCCCCTACCGGACGCCGGTGTCGCGGGTCATCAAGGGCTGGACCGAGGGCCTCCAGCTCATGTCGCCAGGGGAGAAGACGCGGTTCTGGCTGCCGGCGAAGCTCGCCTACGGTGACACCCCGGCGAACCCGCTCAGGCCCGCCGGCGATCTGGTCTACGACATCGAGTTGTTGAGGGTCATCGCCACCCCAGCCGGCGAGGGCCGAGCCTCCACCCGGCGTCGATCCGAGGTCACTCCACCTCGATGACCGCGTCGCGAGGGGCCAGGACCCGGTCCGGCTCCTGGGGCGCGAAGTTCGTGAAGTTCCCCAGCCAGTTGAGGTCGTAGGGCCCCTCGCCCTCGCGGGTAAAGCGCACGCGGGCCAACTCGCCGGGGTGGATCGGGTTCGTGTTCAGCCCCACGATCAGCAACCGCAATGTCTGTGGCGCGGGTCTGAAGGGACGAATCGACTTGCCCGCGGCCACCACGACCGCCCCCACCGTGATCGCCGCCGCGAGCTCATCGTCGGCCTCCGGCAGGCTGAGCTGCGCGTCGAAGTCGAAGCTCAGATCGATGAGCTCGGGCAGGTAGTCGGAAGGGTCGAGGCCCACCGGGACGAGGGACCTGAAGCGAATCGCCACCACCACCCAGCCGGGGCCGGAGTCGACGCGCTCGAACTCCAGCCGGTTCTCGAGGCAATCCTCGTCGACCGCCCCATCGCAATCGTCGTCGACGTCGTTACAGATGGCGTCATCCAGTAGCGGCTCGCCGGGGACGCACGCGGCGACCTCGCCGGCGGCGCAGCCAACCACGCGCTCGCAAGCCCCCACGCCGCACCGGATTGGCGCGAAGCCCTCGTCGACTCGGCCGTCGCAGTCGTCGTCCGCCCCGTCACAGGCGTCGTCAGGACCCTGAGCGGGTCCCGGGGCGCAGGCCCGCTCCACCCCAGCGGCGCAAGCGCTCGCTCGGCGGCACACGCCGACCCCACAGGGCTGGACCCGATAGCCCTCGTCGATCGCGGCGTCGCAGTCGTCGTCCACCCCGTCGCAGCTCGCGTCCGCCCCGGCCAGCGGCTCTCCGACCTCGCACGCCCGCACCAGGCCTCCGTCGCAGACGCTCTGCGCCGCACAGAAACCGACGCCGCAGCCCTCGGGCACGAAGTCCTCGTCCGCCCGCCCGTCGCAGTCCTCGTCCAACCCGTCGCAGACCGCGTCGTTGGCCGCCGGCTCCCCGGGCGCGCATTCGATCTCCTGGCCCCCCACGCAGCCGCTCTCGGCGCGGCAGACCCCCAACCCGCAGGCTCGCGGCGCGTACGCCTCGTCCACCGCCCCGTCGCAGTCGTCGTCAGCCCCGTTGCACGCCTCCGGCGCCGGCTCCGGCCCCTGGCACTCGCCCCAGGCCCCGTCGGCGCAGAGCTGCCGCCCCGGACCGCAGCGCGCCGCACACACCCGGCTCACGGCCTCGTCCACGCGTCCGTCGCAGTCGTCGTCGGCCCCGTTGCACGCCTCGGGGACCGGCCGCTGCCCCTCGCAGGCCCCCCACTCGCCGGCCCGGCAGGTCACCTCCCCCACCCCGCACACGCCCTCGCACGCCGCCACTAACGCCTCGTCGATCTGCCCGTCGCAGTCCTCGTCCTGGCCATTGCAGATCTCGAGCTCCGGTGGAGGGCCCACGCAATCGGCCCACCCCCCCGCCACGCAGCTCGTCGCGCCCAGACCGCAGGCCGCCTCACAGGCGCGCACCAGGCCCTCGTCGACGTCGCCGTCGCAGTCGTCGTCTGCGCCGTTGCACGCTTCGGCCCGCGGCGCCCCGGCGCTGCACTCGCCCCACTCGCCGGCCGCGCACGCGCTGCGCCCCACCCCGCACGCCGTCTCGCACGCGCGTTCCAGCCCCTCGTCCACGCGCCCGTCACAGTCCTCGTCGCGTCCATCGCAGCCTTCGACCTCCGGCTGTGGCGCGTCACATGGCTGCCAGGCCCCGTCCGTGCAACGCAGTCGGCCGGGCCCGCACGCCGTGTTGCAGCCACGCTCGAGGGCCTCGTCGACCTCGGCGTCGCAGTCGTTGTCGCGCCCGTCGCAGTCCTCCGGCTCAGGGACCTCCGCGCAGACCAGCGCCTCGGGCCCGTCGCAGGCGAGCTGCCCGCAGCCCTCGCACGGATCACCCGGCTGTTGGCCACCGAGATCGCCGCAGCCGCGGCACGCGTTGCCCGCGCCCCCGCGGCAGCGCAGCCGCTCCTCGCCGTCGCACTCGAAGTGCCCACAGCCAGCACAGACATCGCCGGGCCGCGCCGCGAGCGGCGTGCAGCCCCCGCAGGCGTTGGCCGCGCCGCCCTCGCACCGCAACGCGTCGACACCGTCGCAGACCAACACGCCGCAGACCTCGCAGGCATCCCCGGGGCCGCCATCCAGGATGACCCGTCCCCCGCAGACATTCCCCGGAGCCACCGCGTCGGGCGCGACCGCGTCCACGGCGGAGTCGGGGACCCGGGCGTCCCGCGCCGCATCGCGCGCCGCGTCGCCGGCCGCGTCCACCGGCGAGGCGTCGCGCCGGAGCAGATCCGATGCCCCGTCGATCTCGGGTGCGGCGTCGGCGACCGCCGCGGCGTCGGGGTCGTCCTCACACGACTCGAGGCTCGGTGGTGTCGATGCGCAGATCGAGCCCTCGCAGCCGATCTGACAGGCGGTGCCCGGCTCGCATTCCTCGTCGGCGACGCAGGCGAAGCCCGCCGGCAGCGGGCCACCGCAGGTCCCCAGGCTGGGCCGACAGATGCGCCCTGGATCGCAGTCCGCATGCGCGCTGCACTCCGGGTGCCCCGGCGCCGCGTCGACGCAACCGAAGCACGCCAGAAGCGGCCAGACCCACACCCACCTCACGGCCAACTCCAGCGGACCGCCGCGCCGACCGGCGGCGTCGTCCCTGGGGCCCCCGGCGCTTCGTCCCAGGTCCACAACAAGACGCCCCCCGTCGCCGACAACGCGAGGCCCGTCGCGCCGATCACGGCGCCCCAGAGCTGGTGGCGCTCCGCCTCTCGCTGGTTCTCCGCGTCCTGAACCTCCGTCACCACGCCACTGCGCACGTCGTCACGGGAGGCCGAGGCCGCCGCACGTCCCTCGACCAGGAGGCCCACCCCCACCGCCGCCGTAAGCCCCGTCAAGACGGTGCCCAACAGCACCCAACGGCGCGTGTCGACAGGCGCCTCGACCTGCACCGGCGCCAGCGCCTCCACACCGCGGGCCATCGGCCGCGGGGTCGGCGCCTTCGGCGGCACCAGGTGCAGCTCGACGATCGGCGACGCCTCCCCGGCCTTGACCTCGACCGGCCCGCACCAGCGCTCTACGCCTGGAGCGCTGGCGCAGAGCTGGTGCATCCCCGGCCGCACCCCTGTCAGGTAGTGCAGGGCGCCGGGCTCGAGTTGCTTGTGGAGCCGCGCGTGGGCGTCGTGCACGCCGTGCCCGGCGTCGACGTAGATGCGCCCGACGAGCTGACCGTCGAGCCACAATCGCGTCTGCGGCGTGTTGCTGCGCAGGTACAGGACCTCCTCCGTGCGGAACATCTCGCAGGCGACGCTGAGCCCACGCGGCGCGATCGCGAGGATGCGGCGCTCATAGGTCCGGTACCCCGGAGCCGCGCAGCTCAGCGTGACCGGAAACACCGCCGGGATCCGCGCCACGAAGGCGTCCCCGGGCGCCGCCGTTCCCAACGTCTGATCGCCCCCCGCGAGGGTCGTGAGCCGGAGGTGGGTCTTCGGCGCGTTGGTGCTCACCGTGAGGGCGAGCCCCGCGTCGGGCTCGCAGACGAAGGTCTGGTCCTGAGCGAAGTCGAGGCGAATCCGTCTCGCCAGGGGCTCGCATCCCGGAACGCGAACAACGAGCTCGACCTCGCGCCAGTCCGCCTTCAGCGAGACCGGAAGCGGCTGGAACGCGCCCCCATCGACGCTGACGCGCCCCGCGACGCCCGCCTCCGTGCGCAGGACATAGTGCCCCTCCCCCTTCAGGCTCGCCGCTTCTCCGAGGCTCGCGACGGCTCGAAGCCGACCCAGCCGCGGCCTACGGGTCCAGCTCTGGGCGACGCTGGCCAGCCAACGCCCCGCGTCGCGGGTCACCACCGCCCGGGGCCCGGTGAAGGTCCGGCTGCGCGGCAGGCTGTCCTGGCGCCAGGGGCGGATCTCGGGCCGCACCGCGACCACCAGCGTGTAGCTGCCGCTGCTCATGTTGCTCGACAGCCGCCAGCAGGCGTAGCCGTCAGGCGTACCCTCGGCGTCGGGGTGGGCGGGGACGGGGACGGCTTCGGTGCACACCTTCACCGCCTCGGCGCGGGGCACGGCGGGTCCGGGGACGAAGCGGACGGAGAACGCCGGTTCGCGCCCCGCCGCGGCGCGGTGGGCTATCGCCCTCATCTCCTCCAGGACGGCGCGGGCGTCGGCCCCTGCCCCCTCGCCAAAGCTGACCACCACCACCGCCTCGGAGGCAGCGGCGACGGACGTCAGGAGAGCCAGGAGAGCGAACACCCGAGCGCTGCGGGTGGTCTTCTGCACGTTCAGTCGATGTTCAGGTCGGCGTTCTCACGCTCAAGGATAACGTCGGCGGGCTGCGGCGCAAAGTGCGTGCGGTCGACGTCCCAGACCATCTGGAAGGGGCCACCCCCCTGACGGTCGAAGTGGAAGACGGCGATCACGCCGGGGCCGATCTTGTTGCTGTTGGCGAACGCCAGGATCAGCAGACGCGCCGAGTTCGCGCCGGGCCGGAAGAGCGTCATGTTCTTCTCCGAATCGACCAGCGCCTGACCCCGCGTCACGGCGTCGCCCGGCGCCGCTGGCAGCGACAGCGCGGCGTCGAAGTCGAACTGCAGGTCGATGAGCTCCGGGCGCAGCGGCAGCGGATCCACCCCCTGGGGGACGGTCTGCCGGTAGACGACGCGCACATCGAGGCCCCCATTCGGGGCGTCGGCGACCTCGAAGCGCAGCAGGTTCTGCAGACAATCCTCGTCTACGTCTCCGTCGCAGTCATCGTCCACCCCGTCGCAGGTCGCGTCATCCTCCGAGAGCGGTTGGCCGGCCACGCAGACCTGCTCCTGACCGCCGTCGCACGCGCTCTGCGACGCACAGGCCCCCACGCCGCAGTCGACCGGCGCGTAGTCCTCGTCGGCCTCGCCGCTGCAATCGTCGTCTATCGCGTCGCAGTTCGCGTCGTCCTGGGCGTTGCGCTGCCCGGGCTCGCACGCCAGCTCGACGCCGCCTTCGCAAGCGCTCTCGCTCGCGCACACGCCGTCACCACAGCCTTCGGGCTGGTAGTCCTCGTCGGCGAGGCCGTTGCAGTTGTCATCGACCCCGTCGCAGGTCGCGTCGTTGGCCGCCGGCTGCCCCGGCTGGCAGGCGACGACCTGGCCGTCTTGGCACTGGGCCTGGGCCGCGCAGGCACCGACCCCGCAGCCATCGCCCACGAAGTCCTCGTCGGCCTCACCGCTGCAGTCCTGGTCGACGCCGTCGCAGGTCGCGTCGTCGGCGGCCTCGGGTTGCCCCGGCTGACAGGCCTGCTCGACCCCCGCGGCGCAGGCGCTCTCCGCGGCGCACACGCCGTCTCCGCAGCCCACCGGCAGGTAGTCCTCGTCGGCTTCCCCGTTGCAGTCGTCGTCGATCCCGTCGCAGGTCACGTCGTCGGCCGCCGCGGCCCCCGGCTGGCACGCCTGCTCGACGCCGCCCTCGCAGGTGCTCTGGGCGGCGCAGGCCCCGACGCCGCAGCCCTCCGGCGCGTACTCTTCGTCGGCCTCGCCGCTGCAGTCATCGTCGATCCCGTCGCACGTCGCGTCGGTATCCGAGAGCGGCTGCCCCTCGACGCAGGCCTCGACCGCGCCGGCAACGCACGCGGTCTGGGACGCGCAGGCGCCCACCCCGCAGCCCACCGGGACGTAGTCCTCGTCGGCCTCTCCGCTGCAGTCGTCGTCGACCCCGTCGCAGGTCGCGTCGTCGGCGGCGCCGGCGGCGGGCTGGCAGGCCTGCTCGACGCCATCGGCGCAGGCGCTCTCCGCCGCGCAGGCGCCGACCCCACAGCCCACGGGCGCGTAGTCCTCGTCGGCGGCGCCGTCGCAGTTGTCGTCGACCCCGTCGCAGGTCGCGTCGTCGTCGGAGAGCGGCTGCCCCTCGGCGCAGGCCTCGACGACCCCATTGACGCAGGCGCTCTCCGACGCGCACGCCCCGACGCCGCAGTCCTCCGGGACGTAGTCCTCATCGACCAAGCCGTCGCAGTCGTCGTCGACGCCGTCGCAGGTCGCGTCGTCGTCCGCGAGCCGATCGCCGGGCTCACAGGCCAGCTCGACGCCCGCGGCGCAGGCGCTCACGGCGGCGCACGCCCCGACTCCGCAGTCGTCCGGCGCGTAGTCCTCGTCGGTCTCGCCATTGCAGTTGTCGTCGACCCCGTCACAGGTCACGTCCACGTCGCTGAGCGCCTGGCGGGGCGCGCACGCCTCCTCCACGCCGTCGGTGCAGTGGCTGATCGAGGCGCAGGCCCCTACCCCGCAGGCGGCGGCCAGGTAGTCCTCGTCGTTCTCGCCGCTACAGTCGTCGTCGACGCCGTCGCAGGTCGCGTCGTCGGCGGACAGCGCGTCCCCCGGCTCGCAGGCGACCTCGGCGCCCCCTTCGCAGGCGCTCTCGGCGGCGCAGACCCCGTCTCCGCAGCCGACCGGCGCGTAGTCCTCGTCGAGGCGCCCGTCGCAGTCGTCGTCCACGTCGTCGCAGGTCGCGTCGATGCGCTCCCCGGGCTCGAAGGGCTCGCAGTCGAGCTCCTCGCCGTTGACGCAACGGCTCTCGGCGAGGCACGCCCCCTCCCCGCACTGCTGTGGCGCGTAGTCCTCGTCCGTCTCGCCGTTGCAGTTGTCGTCGATGGCGTCGCAGGTCGCGTCGTCGTCGCCGACCGGGTCACCGGCCTCGCAGGCCTCCTCGACCCCGTCGATGCAGGTGCTCTCCGAGGCGCAAGCGCCGACCCCGCAGCCCTCTGGCGCGTAGTCCTCGTCCGTTTCGCCGTCGCAGTCGTCGTCGAAGCCATCGCACGTCGCGTCGCGGTCGGCCCGCTCCCCCGGCACGCAGACCAGGATCTCGCCGACGGCGCAGCGGCTCTGAGCCGCGCAGGCACCTTCCCCGCAGTGCTCCACCGGGAAGTCGTCGTCGACCTCGCCGTCGCAGTCGTCGTCGATCTCGTCGCACGTCGCGTCGTCCGCCGCCGGGGCTCCTGGCTCGCAGGGCGCCTCGACCCCCTCGGCGCAGGCGCTCTCCGAGGCGCAGGCGCCGACGCCGCAGCCCTCGGCGACGTAGTCCTCGTCGACCTCGCCGTTGCAGTTGTCGTCCTCGCCGTCGCAGGTCGCGTCGTCGGGCTCGGGGTCCTTGGGCACGCAGTCGATGATCTCGCCGCCGTCGCACCGGCTCTCGGAGGCGCAGGCCCCCACGCCGCATGCCTCTGCCACGAAGTCCTCGTCCGTCGAGTCGTCGCAGTCGTTGTCGGCGCCATCGCATGGATCCGCCTCGAGGCCGGGGTGCGCGTCGGGGTTGGCGTCGTCGCAGTCGGGACCGAGGCACTCCGTCCCCTCACCGTAGCCGTCCTCGTCCTCGTCGACGCAGCCCGGCTTGGCGCCGTCGCCGCCGCCGTCGGTGTCCGTCGCATCAGAGCCCGGCCCGGTGTCGGCCGGCGCCCCGGTATCCCCCTGCGCCGCCGTGTCGGCGACGTTCACGTCGCCGAGGGCCCCCGCCTCCGTGGCGTCCGTCGTGCCGTCCCGGTTGTCCCCGAGGTTCCCACTCCCGCCATCGAGGCCATCGACCGTGTTGCCCTGGTCACAAGCGACCAGCGTGGCGAGGAGGAGCGGAAGGAGCAGGCGGTTGGTCATGCGGCTCTTCTTCTCGTGGCCCACTACGGCTTCACGACGAGGGGGAGGTCGGGGCGTCCCACCCCGAAGGTCATGCCGGCGCGCGCGGTCTTGGGAGAGAGCGTGGTCGCGTCAACGTCGAATCGAAAGAACGCCGGACCCAGCCCGATCGTCCGAAACCGGAGGCGCACCAACTCACCGGAGGCCATCCGAGTTGGGGCGTAGCCGACGATGGCGCAGCGGATGGTGTCCGCGTCGACCTTCATGCAGCGCACGAAACGCTCCGCGAGGACCGCCGAGTCGCCGGCAGCCGCGCCCTCGAACATCATGCGTCGCGAGTCGAAGTCGACAAAGACCTCGCCCAGCGCGGGGCGCAGGGCCTTGCGAGGCTGCTCCAGGCGCACCGAGACGCCCACCAGCCCCGGCTGGTTCAGCCGAGTCGCGCTCAACGCGAGCGTCGCCCCCCCCCGCTTCGCCATGGCCTTCTCCACCACCGAAGAGGGGGCGGCGAAGGCGCCCTGGGCCAGGAGCATCGCGCCGCAGCACATCAACGTCAGGCCTGGTCGCATGATCAGTCTCCTCCCTGGCCGGGCAGGACCAGCGGCTCGACGGGGTGTCCGATGCCAAAGGTCTGCGCGGCCCGGGCCGCAGCCGGCGAGAGCCGGCTGGTCTCGATGTCGAAGGTGAAGGGGGCGTCACCGACCCCCTCCCGGTCGAAGGTCGCGCGAATGATCTCACCGTCCGGCATGCGCCGGGGATCCGCGGCCACCAGCGTGAAGCGCACGGTGTCGGCGTCGACGACGATGGTGAACAGGTTTCGCTGAACGGCCGCGGCCGCCGCGCCGAGGGCGGCCGAGGCGAAGCCGACCTGCGCCGGATCGAAGTCGACGTAGAGCTCCGCCAGCGCGGGCTGAGCCGCCGCGAGGGGTTGGCGCAGGCTGACGACCACGCCGACGGTGTCTGCATCGCCGGTGTCGAAGGGCGTGAGGAAAAGGACCGGCAGGAGGTTCGTCCCAGCGTCGATCTCGTCGCCGTTGCTGGTGCCGTCGTGGTCGAAGTCGGCGTCCACGTCGGTGGGATCGAGCGGGTTCAGGCCGTGATCGAGCTCGGTGATGTTCTGGAGCCCGTCTGCGTCGCAGTCGACCGTCCCGTCGGGGACCCCCGGCCGGCTCTCCGCGAGGGTCGGTTCGAGGGGGATGCCCGCTTGGGCGTAGACGCACTCCAACTCATAGAAGCCGGGGATCCCGTCCTCGTCGGCGTCGACGCGGTCGTGGAGGAACTGCCGAATGGCCAGCCAGACGTCGTAGAGGCCCCAGGCGGTCTCGGCCCGGTAGAATGCGCCGTCCCGGTCGCGATCGAAGTCGGCGAAGCTGCGACCGGGGAAGCGCGCTGCGCGTGCCGCGGCGTCGTCGACATCGACTCGCTCCGAGACCGCCGCGGCGATGTCGTCGAGCAGCTCGGCGTCGTCGAAGACCTCGTCGGGCGTGCGCGGCTGGGCGAGGCCGACGCTCGCCCACGCCATCACCAAGACCACTGCTCCTCTCGCTGAAGGGGTTCTCAAGGCGCCGCCTACAGGCCACCAGGCCGGTGAAGCACGAACCGCTCCCAGCCCGCGTTCGAGTTTAGACCCGCCTGGGCTCCGCACCGGTAGCCGCCGTGGGCGCTGGTGTGCCAACAGAGCTTGTCCTCGCCGGCCACCGTGTCACATGAGTTCCGCGAGATCGCGTTCCCCTCGGCGACGAAGCCCCACGAGTGGTCCGGGGCGTAGTAGAAGCCCACGCCGTTGTGGTTGTTCACCGCCTGATTGCCGTTCCCGACGTCCCGGATCACCTCGGCCCGGAGCCCCATCGCAGCGACCCGGTAGTTGGCTTGCCCCACTTGGCGGCAGGCCAGCATCAGGACGTCGCCGTCGCACGCGGCGATCGCCGCGGGGTCGTCGATGTGTGCGTTGTACAGGTCCTGGTGGCAGACCTCGAAGCCTCCCGCCGCCACCTCCGCCGGATCGACATCACGCCGGACACCTTGGAACGACAGGAAGGACACGGCGCAGCTTGCATCGCAGCCGTCTCCGTTCCGGTTGTTCCCATCGTCACATTCCTCTCCGGCCTCCACCTCCCCGTTGCCGCACCCACCGCCGAGCAACTGCACCGCGACGCGTAGGTCGCAGTCCGCGTCGAAGCCGAGCGCGGCGCAGAGGTCAGCCGGGTCACCCACCGGGCCCTGGGGTCCTTGCTCACCGACCGGTCCCTGGGGTCCGACGGGCCCCTGCGCTCCCTGACCGCCGACGGGCCCTTGCTCGCCGACGGGTCCCTGGGGTCCCACCGGGCCTTGGCCGCCGACGGGTCCCTGGTCGCCCACGGGCCCCTGCGGACCTTGGTCACCCACGGGTCCCTGATCGCCCACCGGCCCCTGCGGCCCCTGGTCGCCGACAGGCCCCTGCCCGCCCACCGGGCCCTGGTCGCCCACGGGGCCCTGGTCGCCGACAGGCCCCTGGTCTCCGACAGGCCCCTGGTCTCCCACCGGGCCCTGGTCTCCGACAGGCCCCTGAGCGCCGACCGGACCTCGCCGACCGACGGGGCCCTGGTCGCCCACGGGGCCCTGAGCCCCCTGGTCGCCAACAGCTCCCTGGTCGCCGACCGGACCTTGCCGACCGACAGGACCTTGGTCGCCCACGGGGCCCTGAGCCCCCTGGTCGCCAACAGCTCCCTGGTCGCCGA
>CAYOBQ010000201.1:0-16955 GCA_964402225.1 uncultured Nannocystaceae bacterium | reverse complement strand
AGTTTCCGGAAGTTCTTCACGGTGTCAAGGTCCTTTGAGCAAACTGACGGCTGAGCGCTGAAAGCTGACAGCCTCTCCAAAGACGACCGCAGATCTGGGATTTGCACCCCATTGTTGATCTGGCTCAGTGTACGAGCTTCAGCTCGCCGGCGCGCCCGCCGTAGAGCCGTGGAGGAGGCGACGCATGCCGCTGTATGTCTGGATCATCGGCCTGACGGTGCTCGGCGTCGTCGTCTGACCTGCGAATTGGCTCTGGAAAGCGCGCGCGGATAGCTTCGTGGGGTGGATTGGAAGCCTTGGTGGGGCCCGTTCGACGTGGCCCCGGACGAAGCACGGTGGTGGCGGGTGGGTCCGCTCGAGCTGCGCGTGGCGCGGATGGCCCATGAGTGGCGCGTCGCGTGGCATAGCGGGACCGACGCCCTGGACCCGCACCTCGAAGTCGCGGTGCCGGCGGCGGTGGAGCCTCCTCCATCGAACTTCGAGGTCCGTCGCTACGCCTCGCCGCGCATTACGCGGCAGCTCGAGTTGCGCCTCGCCCTGGCGGACAGGCCCATCGTCGTCAGGCCCGACCACGCCTTCGTGCTGCCTCCGCGGGACGAGATCGTCTTCTACGTCAGCACCCCGGTGTGGGTCGTCCTGTGGGCCGCGGGTCCCGAGACCGAGTTCTTCGAGGCCCCGAGCTTCCGCCCCTCCGACACCTGGGCGGGGCGCGACACGATGTCCGGTGAGCTGTGCTACTCCGGCCGCACCCGGGCACGCCTGACGCCGGAGAACATCCACTGGCGTCCCGGCCGGGCGGTGACCGCCGTGACCCTGCGCAACCGCGCGGCGGACGCCCTCGAGTTGGAGCGCGTGAGCCTCCCGATGCGCCACCTGGCGCTGTACCACGACGCCTCGAACCGACTGTGGACCGACGGCGTCGTCGCCCAGCGGCCTTCGGACGCCGGTGAGATCGACGTCCGGGTCGTCCCGCCACCCATCGACGAGGCCACCCGCCTCGCCGTGCCCCGCCGCGGGGTCGACCGCACCCGCCTCGCTCGAGTCCTCGGAGCCCTGTTCAAATGATCGACAGCGAGCTCGTCTCCGGCCTCTGGCGCGCGGCGATCGTCGTGGTCACGGGGATCGTGCTGGCCCGCCTCGCCGGCGCCGGCCTCGGCCGCCTGTTGGGACCCCACTTCTCGGCGCAGTCCGTGATGGTCGCGCGCCGACTCACGACCTGGACCCTGTACCTCGTGGTCTTGCTCGCGGCGCTCCATCAGCTCGGCGTGAACCCGGGCGTGCTGCTGGGCGCCGCCGGGGTCCTCACGGTGGCCATCGGGTTCGCCTCGCAGACGTCGGCGTCGAACGTGATCAGCGGCCTCTTCCTGATCGCGGAGCGTCCCTTCGTCGTGGGCGACGTGGTGGAGGTCGACGCCGTCAAGGGCGAGGTCATCTCGATCGACCTGATGAGCGTGAAGCTGCGGACCTTCGACAATCTATTCGTGCGGCTCCCGAACGAGACGATGGTGAAGTCGAAGATGATCAACCTCACGCACTTCCCCATCCGTCGCTTCGACCTCCCCATCGCGGTGGACTACCGCGCCGATCTCGACGAGGTTCGCCGCGTCCTCGCCGGCGTCGCCGACGCGAACCCGCTGTGCCTCGATGAGCCCAAGCCGCTGTTCGTCTTCCAGGGCTTCGAGGAGTCGGCGATGCGGATCCAGTTCTCCGTGTGGACCGCCACGCCCAACTTCATCGAGCTGCGCAACCGCATCTCGGGCGACGTGAAGGCTGCCTTCGACGCCGCGGGACTGCCGGTCCCGTTCCCGCGCCGTGTCCTCGAGCTCGACGGCCCCCTCGATGTGCGCGTGGTCGGCCCGTGAGGCTCGCGCTCTTGACGCTGCTGGCGCTGGGCTGTGGCGATCCCGTGTCGGACCGTTCCCCCGCCCTCCCCAGCGACGGGGGTGTTCGACTCGACGCGTGCGTCGATGGAGTGGGTCGCTGCGGGGACGGGCTCGAGATCTGCGAGGCCGGTGACTGGCGACTGCTGGGTCAATGTCCCGCCGGCTCGGTCTGCAGCTCCGGCGCTTGCCTCCCGCGGGCCTGCGCGGGGGGTTGCGACGGGCGCGAGTGCGGCTGCAACGGGCTGTGCGGGCTCTGTCCGGCCGACCGCGAGTGCGGCGAGGACGGGCGTTGCCGCATCCCGGGCTCGCGGTGCGGCGACGGCCACTGTCTCGACGATGAGGCCTGCGACCTCTGCCCGTCCGACTGCGGCTGCCCCGCCGGTGAGCTGTGCAACCCCAGCAACGGTGAGTGCTCTCGCTGTGTGCCGCAGTGTAGCCCCGAGTGGGAGTGCGGCTCCGACGGCTGCGGGGGCACCTGCCGGGTGTGCGACGGACGCTGTGACGACCGCCGCTGCGTCCCCTGCGACCGCCGTTGCGCGGGGCGCGCGTGCGGTGACGACGGCTGCGAAGGGGTATGTGGCGAGTGCGCGGCAGGCGCCGCGTGCGAGGCCGGCGTCTGCGTGGTGGCGCCCACCCCCGATTGCGCGGGGCGTATCTGCGGGGACGATGGGATCGGGGGGCTCTGCGGCGAGTGCGCGGTGAACGAGCGTTGCCAGGCGGGCCGCTGCGCGCAGACCCCCACCGAGTGCGGCGACCGGATCTGCGAAGGGGACGAGACCTGCCGCTCCTGTCGGTTCGACTGCGGCGTCTGCTGCGGCAACGGCGTGTGCCAGCCGGAGTTGGGAGAAGGCTGCGTCTCGTGTCCTCGCGACTGCGCCTGCGACCCCCACGAGCGTTGCCGGGAGGCCCTCGACCGCTGCGTCGTGGTGTGTGAGCCGCAATGCGCCGGGCGCGAGTGCGGGCCCGACGGCTGCGGCGGGTCCTGCGCCACCTGCCCGGCGCCCCTCGCCTGCGACGATGAGGCGGGTCGCTGTCGGTAGCGGCTACCTCCGCTTCACGGTGACCACCCTCAAGCCCAACATCCTCGAGTTGAGGTGTCGGCCCTCCCTTCGGAGCCGGACCAGGTCGACGACGATCCTCGCCCTGCCGTCGGCGCCGGCCAGGAGGCAGACCGACATCTGGTCCCCCTTCGCGTAGCTCGGCCGCCCGGTGATCGTCATCAGGCGGTTGGGGAAGGCGATGGTGTCCGTCGCCAGGTCGTCGCTGGCGAGGAAGAGGACGTTCGCCTTCTCGGCGAAGCGCGCGGCGTCGCCGATGGGCGCGACCCTGGCCGGGACCCCCGCCGTCACGAAGGCGCCGGCGGTCCTGCGTGCCCGCTCGATGTCGCGTCCGTCGGCGTGGACGACCAGGACCTGGACCTCCGGGAGCAGGTGGAAGGTCCGCTCGAAGGTGAAGATCGTCTTCGTGAGCTTGACCTGGTGCTCCACCGGCAGGGCTCGCGGCTCGGCGGCGCGCGCGTCGGTGGGGCCGACGACCACGCCGGCGACCAGCATGCACACCGCGAGACCCCACCCTCGCGGCGGCGCGCTCATCTGTGCTCGGCGGTCGGGTCTCAGCTTCGTCCTAAATGCAGTCGGGGACGCCCGGCTCGGACTCCCCATCACAGGTCGCGGTGGTCTCCCACTCAAACGCGCCGCCGAGGGCCTTCGCTTCTCGGACGGCGTAGATCTGGCGCTCGCGGTCGCCGTCCTCGTCGAAGACGACCAGCCCGCTGGCGCCGTCGAGGCGGACCTTCTTGCCGGCTTCGATGGCAGCCTTGGCGGCGGCGAGCCCCGCCGGGTCCGGCGTCGCGTCGATGACGTCGTCGTCCGCGGCGTACTGCGAGGCGCGAAGCCGGGGCAGGTTCTCCTTGACCCCCGCCGGGGTGTACTGCGCATCCCCGGTGGCGTGGAGCAGCGCGATGGCGATGGCGTAGGCGCAGTCGGCGTGGGTGGTGAAGTAGTTGCCGGCTCCTCGGGTGATGGTCTCGTCCTCCTGCTGGAGGCGCGCGAACCACTCGTCGGAGTGGGCGCCTCGGTAGTTGTCAGGGACGCTGCTGATGAGCTGATTATTCGCCATGCCGAGCCATACGGCGAAGCCACCCCCCAGCGTGTCGAAGAACTCCTTGGCCGCCTCGGGCACGTGGACGATCCCCTCGAAGGGGGGCTGCGCTTCGGTGAGCATCCGCATGATCTCGCTGCGTTCCCCGCTGCCCACGAGGACCAGCGTGTCCAGCTCGCCCGCGGCGTTGCGCGCGAGGATGTCGTTGACCGAGCCCTCGACGGCGGCGGTCGTGAAATCCTCCGCCGGGTAGCCCGCGACGAAGGCGAGGCCGCCAGCGACCCCGGCGATCTCGTCGCGGAAGGAGGTCCCAAAGGCGTCGTCGATGTGCAGCACGCCCACCTTGTCCCGCGAGGGCTCCGGGATCTGGTCCCAGACGATCACGCCGTGGCGGGCGTCGTTGGCGACCGTCCGATAGAGCGTGCCGTTCTTGTCGGAGGTGTGCGCCCCGTCCGCGTCGGCCAGGTCCGGGTCGTTGAGCGCCGCGCTGGTCGAGGATCCGCTACAGCTTACGTGGTCGGGGTGGTCGCCGCTGGTCACTTGGAGGATCGCCTCGGCCGTGGACGACCACTGGGAGACGATGGCGATGGCGCCATCCTCCGTCACCAGCGTTCGCGCCATCGCCTCGCGGTCGGAGTCGGGCCCCCAGAAGCGCGGGACGAGCCGGAACTCGCGGGTGAAGATCCCCGACGCGTTGATGTCGTCGACCACCATCCCGAGGGCGACGATCGAGGCCTCTCCGTCGGTGGAGGTCGATGAGTAGAGCGCGCCGATGACGACGGAGTCGCCGTCGTCACTCGCCTTGGCGTCGTCGTCGCAGGCGGTCGAGGCCACGGCCAGCGTCAGCAGAAGGAGCCACGGGGCGCGCGGGCGCCTGCACAATCTACAATCCATGACGGACTCCGATCGTGATCATGCGCGGCTCGCCGGGGACGTCCGCGCGGTAGTGGGGCTGAAAGCCCGGATAGGCGAAGCGCGTGTCGAGGGCGTTTCGCACCGAGAGGTAGAACAGCGTGCCGTGCTCGGCGCCACCCCAGGGGTGTAGGCCGAGGTCCGCGTCCATCAGGGTGTACGCCTCCAGCTCGTAGCGGTTGGCCGCGAGATCGGCGCCGCCGCGGTTCATGTGGTGACCGATCCGGCGGCCCACGTAGCGCCCGGCGAGGCTCGCGCGCCCGCTCTACAACGGCAGCGCGGCGCCGAGCTCGAGGCGGGCGGTGGTGTCGGGGACGGCGATGGTCGCCGACGTCTCGCTGGACGCGAGGGCCTCGACGGTCCGCTCGCTGAGCTGGTGCGAGACCGTACCGCCGAGGTCGAAGGGGCCCCACCGCCCGTGCAGGGTGGCCTCGAGGGCCCGCGTGCTCACGTCGCCGGCGTTCTCCGCGACCACCCCGCTATTGCAGCAGGTGAAGACCACCCCGTCTTGCATCTCCCCGTGGGAGAGCACCACGCTCGCGCCCAGCCGCCCGCCGAAGAGCTCGGTGCCCAGCTCGAACTCCGAGGACGTGAGGAGCTGAGGTCGGAGGCTGGGGTTGGGCCGGAACGGCTGCGCCCCGATGTCTGCGTCGTCGTAGAGGAAGCTGGGTGACGGTGGCATGAACGCGGTGCCGTGGGTGGCTTTGAGATAGAGGTCTTCGAGGGTGTGGCCGCCGTCCTTCTGCTCGCCGACGTGCCTCAGGAGGGAGGCGCTCAGCCCAAAGCGGTAGCTGCGCTCGCTGTAGCAGACGCGGCCGTCGCACAGCGCGTCGGTCAGCTCGGGGGTCGGCGACTTCGAGAGCTGAGCGACCGTCAGCCGCGCGCCCCGGTGGCTGTCGAAGCGGACGCCCGCCGTCCAGTTGATCCGCTGGTCGAGGTGGCTGCCCGTGAGCTGGCCGAGGAGGCCGAGGCTCCGCAGCGGGCTCGTTCGGTACTCCAGCGGGACGACGAACTTGTTCTCCGCGTAGGTGATGTCGTCCTGCGTGAAGTCGCCCTCGACGAGGACGCTCACCCCGTCGATGAGCCGGGCGCTGACCTCCACGGCGAGATCGTAGCTCTCGTATCCGGCGCGGGCGCGCTCGACGTGGCCGCGATCGTCGCGGAGGTGCTCCGTGCCGCTCGGGCCGCCCTGTGAGAAGGCGCCCGAGAGGAGGAACTCCAGGCGATCCCCGTCCAGCGAGTAGGCGTACTGGGCCCGGACCGTCGTGTTCGAGATCGCCACCCGGTTGCCGGACCCGGGTACCCAGCCGTCGAACTCGTCGGCGGCGCTGGTGTACTCGTCGTAGGCGAGCATCCCCCAATCGGAGAAGGCGCCGCGGCTGTCGAGGGACTGGTGGCTGACGAGGAGTCGCGCGTGGCCGTATGCGCCGGGCTTCGTGTCGAAGAGCGTGCCCATGTCCAGCGTGAGCCGGCCGAGGAAGGATGAGGGCCGCGCGACGTCCTCGAAGGAGGTGCGGTCGAGGACGCGTGGATCGTTCATCCGCGTGCGTTGTGCCGCGCAGGGGTCCTCGGCGTTGGGGAAGGTCGTACAGGGTAGCCGGAGGCCGCTGCGGTCGGTGTTGTTGCGCTGGAAGGCGACGAGCACGTCGAGCGCACCGCTTCGGCGCCCGGCCATCATCGCCAGATCCGTCCCGACATCGGCCCCGCGGTGGGTCCCCGCGACGCGCACGACCGCCCCATCCACGTCCTTGCCCTCGCGCGTCACCACGTTGACCACCCCGAGGAAGGCGTTGGCGCCGTACAGCGCCGAGGATGGGCCGCGGACGATCTCGATACGCTCGACGGCGTCCATCGGGATGAACTCCGGCCCGATGAGGTGGATCGTCTCGTTTCGAAAGGAGATGGGCTGCCCGTCGATCATGAACTTGATCCGGCGGCTTCCCCCGCGCGCGCCGCCACCGACGCCGCGCATGCCGACGTCATGGATGACGTGATCGCTGTTGATGAAGAGGCCCGGGACCCGCCGCAGCGCGTCGGCGACGCTACGGTCCTGGTGGTGCTCGATCTCGGCGCGGCTGATGACGGTGACGATCGCCGGCGCCTCGGAGGCGCGCTGTCGCCGCTTGGTGGGCGCTACGACCTGGACGTCGAGCAGCGCTCGCAGGGTGTCCAGATCGCCGTAGTCGTCCCTCTGTCCGTGGTCGTTGGGTGCAGCGCTCGCCGAACGCGGAAGCACGAGCAGGCACGCGAACCCAAAGGCACCCCAGGGAAGAGATCCCATCCCCCCACCCCTTGGCAAGCTGAACACGCCGACGCTAACGCTCCTCTCCGCGTCGGGTCAATCAACGCCCTGCTCGAGCAGCGCTCGTACGCGATCGATCAACTCCGCGGGGGAGAAGGGCTTCGTGAGTCGACTCGCGCCGGGCGGGAGCGTGTCGAGGTGCGTGCCGCTGCCGGGGGTGTACGCCGACATGAACAGGACGGGCAGCCCCGGGAGGACGGCCCGCACCCGCGCGGCGACCTCAGGTCCCTGAACCTCGGGCATCACGACGTCGGTGAGCAGCAGCCCAATCTGGTCCGCGTGCGCCCCCGCGATCCTCTCGGCGTCGGTGGGGTCGGTGGTAGAGACCACCCGGTAGCCCGACCGCTCCAGGCTCCGGGTGACCATGTGCAGCACGACCGGGTTGTCCTCTACGACGAGGATCGCCCGGCCCTCGCCCCCCGAGTGGGCGGCGCGGTCTGGGCTCGCTGGCGGGATCGACGGGGCGCGCGGGATCTCCACCGCCTCGTCCACCGCCGGGAAGTCGATGATGAACTCCGTGCCCGCGCCGGGCGCGCTCTCCACACGGATGGTGCCGTGGCTCTGTTTCACGAGGCCGTACGCCATCGAGAGGCCCAGGCCCGTCCCTTCGCCGACGCCTTTGGTCGTGAAGAACGGGTCGAAGGCCTGCGCGCGAACCGCCTCCGACATCCCGCACCCGCTGTCCGCGACCCGCAGCCGAGCGAACCGTTGGCCACCCTCCGCGGCGCTCTCGGTGGACAAGGTGAGCTGGCCGCCGTGGGGCATGGCGTCGCGCGCGTTGTTGGCCAGGTTCAGCACCATCTGCTCGAGCTGCGCGCGGTCCAAGCGGGTGTTGGCCAAGGACGAATCGGGCTCGAAGCGGAGCACCACATCCTCACCGATCATCCGCCCGAGGGACGTGCGGAGCTCGGCGATGACGGTGTTGAGGTTCAGCACGACCGGCGCGAGGCTCTGGCGGCGGCTGAACGAGAGGAGCTGGGCCGTCAGCAGGGCCCCCTTCTTCGCGGCACCCAGGATCTCGAGGAGCAGCCGTCGGTCCTCGGTGTCGCGTCGCGAGTCCTCGAGCAGCATCTCGCAGAAGCCCCGGATCACCGTGAGCAAGTTTCGGAAGTCGTGGGCGACGCCGCCGGCCAGCCGGCCGACGGCCTCGAGCTGCTGGGACCGCTGGAGCTGCCCCTCCAGCGTCCGGCGTCGTCGGCGCGCCGTGAGGTAGCCGGCGACGAGCAGGCCTTCGAGCAGAAGGAAGACGACGATGCCCCAGATCCACCCCCAGTTCCGGGCGTAGAAGCTGTCGCTGCGGTTGCGAACGATCGAGTGCGCGGGAAGGTCGGCGAGCTCGAGGCCGAAGCGCTTCATCTGCTGGTGGTCGAAGAGGTAGGGGTTGGGCGGGAGGTCCACCACGCCGATGGCGTCTGCGTCCTCGCCGCGTAGGAGCCGGAGGACGATGGCGCCGACCGTCGCCCCCTGGTTCTCGGCGCTCATGCCGCGTCCGCCCGTGAGCCCGGTCCCGTCGAAGTAGTCCCAAAAGCAGTAGACGGGCACCGGGCTCGTCGAGGCGATCAGCCGACGACTTTGCTCGAGCGTGAGCAACCGCCCGTCGCTCGCTCGCAGAAACGAGACGTAGAGCACCACGGCGTCGGGGCCTGCGCCCTTGAGTTCAGCCACGAGCTCATC
This sequence comes from uncultured Nannocystaceae bacterium, assembly GCA_964402225.1. Classification (GTDB taxonomy): domain Bacteria; phylum Myxococcota_A; class Bradymonadia; order UBA7976; family UBA1532; genus CAYOBQ01. The sequence goes on along the minus strand of CAYOBQ010000201.1, from coordinate 8,084 downwards.
GGTGTTCGCCGGAATGAGGTACTCGACGCGGGCGCCTTCAAGGTCGCTGGCGGCTCGTCGGACCCGGTCCATCGCCGCCCGCCCGGACCTGGTCTCGTCCCCGACCGCGATGAGCCGGCGCGTGTTCGGATGCAGGCGCAGGATGGTCTCGAGCGTGCCCCGGAAGTCGTAGGCCTCGAACACGCCGCTCACGTCCTCGAAGCCTGCGATCCGCGAGGGTCGGAAGTCGTTGATGCCGGCGAAGACCAGCGGGACGCCGCGAAAGAGCCCGTCGCGGTGGGCGAGGGCGAAGTCGAGGGCGTGGTCGTCGGCGACGATGGCCACGTCCGGCCGTACGCCCCCCTCGCCGTACCTCGCGTGCAAGAGATCGCTCATCGCGGAGAGGCGCGGCTCGTCGATCCAGCGCTTGGTGTCCATGTACTCGACGTGGATCTCGACGCCGCGCATCTCGCCCAACGCCGCGCCGATGGCGGCCGTGAGGTCGTCGGTCCAGCGGTAGCCCTGATGGTAGGCGTTGAGCAACAAGACGTGCCGCTCGGCGTGCGGCTTCGCTACCGCCGCCGCCGGCAGGGCCGTGAGCAGAAGCGGGAGCAGGCGAGTCAGCTTGGCTCTACACACAGCCCCAGCCGCTCGGCGAGGGCGAGGGCGACCTCGACGGAGACGCGCGCGCCGCGGAAGCGTCCGCCCGGATCGAGATCGAGGCCCCGGACGCAGCGCAGATCCGCCCCCTCGAGGTTCACCCCCTCGAGCAGCGCCGCCGTGAGGTGGCTCCGGCGTAGATCTGCCCCGCCGAGATCGGCGCCCGTGAGGTCGCACTCGCGCAGGTCGCACTCCACCAGGGCCGTGTCGCGCAGGCGCAACCCGCTCAGGTTCGCGAGCCTCAGCGAACAGCGCTCGAAGCGCACCGCGAGGCTCGTTTGGGAGGCGCGCGTCCAGTCCACGCCGACCAGCTTGCAGCCCTCGAAGCGGACCGACTGGAGGGCGCAATCATCGAGGACGCAGAGGCTGAGGTCGCAGTCGATGAAGGTGCAGTCCTCGAAGACCCAGCGGCGCAGCGTGGCGTCGCTGAGCGCCACCCGCCGCAGCGTGACGTCGTAGCACTCGGCGCGGTCGTAGGTGCCGCCGGCGAGGTCGTCGCCATCGAGCGTGACGCCCTCGTAGAGCCAGCGCTCGGGATCGAAGCTCAATCGCCGAGGTAGCGTCGCTCGAGGTGGGCGCGGAAGACCCCGGCGTCGAGGGGGCGTCCGGTGGCGCGCGTGAGCAGCTCGTCGGTGCTGTGGAAGCTCCCCCAGCGGTGCACGTGCTCGCGGAGCCAGCCCAGAAGCGGCGTGAAGTCGCCGCGTCCGATGGCGGGCAGGATCTCCGGCTCGGCGCGGGTCGCGGAGTCGAAGAGCTGAGCGGCGGTCATGGCCCCCAGGGTGTAGGTGGGGAAGTAGCCGAAGGTGCCGTCCATCCAATGGATGTCCTGGAGGCACCCGTCGCGGTCGTCGGGGGGGACCACGCCCACCAACTCCGCCATCCCCTCGCTCCACGCGCCGGGCAGATCGGCGACCTCGAGATCACCCGCCAAGAGTGCCCGCTCCAGCCGGTAGCGGAGGATGACGTGGGCCGGGTAGGTCACCTCGTCGGCGTCGACGCGGATCAGGCCACGCTCCACCTTGGTGTAGAGGCGGTAGAGGTTGTCGGCGTCCCAGGCGTCGCCCGCACCGCCAAAGGCCTCGCGCGCGAGGGGCGCCACGAAATCGACGAAGGGCCGGCTGCGGCACGCCTGCATCTCCATCAGCAGGCTCTGGCTCTCGTGCACCGACATCCCGCGCGCTTCGCCCACCGGCTGGGCGCGCCACCTGGCCGGCAGCCCGAGCTCGTAGAGGGCATGGCCCGTCTCGTGGATCACGCCCATCAGGCTGGTCGTGAAGTCGGCGGTGTCGTAGCGCGTGGTGATGCGCACGTCGTCGGCGCTGCCGCCACAGAAGGGGTGGTGGCTCACGTCGAGCCGCCCGTGTTCGAAGTCGAAGCCCATCGCCGTCATCAGCTTCAAGCCCAGCGCACGCTGCGCCGCTTCGGGGAACGGGCCGGGGGGCGGGACGCCGGTGCCGCGCCGCGCCTGGTGCTCGATCACGCGGGACGTCAGATCGGGGAGGAAGCCCGCCACCTCCTCGAAGGCCGCGTCGATGCGCGCCGTGGAGCCCCCGGGCTCGTAGAGATCGAGCAACGCGTCATAGGGCGAGGTGCCGGTGGCACAGGCCAACGCCTGGGCCTTCTGGCGCACCAGGCCCAGGACCTCCGTGAGCAGCGGCGCGACCGTCGCGAAGTCGTTGGCCGGGCGCGCCTTACGCCAGGTGGTCTCGCAGCGGGCGCCGGCGCGGGTCAGCGCCTCCACGAGATCGCCGGGCACCGCCGTCGCCTGGAGCCACGCCCGGCGCATCTCCCGGACGTTGGCGCGTGTCCAGTCGTCGACCTCCTCGCCGGTGGCCTCCTCGAACCAGGCGCCGAGGCGCTCGTCGGTCTCCATCGCGTGCGCGACGCCATGCAGTGCCGCGAGCTGTTCACCGCGGGCGGGTGCGGCGGCCGTCGGCATCATCGCCGCCATGTCCCATTGTAGGATCTCGATCGCCTCGTGGATTCGTCCAATGCGGCCGAAGTGGGCGTGGAGTTGCTCGGTAGCGGTCATCGGATTCGGATCACCCCGTCGTCGATGTCGGCCTGTAGATCGGCCTCGGTGATTCTGATGTAGGGCGGACCCGAGGCTCCGGGACGGCCGGCGAAGAGGTGGCGCTCGGAGGCGGTGGCGTTGGTGAGGTTGAGGCGTACGACGACCCACTCGCCCTCGAGCTGTTCGCCGCCGCCGTGGATGTCGAAGCTCGAGCCGACGCGCAACCCGAACAAGTCCCCCGGGTGCGCCTCACCCCAGGCGTGGGGATCGGCGGAGTAGCGCCGTCGTTTGGTCTCGATCTCGACGTCGCGCGGCGCCCGCTTCGTCTTGGGGCGATCCCCCGGCGCGTCAATCCGCGCGAGGGCCTCGTCGACCACCTCCTTGACCTCGTCCGCCTCGCTGCGCCGGCGCGTGTCGTCGACCATCAAATCGAGGATGTCTCGCGTGCTCATGGCACCTCTACTGCGGGAGGTCCCGCGCCAGGGCGATGTGGGCGGTGCCTGTGGCCTCGTCGAAGAGCAAGGCCGCTTCCCCCGATTGGAGCTGCGCCACCACCTGGTCGACCTTTCGGTCGAAGGGCACCTCGACGCCGTAGTCGGTGGCCTCCCGGCTCACGAACTCCTCGGCCACCCGGCGCAGGGTCGCGCGGTCGATGCCCTCGATGGGGACGCGGACGCCCACTCAGTCGTCCTCGCTGACGCTGAGGACGACGAAGAGCATCTGGTCCTGCGTCTGGGCTCGGACGGAGAAGGGGGTGGGCTCGCGGCGCGCGAGGGCCGTCCGCAGCGCGTCGGAGTCGATCAGCGCGACACCGATGCGGTCGTCGAGGGCGAGATCCTCGTCCAGCAACTCTACCCGGATCGTCACGCGGTCGCCCTCCTCCAGCGGTACGCCGCGCCACCCCGCGGGCGCCCACACGGGGACGTAGGTGTTGTTCCGCAGGACGAGGGGGAAGCTCAGGTCGTCGCGGGCCTGACCGTTGATGGTGATCGACGCCTCGCCCTTCGGATCCGGGGCGCCGAGGTTGGCGATCAGGTTGGAGCCGAGCAGGTCGAGGATGGCGGAGTAGGACTCGTCGGCCCCCAGGGCGGCGAGCATCGCGTCGATGATGCCTCGCGGCACGGGCAGCGGTGGGCCGTCCCAAGGTTGCCGGTTCGACTTCACGGGGGCCACGACGACCTGCTCGATGACCACCTGCACCAGGGCGGCGCCGGCCTCGACGCAGATCCCGCCCTCGCAGGCTTCCCCCTCCGGGCAGCCGAGCCCTCCCTCGTCACAGCGGGGGATGCAGACGCCATCGCCGGGGTGGCAGGCGTAGCCTTCGCGGCAGTCCCCGTCGACTCCGCAGCGCCACCAGCACATCTCGCCCCGGGGTCCGGGCAGGCAGCGGTCGTCTTCGTCGCAGTCAACGGCCCCGTCGCACGCGCGACCGCAGAAGCCGCCGGGCCAGGCGTCGACGCAGCCGGCCTCGTGGCAATCAGCGTCCTCTCCGCAGGGACCGCCGGGGGGCGCCTTGCACTCGCCGCGTCCGCACGCGAGCCCGGCGGGGCAGGGGGCGTCCTCGTCGATCTCCCCGTCGCAGTCCTGGTCCTCTCCGTCGCAGAGCTCGGCGATGGGGGCGCACGCGTCGGGCTCGGGGGCGGCGTCGGGCTCGGGGGCGGCGTCGGCCTCCGGGGCGGCGTCGGGCTCGGGGGCGGCGTCGGGCTCGGGGGCGGCGTCGGGCTCGGGAGCGGCGTCGGGGCTTGCGGGCGCGTCGGGACTCACGGACGCGTCGGGCTGGCCCCCGTCTGGCGCGGCGTCGATGGCTCCGAGATCGGCCACCACGGCGCCGCCCGCGCCGTCGGCGCCGATGGATCCGTCCACGTCGCCGCTGGGCTTGCAGCGCCAGCGCTCGGCGTCGATCTCGGTGCAGGCATAGCCCGCGGCGCACGTGTGGGCGACCTCCCGGCAGTCACCCGCCGAGCCGCCGCCACCACCGCCTTGGGGCGCGCAGCCGGCTCCGAGGAGCGCCCAGATCGTCACCGATGGGATTCGCATGGCGCAGAGCCTACCGCCGCTTGGCGCTCCATGACCACTGGTGACCGCGTCGATTCCACGCGCGCCCCGCCATGTCCGCGCCGGTGATGGTGCCCTCGTACTCGGAGTAGCGGCCGTTGGTCTCCATGTAGAGCCGGGCCCCCGTCTGCCGCCACGTCGCGGCGTGGAAGGTGCCCGTGGGTGAGGTGTACTCGAGGCGCCCCTTTTCGCGGAAGTGGTAGACGTAGTAGTCGCCGTCGGAGTCTGTGCCGGCCCAGGTGGTGCCGACGAGGTCCGAGTGGGGGTCGGTGGTGACGTGGGGCCACAGCGCCGGCGCGTGCGGGTTCTCCCGCACCGAGTGGCCGTAGGCGTCGAGGAATTGCTTGGCCCACCGGCTCTTCTCGTCCGTCGTCACGACCTCGAGGCGGAGCAGGCGGGAGAGCTTGCTCCAATCGCCCTCGCGCGCCTCGAGTTGTGCACGGCGCGCCTTGTCGTAGGTCCGCCACTGGTCCGCGCGTCGCTCGGCCTGGGCTCGGTAGGCCGGGTGCTCGCGACCCAGCGTCGTCCATCGTCGAGCCTTGGCCTCGGGCGTCCCCTCGCCGCGGTCGAACTTCACGACGCGGTCGTAGGCCTCGAGCCCTTCGACGTCGATGTCGCCAAAGGCGACGCCACCCCCCGGCGTGGGCGCGGCGTCGAGCTCCGGCAGCGGCGCGGGGGCGGAGATCTTGAAGCGGTCGGCGGCGAGGTGCGCGAAGAGACGCCGGGCCGCGTGCTCGACGGGCGTCTCGAGGCCTTCGGGCTTCCCCGCGCTGGCCTTGTCAGTGGCGACCAGCGCGCCCCCCCGTGTCTCGTGCAGCTTCAGGGAGATGCGGATCTCCCCGCCCAGCTTGACCAACTCGCCCGACGCCACGTAGTCCGCGCCGACGTTTCGGCCAGTCTCGACCTCACACTCGCCCTGGCACTCGGCGAGGTCCGTGCCCGGGGGGAGCTGGTCGAGGATGTTCTCGCGGGTCATCACGAAGAAGCCATCGCGCGGTAGCCCCAGCGCCGCTGCCCGCACCCGGTCAGTGAGGTAGGCGACGGCGCCGGTGGCGAGCGCCGCTGGGTCGCGCAGCTCGAGCACGGCCACCTTCTTGGGGGCGGCGTGGGCCGCGGCGGTGATGAGCAGCGCGCATGCAAGTGACCTCATCGGGGAGCCCTCGCGGCCTGAAGGATGCGCTCGACGTAGTCGTCTCCCTCGCGGCCGAGGATCGCGCGGACGGTGCCGTCGCCTGCGACGACGAAGGTGCGTGGGAGGCGGGCCCGCTCGCCCTCCTTCGACTTGGACGCGACACCGAGGGCGGTGGCCGCGACGCCGAAGCGGTCGATCAGCACCGTGCCCTCGCCCCACCCGCGCTCCGCGAGCCACGGCTTCACCACCTCGACGTCCTCTCGATATGCGATGAGCACCGCCTTGACGCCTCTCTCTTCGAGGGCCTCGCGGCCCTTCGCCAAGCGCTTCAGCCCCTCCGTGCAGGGGACGCACCAGGTCGCAAAGACCACCAGCGCGACCCCCCCGGGCGCGGACTCCAGCAGGCGATCGCGGTTGAGGACGCGGTCGTCGAAGGTCCAGCCGCTGAACCACGGTGCCGGCTCGCCCACCCGCACCGCCCCGCTATTCGGGAGAGACACGGTGGGCGCCGCTGACGCGGTCGCGACGCTCAATAGGAGGAGCAGGTACCTCACTCGCGATCCCGGCGGATCGGGAGCAGGTCCGTGAGGCGCATGCCGAGCGTGGGTGCCAGGGCCTCGGCCGTCACGCGCTTGCCCAGCGCACGCCGGGCGTCGGCCTCGCTGGAGGGATGGGCCCCCGCGACCCGGGCGTCGGAGAGATCGAGCTCGGCGAGGAACTCGCCCCCGCAGGTGCGCAGGTGTCCGCTGAGGCGCAGCTCGCAGCGCGGTCCCAGCCCACCGGGGGCGCAGCGCGCCGCCGCCGACGGCTCGAAGACCAGCCCGCCAGCGCAGTGGGCCGCCGAGGAGGCCGGGAGCCCGAGTCGGTCGAAGGCGCCCACCAGCGCGGCCTGAACCGGCGCGGCGAGTGGGGCGTCTACGTCGCCCGGGAGCACTGTCACGCGGGACGCGGCGGCGAGGCGGGCGCGCCGCTCGAGGAGGTCGCGGAATCGGTCGCGGTCGGCGGCGAAGTCAATGTCTGGCCGACGGCCGATGATTCGGAGCTGGTAGCCGAGGGGCGCCAGCGTGTCCCAACCGTGGGCGGCCTGGGAGAAGTGGGGGGTGAAGCGCAGCGCGTCGTCGCCCGCGCTCACCGCGGCGTTGGCGGCCTCGACGAAGCTCGGTCGGGCCTCGGCGTACTCTGCCCCCAACACGTCGAGGGCGCGGCGGCGGTCCAGGTGCGCCACGGCGACGCAACGGGAAGCGACGCACTCGGCGGGCTCGACCTCGATGAGCTCGGCGTGGGCGAAGTCCGTCGACTCGATCACCGACCGCGTGGCGCGGGCGTAGGCGACACCGGCGTCTTGCCCGCTCTCGACTTGCAACGTGGATTGCAGCGCCGAACGGACCTGGGCGGCGACCTGCGCGCGGGCGTCGGCGCGCGCCGTCTCGGCCCCCGAGTCGGAGTGGCCCTCCGCGACGATGAATCGTCGCGGAGGGAAGCGCTCGGCGAGCGAAGGGCGCGGCGGCGCGCCCGCGCAGCCCACGACGAGCAGGATGGCGGCCAGAGCACGATTCATCGCAGCCTGTGAGTGTACACCGATCACTCTGCTCGATGCCGCCCGCTCCCGCTTGGTTCCGCATCGGTCCGTTTGACACGTGCCGTGACGTTGATCATTCTGCCCCGCACTTTGCCCGGGAGTTGAAGAAATGAACTTGATGCGGATGCTCGGAGTTGCCTTTGCTGCGTTGGCCCTCGTGGCCTGTGCGCCCACCTCGGGTGGTGGCGGCGGCGGAAACAACAACAACAACAACAACAACAACAACGGCGGCGACGCCGGCATGAACAACAACGGCGGCGGCGTAGCCAGCGGCGTGGGTCGTTTCTTCGCGGGTGGCGGAGGCGGAGCCGGAGGCGAAGGCGAGGGCGAGGGCGAGGGCGAGGGCGAGGGTGAGGGTGAGGGCGAGGGCGCGGGCGGCGCCAGCGTCGGGACCTGCACCGCGGCTTGCACGGCGCTGATCGGCTGCATGGGGTCCGTGTGTGAGGTCGAGATCTCCGAGGCGGATCTCGCCGCGGGCCTCGAGGAGTGCGTCCCCGGATGCACCGCCGAAGCCAGCGAGGAAGAGGCCGCGCAGTTCACCGCGGAGGTCGCCTGCCAGGCCATCGAAGCGGCGGAGGCGGACGGCTTCTGCGCCGACATCTTCGGCGGTGGCGAAGGCGAAGGCGAAGGCGAAGGCGAAGGCGAAGGCGAAGGCGAAGGCGAAG
>CAYOBQ010000200.1:0-17047 GCA_964402225.1 uncultured Nannocystaceae bacterium | reverse complement strand
GGGCGGGCGCCCGCGGGTGGAGCAGCAGGTCGAGGTGGCGGTACTCCATTGAGAAGTCGTTGGCGCGGCTGACCCAGAGCCGCTCGAGGCCGGGCCAGCGCAGCCCAAAGGCCACGGGATCGCAGGCCCAGGGGGGCGCGACACCATCAGCGGGGGCGGTGATCACCAGCACCCGCAGGTCGGGTCGCGCGCGCAGCGCGTCTGTGGCGTAGGGCACGGGCACCGGGCGCCCCGCGTCGAGCTGCGCCCAACGCCGGAGGTCGAGGGGGGCGCGGCTGAAGGCCGCGGCGGTCTCGGAACGCCAGCCGGAGCTGAGCAGCGTGCGGACGATCCGAGGTGGCGCGTCCCGCCAGGTCGCGGGCGCGCGGGTGAAGAGGAAGCGTAGGGCCCGCGAGGCGCCGCCGAAGGCCACCGGGGCGGCGATCCCGACGACGCCGCGCAGGGACTCGACTTCGGGGGCCGCGCGGTAGAGGGCGGTGCCGCCGAGGTCGAGCCCCACGGCGTAGAGGTCGAGGCCAGGGTACCTGGCTCCGGTGGCGCGAAGCTCGGCGGCGACATCGTCGTGGGTGTCGAGGACTCGCACCGCGTGCCCGGCGCGCCGCAGCCCCTCGGCCAGGGAAGCCCCCGGCGAATCGAAGACCGCGCCGTCGGTCCCGACCCCGGGCACCAGCACCACGATCCGACGTTCGGCTCCGGCGCACCCCGACGTCCCCAAGGCCAGCACCACCAGCACCACCAGCGCGAGCGCCGCCCGCCACACCCGGCGCGGCGCCCTGACCCGAATTGGTCTGATAAACAAACCACTTTGTCTGTTTATCAGACCAATTGTGGGCGACGGGGCGGGCGTTGTCGGGGCGGGCGTCATGGGCGGGCCTCGAGCCAGCGGGCGATGAGGGGGAAGACCTCGCGGGGGGCGCCGTCGCCGATGGCGAGGTCCACGTGGCCGTAGTCCGTCGCGTATCCGTTGGCCCGGCCGAAGACCTCGAGGGCCTTGTCGGCCGAGCCGACGGAGCGGAAGCCTGCGGCGAGGGCCGCGGGAGGGGCGAGGGCGTCGACGGCGCCAGCGAGGAAGAGGACCGGGACCTCGATATGGGCCATCCCGGCGGTGTAGTCGTGGGCGCCGTCGAGGGATCGCAGGCGGCCCCCATTCTCGCCGGCCTCGACGAAGGCGCGCAGCACGTTGGCCGCCGTGTCGTTGGTGGCGTTGGCGGCGACGGCCCGCGCCACGTCCGGGTCGACGTTGTCGGGGTTCCAGATCAAGTGAATCGCCGAGACGGGCGGGTGGTCGGCGAGCGGCGCCCCGAGCTCGACGAGCCACCCCGTCGGCATCCGGTCGAAGAAGAAGGCGCCCAAGGGGAACAGGACCTCCCGAGCCATCTCCACGTTGCGGTTCTGGTCGAGGACGATCGGCGGCGAACCGACGGCGACCAGCGACCGCACCTTCCGTTGCTCGACGCGCTGGAGGTAGCCGTACATCACCATCCCGCCCATCGAGTGACCGACCCAATGGACGCGCCCCGAGCGCCCGCGGGCCGCGACCGCGTCGACCACCGCCGGTAGGTCGCGGAGCACGTAGTCGTCGAAGCTGTAGCGGAAGTGCTTTCGCTCCGAGTGACCCGAGCCGCGCAGCTCGACTACGTAGGTGTCGAAGCCGCGCGCCGCGAGGTAGCGCGGGAGCGAGCGGCGGGCGTCCACGTCCCAGTTATGGAGGTTCGCGGTGACGCCGTGGCAGAGGACGACGGGCGTGGGGTGGGCCGTCCCCCGGGCCGGGAAGTGGTGCAGCGCGAGGCGCCAGCCGTCGTCGGTGTGGACGTCGAGCACCTCGCTGGCACCGCTCTGCAGCGGGTAGGCGTGGCGCGCGCAGCCGGCGCAGAGCAGACACAGCAGGAGCGTTCGCACGCCGGCATCTTCAACGCAGCGTTCGCCGGGTTGCCAGGATATGCTCGCGGCGTGCGCTGGTTGCTCCCCCTCGTCTGCCTGCACGTCGCTTGCGACGATGCCGCCAGCGACGACGTCCTGGTGTTCGACGCCGGTCTCGCAGACGCCGCTGCGCCCCTGGCCTGCGAGGAAGACTGCGTAGAGCGAGGGATCTGCCTGCCGCCCCTCCGCGACGATTGCGGCGAGGGCAGCTTCGCCCGCGTCGACGGGACTTGCGCGGAGTCGTGGCCCTGCCCCGAGGGGTGGTCCCGCGCCTCGGATGGATACGGCTGCGTCGGACCGGACGCGCTGCGCGACGATTGCCCCGAGGGGAGCTTCGCCGTCCCTGGCGGGGACTGCACCGAGCCCTGGATCTGTCCTGACGGGTGGTCGCGCGCGGAGCGCGGCGGTTGCGAGCCGCCGCCGGACCGCGAGGACTGCCCCGAGCACAGCGTCCCCCTGCCCTGGGGCCGGTGCAGCGAGCCGTGGATCTGTCTCGAAGGCTGGCGTCACCGGGAGGACGGCCCCGGCTGTCTGCCCGCGGAGCCCGACTGCCCCGATGGCGCCCCCGCGACCCCTTCCGGGCTGTGCCTCACGGGCGACGTCTTCGAGGACTGCGGCGACGACGTCTGGGGCCCGCGGCCGTGGCCGGAGGGGACGGTCTACGTAGACGCGGCGGCCGTGGGTGGTGGTGACGGGACCCGCGAGCGTCCCCTCGCCACCCTCGAAGCCGCCGTCGACGCCGTGCCGCGCGGGGGCACCATCGCCCTCGCCGCTGGCGAGTACGTGGCGCGGTCGCCCCCCGCGGGCGTCACCGTCGGCGGGCGCTGCGCGGCGCGGACTCGCCTTGTCGGGCGGCTGGCCCTACGCAGCGGCCGGGCCCACATCCGCGACCTCGCGCTCCAGGACGTCGCCGTCACGAACACCGCGACCTTCACCCGCGTCGACATCCGGCCAACCGTCGGGTTCGGGGTTGGAGCTAGGACCTCCGGCTCGGATCTGCGGGTCTCGGGGGCGCTCACGCTCATCGACGGGACGCGCTTCGACTGCGCCCGCTGTGCCTTCGACGGCGGCCTGGAGCCGGGCCTGGGCGCCCAACGGGGCGCGGCGCTGACGCTGTCCCAATCTGTTGTTCGCGGCACCGACGACAGGCGCGGCGCGTTGACGCTGTTGGGCGGGACCGCGTCCCTCGAAGACGTCGCCATCGAGAGCGCTGATCATGGCCTTTGGGTTCAGGGCACCAGCGCCCTCGACGCGACGGGGCTCGCGCTGCACAGCGGCTCCTTCGGCCTGATCGCCTTCGCCGAGACGACCGTTGATCTTCACCATGTGGCGGCGACCTGCGCGACGCCCGGCCAGTGCGATGCCTTCCAGGTCCAAGGTGCCGCGCGGCTCGACGGCCGGTGGGTCGACGCAAGCGGCTACAACGCCGTGGTCTCTGGCTTCGAGCCCGGCTGCGTCGTCACGCTCAGAGACGCCGTCGCCCGTGACAGCGGCCTCCTCGCCCATGCTCGCGAGGGCGCTCGCATCGAGCTCATTGACGCGGTTCACCTGGGGCCGGCCACCGTCAGCCTCGTGGCCGAGCACGACGGATCGATGGTCACGGGAGCCGGCCTGGTGACGCGGGTCGGCGACGGCCTGAGCGTCTTCGCTCAAGAATCGGGTCAGGTGGTCGTCACCGACGCCGACCTGCGCTCATCCGATGCCGTGGTGTCGCTCGAGAGTGAGAGCACACTCGAGATGGCGCGCGTCGTCTTCGAGGGCAGGCTCGTGGCGCACGATTCTACGGCGACGCTCTCGGACGTTGTCGCCCACCTTCCGGGGGCCGCCCAGGCGGGCGCCGTCGGCGGCGCGCTCACGATGCGCCGGGTGGTGGTCACCGGGGACGCAGACGCGTTGGACACAGCGGCGATCATCGTCTCCGACGGGACCCGGGGTCACCTGGAGGACGTCGACCTTCGCTACGAAGGCAGCGCGGGCATCGTCGCCACCGGCGCCGAGCTGACCCTACGTCGAGCACGCGTCCGAGCGGGCTCCGAGGGCGAGCTCGAGGGTCGCGCCAGAATCTCGGCCGCGGTCGTGATCAGCGACGCCGAGGCCACCATCGACGCGAGCCGCTTCGAAGACGGCGCGGGGCCCATCCTCACGGCGCTGACGGGCTCGGAGCTCGAGATGACGCGGGTCTTCGGGGCGGGTCAGGAGGGGGTCATCCTCTCGGAAGCCCGCGCGACCCTCGACGCGCTCCGGCTCGAAGACGTCCAGACCGCGGGCGTCTGGGCTCAGGAGAGCGAGCTCGTGATCGATCGAGCGGTGGTCCGGGGCGTCCGCCCAGAGCGCCGCGTCCTCGGTGGGATCGTGGTCACGGGCTCGACGGTGTCGCTCACCGACATCGAGATCAGCGACACGGAGGTCGTTGGCCTGGGCGTGGTGGGCGCCGTCGAGGGGACGCTGTCACGGGTGACCATTCGAGACATCCGACGCGCCGGCTTGACGTCTCAAGCGGACGCGGTCTTCGTCGTCGGCTCGGCGCATCTGGCGCTCGATTCCCTCTCCTTGCTCAGGAGCCAGCGAGGCGGCTTGGCCCTCGCCGGGCCCGGTACCGCTGATCTGGGGGCGCCATCCGTCACCGCCCGCAACGTGTCCGTCGTTGGCCCAACCCGAGACGACGCGAGCGTCGGCGCCGCAAGCGTCATCGCGACGTTCGGCAGTCGACTCGAGCTCTCGGGTGCTCGCATCGTCGATGGGGTCACGGTCGGACTCGGCGCGAGACACGGCGCTCAGATCCAGCTCCGCGCCGTCGAGGCTCGGAGCCTTCGCCCTAGACGCGGGTCGGTCTTCGAAGTCGCCTTCGGGCTCTACTCGGACAGCGGCGCGCGGATCCACGCGACGGATCTCCGGGTCGTCGACGCGGCCGACGTCGGGGTCTGGGTCGGCCCCAACTCCTCCTTCGAGGGGATCCGCGTGGAGGTGAGCGACACCCGAGCCTGGGACCTGCCGGGCAATGGGCTGCGGGTCTCCGGCGGGCACCTCCAGCTCGACGGGTTCGCGTCTGTCGACAATGACGAGGCTGGCGTCGCCGTAGCGCCGGGCGTCGCGGATCTTCGCTGTGGCCGGATCGCCGGAAATCGCGTCGGCGTCCGGAGGGCTCAGGCCAACACGGTCCTCCTGGACGAGGTCGATATCGAGGGCAACGCGGATGGCCCCGACAGTTGCGATCCGAGCTGCGTTGACCGCGCCCCGGACCCCCCCGAGCTGGACTGACTATTCGACGGCGGGGGCTGGCGGGTCGTCCTCGACGAGCGCGTCGAAGCCAACGAACTCCACGCCGCCCTCCGCGACATTGGCCACCACGTCCCGGCCGTTGCGCGCAAAGACGCCGTCGCCGCGGGCGATGCGTCCCGACGCGACGTCGCCGCCGTTGACCACGTAGAGGCCGATCCGGCCCGCGCCCTCCACTCCGACGCCGTCGATGCGCAGCGTCGCCTCGTCGACCTCCACCTTTGGCGGATGGATCACGAAGCCATCGGCGATCTCCCCGATGTCGGCCCCACCCGGACCGGGCACCCGCCCACCGGCGATGTCGGTGACGCGCACGTCGGTGGCGTCGAGGACCACCTCCTCGGTGAGGACGCCCACCGCGACCGAGTCGCTGACGGTGAGGCCGCTCACCGATAGGTTCGACCGAAACGCCATCACCCCGACCCCCCCCGAGCCGTCGACCCGCAGACCCTCGACGTGCAGCGCGTCGGCCGCGAGCGGCAGCGGGAGGTCGAGCTGGGAGAGCGGCTTGACCGCCGCCACGGCGTCGAAGATCAGCCATGCGTTGGAGATCTGCATCCCCCGGCCCTCGCTGGCCACCACCTCCACGTCCTCCACCCGCGAGAGCGCGACGGTGCTCGCGCCGGGGCTCTGGATCGGGACGAACTCCTCCTGATCGATGCGCAGCCCCACCGAGCCCGCCCCCAACGTCCCGCTGATACGAGCCCCCACGAGTCGGGTCGGGTGCCCCGAGAGGTGGATCCCCACGACCCCATTGTCCAGCGCCTCCAGCCGCCGGACATCGCTGCGCGCCCACTCGTGCAGCGCCGCCTCCTCCGCTCGCCCCTCGTGCCCTGGCAGCAGCGGGTCGGGGAGGTGCTCGGCGAGCGGCCCCTCGGCGAACCAATCCATCGGTGGCGCCCACTCGTCCCCCTCGAAGTGGGCGTCCGGGGCGACCTGGAACTCGCAGATCGGGTGGAACTCGCAGACCGGGTGCCACCTCAGCCCCGGCGGGTGCACCGCCCCGGGGGGCAGGCGGATCACATCGAGCCCCCCGGCGCTGTTGCCGCTGACCCGTACGTCGTCGATGAAGGTCCGCGCGCTGCGAAGCAAGATGCCGCGCCCGTCGACGCCGTCGACCACCACGCCGTCGGTGACCACCGCCAGGCTCTCCACCAGGTCGAGGCCCACCGCGCGCCCGGGCTCCTCGGCGCTGACCCGCTCGACCCGCGTCTGCCGCACCCGCGTCTGGCTGTTTCGCGCTCGAATGCCCACCGTGACCACGTCGCGGACCAGCGAGTCCTCCACCACCAACGACGCCGCGTAGGGGCAAGCGGGGCTCCAGGCGTCGGCGCACTCCACCTCGGCGGCGGGCTCGTCGGTTGCGCGGGCCAGGACGCCCATCCCGGCTCCGGGTCCGACCAAGCTGCGACGCACGAAGGCCACCGCCTCGTTGAAGGTGAGCTGCGGCCCGCCCGCGCCCCGCACCGCGGAGTCGAGCACCTCGATGGTGTGGACCCTGCGCGCCAGCACGCCGCCCTCAGCCCCGTCGACCAGCCGCGCTTGACTCACCTGGACGCGCGAGAGGTCGGCGGCCCAGAGGTTGTAGCCGCCGCCCTCCAACGTGAGGTGCTGCACGTAGAGATCCCGGCCCCGATCGGCGTCGCCCTCGGCCCGGACCCCGCCAACGAGGACGGTCCCGGCCGCGCAGCTCCCGACCAGCGCCGCGGAGCGCTCCACCCGGACCGCCGCCTCGTAGCGCCCCGGCGCGACTCGCAAGACGACGGGGCCCTCTCCGTCGGCCAGCGCCGCCTCGATGGTCTGGTGCGGGGTCGCCTCCGCCCCGTCACCGCCGGGCTCGGCGCCCTGGTCGACGTGGACCACGGACCACTCGGCGGGGAGCCCCTCGGGGGCCCGGAAGCGCTCTCCACAAGCGCTGTGCTCGCCGGCCCCGACCAGCGCGCCGCGCTTGGTCTCGAAGCGCTGCATCCACTCGTCGGGCGCCACACCGGCCTCGGGCGTGGCGACCTCGTCAGCCGAGTCGCAGGCGGTGCAGAGCGCGCAGACGGTGAGGAGCAGCCATCGAAGCATCGTGGCAGACTATCAAATCGCCGCGCGGACGACCCGAAACCCGCACTGCAAGCCGACGCGATCCGGTGGCTGGCTGATGCGCGAGGCCGCGCGGCAGTACGCGGAGACGGACCGGTAGGCCCCGCCCTTGAGGAGGTAGCGCGTCGGATCGGCGGGGTCCTGGGTGCCGGTCCACTCGAAGACGAGCCCCCCCATATCGCGCACCCCGTAGGGCGAGGTGTCGTAGGGGTAGCTGCCCACGGGGACCGGGCCGGCCTTGCCCTCGGCGCTGTCGACCATTCGGCACAGCGCAGGATCGAAGCCGTTGCCCCACGGATGCGTCCGCGCGTCGGCCCCGCGCGCCGCGTGCTCCCACTCGTCCTCCGTGGGCAGCCGGTGCGCGACGCCCGTGAGGCGCGAACGCCAACGGCAAAAGGCCGTCGCGTCGTGCCACGAGAGCATGTGGGCGGGCCACCGCGGATCCCATCGATCGCCGTCTGGGTCGCGCTCCGGGACCTGGAACCGGTCGGCGACGATGTCCAGCCAGATGCGCCCCGGCGTCCGCGGCGCGTGGGCCTTCGCCGCGTCGAGCCCGTCACTCGCGGCGAGGGCGTTGAGGAAGGCGACGTAGTCCTCGAGGGTGACCAGATCACGGCTGATCAGAAACGGTCTCACCTCGACCACCTGTCGCGGGCGACCCCGGTGGGCCGCGGCGTCGCCGCCGACGACGACCGCGCCTCCGCCGGCGACGTAGATCCACGCCTCATGCCCCTCGAAGGGCGCCGGTGGGATCACCTCGACCACCGTCGGCAGTCCGCGCTCCACCACCGCCGGGATGTGGGCGGGGATCCGTCCCTCGGGCTCGAAGTGCAACAGGTAGCTCCCCTGCGGCACCTGGCCGTTCTCCGGCAGCTTGATCTCGCGCGGTGAGAGCAGCGGCCCGACGGGGTCCTGGACCTCGACCATCACCACCCCCGGCGAGCGGACCTCCAGCCCGCCCGTCGCCTCGTGCAGGCTGGCGTAGCGCCCCTGGTCGTGGCGTCGCACCTCGTCGAGGAAGTACCGCGCGTCGAGGGCGTTTCCCGTCGCGCGGGCCCGCAGGTAGCGCAGGTGGTGGAGATCCGCGAGGACGGCATGGGCCGCGCCGGTGTCGACGTAGGCCAGCGATTGGTAGGCGGCGCCGACGGCGCGCGCAAAGACCCCCTCGAGCTCCAGGGCGCGCTCCTCGACGGCCTGGGCCGTGCGCCACAGCGGCATTCGGCTGGCGACGGGCGTGGTCGGCGGCAACCCACCGAGGGCCGTGACCACCTCCACGCGCTCCCGCTCGATCCGCGCCGCCTCGTCCTGGTAGCGCGCTTCGAGCTCGCGGGCGCGGGCGAGCGTCTCCTCGGCCATGCGTCCGCGCCGCCGACGCTCTTCGACCCCGTGGAGGAAGGCCTCGACCCGCATCGCCACACGGCCCGCGGTGGGCGTCCGGTCTCCCGCATCCCGCAGCATCGCCAGCCGGCACACCTCGGCGAGCGGCTCGGGGACCACGCGCGTGCAGGGGACGGACCGCGGATCGACCGGCGGCCCGCGCACGATCTTGAAGGAAAGGGCGACGGCGCTGGGCCCCTTGAACGGGAGCTCCAGCGTGAGCAACTCGAAGAGGATCACGCCGAGGCTGTAGACGTCGCTGTGCGGCCCGATGGCCTTCAGATCGCCCAGCACCTGCTCCGGCGACATGTAGGCCAGCGTCCCCACCGCCGCTCCGGGTCGCGTCTTGTCGTGGCGCGGCAGGTCCGAGGCGCCGACGCCGTCGACGTCGAAGGGCTTCACCAGCCCCCAGTCAGCGACGAAGACCTCGCCATACTCTCCCAGCATCACGTTCTCCGGCTTGAGATCGCGGTGCACGAAGCCCTGGTCGTGGGCGTACGAGACGGTCTGGCAGACGCGGACGAAGACCTCGAGGAGCTTGGGCAGCGGCCAGCGCGCCTCCGCCGCCGGATCGCCGCGCCGCAGCGAGTCGAGGACCTCTCCCAGGCTCTCGCCGGCGATTCGCTGCATCGCGTAGAAGAGGCGCCCGTCGGTGAGGCGCCCCGCGTCGTAGACCGGGATGACGCCGGGGTGCGTGAGGCGGGCGGTGGCCTGGGCCTCGTAGACGAAACGCCGACGCGTCTCGTCGTCGTCGACGTGGGGTCGCAGCGTCTTGACGGCCACGTGGCGACGCAGGACGGGGTCGTGGGCGAGCCAGACCTCGCCCATCCCGCCGCGGCCGAGTCGGTCGCCGAGGGTCAGTCGGTTGGACGTCGGCAGCGCCTCGGGATCGATGTCGGCGACGAACTCGCGGTCGGCGACCGTGTCTCCGAAGAAGACGCTCTGGCTGAGGTTGATGGCCGACAGCGCGCTGCGGAGCGAGGCGACCTTGGTGGGCTCACCGCGGAGCTGACTCTCGGCGGCGTCGGGTGTCAGAGCGCCCCGGCGCACGAGGTCGACGAGGGTCTCGACGTCGTCGTCAGCCATGTCCGGGCTCTACCACGCGGGGTCCCTCAGGGGCAGTGAAAGGGCCCCGTGCGGACGTGGATGTCCCGCCGGTTGTTGCGCTGCTCGAGCCAGGCGACCGTGAACTGCTCGCCGTCCCAGACGATGTCGGGCTCCGTCGCGCGGGCGTCGTCCGGCGTGAGACGAACGTAGGGCCCGAGGCGGGCGCCGTCCTCGCCGAGGGCGGCGAAGTAGATCCCTGTGCCTCCGGGGGCGCTGGCACGCCAGACCACGTAGAGCCGACCGTCGGCGAGGACCAGCCGCGGCTCGGCCCCCGTCCGGGTCCCCGTCGAGACGATCTGTTCCTCCGCCTCGGTGATGCCGTTGCGGTCCACCCGGACGACGCGGATCGTCCGGTCCGGCGGGCGATGCCACGCCACGAAGGCGTGGGTGCCGGCCCAGATCATGTGCAGCCGCGTACTCATCCGTGGGCTGTCGCCATTGGTGCCGGCCGAGATGGGGCGGCTCGCCTCGACGACCCCCGCCTTCGTGACCACGCGAACCTCTGTGGGCCGGCGATGAACCGCCCCCGCGACGAGCAGCCGCTCCCCGTTCCAGACGGCAGAGAAGTCCTCGATGGCGATGTCGCCGAGCCGGAACTTCTCCGCGATCTCGCGGTCGTCGTCGTCGATGTGGTGCAGGTTGGTCTGCGAACTCTGCTGAGTGAGGACCACATGGCCGTCGTCCACGGCCACCACGTCGTGACGATGTGTGCCGGCGTTCTGGATCTGCAGGCTCCCCCCGAGCGGGGTGAGACCGGGCCGAAGGGCGCGCGTATAGGTGTAGCGGTTCGAGAATCCGACGCGGTACCGCCCCCCCCGCCACGCGAGCCCGACGGTTCGTATGTCGAAGCGGTCTCGCACGACCTCGACGGTCCCCAGGTTTTCGCCAGCGGCGCCGAGCCGCCTCAGCCGCGACGACCACCTCGCACCGCTGCGGAAGTCCTTCTGCCACGCCAGGATCGGCGTGTCCTCGCCGTGGAAGAGTCGAGGCAGGTTGACGTCGAAGTCCGTCTCGTGAAGCACCTCCCGAATCGGCCCCAGGTGCGGGACGTCGTCGCAGGGATCGCTCTCGTCGTGGCGCCCGTCGCGGTCGGCGTCGTCCGGCGCGACCGCGTCGTCGGGTGTCCAGCTCAGGGCGTCCGGCGCCAGGCGGCGATCCCACGGGACCACCACCGAGGCGGGGCGCTCTCCGTCGACGGGCTGCACCGGGTAGGCCGCGAGTCGACGGCGCCCGTCGATCTCCTCGATCGCGAAGAGCCAGCGACCCGCCGGATCGAAGGTGACGGCCGTCGCGGGGTGGTTCGAGACCGGCTCCAGGCCCGCCGCCCGCACCAACCCGACGCCCGCCGCGGGGCCATCGGTCGCCGCGAAGGCGTAGAGCGCCTCGACCGGATGCCGGGCCAGCACGGGGAGCTCGTCGGGGCCGCCCGGCGGGACCAGGATAGGCGCCTCGACCAGGGCTCCGGCGTCGTCCAAGAGGCGCACCGTGCTGTCGAAGCCGTCGACCGTGAGCAAGGCGATGTGGGCTCCGTCCGGGGCCGGGACCGCGCGGACCAACGTGCCCGGCGCCGCCTCGACGATGCGCGCCTCGTCCCCGATGCCCTCGGCGGCGGGGGTGCCGACGAAGACCTGCGTGAAGCCCTGGTCGTGATAGAGCAGGCGCTCGCCGAGCCAGTCGGGGGCGGCGTTTGCCACCGCCTGCAAGACGCCGTCATCCACCAGGAGGCTCCCGTCGGGGCGGGCCCATGCCACGCGTCCCTCCGCGGAGGCTCGCAGGTGGAAGCGCGCCTCGCCGGCGACGGCCACGCGCCAGCGCACACCGCTCGCGGGATCTACATGCCACGGCGAGGTGACCTCGCCGGTGCCCACCAGCAGCCGGCGGCCTCCGAAGTCGCAGTCCTCCGTGTCCGCCAGGACTGGGCAGGGGTCTTCGAGCTCGTCGAGCCCGTCGGCGTCGCGGTCGTCGCAAGCGGAGCCGCGGCCGTCGTTGTCCTGGTCGGCCTGGTCGGGGTTGGCGACGAACGGGCAGTTGTCCTGGGGCGGGAAGACATCGTCCCCATCGCGGTCCGCCATCACCGCTACGTCGTCGACGCGGGTCGCCGCGCCCTCGAAGGCGTCCTGGAAGAGGCTGAGCCGGTCGAAGTGGCCATGCGTGTCGTCGACCAGCGGCGCCTCCTCGGGGGCCACCGTCCGTCCGTCGATGCGCAGCGACCACTCGCCCAGCGCTGTCCGCTTCGCCTCCAGCCAGTGGCGCTCGCCGTCCCCGAGGGCCCGGATCGGCGCCCGCAAGAGCTCCAGATCGTCGGGGGAGCGGCGCACGACGACCGACGGATCGAGGGCCTCGCCCTCCAGCCAGACGACGTAGCCCCGAGCCGCCGGTCCGTGCCCCGGCGGTACGCCCCCATCCTCCTCGGCCTCGGGCTCGACCAGCGCGTCGCCGGTGAAGACGCCCACCGCGAAGCGGGCGCCGTGGTAGCTGACGTGGAAGCCGATGCGCACCGCGGGGCCCGTCCGATGGAGCCGCCGCGTGTGCCCGCCGCCGATCTCGAAGGGCGCCGCGGCGCCGTAGTCCCGGTCACCGGTGGGGACGTCGTCCCCCTCGGCGATGAGGCTCGGCGCCCACCACTCCGCGGCGAGGCCCCCCGGCGAGAAGGTGTCGCAGCTCCGGTCGTGGGTGACGCCGCGGCGGTCGACGCAGAAGCGGAAGGGGTCGCCGAGGCAGACGCCGTCGTCCACCACCCCATCGCAGTCGTTGTCGAGCCCGTCGCAGACCTCAACGGCGGGATCGGTGGGACGGCAGGCTTGCTCGCAGCCGTTCTCGGGATCGCGGTCGAAGTCGATGAAGCCGGCGCGGCAGTGGCCCAGGAAGCACTCGCCCTCGCGGCACAAGCCGAAGGCGTCGGGGAACTCGCAGGCGCGCCCGCAGGCCCCGCAGTGCTCGGGCTCTTCGGGGGGGGCGTCCAGATCGTCGACCTCGCCGTCGCAGTCGTTGTCGGCCCCGTCGCAGACCTCGTCGGTGGGGACGCTGGCGCTGGCGCCGCACACCACCGAGACGCCGTCGCCCCCGCAGACCATCGCTCCCGCCGCCTCGCAGGCGCCGACACCGACGGCGCAGGGGGCCCGCAGCTCGAGGAAGGTCTCGTCGATCCGACCGTCGCAGTCGTCGTCCTCTTCGTCGCAGCGCTCGTCGGTCGGCTCGGTGTCGCGCTCGCAGATGAAGATCCCGCGCTCGCAGCGCTCGTGCCCGGCGGCGCAGACGCCGAGCTCGTTGGTGTCGCAGCCAACGCGCTCCGCGGGCAGGCCCTCGTCGGTCGTGCCATCGCAGTCGTTGTCGACATCGTCGCAGAGCTCTTCGGCGGGGGCCGCGAGGGGCGCACAGACCAACACCCCGTCGTGGCAGAGGTGCTGGCCCAGCGCGCACGGGCCGGGCTCGCCGCTGTCGCAGTCAGCGCCGAGCTGGGGATCGGCTTCGTCCACCGCCTCGTCGCAGTCGTCGTCCACGCCATTGCAGACCTCCTCGGCGGCCACGCAACCCCGAGGCATGTCGGGCGACGGGCCGTCGGGGAGCGCGGCGTCGGGGAGCGCGGCGTCGGGGAGCGCGGCGTCGGGCATCGGGGTGTCCGGGAGCGGCCCGTCCGGCGGCGCGGCATCCGGCACGGCGGCGTCAGGCGGCGGCCCGTCGAAGACCGGGAAGTCCGGCAGATCCGGGACAGGGCCGTCGGTCGGCATGTCCGGCGGCGGCCCGTCCGGCGGTGGCCCATCGGGGGCCGCGTCGGGGACGAGGGCCGCGTCGGGGCCCAGGTCCGGGGGGGGCGCCCGTTGGGGCACGCATTGGCCGGAGACGCAGGTGGTCCCGCCACCGCACGCCCCACCGCAATCATCCGGCTCGTCGGCCCCACCCGAGTCGCACGCCCACAGCGCCGCGACCAACCACAGAGACCGCCTCATCTTCGCCTCCGCCGCGCGCCCAGGAGCAGCATCCACCAGGGCCCGAGCTGTGTGCCGGGGGCGGCCGAGCACCCCTCCTCCGTCGTCGGCTTCTCGGCCGTGAACATCGTCGGCTCCGCGCCCACCCGCTTCTCCCGCGCGCCGAGCATCACGTCCGGGGCCGCGTCCGGCGGCGGCGGCGGCGGTGGCGCGGCGTCGGGCGGGACCGCCATGTCCGGCGGCCCCATATCCGGCGGCGGCGGCTGCTCCCAGGCCGGTTCGCATTGAGCGACACCGTGGGCGTCGAAGACGCAGGCCTCGCCGTCGGGGCAGCGCGCGCTGACGCACGGGTCGTCGACGCAGCGGCCGTCGACGCAGACCGCGTCGCGGATGCACTCCACGCCCGCGCAGTCGGCGAGGCAGTCGCCGTCGGGGCACTCGTCGAGCACGCAGCGGCCGTCCACGCAGCGTTCGTCGGGTCCGCAGCGGACATCCGCGCAGCTCGGCACGCAGTGCCCGTCGCGGCACAACCGCTGCACGCCGTCATCGGCGGGGCAGCGCACGTCGTGGCAAGGCTCCTCGACGCAGTGGCCGTCGCGACAGACCCATCCGCCGGGGCAGGTCCCCGGACGACACGGGTCCGGGGCGCAGGCCCCGGCGACGCAGACCTGGCGGTCGCGGCAGTCGACGAGCTCGCAGGGGTCGCGGCACAGCCCGTCGCGACAGACCGAGAGCGGCGGGCACTCGAGCCCGGCGCAGCCCCGGGCGCAGACCGATCCGCGGCACTCGAAGCCCTCCTCGCAGTCGGTGTCCCCGTCGCAGACGGGGCGGCAGCCGCCGTGGACGCACAGCTCACCCGGCGGGCAGCTCGTGTCCTCGTCGGCGCGACCGTCGCAGTCGTCGTCGACGCCGTCGCAGACCTCCACCGGCGTCTCACCGCACTGGCCACACGCGTTTCGGGCCCCCTCATCGACGCGCCCGTCGCAGTCGTCGTCGGCGCGGTCGCAGATCTCGTCGGCGCCGTTGTCCACGCCCACGCAGCGCAGGCGTCCGTCCTCACAGCGTGAGACCCCCCCGCCGCAGGGCGCCGCCCAGCCGGTCTCGCACTCGTCGCCACCGCCCGGATCGCCCTCGTCGAGATCCCCGTCGCAGTCGTTGTCCAGCCCGTCGCAGGCCTCGTCGGAGGCCTCCACGAGCTGCTGGCACCCGGAGTGCCCGTTGTCGCAGACCGCCACGCCGTCGGCGCAGACGCCCAAAAGCTCGGTGTTGCAGGCCTGGTTCTCGAACAGGACCTCGTCGACCACGCCATCGCAGTCGTTGTCGCGGCCGTCGCACTTCTCGACGTCGGGTTCGCGGCCGTCGTCGCAGACGATCGCGCCGTCCTCACAGCGCGTGCGCCCGACGGCGCAGTCCCCGAGCCGCCCGGTGTCGCAGGGTCGACCGCCGCCGGGATCGCCCTCGTCGACGGGCCCATCGCAGTCGTCGTCGAGGAGGTTGCAGGCCTCGTCGCGCGGATCGATCGAGGGGACGCAGACGAGCTCCCCCTCCTCGCAGGCCGTTCGCCCCGGCTCGCACAGCCCCAACAGCCCCGTCAGGCACGGATCCCCGGCCCCCGGATCGCCCTCGTCGATGCCCCCGTCGCAGTCGTTGTCGGCCCCGTCGCAGACCTCGTCCTCGCCCGCCCCTTCGAGGGGGACGCAGCGCAGCTCGGCCTCGACGCAGGTCAGAAGCCCCGCCGCGCAGGCCCCGATGCCGCCAGCGTCACACGGCCCCGCTGGCGGGATCTCCTCGTCAACCTGCGCGTCGCAGTCGTCGTCGGCGCCGTTGCAGACCTCCGGTGTGGGGGCCACGTCGCCCACGCAGACCGGGCCCCCGGCGACGCACTCCAGGTGCCCCGCGTTGCAGGGGCCCACCAGGCCTGTCTCGCAGGCGGCGTCGGCCAGCGGGTCCTCGTCGACGAGCTCGTCGCAGTCGTCGTCCCGGCCGTTGCAGGGATCGCCCTCCTCGGGGGCGCAGACGCACTCCAGATCGGGGTCCTCGGGGCACGGGTCGCAGGCGTCGCCGAGCCCGTCGCCGTCGGTGTCGGCCTGGTCCGGGTTGGGCACCTCGGGGCAGTTGTCGTCGAGGCCGCAGGCGCCGTCGTCGTCGCGGTCGACGAGGCAGACGCCGCCCAGCGAACGCTCCAGCGTGAGGACGGCAAAGATCGTCGCCGAGTCGTGGCGCCAGCACCGCGGGCGTCCAGCGTCGCGGTTCGGATCACACCAGGAGCCGTCCCCATTTTGCCGCTCCAGCAGGTTCCAGGCGATGTCGTAGTACCAACCCCGCGGCTCCTCCGGGTACCCGTCCGCCTCGGTGTCCCGCGCCCCGCCGATCTCACCGGAGAAGAGAAACTCGCCGCTGCCGTCGTCGGTGGTGACCTCGAAGGCCTTCGAGAGGGCCCACACGTAGTAGTAGTAGCTGTAGATATGCCGCGTGTTGATCGTGGTGTCGTAGCGATAGTTGTCGCGGAGCCAGCCCAGGGCCTGCTGAACGCGGTCGTCGCCGGTGGCGGCCCCCGCGAGGCGGTAGCCCCACACGCCGGTGGCGGTCATCGCGGAGGAGCCGCGGGCGTGCCGGGCCCCCTCGCGGCCGCGGTAGTCGTGGCCGCCATCGTTGGCGCTGGTGTTGAACAAGAAGGTCGTCGCCCGCGGCAGCGTATCGTCGGCGCCCGGTAAGATGGCCGACGCCGCCGACAGCCCGGCCATCGCGAACTGCGTCACCGAAAGATCGCCGTCCCCCTCCGGCCCGCAGTAGTTCCACCCGCCGCGGTTCGCGCCCCCGTTGCCCTGCTGACGTCGCAGACCCGTGACGCCGTTCACGATCGCCTGGGGGACGGTGATGAGCGACCCGACGTTCTCCTCGCCCCCGGTGCTCAGATAGCGCGCCATCGCCATCAAGCAGGTGCCCGTCTCGTACCCGCAGGCGCCCCTCAGGAAGCCGGCCCGCGTGTCGATGCAATAGCGAATCCCGCCGCGGACGCGTCGCTTCTCCTCGAGGGGGAGCCGCGAGTAGCCCAGCGCACGGGCCTGGGCATCGGCGCTCTCGGGGCGATCGAGCAGCGCCAGCATCGCGAGGCCGGTGGCCGTGCCTCCCACTCCGCCCGTCTCCGGGTCCTGTTCGGCCCGGATCCAATCCAGGCCGCGATCGATCGCCTCGTTGACGCGGATGCCAAACGGCGTGATCTGCGCCGCCGCCGTGGTGACGAGCGCGAGACAAAGCGCGCCGGTTCGCAGCGTACCCCCCATGGCCGGCAGTCTAGCAACGGTTGCCCATGGGGACGCCACTTTCGCTAAGGGCCCGCGCAAGAATAACTT
>CAYOBQ010000199.1:0-17060 GCA_964402225.1 uncultured Nannocystaceae bacterium | reverse complement strand
CATCTATCTGATATTATTGTATATTCTTGTCGCACCACTGGATCTGCACCCATCCAGAATTGACCCACCTCTGCTTGTGAAAACTGGACCACCGCCCACGAGGCTGGCTTGACGGCGACGGACCTGGTTGAGATGAGCAGGAATGCCGATGGTGCGCAGGTGTTGCGTTGCACGCCCCACGACCGACTTGGCGCGCGCCAACACGCCACATACCTCACACACCGTTCATGCCGAGCTTGCGCGGTTGTGGGCCTGACGCTCCCTCGGTCTCAGACTCGGAGTCGTAGTCCCTGCCCCTCGCCGTCGACACCGGCTCTTGGCGTTTCGTGGGCGTGACCGCCGCTGACGGCGACGGGCAGGGACGCGGTTTCTGGGTGGGTCAGTCACGCCCGAGGAGTTCCGGAATCTGTACGACGCGCTGCCGGAAAAGCGGCGGCTGTACGCGCTGCTGGCGGTGGAGACCGGCGTGCGACCGGGCGACGAGATCGAAGCGGTGCTGTGGAGCGACGTCGACCTGGAGAAGCGGCTGGCGCATGTCCGGGGCACCAAGACCGACGGCAGCGACCGACACCTTCCGATCCGCGACTCGTTCGCCGAGCACCTGGCGGCGGCGCGCGGAGACGCGGGCGACGACGAACCGATCGCCGGGCGCTGGTCCAACGCCCGCAGGGACATCGCCAAGGCGTGCGAGAAGGCGGGCATCAGGCGGATCCGGCCGTACGACCTGCGTCACGCGTACGCGAGCTGGGCGTTGCAGGGCGGGGCGCCTGAGGCGGACGTCGCCAAGGCGTTGGGACACAGCACGACGACGATGGTGCATAGGGTCTACGGGCACCTGCGGCCGGAGCACCTCCGGACCGTCATCGATGCCCTGCCGGAGACCCCCTGCTCGGGGCCCGCGGAGGCGGACGGATCGGACGGAAACGGGGCGGGTTTTGCCCATCATTTGCCCCAGGACGTGTCAGAAACGGGGGCAAACGGGGCAAAAACCGGCGAAGAGCAAGTCGCGGACCAAACTCGCAACCTGCCGGAATCACTGGAAATTGGGGTGCCCAGGGGCGGATTTGAACCACCGACACGCGGATTTTCAGTCCGCTGCTCTACCAACTGAGCTACCTGGGCTTATTGGTGCGCGGGAAGGTGCCGGATGGTGGCGGCGGTGTCAAGACGGTTCGAGGTCGGCTCCCTGGAGGGAGAGGGTGAGGTGGCCGAGGGGCTCGTCGGCTCGCTCTACCGTGAGGTCGTAGTCGCCGGTCGGGAGGGCGGTGACGGTGGCTCCGGTGTGGTTGAGGGTGCTGAGGGCTCGGGTCTCGCCTTGGGCAGAGAGCCTCAGCAGCAGGCCGGTCGGGGGGGGCTGCAGCGGGCGGATGGTGAGGGCGAATTGCTCGGGGCCGTCGAGCTCGAGATCGATCTCCAGCGGCAGGTCGGCGACCGTCACGTGGTAGCGGAGCTCCTCGACTTGTGCCGGGGCGCCGGCGCGGGTCGCGGAGGGTGCGAGCTGGAGGGGAACCAAGGCGCCGGCCAGGGGGGCGAGCTGTCGGTCGATCCAGCGGGCCGCGAGGTGGAGCAGTCTGGGCTGCTCCGGGACGAGACCGACGGCGCGCTGGGTGACCGCCTCCGGGGCGCTGGCGCGATGCCAGGCGTCGGGAGCCTCTGACTCGATGACGAGACCCAGCGTCGCGACCAGGCGGGCGCAGTCGGGGCAGCCGATGAGCTCCCGGTGAAGCGCGGCCTCGTCGGTGGGGTGGAGCAGGCCGTCGAAGTAGGCGGCGAGGGTCTCCTCGTCGGGGCACAGGTGGGGCATCGCGTCCTCCGTCGCTCGTGGCCCTCCACTCGACGTGGCGGCGGCCGCGAGCTTACACATGGCTACGATTCGTCGAGCAAGCCGGCGCGACAGGCCGCCTCGCGGAGCCGCTGCACCAAGCGCGTCTTGCGCGTGTAGAGCGCACCTCGCTTGATCCGGAGCGCGGCGGCGGCGGCGTCGGCGCTCAACTTCTCGGTGTAGAGCAGATGCAACAAGAGCCGGTCTCGCTCGCTGAGCGACTCGGCGAGGCTGGTGAGCTGCTGGCGACGACGGGCGTCGGCCTGTTGGACGAGCACGTCAAGGGCATCGGGGGCGTCGTCGACGAGCTCCGGCCCTCCCCCGTCCTGGGCATCGAGTGAGAGGTGGCGCCGGCGCCTGCGCAGGGCGTCGACCGTTCGCCGGATGGTGATGACCCGAATCCACGAACGCACGCTGCACCCGTTCTTCCCCGTGAACGCCCGCAGCCGCCGACTGTCGTCCTCGAGCAACGCCAGGAAGACGTCGTTGTGCCGGTCGGCGGCCTCGGCCTCGTCCATCCGCGCGTCGTAGCGCTTCGCCGTGAGCTGGATCAGGTAGTAGACGTAGCGGGTGAAGCGCTCGACGAAACGAGCCCACGCCCGGCGATCCCCATCGATGCAGGCGTCGAGCAGCTCCCGGTCGGTGGGGTTCGACATCGGCGGCGAGCCTATGCGAGCGCTCGGTCCTGCGCCAGTCGCCGATCAATCCCCGCGGTCCGACGCGCCATCCCGCGCGGCGCCCGCGTCTCGGCCCGCATCGCTGGCGTCGACCCCCCGATCGCCGCCGTCCGCCCGGGCGTCTACGGGGTCGGGCAACACGTCGGTGGACGCATCGACCACCCCATCATCGCCGGCGTCTGCGACCACCGCGTCGCGGCCCGCGTTTGCGTCGAGGTCGACCCCGGCGTCCGCCACTCCGGCGTCTGCACGCCGGGCCGCATCGGCCCGCAAGCCCGCATCGAGCTCGGGCGACCCGGCGTCGTGTATTCCTACCGCGTGGGCATCGTCGAAGGCCTTGCCCGGCTCCGAGGTGAGGCCGCACCCTCCGGTGAGGGCGAGGACGAATGTCAGCAGCGGACGCACGGCGCCTCCTCGTATCGGCTACGCCCCACGAGACGTCGCCCTCGCCACGAGCTTACGCTGAACTCCAGCCCGACCTATGATTGGCCCGTGGGGCCCGCACACGTCACCGTGCTGTACGCCGTCGACCAACCCGGTCGCGCGGACATCTCGCTGCTGCCCGCCCACGGCTCTTCGGGCCTGGCGCCGCGCGTCTGGCGGGGACCCCACACCTACGACGTCGAACAAGTAGATGCCGAGCTGGGCTCGCTGCGCCGGGCGGTGCGGCGCGCGCTTCGCCGCGATCACGACGACGGCGCGCTGGCCGCCCATGGCCGCTTGCTCTTCGACCTGACGCTGCCGGCGGAGGTGAAGCGCCGCCTGCGCGCGCTGGGCGGCGGCACGCTGACGGTCGTCGTGAACGGACTCGAGCTGCCCTGGGCGCTGCTCGACGACGGCTCCGGCCCGCTGGGGCTGCGCTGGGCCCTGGGCGAGGTGCAGGCCTCCGCGGAGTCCGCCCCACCATCGATCTCCCCCGCTGGCGACCGCCTGCTCCTGGTCGCCGATCCCGCCGGGGACCTCCCCGCCGCCCGCTACGAGGGGGAAGCCCTGGTGCGCGCCCTCGGCGGCGACGATGGGCTCGCCTGCGATCTGCGCCTGGGTCACCTCCGACGCGCAGACTTCCTCCGGGCCTTCAACGCCTATCGGCTGGTTCACTTCGCCGGACACTCTGATCCCACGGCCGACGACCACCCCGGTGGATGGCGCATGGCGGACGGCCCCCTCGATGCCGCCGCCCTCGAGACCGCGGGCGGCGGCACGGCGCCCTCCCTGGTCTTCGCGAACGCCTGCCGCTCGGCGAACTCGGCCTCCGGTGGGGTGGCCCGCGCCCTCCTCACCGCGGGCGTCCGCCACCTCATCGCGACCACCGTCGACCTCCCCGACCTCCCCGGCGCGGAGCTCGCGACCCGTTTCTACGACGCGCTGCGCGGCGGGGAGCCGGTGGGTGAATCGCTCCGGCTGGCGCGCGCGCTGGCCGCCGAGCGCGGTGACCCGGTGTGGGCGGCCTACCGCCTCTTCGGTGACCCCTCCACCATCTACTTCCGAGCGCGAGCGGGCGCGCGCTGGGGGTCGGGCGTCCGACGGGCCGCTGTCCTGGCCGTCCGCTGCCCGCCACCAGACGCCTCGTCCCCCGAGGCGCTGGCCGGCGCCCTGTCCCAAAGGCGCCAAACGCTGCGGACGCTGGTCTCCGAGCAGGGCGGGCGCCTCCTCCCCGGCCGCGGCGCCGTCGACCGGGCGGTCTTCGGGATACCCATCAGCTTCGAGAATGACGCCGAACGGGCCGGATGCGCAGCGCGCGCCATCGCCGACGCCTACCCCGGCGCGGTCGTCGCCTACGAGATCGGCCCCCTGGTGTCCACGGGAGCCGACGTCGTCGGGGCCGCCGCCCACGAGGCGGAGGCGGCCGCCTGGTCCCACGCGCCGGGCGTTCACCCGCTCCCGGAAGTCATGCTCGCGCGGGCCGTCCCGGTCGATCCACCGTTCGTGGGCCGCGCCGAGGAGTTGACGCGCATCGAAGAGGTGTCGACCCGTGTCGTCGCCGAGCAGCGCGCCCTCGCCGTGACCATCCTCGGACCCGCGGGCATCGGCAAGTCGCGCCTGGTGGAGGCGGCGACCGCAGAGCTGGGCGACCGCTTCCGCGTGCTGCGGGGTGCGGGGATCCCATACGACGCGGGGCACCCGTACGCCGCCGCGACCCAGATCGTGCGGGATCTGCTGGCCCCCGGGGAGCGACTCGACGCGCTGATCCGCCGCCTCGAACCAGCGGACGGCTTGGACGCCGTGTCGATCGACGACCTCCTCACCGGACGGGCCGGCGGCGCCCCCCTCGCCGAGCGCGCCGAGCTCCTGGCCCGGCTCCTGGGAGACGAAGGGGAAGCGCGACCAGGCTCCGAGCCGAGCGAGGTCCGTGCCGCCGTCCGCGAGCTCTTGATCGCGGCGGCGCGAGAGCAGCCTCTCGCGGTGGTCTTCGAGGACCTGCATTGGATGCCCGACGCGGGGCTCGCCGTGGCCGAAGAGCTGGCGGCGGGTGGCATCGCCTCGCCGATCCTCCTCCTGTGCACCGCTCGGCCGGATCTCCTCGACCGCGCCCAGCGGTGGCTGGAAGGCGGGCACCACACGCGCATCGAGTTGGCGCCGCTGGACGACTCGGACGCTCGGCGGCTGCTCGAGAGCCTGGCACCCGATGCGGATCCGGCGCTGCTGGCGCGGGCCGAAGGCAATCCGCTCTTCCTTCGCGAGCTCGCCCTCTCGCAGCTCGAGGGCGAGGAGGCTCCGCCGGCGGGGATCGAGGCCGTCGTCAGGGCGCGGGTAGATCGCCAATCGCCCGCGCTCCAGCAGGCGCTGCGCGCGGCGGCGGTGGTGGGCCGCACCTTCTGGACGTCGGGCGTCGCTCGGCTGCTCGATGTCGCGGACGCCACGCTTGCGCTCGAGGCGTTGGAGCGAGCCCGCTTCGTGAGCCGGCAGGCCGTCAGCGAGCTGCCCGACGAAGTGGAGTGGCGGTTCAATCACGCGCTCCTGCACGAGGTCGTCTACCACGGCGTCGGGGCCCAGGCGCGACGCGCGTGGCACGGCCGGGCCGCCCTGTGGCTGGCCGCCGGAGCCGACGGACACGAGGCGCGCGTGGCGGCGCACTGGGCGGCGGCGGGGGACGCCGAGCGGGCCGCCCGGACCTGGCTCGCCGCGGCGAAGCAGGCCGCCGCATCCCTCGCCCCCGCCGAGGCACGGCGGGCCTACCTGACGGCCCTCGAGTTCGACGACGAGGCGAGCACCTTGGGGGACGCGGCCCGCGGGGCAGCAGAGCAGGCGGTCGCGGCGCTGGCGTATGCGGCGGGGGACCTCGACGACGCCGCCCTGCACCTGGACGCGGCCCTGGGACGTGAGGCGGATCCGCCGATTCGAGCGGAGCGCCTACGGCTCCGGGCAGAGGTGGACGAAGCGCGCGGGGAGCTGTCGGCGGCGCGGGCGAGGCTGGCGGAGGCGGGCGCATCGCTGGAGGCGCGGGGCTCCGATGTGGCGCTGATGGTCGCCCGCGACGAGGCCTGGCTAGACTGTCGCGACGGCGCGTACGACGCGGCGGTCGACCGGATCGAGCCGCTCCTGAAAGGCGCGGAGGGCGCCGTCGCGGGGACGCTGCACAACGTGCTCGGCACCGTGGCCTACCGACGCGGCGAGGACGACGCGGCAGACGCCCACTACCGGCGCGCCCTCGCGGCCTTCGAAACGACCGGGGACGAGCGGCGCGCCGCCATCGCATACAACAACCTGGGCATTCTCGCCTCCCGACAGGGGGACCACGAAGGCGCCGCGGGTTGGTATCAGCGGGCGGTGCGCATTCAGGCGCGGCGTGGTGACCGGACCGGGCTGGCGTTGGCCTACAACAACCTGGGCACGCTGCACGGGGGGGCGGGCGACGTCGAACGGGCGGTGCGCTTCCTGACGGAGTCGGTCCGAATCCGGGAGCGGTCGGGACACAGCAGCCTGGCGATCGGATACGCGAACCTGGGCGAGATGTACCTCCGGCAGGGGCGGCTGGACGAGGCCGGCGACTACCTGGAGCGCGCGGTCGCGCTGTGCGCCGCGGGGCGCGGGCCGGCGTACTTGATGCCCGACGCGTGGCGGATGTTGGCGGAGCTGCACCTGGCCCGCGGGGAGGCGGAGCGGGCGACGGAGGCGGCTCGACGAGGACTCGCGGCGGCGGAGGAGTCGGGGGATCGACCGCGGGCGGGGGTGGCCGGCCGGGTGTTGGGGGAGGCGCTGGCGGCGGGGGGGGAGACCGAGGAGGCTGCGGCGCGGTTGGCGGCGGCCGTGGCCCTCCTGGAGCAGCTCGACCAACCGGTGGAGCTGGCCCGAGCGTACGCGGCGCTGGCAGCGCAGGTGGGCGACCCGGAGGCGACCGACCTGCTCCGCCGCGCCGACGCGCTGGTGGCGGCGGTGGGCGCGGCGGGCAAATTGGTCTGATAATCAAACAAAGTGGTTTGTTTATCAGACCAATTGGCGCGAGGCGGAGCTGAGCGGGGTGGGGCCGTGGGGTGGGCAAAAGGTTACACTGGTGGCGGACGCGGCTGGATCCCTACTTTCGGGGGTCGGGAGCCTGTGGAGGACGATTCGTATGCGTGCGTGGTGCATCTTGGCTGGGGTGCTGCTCTTTGCCGGTACGGCGGGGGCGGCGACGGTGCAGCGGTTGACGCTGGGGCAGCTCGCCGAGCGGTCCGAGCGGGTCTTCATCGGCACGGTGGCCGCCCAGCGCGCCGAAGCCGAGATCGCGCCCGTCCGGGTGTGGACCTATACGCGCTTTTCGGTCGAGGAGACGCTCAAGGGTCCCAAGTCTCGCGACTTCACGCTGCGTCAGCTCGGCGGTGACGCGGGGCGCTGGGTCCAGAAGGTCCCCGGATACGCGACCTTCGCCCCCGGCGAGCGCGTGATGCTGTTCCTGGAGCGAACGCAGACGGGACGGCTGGTGGTGACGGGGCTGGCGCAGGGGAAGTTCACGCTGCGGACAGACGCGAAGAGCGGGCTGGTCACCGCCGAGCGGAACCTCGCGGGCCTGGGCTTCCCGGGTCCGGCCCCCCGGACCCTGACGGGCCAACCGACGGACCCGAATCGGATGAAGCTGCGGGACCTGGTGGCGATCGTGCGGGGGGGCAAGCCGGTCCCGGCGCCGCTGGTGATCGAGCGCACACCCCAACGACGGCTGCCGGCGGGAGGCTCGCGATGATGACCCGCCTTCTCGCCTTCTCGCTGGCGACCCTGCTCGCCAGCAGCGCCGCCGCCTACACCTTCAACGGCGCGAAGTGGGAGCTCCGACGCGGGCAGGGCGTGCCCTACGTCGTCAACGCCACGCTGTCGGCGGACGTGCAGGACCAACAAGCCCTCGAGGCGGTCCAGATCGGCTACGACGTGTGGACCGCCCTCCCCTGCTCCTACATGCAGTGGGACTACGCCGGGCGCACCCAGAACCGCGCTTGGGGCGCGGGGGACGGCGAGAACGTCGCCTCCTGGCGCGAGGACAGCTGGGATGACTCGCCGACGGCGCTGGCCATCGCCTCGACCATCTGGGGCGGGGGCGGCGGAGGGCTCTCGGACACCGACATCAAGTTCAACGGCTTCCACCACCAGTGGGCGCACTTCCGCGAGGCTTCGGGGCCCGACGGGCGGACCGACATCGCCTCGGTGGGCGCCCACGAGTCGGGGCACTGCATCGGCCTGGGACACAGCGACGTCGCGGGCTCGACGATGTGGCCGTCGACGGGGCCCGGCGACATCAGCGGACGCTCGCTGGGAGCCGACGACATCCAAGGCGCTTGCGAGATCTACCCCTCCGGCGGCGAGGTCCCCGACCCCGTCCCCGACGGGCCCCCGCCCCCGGGGAACCTGATGTTCGGCGAGGACTGCTCGATGGGCCGGTGCGCCGAGGCGCTGTTCTGTATCAGTGACGGGCGCGAGTCCTATTGCTCGCGGGAGTGCGTCCCCGGGGACGAGTCCTGCGGCGCGGGCTTCTACTGCGCCCGACTCTCCCAAGGCGGCGGCGCCTGCGCCCGCGGCGAAGACCCGGCGGCGAACCTGGGCGGGTTCGGAGAAGAGTGCGGGGCCGAGGTCGGCTGCCAGCCGGGCCTCGTCTGCGTCAATGACGAGGGCGCCTTCTACTGCACCGGCCCCTGCCTGGACGGGGCGTGCCCGGCCAACCACTTCTGCACCGAGCTCCAGAGCGGCGACGATCTGTGCGTCCGGGGTGACGGCGCCGGCAACGGCGAGCTGCCGGGCGTGGGCGAGGCCTGCACCGACCGCGGCCTCTGCCAGCGCGGGCTCTTC
The DNA here is from genome assembly GCA_964402225.1 of uncultured Nannocystaceae bacterium. Classification (GTDB taxonomy): domain Bacteria; phylum Myxococcota_A; class Bradymonadia; order UBA7976; family UBA1532; genus CAYOBQ01. The sequence continues at coordinate 8,309 of CAYOBQ010000199.1, read as the reverse complement.
TGCCTCAACGACTCGTCGAACGTCGACGAAGACACCGGCGAAGTCATCCCCTATTGCACGCACGGCTGCGACGACGGCGCCTGCGACGACGGCTACCGCTGCATCGAGGTCGCCCCCTCGGGCACCGCCTGCCAGCTCATCCCCAGCGCCGGGCTGCGCGAGATCGGCCAGGACTGCTGGGTGAACCCGGAGGCGCCCTGGGAGCGACCCATCTGCGGCGGGGACCTGGTGTGTGTCGGCTACCGACTCGATGAGAACCAGATGGTCGTGGAGCGCGGCACGTGCACCCAGAACTGCACCGCCGAGGACTGCTGCCCGACCGGTTGGGGCTGCCTCGAGGTCACCCCCGTCTTCGGCCAATGCGGCGAAGGGGTCGACGACTCCGCGGGCTTCGAGTGCACCGGGACGCGTCCCGATCCCGGCACCGGCGGCGCGGGCGGCGACCCCGACAGCGGCGTCGGTGACGGCGGCGAGGGGAAGGCCGATGGCGGGGGCTCGGACGGGTGCTCGGCGGAGGGGCGCGGGGCCATCCCCTGGGCTCTCCTGGGCCTGCTCGTCCTGGTACGCCGCCGCCGTGACCCCTGAGTTGGCGCGCTTCCGCGAGCCGAAGCTGACGATCAACCGGGTCTACACCCGCGCCGGCGACGCTGGGGAGACCCGCCTCGTAGGCGGGCAACGCGTGGCGAAAGACGCGTTGCGCATCGAGTGCTACGGCACCGTCGATGCTCTAAACGCCCACGTCGGCGCCGCGCGGCTCTCCTGCCTCGAGCTGGAGCTCACGCCGCTGGCAGGGGAGCTGCTCCGGGTCCAGCACGCGCTGTTCAACCTCGGCTCGCTGCTCGCGACCCTGCCGACCGACACCCACCCCGAGCAGCCCCGCGTCGGAGCAGAAGATGTCGCGGCCCTCGAGGCGAGCATCGACGCCTACAACGAGCGGCTCCCGACCCTACGCAGCTTCGTGCTCCCAGGCGGAAACCGCGCCAACGTCGACCTCCACCTCGCGCGCACGACGTGCCGCGCGGCCGAGCGGCTGTGCGTGACGCAAGCGCGGGCCGAGCCCCTCGATCCGTGGGTCATCCCGTTTCTGAACCGACTCTCCGACGCGTTGTTCGTCTGGAGTCGGGCCGCCGCGGTGGACGCGGGCACCGCCGAGGTCTCGTGGGACCCGAACGCGGGTGTGAACCTCTTTGTAGGTTGACGCGTCGCCGTCCAGGCTCTACCTACGCTGCGTGAGCGAACTCACCCACATCGACGAACGTGGCGAAGCGCGCATGGTCGACGTCGGCGAGAAGCCGAAGACCGTCCGCAAGGCGATCGCCCGCGGTCGCGTGCGCCTCGGCCCCGAGTCCTACGACCAGCTCGCCGCCGGCGAGGTGGAGAAGGGCGACGTGCTCGCCGCGGCACGCATCGCCGGGATCATGGCCGCCAAGCGCACCCCCGACCTCATCCCGCTGTGCCACCACGTCGCGCTGTCGTCGGTGAAGGTCGATCTCACGCTCTCCGAGGCCGACCGCTCGGTGCGCATCATCGCGGAGGCACACGCCAGCGACCGCACCGGGGTGGAGATGGAGGCGCTCACCGCCGTCTCCGTCGCCGCGCTGACGATCTACGACATGCTGAAGGCCGTCGACCGCTCGATGGTGATCGAGGGCGTGGAGTTGCTCGAGAAGTCCGGCGGCCGCTCCGGCCACTACCGGCGACCCGTGAGCGTGGTTCGGATGGAGACCCCCCCGCCGAGGCCTGCGCCGCAGCCCAAGCCCGCGACGCCACCTCGACGGATACGGCCTCGGAGCGAGCCGACGACCCCCTCACCGGGGGCGCGCGCCGTGGTGGGCGACGTCTGCGATCTCTCCGTCGATGACCCCACGCTCCTCGCCTACCTGCGCGCCGACGCCCTCGACTCCGCCTACATGCTGGGCGATCTCGACCAACCCTACGCCGAGCATGGGCGCTGGTTCGGCCTGCGCGACGACGACGGGGCCCTGCGGGCGCTGCTTCTGCTCTACACCGGGCTCTCGAAGCCGGCGGTCCTCACGTCGGGCGCCGCCGACGACGTCGAGGCGCTGCTGACCGCCGCCCGGGCGACCCTGCCCCGGCACTTCTACGCGCACATCCGCGAGCACCACCACGGACCGCTGAGCGTCCTCTACGAGGTGCGCGAGCCGAAGCGAATGCTGCGAATGGGCCTGCGCAAGCCCGACTACCGCGCCATCGGCGATCCCGCAGGCGTCGAGCCCCTCAGCCACCGGGACACCGGCGCGATGATGCGGCTCTACCGCTACTACCCCGACAACTTCTTCGAGCCGGCGCTGCTCGACACGGGCCTCTACTTCGGCGTGCGCGAGGGTCACGAGCTCGTCAGCGTCGCGGGCATCCATGTCCTCAGCGAGAAGAACAACGTCGCCGCCATCGGCAACATCGTCACCCACGGTGAGCACCGCGGCTCCGGGCTCGCGACGCGTTGCGTCCGGCGCCTCCTCGACGAGCTCTTCGAGCGCGTGGACGGGGTCGCGCTCAACGTCGAGTGCGACAACACCTCCGCCCTCACGTGCTACGGGAAGTTTGGCTTCACGACCCGCTACGAGTTCATCGAGGGGCACGCTTCCCTGCGTTGAGAGCCGGCTCCCGCGTGGCGGTCTACGCCTGCTACTTCATCACCGGCGCCTTTGGGCTGACCTACGAGATCGTCTGGTCGCGCTACCTGGCGCTGCTCGTCGGTAACACCGCCTACGCCCACGCCGCCGTCCTCGCCACCTTCATGGGCGGCCTCGCCCTGGGCGCGGCCATCTTCGGCCCGCTGGCGGACCGCATCCGTGACGGCCTCGCCGCCTACGGCTGGCTGGAGGTCCTGGTGGGCCTCTTCGGCGCGCTCTTCCCCGCCTGGTTCGGGATCTGCGAGGGGCTGGCCGACGCCCTCTTCCCGCACCTCGCCGCGGGCTCCGCCGGCCTGGGCGCGGCGAAGCTGGTGGTGGCCGTCGTCTGCATCCTCCCGCCATCGATCCTGATGGGCGGCACCCTGCCCCTGTTGACCCGCGCGCTGACCCAGACGGTGGACGGCGTCCGATCGAGCGTCGCCGGGCTGTACGCCACCAACGCGGCGGGCGCCGTCGTCGGCGGGCTCGTGACCGGCTTCTTCTCCCTCGGCGCGCTGGGCCTCCCGGGCACCGTGACCCTCGCGGGCATCGCCAACACCCTGCTGGGGATCGCGATCGTCGGCGTGGCGCGCAGACACCCCCGGGCCGCCCCAGAGGCCGATCCCCCACCCACCGGCGCCGCCGAGACCGACCCCTCCGTACGGCGACTGGCCATCGGCATCGCGGCCTTCAGCGGATTCGCGACGATGGCCCTCGAGGTGGCCTGGATCCGCCTCGGAGTGCTCCTCCTCGGGAGCTCGACCTACGCCTTCACGCTGATGCTGGCGGCCTTCATCAGCGGGATCTCCGGCGGCGCCTACCTGGTCGCCTCCCCCGCGGCCGCGCGCTGGCGACTGCGCAGGGCCATCGCCTGGGGACTGCTCGCGACCGCCCTCTCCCTCGCCGTCTTCCTCACGCTCTACCCCCGCCTCCCCTACCTGACGGGCCGGCTCCTGCGCGCCTTCGCCCCAGACCCCGAGGCCTTCGGCCTCTACCAACTGGCGGTCTACAGCGTGTGCTTCGTCGCGATGTGCGTGCCGGCGATGGTCGCCGGCGTCGTCCTCCCCGCCACCGTGCGCCTCGCCACCGAGAGCGGGCGCATCGGCGCACGCCTCGGACAGGTCTACGCTGCCAACACCCTCGGCACCCTGCTCGGCGCGACCCTCACCGGGCTGCTCCTCTTTCGCTGGATCGGCGTGGAGGGCGTCTTCCGCGCGGCGCTGGTCGCCTACGCCCTCGCCGCGGCCTACGTCGGCTGGCGCGCGCGCAGCCGATCCCTGCTGCTGGGCGTCCTCCTCGCGGGCGCCTGGCCGCTGCTGACGAGCGCCAGCGATCCCCGCCTCACCAACGACGGCACGTACCGCCGCCACCGACCTCTGACGGCCGGCTTCGAAGGCTTCGCCGCGTCGGTGCGCCGCGCCGACCAGCTCTACTTCGCCGACGGCCCCCACGCCTCCGTCTCCGTGCTGCGCGCCGGCGACCAGACCACCCTGCGGGTCAACGGCAAGCCCGACGCCTCGACCGGAGCCGACATGACGACCCAGTCGCTGCTGGGTCACCTGCCGATGCTCCTGCACCCCGCTCCCCACGACGTCTTCGTGCTGGGTCTCGGCTCGGGCGTCACGGCGGGCGCCGTCCTGGCCCACGGCGAGGTGGACCTGACGGTGGCGGAGATCAGCCAGGAAGTGGTCGACGCCGAGCGCCACTTCCGACACGTCAACGGCGCGCCGACTCAGGACCCGCGCACCCGCCTCCTCGTCGACGACGCGCGCACCGTCCTGCGCGTCGACGCCACGCGCTACGACGTCTTCGTCTCCGAGCCGACGAACCCCTGGCAGGCGGGGGTCTCGGGGCTGTTCACCGTCGAGTTCTATGACCTCGTGCGCGCGCGCCTGAAGCCGGGCGGTCTCTTCGTCCAATGGATGCACGTCTACGAGACCGACGACGCGATGGTCTCCCTCGTCGTGGCCACCCTCCTCGACCGATTCCCCCACGTCGCGGTCTTCGAGATCGGGCCGAGCGACTTCGCCTTCGTAGCCGGCGAGCGGCCCCTCACGCTCGATCCCGACGCCTTCGCCAGCCGCGTGGCCCACGTCGCCCCACACCTCGCGCGGGTCGACGCCGAGCGCCCCTTCGTGCTCCTCGCCACCCAAGTGAAGTCCGCCGCGACCCTCCGCGCGGACTTCCCCGACGAGCCGGTCAACAGCGACGAATACCCGGTCCTCGAGATGCGAGCCCCGGTGGCCTTCTTCGCCAACCAGACCAGCTACGGGCTGCTCCGATCCGACGACCGCGTCCGCCGCCGCGGGACCCTGCTGGTCGATCACTGGCTCGCCGCCCGCGGCCTGCAAGCCGAGGACATCGATGGGCTGGCCCGCTTCGGACGACGCCTCATCTCCGACGTCTGCCGCCGCTCGCTGTGGCGCCTCGCCCAACGCCTCCTCGGCCCGGACCACCCCACGACTCGACGCGCGGCCACCCAGGCCGACGCCGTCGATCTGCGCGGTTGGCGCCACGGAGAGACGGCCGCGGAGCGCGCCGCGTGGTTGCGGCTCGCGATCGCCCACTACGACCGCGGCTTCGTCCGCTGGGCCCCCACCGAGCTCACCCCGCTGCTGACCGCCCTCGACCGCCTCGATCCCGCCGACAGGGAGCGGATCCGCGGCGCCCTGGTGACGGCAGCCTGTCGCCACGAGAGCGAAGACGTGTGCGCGCGCCTGCGCCGTGATTGAATGCCGCGCGTGCGCGACCTCTGGTTCAAGCTCCTCGTCGTCTGGTACCGCCTGATCGGCAACACGCCGGTCCAGGCGGACTGGCGCGCCCGGCGCGCGATGCAGGCCCCCGGCGAGGCGCGCGACGCCGTAAAGGCCCACACCGACCGGGCACGCGACCGCCGCTTCAACTGCGTCTGCGGTCAGCTCCTGGTCGAGGACGATCGCGTCTGCCACGCCTGCGGGCGGCGACAACTACTGCCCTACTGGGCCCGCAGCGCCCTCCGCATGCTCGGCGTGCGCTCGACGGCGACCACCGGCACCTGGCTGGTCGGATTCCTGATGGCCGTCGGCTACGTCATCCAGATCCGCCACGGCGACGGAGGCTTCCTGAGCCCCTCAGGGGGGGTCCTGGAGTCCCTCGACCTGGGCGCCGCCTTCGGATGGCTCACGTTGGGCCCGCAGCCCTGGCGCGCCTTCACCTACACCTGCCTCCACGGCGGCCTGTGGCACATCGGCTTCAACCTGCTGGCGCTGGGCATCATCGGGCCCATCGTCGAGCGCCGCTTCGGGACCGCCCGCTTCCTGTTTTGGTGGGTGGTGGGGGGCGGCCTCGCGGTGGTGATCCCTCCGCTCCTCGGGTTCCTCGCCATCGCCCCGGTCGTGGGCGCCTCCGGCTCCGTCTCGGCGCTGATCGGGATGGCGTTTCTCCACGGGCATCTGGAGGGCACCTCGCAGGGTCGGGCGGTCCGCAACCAGATGTTCACGTGGATGGTCTACACGACGGTCTTCGGTCTCTTCGTCGGAGCGGCGCACAGCGCCCACTTCGCCGGCTTCGCGGTGGGCGCGGCGGGCGCCTGGCTGCTCCCTCCGCCCGATCGCGACCCCTTGCGAAAGCGCCTCTCGTTCCCCCTCGGCCTCGTCGCCCTGCTCTACATCGCCCTCGCCATCGGCGCCTGGGGCACCTGGTTCGCCACCGGTGGCACGCCCCCGAAGGCCGTACGTTCGGGGGCGCCCACGCCGCCCTGGTGGTACGCCGAGGTGGCCGACGCTCGCGGGCCCGAAGCAGCCTTCGGGCCCGAGGCCGCGGCGCTGATCCGCGAAGCGGAGACGAGCGACACCCCTCCAAACTCCGAGCAGGTCGCCCGGCTCCTCCGCATCGCGACGAAGATGGGCCACTGGGAGCGCGCGGCCTTCGCCGAGCGGCTGCCCGCGGCCTGGCGCTAGCGCCGATCCGCGAGCAGCGCCGACACCGCGCGGCGAAACGCCAAACCGAGTTGCAAGTACCGGTGCTCGAGGGCCCGCTCCAGCCCGCGGTGACGGTTGTCGAGATCCGTGACCTCGAACTCCTGGGTCGCGAGGGCGCCGGCCCGCTGAGCCTCGAGGGAGAGCCGACTTCGCTTCAGCTCGAAGAGCTGCTGGTCGACATCCGCCGTCTCCCGCAGCGCGCAGGCGATCTCGCGCCGAACGTCACTGAGCGCCTCCGCCTCGTCGCTCCGGCGCCGGTAGATGACCTCGAGCTGATCGAGCTGCGCGGCGATGTCGGCGCGGAAGAGGTCCCGGAAGTCGACGGGCCCGCCGCCGACCGCCGCGGTCTGGTAGAGCGTCGCCTGCTCGGCCTCGATCTCGTCGTAGATGCGCGCGTACTCCGCGTCGAGCGTGCGCGCCAGAAGTAGGAGGCGCGCCTCCCGGTCTCGGGCCTTCTCGGTGGCCTTGGCGCGACCCGAACGCTCCGCCTCGAGGGCCGCTATCGCTCGCTCCAGGGGTCGCAGCCGGTCCTCGAGTCCACGCGCGAGCGTGTCGGCCTCGTCCCGGGCCACCGCGAGATCGGTGCCGGTGCGCATCTGCTGCTCCGTCAACGTCCAGATCGCGCCTTGGATCACCCGCAGCTCCTCGGGCACGTCACCCCTCGGCCAGAGGTGGTCCGTCACCTGCGAGAGGTTGCGGGCGTAGCGCTCCAGATCGGCGGGGCTCCCCAGCGTCGGGAGCCGCAGGTCGCCGACGACCGCGCGCTCGTCGGTGCCGGCGACGTCGGGGACCATCGTGGACAGCGCGTCACCGGCGGTGTCGCGCCCGACGACCCGGTCGAGGGCCCCGCGGAGCTCCCGGGCGCTCTGGAAACGGTCGTCGGGCCGCTTCTCCAGGCACTTCAGCACGATCGCCTGGAGGTCCTCGCTCACCTGCGGCCGCCGTTGGCGCGGCGGCTTGGGGCGCTGGCTGAGGTGCATCCCCATCAGCTTCACGGGGTTGCGGTCGTCGAAGGGTGGATCGCCGACGAGCATCTCGTAGAGCGCGAGTCCGAGCTGGTAGATGTCACTGCGGGCGTCGATCTTCGCCGCGCGCGCCTGCTCCGGGCTCATGTACTGGGGCGTCCCCAGCGTCACGCCGGTCGCCGTCGCCGCGAGCTTGGCCGGATCGTCGGCGTCGAGCTTCGCGATCCCGAAGTCGAGCAGCTTCACGAAATCGCGATGCCGCTGCTTGTCGCACAAGAAGATGTTCCCCGGCTTGATGTCCCGATGGAAGACGCCGCGGGCGTGGGCCGCCTGGAGCCCGCTGCACACCTGACGCGCGATGAAGACCGCGCGGCTCGGCACGAGGGCCCCCTCGGACTCGAGCAGCGTGGCGAGGTCGCGACCGGCGAGCTTCTCCATCACGACGAAGCCGACGCCCTCGCCGGCGGTGCCGTAATCGAAGACGCGGACCACGTGCTCGTGGAGCAGCGAACAGATGATGCGCCCCTCCTGGAGGATGCGCGCCAGCGGGTCCTTGCGATTGCGCAGGTCCCGGGCGAGGACCTTGATGGCCACCTGCTCGCCGGTGACGACGTGCTCGGCCTCGAAGACGGCTGCCATCCCACCGGATGCCATCAGCCGGACGAGGACGTGGTCACCGATGCGGGTCTCTAATAGCGACGGGTGCAGATCCAGTGGTGCGACAAGAATATACAATAATATCAGATAGATGT
>CAYOBQ010000198.1:0-17441 GCA_964402225.1 uncultured Nannocystaceae bacterium | reverse complement strand
CGGCGTGCGCGTCTTTCACCTCCGGGCCCGACCCACGAAGATGTAAGAAGAGCCAGGGGGGTCGAGTGCTCTTCGCCGAGCAGGGCTGCGGCGATTGCCATGGGGGGCTCGCCTTCACCGACAGCGAGTCGAACGCCAAGCACGACGTGGGCACGCTGACGGGGGCCAGCGGCGCCGGAGCGGCGGCGGGGCTCGACACCCCGACGTTGCGCGGGCTGTGGGCCACCGCGCCCTACCTGCACGACGGCTCGGCGGTCGATCTCGAGGCCGCCATCGCCGCCCATGAGGGGGTGGCCCTCGCCCCCGAGGCGCTCACCGCGCTGGCCGCCTTCGTGGCCACCATCGACGACGGTGAGCACGCGGCGAACGCGAGCTGCGACGGGGGGGAGTGCACCTGCGATCCGGGCTTCTTCGGGGACGCTTCGAGCTGCACGGCCTGCACGCCGATCGCGGGCTGCGAGGGGCAGGTCGTGTGCACCAACGACGCCGACTCGGTCTGTCTGGAGTGCGCCACAGACGCCGAATGCGACGACGAAGACCCGTGCACCGTGGGTCACCGCTGCGATGCGGGGACCTGCGTGGAGCCGGACCGCGTCGTGTGCGACGCCGCGGGGCTGGTGACCTGTCGCAACGACCAGACGGAGCGCTTCGTCGCGTGCGCGATCTACAGCGACGCGAACATCCTCCAGCCGTACATGAACACCCAGGTGGCCGCCGAGCAGTTCGACGCCCCGGGGGGCGGGGCGCAGCAGTTCTTCCACACCGATCTGGACGACGGCTGCGCCGGCTGCACCACGGTCGCCGTCGCCGACGCGCAGATGACGGTCGCCCTCGACGCCGCGGCCGGCCCTGCGCCGCCGCGGATCATCGCGCGCGAGCTGTGTCAGGACGAGCTCGGCCTCGGCTACGCGCAGCGCGAGTTCTCGCTGCACGGTCGGGCGGCCTTCTTGAGCTGGACGGTGTCGGAGGCGGTGGCGCCGGACCAGCAGGTCGCCCTGGGGACGGCGTACACCGGCGGGCACCCGCGACGGATCGCGTGGCGCGCCGACGCGTCGACGGACTCGAGCCATTGCGGGGCGGGGAACACGCAGGCGGGCATCGATCCCGGTGATCCCGACAGCGACGGCGACGGGCTCACCGATCCCGTGGAGCTGGCCCTGGGGACCGACCCTTTCGACGCCGACAGCGACGACGATGGGCTCGAGGACGGGGCCGAGGTGGGGGCGGGGACGGATCCGCTCGACGCGGACACCGACGACGACGGGCTCACCGACGCCGAGGAGCCGGTACTGGGCACCGACCCCACGGACGCCGACAGCGACGACGACGGCGTCGATGACGGGGCCGAGGTGGGGGCGGGGACGGATCCGCTCGACGCGGACAGCGACGACGATGGGCTCGACGACGGGGCTGAAGCGGGGGCGGGGACGGATCCCCTCGACCCGGACAGCGACGACGACGGCCTGCTCGACGGGGCGGAGGCGGCCGCGGGGACGGACCCGCTGGACGCCGACAGCGACGACGACGGCATCGATGACGGGGCGGAGGTCGCGGCGGGGACCGATCCCAACGACGCGGACAGTGACGACGACGGGCTCACAGATGGTGAGGAGCGGGACTTCGGCAGCGACCCGAACGACGCCGACAGCGACGACGACGGCCTCGGGGACGCCGGCGAGCGCGACGCGGGTACCGATCCCAACGACGCGGACAGTGACGACGACGGCTTCACCGATCCCGATGAGCTCGCCTCTGGCACCGATCCGAACGACCCCACGAGCTTCCCGTGTCGATGCGACGACGACGACCCGTGCACCGACGACGCCTGCGACGCCGAGGGCGCGTGCGTGTATGTGTTCAACACGGCGCCCTGCGACGACGGCGACGCCTGCACCGTCGGCGACATCTGCGGCGGGGGGCTGTGCGCCGGGGCCTTCGACGAAGACGCGTGCAACGCCGCGAACCTCGCGACGACGCTAGTGACCTGCCGCAACGACGCCACCGGTGAGCCCGTCGCCTGCGCGCTCTACACCGAGGCGAACATCCTCCAGCAGTACCAGCACACGCAGGTGCTCTCGGAGCAGCCCGACGTACCGGAGCCGGGGCCCCACGACTTCGTGTTCACCGATCTCGACCCCGGCTGCCCCGGCTGCACCACCATCGGCGCCCCGGAGGGGCAGATGGCGGTGCGGATGGACACCACCATCGGGCTGCAGCCCATCCGCGTCTGGGTCCGCGAGCTGTGCGCCGACGAGCTGCTCCTCGACCAGGCGGAGCGCGTGGCGCTGCTCGGCGTGCGGTCGGCCTTCTTGGGTGTCGGCTTCCCGCAGGCGGTGCCCAACGACGAGCAGCTCGCCCTCGGCGAGGCCTACCTCGCGGGCCTCCCAGGGCAGCGCCGCATCACCCATCAGGTGACGCTCTCGACGACCGCGGCAGCCTGCGGCCCTGGCAACGTGCAGTCCCCGCTCGTCGCCGAGCCCGGATCCGCCGAGACGCCAGAGCCCGTGGCCCAGGGCTGCGCGGTCGCCCCGCGCGGGGGGGCCATCGGCGGGCTCTGGTGGCTGCTCGTCCTCGGCTGCGTGCGCAGGCGGCGCTGATTGCGACGGATCTACCTGATTCTGCTGCTGGCCGGATGCTCGAAGCCCGAGCCGCCGCCGACACCGGAGGTCAAGGAGGCGCCAGCGGCGGATGCCCGCCGACAGACGACGCGGGGGGGACTCTACGTCGTCTCGATTCGGCCGCTGGTGTTGCCGATCCCCCTGCGCGAGGTGCACGCCTGGGCGATGGAGGTGGAGACGCCGACCGGTCGGCCCGTCTTCGCTGACCGGATCGACATCGAGGGTGGGATGCCGGATCACGGGCACGGGCTCCCGACCCGCCCCAAGGTCGAGCGCGGCTTTGGCCCTGGCGCCTGGCGGATCGAGGGTCTGAAGTTCAACATGGAGGGCCGCTGGCGCCTCGGTCTGCGCGTCCGCGCTTCCCAAGGCGTCGACGACGCCTCCTTCGAGCTCGATCTGAAGGACGGCGGCGGCCCCGGGTTGACGGACGACGCCTACTTGCGGCTCGTGAGGTCGTTGTCCCTCGACGCCCTCGGCCCGATGCCCGCCGATCCGTCGAATCGAGTCTCCCGCGACCCCCGGGCCGTCGAGCTCGGTCGGCGGCTCTTCTTCGACCGCGGCCTGAGCCGGGGCGGCCGGGTCGCCTGCGCGAGCTGCCACGAGCCCGAGCGCTTCTTCACCGACGGTCGCGCCCGCGCCGAGGGCCTGGCGGAGGTCGCGCGCAACTCGCCGACGCTGGTGGGCTCCGGGCACGGTCAATGGTTCACCTGGGACGGGCGCCGGGACAGCCTGTGGGCCCAGGCGCTCACGCCCATCGAGAGCGCCGCCGAGATGGGCTTCACCCGGGTGGAGGCGGTGCGCTTCGTCGCCGCCCACCCCAGCTACGGCCCCGCCTACGCCGCGATCTTCGGGCCGCTCCCGCGGGCGGCGCGGCGGGCCGAAGGCCCCGAGCGAGCCGGCCCCTTCGGAGACGCCGCGGCCAAGGCGGCGTGGGCTGGCCTCGACCGCCCCACCAAGGACGCCTACGACGCCGCGTATGCCAACCTGGGCAAGACCCTCGGCGCCTTCCAGCGCACGCTCTCCCCGACCCCCTCCCGGTTCGATCGTTACGCCCGGGCCCTCCTCCGCGGGGACCCCGCCGCAGACCAGCTCCTCACACACGACGAGCGCGCCGGCCTGCGCCTCTTCATCGACGACGGCCGTACGCAGTGCCTCCGCTGCCACAACGGCCCGCTCTTCACCAACTTCGGCTTCCACAACACCGGCACCGGAAGCACGAAGCCGCCCCACTACGACCTCGGCCGCTCCGTCGGCCTCCGCGCCGCCCGCCTCGACCCCTTCAACTGCGAGGGCCCCTTCAGCGACGCCCCGGCCAACGCCTGCGCGGCGTTGCGCTTCGCCGATCTGAACCACACCGGCGGCCTCCTCCGCGGCGCCTTCAAGGTCCCCACGCTCCGCAACGTCGCCGACACCAGCCCCTACCTCCACGACGGCCGCTTCGAGACCCTCGAGCAAGTCATCGCCCACTACCGAGAGCCCGCCCCCCCCACCACCAGCCGCCACGAGCTCGCCCGCGTCCGGCTCACCGATCAGGAGGCCCGCCAGCTCGTCGCCTTCCTGCGCACGCTGACCAGCGACCAGCGCCCACCGGCGGGGTAGACCCCCAACGTCGGCGAACGTAAGGGAGAGCCTCCGCGGCTTGGTCCGCGCGCCGCCGGGCCTGGCCCCCGGCTGGATGTGGTAGGTTCTGGGAATGAGCAGCCCGCTGACGACTGCGCCCAGAGCCACATACGAAGACCTCCTCGCGCTCCCGGAGAGTGTCACGGGGGAGATCATTGGCGGTGACTTGATCGTGTCGCCTCGTCCGGCGTCCCCGCACGCCTTCGCCTGCGGCAGGCTTCAATACTCGATCGTGGGCCCCTTCGACCTCGGAATCGGAGGTCCCGGTGGCTGGCACATCCTCTTCGAGCCTGAACTGCACCTCGGGTCCGATGTCTTGGTCCCAGACATAGCGGGTTGGCGGGTCTCGACGATGCCCCGGCTCGAGGCGGTCCCCAGCTTCGCGGTGTGCCCAGACTGGGCCTGCGAAGTCGTCTCGCCGTCCACCGTGCGGGTCGACCGGCTGCGCAAGCAGCCCGCCTATTTGAACCACGGCGTCGGTCATCTGTGGCTGGTCGATCCCATCGCGAAGACCATCGAGGTGTACCGCGCGGGGGACGGTCTGTGGCTCCAGACGGGGACCTATGGCGACAGCGCCGAGCCCGTGGGTATCGAGCCGTTCGCCGCGGCGCCCTTCGATCTCAGCCGGCTCTGGTTGCCCGATCCAGACTGACCATGGGGTTGACCCGACGGCTTGATGGGGTCAAGTGCTGGCGCCTCCAGCGAAGCAGTGGGGGTCGCGATCCACCAGCGGGTCGAGGCCCGTGCCGAAGCTGACGGCGGGGCAGCCACCGCAGCGGGCGCGGATGCCGCAGGCCTCGCAGGCCCGGGTCCCTCGGCGATAGCGCTGGGCGGCGGGGCCGTCGTACAGGGCGGTGAGGCCTTTGCTGAGCACGTTGCCGAGGGGCGAGGGGAGCTTGCGGCAGGCGTGGACCTCGCCGTCGGGGAGCAGGGCGACGAAGTTGAAGGCGGCGCCGCAGCCGAAGCCGGTGCAGCCTCCGAACAATGGGGCGCCGTCCAGGGCGAGGCTGAGGTTGAGCAAGTTGTCCTTGAGGTGGAGTACGGGCAGCTCGCGGCGGGCCTCGAGGTACTCGCTCAGGAAGCGGCGGTAGCGCTCCGGGGTGGGCTGGGCGAGCGCCGCACCCTCACCGACCTGGGAGAGACGGTTGAAGGTGAAGCGGTCCGCGAGCCCATTGAGGACGCGGCCGAGGGGGATGACCTGCTCGAGGTTGGCGGCGGTGAGCGTGAGCATCACCGCCGAGGGGACGCCGTGGCGGCGCAGGGTGGGGAGGAACGCCGTGACCCGGTCGAAGGCGCCGGGGCCGCGGATGTGGTCGTTGTGTGGTCGCAGGCCCTCGAGGCTGACCTGGAAGGACTCGGGTCGACGGATCGCGACCAACCGCTCGAGTTGGGCCTCGGGGATGGGGTTTCCGAGCAGATCGACGGGGATTCCACGCGCCGCGGCCTCCGTGTAGAGCTCGAAGAACCACGGGTAGAGGAGCGGGTTGCCCCCGGAGAGCGTCAGCTTCGGGCGGACGCCGCGGCTCGCGCAGAAGGACTCGAGCTCGTCTATGACCCGGAGCGCGTCGTCGAGCCGCAGAACCTGGCGGGACGAGCGATCGTAGCAGTGACGGCAACGCAGGTCGCAGGCCTGCGTGAGGTGCCATTGCAGCACGAACCACCGCGTGCGGCGGCCATGGAGATCGGCGAGCACGACGGCAGGATACGCGAGATGAATGTGAAGACGCGTCGCGAATATCTCGCTATGCTCCAATCCGCCTCGACTCGGCCGGCGCCTGTCCGAGTATGAGACCTACCCTTGAGCGACGAGGAGCGACCAGTGGCCTTGAACCGACGAAGGGATGTGCTCGAGTTGCCCTCCGCGGAGGGCTTGGTCCTCGCCGATCCGCGGGACGGCGCGCGCCATCACCTCGATCCGTTGACGGCCGCCGTCTGGCGGGCCAGCGGGGCCGACGCCGACGGGCAGCTCGCCGCCGCCCGCGAGGCGGATCCGGAAGCGAGCCGGAGCGAGGTCTGGGCCGCCCTCGACGCCTTGGCCGACGCGGGCCTTCTGACCCACCGGGCTGCCCCCCCTCTCGCGGTGGGCTACGACCGTCGGCGGTTCATCCACTCCGTGGCCGCCGCCGCCGCGGTGGTCGCCGTCGCGCCGGATCTGGCCAACGCGCAGGCGCGGGCCGCCGAGGACGATGGCCGGGTGGACGACCCCGACGACGAGAGGCACGTCAGCCACGCCGGTCCGCGGGCGCCGGACATCGTCTATCCGCCGGAGTTCCCCGTGCGGGGCGTCGAGATCGATGGGGTCGATGAGCCGTCGGACATCGACGACGCAGACCTGCTCCACAACCTGCCGATCCTCGGCGACGGCTTCGAGCTGGGCGATGACATCCTCGCCCACGACCCGCTCGACGCCGTCGACGAGGCGGACGACGCCTTCGAGGGGCTCGATGAACGTGATCTCCAAGGCACCGAGATCGCTCGGGAGCAGCGGCGGAAGCTCCTCGTTCGGCGTCGCGAGGTCTACGTCAAGCGCCGCAGCGAGCGGGCACAGAAGCATCAGGTCCACTCCGAGCTCTTCGTCCGTCGCCGCCGTGAAACGAAGGTGAAGCGCGTCGCGCACCGCGACCTCCGGCGCGAGGCCGCCAACAAGCACCGGGGGCGTGCCCTCGAACGAAAGCAGAAGCACCACGCGACCCAGGAGGAGGCGCGTCGCGGCGTGCGTGGAGAGGACCGACGCAAGCTCGTGCGGCGCCAGCGCGAGGAGACGGCCAAGCACCGTCGGCGCGCCCTCGAGCGGCGCCGGAAGTTCCGGTCGACGCAAGAGCGGTCGACGGAGCGGAGCCACAAGGTGTCCCTCCGGCGGCGTGAACAGACCGAGAAGCGCTACGAGGCGGACACCGCGGAGTGGCGCCAGATTGGGGAGGAGGCCCGCGAGGTCGACCGGAACCGCCGACGAGAGGAGCGTCGGAAGCGGCTCACCCGGAGCCGCCGCACGGAGGAGCATCTCAAGGTGGAGCGCCGGCGCTCCGAGCGGGACCAGAAGGTCGGCCGTCGTCAGGAGATGCGAGTGAAGCGCATCGACGCGGCCCACGAGGAGCCCGCCGCCGACGATCGCGCTGCGCCCGGGGCGGAAGCCCAGGCCGCGGAGGCCGCGGAGCGTTGAGTCGCCGGCTCTGGGAGCAGCCCCTCGCGTTGCTCCAAGACGGCTTCCTCGACGCAGGCGAGGTCGAGGGGCTTCGAGCGCTGATCGAGGAGGCGTGTCGGGCGGGCGTGGGGTGGACCCGGAGCGAAGCGGGGGCGACGGGAGAGCTGCTCGCGACCGATCACCCCGAGCTCGGCGCGATTCAAGCGCGGCTGGAGGCCGTGATGGGCCTCCCGCAGGAGCTCGAGCCGTTCTTCCGCGCGCGCATCGCGGAGCCCGGGGACGCCCACCCGCTGCACACCGACGACTACGAGATCGTCGGCGCTCGGCTGTGGATGACGGCGATGCTCTACCTCGACGAGATCGAGGGTGGCGTCACGGCCTTTCCCAACGCCTCACCGCCGATTCGTGTCGAGCCCCAGCCGGGGCGGCTCTTCACCTGGTTCAACCAAGACGCGACCGGTCGCCCGTCGCGCGTCGCCGAGCACGCCTTCGAGACGGTGCGCGCTGGTCGCCGCCGCACGCTGACCTGGTTTGTCTATGCCTCGACCGAGGCGCTGCGCGCGGCCTGGCTCGCCGCCCGTGAAGCCGAGACGCGTCCGCTGCTGGGCCACCTCGAGCAGCTACCGGAGGCGCCCGCAGCATCCGGCCGCGCCTTCTACTGCGTTGATGACGGCGTGCCGCCGGAGACCGTCGAGAGCCTGCACGCGGCCTGTATCGAGCGCGGCCACACCTTCGTGCGCGTCGTCCCGCGGGATGTGGATCTCCTGCGCGGACCCCTGCCGCCGGGCTCGATGCTCTACACGCCGTCGACCTCGTTGCTCGCGGAGCGGGTCGAGCAGCAGCTCTGGCAGCCGGGCGTGTCCTCCTTTCATCGCCGGGATGAGGGCCCGTTCGTGCAGACCCTCCACCCGCTGCTCGCTTTCGCTCGCGCGGATCTGCCAGTGCCCCGCTTCGTGCGAGTGCACCGCGCCGCCGACGACGCCCTCGAGGGGTGGGTCGACGCCCTGGGTGGCTTCCCGCTGGTGGTCAAGAGCGGTGGGGGCGAGGGCGGCGTCGGCACGCTCATCGCCGACTCGATGCCCGCGCTGCGCTCGCTCCTCGATCTACTGCTCGCCCAGGGCCAGCACCCCACGCTGCTCGCCTTCGTCCCCGACGCCGTCCACCTGCGGTTGGTCGTGGTCGGCGACGAGGTGGTCACGGCGTATCGCAACCCCACCCGTCCCGGCGACTTTCGCAGCGAACCCAGCGACGACCCCGCCGACTACGAGATCGAGCTCGATCCCAGCCACGCCGAGATCGCCGTCGCGGCGAGCCACGTCGTCGGCTATGCCTTCGCCGGCGTCGATCTGCTCCTCCACCCGAGCGGTCGGGCGTACCTGCTGGAGGCCAACTTCCCCTGCTACTTCCCCCAGGCGGAGATGTTCGGCGCCGACGTCGCCGGCGCGATGCTCGACTACCTCGAGGCGTAACACTACGGCCCAGCGTGCGTTGCAATACGTGTGCGTAGCCTCGCTCTCGTCGTCGCCCTCGGTTGCACCGGTGAGACCACCGACGCCGGGCCACCCCCCGATGGGTGCGAGCCTGCGCGCGCCCCCGAAGACTACCGCTACCCACCGGGCCCCTACGGCGTCGATGTGGGCGACACGATGGCGGACTTCGTCCTCCAGGACTGCGACGGTCAGGAGGTCGCCTTCCGCGACCTGCTGAGCCGGGCCGATCTCGTGCTGTTCAACGTCGGCGCCGGGTGGTGCCAGCCATGTATCGTGGAGAGTCGCACCCTGGAGGCGGACGTCTTCCAGCCGCTGTGCAAGCGCGGGCTCGCGGTGGTGCAGGTCCTCTTCGAGGACGCCGAGGCGAGACCGGCGACCCGCTTCTTCTGCAAGAGCTGGCGCGACAACTTCGGCCTCACCTTCCCGGTGCTCGCAGACCCGCTCTTCATCACCCGCGACTACTTTCAGGACACCGCCGCCCAGACGCCGCTCAACCTCCTCGTCGACGGCGACGGCCGCATCGTCTACCGCGAGGTCGGCACGAGCGCCGAGGGCCTCGCCGAGACGATCGAGGCGCATCTGGGTAGCGCGAAGACGAGCCGAGCGGCGATCGAGCGGGACAAATGACCGGCCGCGCAGCGATCCAGATGCGCGCATTGCCGCTGCTCTTGCTGTTCGCCTGCTCCGCCGAGGAGACGTCCCCCGACGACCCCTTTCGGGAGGCGCGCCCCTCGCCCGAGCGCCCCGACGCCGACGCCCCGCCCGCCGTCGCCCCCTGCGATGGCCTCGCGTGTCTGCCCTGCGGCCAAGGCCGGGGCTGCGGCGAGGGCGAACCCATCGAAGGCACCTGCTGCGTGCCCGGCGATCCCCTCGAGCGGCTGGGCGCAGCCTTCGCCTCGGAGGTCGTCGATCTCCAGACGGACGGCACCTTCTCGTTCGCGTGTGGCGGCTTCGGGGCCACGATCCACGACGTCACGGATCCCACCCATCCCGTCTCTGTTGGCGGCGCGACGAGCCGCTGCCAGCACGCGCAGCCAGGGCCGATGGTGGGCGACTCGCGGGTCGTCTTCTTCGCCCACCATGGCGACTCCTACGCTGGCGGTGCGCGGCTCACGACCTACCTCGTCGGCGAGGGGCCACCGGCCGAGATCGACATCATCCGCGACCGCGACGTCCTCTTCGAGGGCATGGCCTTCCACGACGGCCACCTCTACGTGGCCGTCCACCAGGGCGGGCTGCGCGTCTATCGCGTCAGCGCCGAGGGGCACCCCGAGCTTCTCAGCACCCTCGGCGGGCTCGGCAACGCCTGGAAGGTGGAGGTCGCCGACGCCCTGGCCTACGTCGTCGACAACGACCTCGGCCTCCACGTCGTCGACATCTCCGACCCCGCAGACCCCGTCCACGCGGGCACCGTCCTCACCCATGGCGCCCCGCGGGATCTCGCGATCGATGGGGACCGCCTCTACGTCGCCCTCGGCGGCCTGGGCGTCGATGTCTTCGACGCCAGCGACCCCGCCGCGCCCACGCCCTTGGCGAACATCGAGACCCTCGGCTCGGCCCAGTCCGTCGCCGCCGGGGACGGCGTCCTCGCGGTCGGCGCCTGGAGCCACGTGGCGGTGTATGACACGCGGGATCATCGCCTCCTCGCCACCCAGCGGACGCGGCCACGGGACGAGTTCGAGCAGGACACGGCGGTGGCGCTCATCGGCTCTACGGTGCTGGTCGGTGAGTGGGAGGGGCTGCACACCTTCGGCTACCGCCCCGGCCGGGTGGCGCCGGACCTCTGGCTCGAGCAGGACCTCTACAGCTTCTCCCCCGAGCGCGCGGACGCCCAGGCGGTGGTCGTCAGAAACGTCGGCCACCGGCCCCTCGCCGTAGGTCTGGCCGTGAACGACGCCGCGCTGCGCCTGGACACCGCGGACCTCGCAGTGGAGCCCGGCGGGGGGGCCGTCGCCGAGCTCACCTTCACCCCTCCGTCGACGGAGGGCTTCGCCCGCCTCGTGCTCACCACCAACGACCCCGACGAGCCCGAGGCCAGCCTCCTGGTCGTGGCCGCCAACAGCACCCGCATCGACGTCGGCGATCGCCTCGACGAGACCTTCGCCTTCCTCGATCCCAGCGGGGCCAACCAGATCGCGGGCCTTGAGGGTAACGTCGTCGTCCTCGCCTACTTCGCCCTCTTCTGACCCATCTGCGGTCTGGAGTTGCCAGACCTCGAGGCTGCGCTCTGGCAGCCTTTTCGTGACCGCGGCGTTCTGGTCATCGGCATCCACTCCGGCGAACCGGCGGGTGATCTCGCCGACTTCGTCGAGCAGACGGGCATCACCTTCCCGGTGGTCGGCGACCGCGGTACGCGCCAGCGCCTCGCCTTCCCGCCGGGCGTCGGCTACCCGTATCCGCGGGACGTGGTCATCGGAAAAGACCTGACGGTCCACGCGATCCGCAACTCCTTCAACGTGCAGGAGATGCAATCCTTGGTAGAGCGGCTGTTGGCCGAGCCCTGACGCGCGCTATAACCCCGCCATGGCGGCGGTCAGCGAAGCGCGCATTCGAACCATCTCGCTGGTGCTCATCGCCGCGGTGCTCGGCGCCGTGGCGCTGATGGCGCTGAAGCCGGCGCTGATCCCCTTCACCCTCGCCGTCCTGCTGACCTACGCGGTCGCGCCGGCCATCGACTTCCTCACCGACCGCCTCCACGTGCCGCGTATCGTCGCCATCGGCCTCGCGCTGCTCATCGGCTTCATCGGCTTCGCGCTCCTCGCGGGCCTGGTGTCGAGCTCCGTGGGGCGCCTGCGGGAGAACACCGACGAGTACCAGGCCCGCTTCGCCGCGCTGGTCCACCAGGCCCGGGATTGGTTGGCGGCCAAGGGCGTCGACATCGAGCCCGCCGCCATCGAAGCCCAGCTCAAGGGCCTCCCCTTCAAGGAGTGGGCGGCCAAGGCGGGTGAGGGCGTCACCAACATCGTCTCGAACACCTTCCTGGTCCTCGTCTTCGCCGTCTATCTGCTGTTGGGCCACCGCTCCGGCGCGCAGGGGAAGGGATCCTTGCGCGCCACCATCGAGTCGCGCATCGAGCGCTACATCACGATGAAGCTGATGCTCTCGGCGGTGACCGGCGTCGCCGTCTGGCTCATCTTGCTGGTCCTGGGCGTCGATCTGGCGCTGGTCTTCGGCGTGCTCGCCTTCGTGCTGAACTTCATCCCCAACGTGGGCTCGATCATCGCCTCGGCGCTCCCCCTGCCGGTGGTGCTCTTCGGCGACTACTCCCCGGCGGTGGTGGTCCTGGCCATCGCGCTGCCGACGACCGTCCAGATGGTGGTGGGCAACGTGGTCGAGCCGAAGATCATGGGCGACTCCCTCGATCTCCACCCCGTGACCATCCTGCTGGCCCTGGTGTTCTGGGGCATCCTCTGGGGCATCCCGGGCATGCTGCTCGCGACGCCGATCACCGCCGTGCTCAAGATCCTCATGGCCGAGCTCGAGCTCACGCGGCCCCTCGCCGAGCTGATGGCCGGGCAGCTTCCCCGGCGCGCCCCTCATCAGCCCCGAAAGCCCAGCTCCACCACCAGCCGCCGGATCGACTCCACCGCCAGCGGATCCACCTGCGTGAAGCGGAAGCCGACGTCGTGGAAGTCGGGGTTCACGTCCGGGCCGCTCCACATGCACTCGGCGTCGAACCTCAAGTCGTGGACGCCCTCGTCCTCGTCCCGCCAGCTCATGCGCATCTCCAACGTCGTCCCCGGCTCCAACGGCTCATCACGGATCAGCCGCACGCCGGTCTCGGAGATGTCGACCACGTGCCCGAGCAGCGCGTCGTCGGTGCGCTGGTAGACGCGCAGATACAAGATGAGGTGCCAGCGACGCTTGCTGCGCTTCTCGGCGGTGTTTTGCTGGGGGATCACGGCGAGCTCCCTCGGGTGGGTTCAACCGCTGAATCGGCACGTCGGCCCTTCGGGTTGAGCTGGCGGCGCGCAACGTCGATGTTGTCCCCGTGACGGACGACCCGATCCACGCCGCGCTCCACGCCAGCCGACAGGAGCTGTTGGACCTCGGGCTGCGCAACCCGCTCATCGATCTGCGCCCCTCGAAGACGCGGGGGATCGAGATCACCGACGAGCGCGCCGGGGAGGTCTTCCGGGCCCTGGTGACGAGCGCCGCACGGATGGACTTCCTCCCCGCCCCCGAAGCGGATCCCACCGGCGCCCTGCCGCAGCCCGCCGCCGACCGCCACACCGACGCCCACCTCCAGACACGCCACGGATCCGCGGCCCTTCAGCGGCGCCTCTTCACGACCGCCAACGACGCCCGCGTTCTCCTCGAGGAGCAGGGCGTCAACAGTTGCATCCTGGTCCTGGGCACCCTGCGGTGGCGCGACGACGAAGACGCCGAGCGCCGAGCGCCGCTCCTCCTGGTCCCCGTCGTCTTGGAGCGCGCGAGCGCTCGCAGCCGTTTCGTGGTGCGCCATGCTGGGGAGGAGCCGGGGACGAACCTCGCCCTCTCAGCGCGCCTCCGGGCCGACCTCGGGTTCGAGCTCCCACCCCTCGAAGACGAGGCGCCCGACCTCGCCGCCTTCTTCCGCGATGTCGCGGCCCGCATCGCCCACCTCCCAGGCTGGCGGGTCGAGCCCGACGACCTCTACGTCGGCCTCTTCTCCTCGGCGCGCTTCCTCCTCTACCGCGACCTCGACGCCTGCGCGTGGCCCGCCGACGCCCACCCCGCCGACCACCGCGTCGTCCGCGCCGTCCTCGGCGGCGGCTTTCCCCCCGCGGTCGCGGCCCGGCCCCCCGAACGCGTCCTCGACGTGCTCGACGCCGACGGCTCCCAAGCCGCGGTCCTGGCCGACGTCGCCGCGGGCCAGGACCTGGTCGTCCAAGGCCCCCCGGGCACGGGCAAGTCGCAGACCATCGCCAACCTCCTCGTCGCCGCCGTGGGCGCAGGCCGGCGGGTCCTCTTCGTCGCCGAGAAGATGGCCGCTTTGGAGGTCGTCTGGCGCCGCCTCGACGCGATTGGGTTGGGCGCCCTCTGCCTCGAGCTCCACAGCCACAAGTCCAACAAGCGCGCGGTCGTAGGCGAGCTGTCGCGCACCTTGGCCCTGGCCCGCCCGCAGACCGGGGACGCCGCCGCCACCCGCGCGGCCCTCGACGCCGCCAAGGGCCGCCTCGACGCCTACCGCGACGCCCTCGTGACGCCCGTCGGCGACAGCGGCGTGACGCCCTACCAGGCGATCGGCGCCCGCGCCGCCCTCCGCGAGGCAGACGACCTGCCCGCGCTGCCCTTCCCGCCGATGGCCGCCTGGACCCGCGCCGACTTCGCCGCGCGCCGCGAGCTGGCCGCCGAGCTCCAGGCGAAGCTCCGCGCCCTGGGTCGCCCCGTCGATCACCCCTTCCACGGCTGCGCGCTGCGTCGCGCCCGGCCCGAGGACGAGGCGCAGATCGCGGACCGCATCGCCGTCGCCCGCGCCGCCATCGACGACGCCCTTCGAGCCTTCTCGGCCCTCGCCGCGAGCCTCTCCGCCCGCCCGCCGTCCGACCTCGACACCGCCGCGGCGCTGCGCGCCCTCGCCCGACGCTTCGCCGACGCCCCGGCGGTCGATGAGCTCGATCTCAAGCACCCCGATTGGGTCGCCCATCGCGGCCCGATCACCGAGGCCCTCGATCTGGTGGCGGAGATCGCCGAGCACGTCGAAGCGGCGCCCGTCGTCGTCGAAGAGGCCTGGGAGTCGGACCTGTCCGTCACGCCGGCGGCCCTCCTCACCTGCCGGCGGGACCTCGCGACCTACGGGCCCAAGTGGTGGCGCCACTTCTCGGCCCGGTATCGGGCCGCCCGGCGGCAGCTCACGGAGCTGTGCGTCGAAGCGGCGCCCACCGGTGACGACGCGCTGGCCCTGCTCGACAGCCTGCTCGCCGTCCGGCGGCGCCAGCAGACGCTCGCCACGCTCCACCCGCGCTGCGCGGCGCTCTTTCGGAGCCGCTGGAAGGGGTGGCGATCCGATGTCTCTGCGCTGCGTGGCGCCTTCGAGTGGATCGTCGCGCTCCACGGTGAGGTCCCGGAGTCCGTCGTCCGGGCCTCGGCGCCCTGGGACCGCGGGGCGCTGCACGCGCAGCTCGCGCGGGCCGAGTCGGCTACCGGTGCCCTCGAGGTCGCCCTGCGCGCGTTGGGCGTCGCCCTGGATGCCACGCCGCAGCGCCTCGACTTCGCGACCATGCGGGTCACGCTCGACCGCTGGGCGACGCACCTGCCGCGGCTCCGCGAGCGCTGCGCCTACAACGATCTCGCGGCGCGCTGCGCCGACGCCGGCCTCGCGGATCTGGTGTCCACCGCCGACGCCTGGCCGGAGGCCGGTGACCGGCTCGTCGACGCGCTCACGGCGGCCTGGTACGGCGGCCTCGTGCGCACCGCGGAGGCCGACCGCCCGGCCCTCGCCGACTTCGACCACGCCCGCCACGAGCACGTCCGCGCGCGCTTCGTCGACCTCGACCGGCAGGCCCTCGCCGACCACCGCGCGCAGGTCGCCGCCGACCACTACGCCCAACTCCCGCGGGGCGGGGCGGGGGAGATGGGGCTCCTGCGGCGAGAGATGGCCAAGAAGGCGCGGCACCTGCCCATTCGGCGCCTGCTCGTCTCCGCCGGGGAGGCGGTCCAGCGGATCAAGCCCGTCTTCATGATGTCGCCGCTCTCGATCGCGACCTATCTCGCCCCCGACGGGCCCCGCTTCGATCTGGTCGTCTTCGACGAGGCCAGCCAGGTCCGCCCGGTGGATGCCCTGGGCGCCCTGGCCCGCGCGGACCAGGCGGTGGTGGTCGGCGATGACAAGCAGATGCCGCCGACCCGCTTCTTCGAGCGCGTCATCGACGGCGAAGACGCCGACGACGAGGCCAACGTCACCGCCGATCTGGAGAGCATCCTCGACCTCTTCGTCGCCGCCGGCGCCCCGTCGCGCACCCTGCGCTGGCACTACCGAAGTCGGGACCCGTCGCTGGTCGCCGTGAGCAACCGGCTCTTCTACGGCGACGCGCTGGTGCTCTTCCCCGGCACGGGGCGAGACGATCCCGATCTGGGGCTGCGGCTGCGGCCGGTGCCCGATGGCGTCTACGACCGGGGCGGCACGCGCACCAACGTCGTCGAGGCCGAGGCGGTGGCGCGCGCGGTCCTCGACCACGCCCGCGCCACGCCTGCGCGCACGCTGGGCGTGGTCGCCTTCAGCACCGCCCAGACCCACGCCATCCAGGACGCCCTCGAGCGCCTGCGCCGTGAGCATCTGGAGCACGAGCGCTTCTTCGGCGCGCACCCCACCGAGCCGTTCTTCGTGAAGAACCTGGAGAACGTGCAGGGGGACGAGCGCGACGTGGTCTTCGTCAGCGTCGGCTACGGGCGCGGGCCCGACGGGCGGCTGGTCCTGAACTTCGGGCCGCTCAACCTCGTCGGCGGCGAGCGACGCCTGAACGTGTTGATGACCCGGTCCCGTCTGCGCTGCGAGGTCTTCACCCACCTGGAGCCGGAGGATCTCGACCTCGAGCGCACCCAGGCGGCGGGCGTCCGCGCCCTGCGCAGCTTCCTCGAGGCGGCACGCGCGCGCGTCGCGCCACCGCCACCGGACCACGGGGGCGACGCCACCGCCTTCGAGCGCGCGATGCAGCGGCGCCTCGAGGTCGCGGGCCACGAGGTGCACCGGCGCGTGGGCACCGCCGGCCTCCACGTGGATCTCGCGGTGGTCGACACCGAGGACGCCGCCCGCTACCGGCTCGCCATCGAGTGCGACGGCGCGACCTACGCCGGCAGCCACACCACGCGGGAGCGCGAGCGCCTGCGCCAGGAGGTCCTACGGCGCCTCGGCTGGCGCGTGCATCGGACGTGGAGCGCCGCCGCCGCGCGCGACGCAGACGCCGCCGTCGCGCGGGCGACCGCCGCGTTGGGAGCGGATCACGAGGCGGTCGACGACCGAGTGGGCGTGCCCCAGCGCAGCGGCGGCCCCCAGCCGGTGGTGGTCTCCTACGCCCGCTTCGAGGGCACCATCCGCTTCGGCAAGCAGGGCATCGAAGGCGCGACGCCCGCACGCCTCGCCCGGGAGCTGCTCCGCGTCCTCGAACGAGAGGGCCCGCTCTCGAGATCCCGCCTCGCCCATCGCGTCGCCGATTGCAGCCCGGAGATCCACCGCTACGGAGAGGGCGTCCAGGCCGCCGTGGACCGCGCCATCGCGGCTGAGCCGACGTCGATGTGGCGCCGCGGCGACTTCGTCTGGGGCCGAGACCCCGACGACGGCCCAGCGCCGATCCGCGACCGCCGCGCCCAGGAGCGAGACGACCGTCGCAGCGAGCACCTCGCCCCCGAGGAGCGGGCGAGGGCGATCCTCCACACCGTCCACGCCGCGTGCTCGCTCGCGCCGGACGAGCTCACGGCGGCGGTGGTGCAGACCCTCGGGCTGCCACGGACGGAAGCCGAGCGGGTCGAGCTGTGGCGGGCCGACGTGGAGCGACTGCTTGCGGCCGGTGCCCTGACACGCGTACGAGACCGATTGAAGACGGGTGCAAATCCCAGATCTGCGGTCGTCTTTGGAGAGGCTGTCAGCTTTCA
>CAYOBQ010000197.1:0-17552 GCA_964402225.1 uncultured Nannocystaceae bacterium | reverse complement strand
CCTTGGCGACCACTGTCGCCTCAAATCGGGTGTCTGGAAAAGCGGGGCAGGTCCAATGGGCGTCTCACTCGTGGCCCCGTGCGCCTCATGCACTGGAACGAGCTGAATGGTTACCAGCGACCGATCGGGCTCGCACACGACGGCGAAGCCTTCGTCTTCGCTTGGGAAGCGTTTCCCTCCTTCGAGCATGGGAACGAGATCCAGATGACACGGTTCAACGTGGATGGCGGCATCCTGACAGAGCCGACGATGGTGGCGAGGGGTTGGGCAGACGACACGCGGACTTCCGGGCTCGCCTGGACCGGAACACACTTCGTGCTCGGCTACTCACGCCCGGGAACAAACCACCTGACGACATTCGACCAAGATGGTTCCGTCCTTGATGGCTGGCCTGTCGAGATCGGGCTTGCGCCATTTCGCCAGCCAAACGAGGCAGTGCACAGAGTCGTGTCGGCAGGCGGGCAGCTCTTCGTCGACTCCACGACCACGGATCTTCGCAGCGGGCGTTTCAGTGCCGACGGTAGGCTCGTGAGCTCGGTAGACGAAGATCGAGCATCGTGGATGGTCGGCAACCAACCCCATGGTCCGTTCCCAGTGATACGACAGCGGTTCTCTGACGAGCCTGACGACAACAACTCGCGGATAGAGATGCAGCTCATTGGCTGCCCGGGGGTGGACTGATGCCTGGAATCCCGCACGTTCAGCTCTCCGTGAGCGACGGCAGAGAGACGGCTGATGGACTCGCGTACATCGACGTTGGTCAGGTTCTCGCTATGGTCTCGGGCGAAGCTCCGTCGAGTGACGACGAAGTCTCCGTTATCGAGGACATCCTCAATCTCGGCCGCGATATCGAAGGCGTTCTCTACCGGGATGTCACGTGGGCGTTCAACCAGGCGAGTGGGGCTCGGTGGGAGGCGTCGCATACGCTGGATCGGATGACGCCGCCGCCCGTGGCGGAGGACCCAGAGGACCAGCTCTACGCCATCAACCCCGACCTGCCCTCGTTGAATCGGCATGGGGGGACCATCTACGTCCCGCCGGGGCGGTACTACATCTTCGGGACGATCCGGCTCTTCGCCGGGCAGGTTCTGGTGGGGGCTTCGCCGGGGGCGGATGGGGAGGGGGGGACGGAGCTGGTCAAGATTGGGGACGGCCCCTGCATTGAGGTGGTGCCGGCCGTCCAGTGGACTGACACAGACGAGCTGTCCGTCCGGGACGTGATGGCCTCCTTCCACGAAGGCAAACCCCGGGACCCCGGTGATCGGGTGCCGAAGGCGGTCTTCGGAGACCCGGAGGGCCATCGATGGACGGAGGCGGAGCGGGAGCAGGCGTTTCGGGATGTCCTCCTCGCGCTGGCGCCGGTTCGGATCTCCCGGCTGAGGATCACTCAGCTCGACCTCCCCTCCCTCGGAAAGACCGCCCCGCGCCTCCCGGTGGACATCCTGTCGGCGCTGTACAAGCGGCCCCTCTTCCCGAGGGAGTACGACGGTCGGCGCGATCTGATCCCCTTCACCTCGATGGGGATCAGGCTGGTCAACACGCATCTGGGCATCGTGGAGGACGTCGCCGTCGAGGGGTTTCGGAACGGGTGCGGGGTCTACGCCGAGGTCGCCTCGCCCAACGGCTCGGGGTACCTTGGGGAGATCCTGCGGACCCGAGTCTCGTCGTGCCATACGGGGATCTTCGTCGCCCGGCCCTACGGTCCGCTCTTCGCGAAGCCGCGGCGTGACGCCGATGGCCAGCTCATCGCTGGTGGCTTCGATGGAACGCCGACCCGGGCGAGCATCAACGACTGGCTCATCGACGACGTCGAGGTCCTCGACTGCACCGCCTCGGGCATCGATCTGTGGTCCGCAAGCAGCCGGGTCGTCAGCTCGATCATCCGCGCTGGTGAGCCCGCCCCACGCGCGACGTGCATCCGCACGCTGACCAACCACCACGTCATCGAAGCCTGCACCCTGAGCACCGACGGCCAGCACATCGAGGTGTTGCCGGAGTCCCGCTTCTCCCGCGACGGCTTGCCGGACCAGTACCGCGTCACCGGGGGCGGGAGCATGCACGCCTGGATCCTGCAAAACGAGTTCACCGGGGCGGACGGAGACGCCTCGGATCCAACGGCGGGGGCCCTCGAGCTGACACGGATTCGTCGCCGCGGCGAAGACCTGGCCCCCATGCCCAAGCGGTCGCTGTGGTCTCGCTCGGGGGCCTCTTTGGTCGGAGGGGCGACGGTCGACACCTTCGGCGACGACACCAGCCCGCCGAACACCTGGACGCGCCACAACCTGCTGGCCAACGCGTCGCTGCGGGAGGGGGCCCCTCTGCTGGGGGGTGGTCCGCTCCCGGGCTGGCGGAGCCCGGAGGCGTGGCGGTGGCGTCGGCTGGAGGGGGCTCCGAACCAGAGGCGGACGTTCCTCCGAGAGCCGAACCCGGGCTTCGTCGACGGGCCGCGGGCGGTCCCGCTCGAGCGGCTCCTCCGACCCCTGCTGCACGCCACGAACAGCTCCCCGGGCTTCGCTGGCGGCGCGGTGTCGCTGAAGACCCAAGAGCAGGCGCGCCAATGGGAAGATGGGAAGCTGGTCCAGGCCGTCTGGCTGATGCAGACGCTGCGTGAACAAGCCCCCGATGGGGCCGAGCCCTCCGCCTTGCAGTGGGCGCAGTTCCTGCGACTGCGTGGGCACCGCCTGGTCGCGAGCGTGTGGGTGCGCTCCGAGAGCCCCGGCTGGTCGGTGCGGCTGGGGCTCCGCCAGCAGGGCGCGGGCGCGCAGCGGCTCCACAGTCGAACCTACGAGCGCATCGGCGAGTGGCAGTTGCTGCGCGTGGCGATGGATCCCGCCAAGGAGACGGCCGACGACGAATACGAGACCGCCAGCCCGGCGGCGAGGGGGCTCGATCTGGTGGTGGAGGTCCTGGAGCCCGACTCCGTGCTCGACGCCCCGCTGGAGATCGCCTCGCCCCAGCTCGTCCTCGGCCCCCACCAGCTCCTGACCGGACCCGCGCTGCTGACGCTCGGCGGGC
The DNA here is from genome assembly GCA_964402225.1 of uncultured Nannocystaceae bacterium. Lineage (GTDB taxonomy): Bacteria > Myxococcota_A > Bradymonadia > UBA7976 > UBA1532 > CAYOBQ01. Next base: position 14,537 of record CAYOBQ010000197.1, on the reverse strand, counting down.
TCGGGTGCGAGCCGGTTCAGGTCTACGGGCCGCTGGCGCTGCGCCACGGCTTCGTGACCGAGGTCCCCGTGCGGCTGCCCGAGCGCGCCGACGTGGCGACCGCCTTTGTGGGCATCGACGGCGACCTCGAGGCCCTCGTGATGGGGGCCCGCGACTCACGATCCGATGCCCGCGTCGAGATCTGCGGAACCTCGGGTCGCCACGAGATCCCGATCACCGGGGGGGACGTCACGACCCTCGCCGCCCCGCGCCCGGTGTGCGCGGAGGATCGCGTGCGCGTGGTGCGCACGGCCGGCGAGGGTGAGTTGCAGTTGATGCTGAGCGTTCGGGGCAGCCGCGTGGTGTAGCGGGCCCAGGGCGAGAGACCAGAACAGAGACGACGTCGGGACCGCGCACCGGAGGGGTGCGCGCTGGCGTCGTGTGCGCCGACGCGCACGCCAAACCAGGGAGCGCGTGCTCCACCAAGAAGGAGGCTGAAGCCAGATGGCCAGCACGATCACCGACCTCGAACTCGCGGCGCCACGTGGGTCAGCCGCACCACCGACCCGACGGACTTCACGGACGGCGGCTTCACGGTTGCGGCGGGCGACGCCAACTACGAGACCTTCGGCTTCCGGCGGATCTCGACCCGTTTCGAGGTCCGCCGTGGGGCCGATCCCGACGCGGTGGATCGCGTGACCCAGACGGCCGCCCTGGCCCTGTGGCGACAGCTCGGCCGTGAGGTCGCCAACAGCACGGAGACGATCAGCTCCGACACGCTCCGCGGCCTGGCGGGCTACTACGACGACCAGTTCGGTACGGCGGGCGCGGATCGGCAGGTCATCGGATCCCAGGCGTCGGCGATGTCCGAGCTGCGCCAGATCCTCCGGAGCGTCTGCCCCAGCGACGCCGCCTCGGGGACGAGCGCCGACGCCCTCGTGATGGGCCGCCGAGCGCCGGCTGCACATCTACGGGGTGCCCGTCTACATCGCGCCGCTGCGCGAGGACGAAGACTCGATGGCGACCGAGCCCGCCTACCAATCCCCGGCGACGGCCTACGACTTCACGTCCGTCTACGCGATGCGCCTGGGAGGACCCACCGGCGTCCGCCTGCGCTACGTCCCCCACCAGGGCCACGACGAGCGGGGGCTGACGACGGTCGTACTTCCTGGTAGCTCCTCTGGAGCAGAGTCGTGGGTCGCGATCTACGGCGACTACTCCCTTTTCATCCCCGAGCGCCAGTCCGTGGCCCGGCTGTGGAAGCTCGACATCAACGGAGAGCCCCTGGTGCCGTAGCGCCGTGGGCCCGAGCTATGCGAGGCCCTCCGCCTCGATGGGCCCACGGAGCTTCTCGATGAACGCATCGCAGTCGCACCGGTCGGCTTGGACGGTCTCCCCATCGAGGTCACGAGCGATCTGGACGAGGCTGCGGCCATCTGGGTCCTTGGCCTCCTTCCTGATCAACGCGACCGTGGTGGCCTTGAACTCGGCCGCCTCCTGCTGAAGCATCTTCGCCTCATCCAGGGTGTCCGGGAAACCGGGTCATGACCGGACATCGGATAGCCATCATGTCGGACTCCTCGTGGGCCTCGCCGCGGCCGTAGGAGCCGTAGAACCTCACCTTCCGTAGACGATCCCCGAATCGCTCCTCCAGGGAGTCCCGGTAGAGGCGGCGCACGTGCTGGATGAGCTTGGGCGAGGGGTGGCTCTCGGGCATCGGGTCCCGTGTAGCCGCCCCCCCCCGCTGGAGCCTCGCCAGCCCGGGCGGCTCGCGCGTATGGTGGCGCCGTGACCTCCATCCACGGCTTCGAGCGCGTCGTCTTCTTCACCGGGGCCGGCATGTCCGCCGAGAGCGGGGTGCCGACCTATCGAGGCAAGGGCGGCATCTGGAAGCAGTACGACTACGAGGACTACGCCTGCCAGACGGCCTTCGAGGCTGATCCGGCGAACGTCTGGGAGTTCCACAACTACCGCCGCGGACTGGTGGGCGCCTGCGCGCCGAATCGGGCCCACGCGCTGGTGGCCGCCGTGGCGCAGCGCCGCCCCTCGGTGCGGGTCGTGACGCAGAACATCGATGGGCTACACCAACTCGCGGGGAGCGAGGAGGTGGTGGAGCTGCACGGCAGCCTGTGGCGGGTCCGTTGCGACGCCTGCGGCGAGGCGCGCGAAGACCGCGAGGCGCCCAAGACCTCGCTGCGCTGCGGCTGCGGGGCGTGGTGGCGCCCGGACATCGTGTGGTTCGGCGATGCGCTGTCCGAGGCGGTGGTGGCCGACGCCGTGGCGACAATCGGCGCCTGCGACCTGCTGGTGTCGGTGGGCACCTCGGCGGTCGTCTATCCCGCCGCCCAGCTCCCGCTGCTGGCCAAGCGAGCGGGCGCCCACACCATCGAGATCAACCCCGAGGCGACGCCGCTGTCCGGGATGTTCGACGAGCGCCTGCGTGGGACGGCGACGGAGATGGTCGAGGCGCTGTGCCGCTAGACCGGGCCGGCGTCGCGGGCGTCCTACGCTACTGGCTGGCGTCGATTCGGCACGAGGAGGCGCTGTCGACCCGGCCGCGGGCGCGGCGCATCCCCGCGGGGGCGCCGGTCCGGATCAACGTGGCCGAGCCGGACGACGGGCACGCCTACTTCAAGCTGGCCCCCGATGACGACGTGCTGGCGCTGCTCCGGCGCGAAGCGAGCTCACTGTCGCGGCCCATCGACGCCGAACGCGCGGCGGCCTTCGAGCGCTGGCTGACGCAGGCCTACCGCCTGGAGGCCTTCGCCAAACGGGGGGAGGAGCCGGGGGAGCAGGCGTGGATGATCGGCTTCCCGGTGGTCCACTTCCGCCGACGTGGGGAGCTGGCGACGCTGTTTCGGTTGCCGGTGGAGCTGGCCTTCTTCGACGCCACGGACGTCCGCTTCACGCCGCCGACCTATCGACGGCGCCGACGGGGGCAGGTCCCCGCGCCCCCCGTGCGGGTGGAGGTGGTGGCCACCGAGCAGGACGAGGCGCTGTTGCCCTACGCCCTCGACCGACAGCTCCTGGCGGACACGTGCGGAGTCAACGACGAGGAGGCCTGTGACCTGCTGGCGGCCTACGAGGACGAGCAGCCGACGGGCGCCGAGCTGGTGGACGCGGTGATCGGGCTCCTCGGTGGACACGCGGATGGCGAGGCGGACTTCGCCCGACTCGTGGAGGCGGTGCGGGCCCGCCTGATGGGGACCGACGCCTCGGTGTACCCGGTGGCGCTGGTCTACGACGGCGACCGGGTGCAGGCGACCTACCACCTCCAGCGAGAGCTCGGAACGCTGCTGCGCAAGCGCCCGGGGGACGCCCCGTGGGACGCCGGCTCGCCACTTTGGTCCTACCTCGCCGGCGCCCCCCAACCCGACGGCTGGGGGCCGGTCGTCCTGGGGGCCCACGCCGAGCCGCCCACCGATGACCAGCGCGCCGTGGCGGAGCGTTTCGCCGGCTCGGTCGTCACCGCCGCCCAGGGGCCACCGGGGACCGGGAAGACGCGCCTCATCCTGGAGCTCGCGGGGGACGCCGTCGTGCGGCGGGCGGTGGGGTTGCTGGACCGGGGGGTGATGGGGCGCGATCTGATGCTGGTCACGAGCACCAACAACCGCGCGGTGGACAACGCCCTCGATCCGCTCACGGATGGGCTGCCGGTGGGGCTCCGGGCCGGAAACCGGGAGGTGACGCAGACCCGCACCGTGGCGCTGCTCGCACGCGCCCGAGACTGGCTGCGCGAGCACGACCACCCCGACGCGCTGAGCCGCTTCGACCTCGCGCTGGAGCGGTTCGAGGCGGCGTGGGCCGCCCACTCCGAAGAGGTGGCTCCGCTCCACGAGGCTCGGACGCGGGCGGCGCGGCTCGCGGCGGCTCGGGCCGAGCTGGATCAGCTCGGAGAGCCGCGGCCGGAGGCGGAGGACACAGACGCCCTCGCCGAGGCCGCCCAACAGCTCCGACCACTGGCCCAGCGTCTCGATCGCCTGGCCCGCATCGCCGAGCGGGGCGGCACCGGCGCCGTGGGGCGCCTGATCCAGGTGTGGCGCAAGACCAAAGCCCGGGTGGAGGCCGCCGGCGAGGCGCTGGCGCCGCTGACGATCCCGTTCTCGGTGGCGCTACCTCCTACGGTCGAGGGCGACGCCGAAGCGCGCCTCGCGGCGTGGGTCGAGGCGCTGGAGGTGGCCGCCGACGAGGTTCGGGCGGTACGGGAGGAGGTCGACGCTCGTCGGTCGGCGCACCGAGTCGCCCAACGCCGCGCCACTCTGATCGAGGAGGTCGAGGGGCTCTCCGCGCCGTCGGCGGTCCCGGAGCTGCCCAACGCCGAGATTCACGCCCTCGAGCAGACCCTCCTGCGCGACGCGAGGACGCTGCGGGAGCGCTGGGCCGAGCTGCACCGCGAGGCCCTGCTCGACGCCGTCGAGCGGGGGATGAAGGCCGCCGGAGGCCGGCGGTCGCTCAAGGCGCTCTTCGCCGACGACATCGACGCGGGGGATTGGCTTCGGCGCCTCTTTCCGGTGATGGGCTGCACGCTGCTGTCCCTGGGCAACGCGCTGCCGGCGGCGGCGGAGTTGGTGGACCGCGTGGTGGTCGACGAGGCGGGGCAATGCCACCCGGCCTACGCGGCGTCGGCGCTGCTGCGGGCCAAACGAGCCTTGGTGCTGGGCGACGTGCATCAGCTCACGCCGGTCTCCCGGCTGAGCGAGGCGGACGACGCCCGAGTGCGGGCGATGGTGGAGCCGGGGCTGACGGTCGAGGGGCTCGCCGCGTACCGGGTGGCAGGCGCGGCGCTCGGCTCGGCGCAGGCCTTGGCCGACGACGCCGTCGGCTCGCGCCTCGTGCTGCGCGACCACTTCCGCTGCCGGCCGGAGATCATCGGCGTGTGCGACGCGCTGTGCGACTACGGTCTGTCGGTGCGCACGCCGGAGACACCCCCGCGGGGAGGCTGGCTGAGCGCCCCGCTGATGCTCGCCGGCGTCCGCGGCCAGCAGTCGCCTGCGCGGGGGAGCTGGGCCAACGACGCCGAGGTCGAGGTGACGGTCGGGCTGTTGCTGGGCGCCCTCCGCCTGGGCGTGGCGCCGGCGGAGATCGCGGTGCTGACGCCCTACGTCGGACAGCTCGACCGACTGCGCCGGGCGATCCGCTCCGCGGGCGTCCCCCAGGAGGGCCCCGGGCGCGGCCACGGCGTCACCACCGGCACGGTCCATCGCTTCCAAGGCGGCGAGCGACCGATCGTGCTGTTCTCCACGGTCGTGACCCGGCCCCGCTCCCTGGGGTTCCTCAACGAACGCGTGAACCTCGTCAACGTGGCGGTCTCCCGAGCCCGGGAGCACCTGGTGGTGATCGGTGATCCGCCGGTCCTCGAGGCGGGACGTTGCACCTCGCTTCTCGTCCGTCGGGCGAGCCCGCTCGACCACCGGAGTGTGTCGGTTCGGTAACGGACCGTCACTGGGTCGTTTAACTCAGGAGCCTACTTTAGCCCCTGCAAGCCCCCGGGATCGTGGGGTTGAGCGCCGTCAAGTCGTACGCACTCGGACTGTGAATGCACTCACTCAGTCGCTACCCTCAGGGGCGAGGGAGAAGCCGATCGAATGTTTGAGGAGTGCTCGACAAAATGAGTGAAACGGCTCACAGATTCGGGAAGATGCTGCGACGAATGCGGCTCTCCCGCGGACTGTCGCAGCTCCAACTGGCGGGGCGCGCCGGTCTGAGCGAAAACGCCATCAGCGCGTTCGAGCGCGCTGAGCGCTTCCCCCGTGCGACCACGATCGATGCGCTGACGCGTGCCCTCGAGACGGACGTCGACTCGATGTTGGGCGACGTGCTCAACATCCGCGAGACGCCGGCGGAGGGCACGATCACGCCGACCGCCCTACGCCAGCTCGCGACGCTGCTCATGGACCGACCGGAGGGGCAGGTCCAGATGGCCCTCGACGTGTGCCAGCGTGTCTTCGCCGAGATGGAGATGCCCCAGGCCTGACCCTCACCGGCACACTCGGACGCGCTTCTTCTCGGTCCGATAGATGTGCAGTTGCTCGTCGTAGACCTTCTTCTTCTTGGTCACCCACCGACAACGCGATGCTGGCCTGGGTCGAGACACGTCCGCCGCCGGTAGCGCGGCGTCGCGGACAGCGTCCGGTGGGGTGGTGGCGTCGGCGGCGGGAGCATCCACCCGCGGCGGCGCCGCGTCGATGGGCATCGGGACCTGGGCCGTCGGGGTCGCCGCGTCGGCGACCACGGTCGGCACCTCATCGGGCCAAAGGCCCCAGGTGAGCGCCCCGCCCAGGGAGAGCAGCAACAGCAGCACCGGCAGCCACGGTCGCTGACCGGTCGCGTAGTAGGCGGGGATCTCCTCGCTCTCCGGCGGTGCTTCCCTGGGCGACGGCGGCGGCACCGGGATGGAGTCGCTCGATGCCGGCGGTGAGCTCGCCGTGTGGGCGAACTCGATGCGGGCGCTGGAGTCCGAGGATTCGAGGGTCGGAGCGCTCTGCGGGACCCCTCCCAGGGTGCCTGTCTGGGCCGACAGGGTTTGCCCCGACGCCATCAACAACAGCTCGTCGATCAGCTCCACCACCGCCGTCGCGCTCTCCGGTCGCTGGTCGGGGCCCTTTGCGAGGAGCTGCATCACGAAGGCCTCGAGGGCCGGCATCAGCGGCGGATCGACCAGCGAGCTGAGGGGCGTCGGCTGCTCCTGGATGTGCTTCAAGAGGACCGACATCGGCGTCGAGCCGCGGAAGGGCGGACGCCCCGTGAGCATCTCGTAGGCGAGGACCCCGACGGCGTAGAGGTCGCTGCGGGGATCGACGGGCTCCCCCGACGCCTGCTCCGGCGACATATAGGTCGGCGTACCGAAGATGGTGCCCGTGGCCGTCTCCGTCGCTTGCTGCGTGAGCTTGGCGACCCCGAAGTCGAGGACCTTGACCACCTCCTCGCCGCCGACCGCCTCGACGAAGACGTTGGCCGGCTTCAGATCGCGGTGCACGACGCCGGCCTCGTGGGCCTCGGCCAAGGAGCTGCAAACCTGGCGAAGGAGCCGGAGCACGCGGGCCGAGTCCATCGGGCGTGCGCGAAGCGCGATGTCGAGGGGCGACCCGCTGAGGAACTCGGTGGCGATGTAGAGTCGCCCGTCTGGGGTGCGTCCGCTGTCGACGAGCTTCAGCGTGTTGGGGTGGCGGAGCCGGGAGATGATCCGAGCCTCGTTCTCGAAGCGACGCACCTGGTCGGACTGCTGCGAGGCGTCGACGCTGAGCACCTTGACCGCCACGGCGCGATCGACGTTGAGCTGCCGGGCCCGGTAGACGCGGCCGAAGCCGCCCACGCCGACGATCCGTTCGATCTCGTAGCGGGCGTCGAGGAGCACCCCGATCAGCGGGTCTTCGAGGGTCTTGGGGGCGTCAGCGTCGGACACGGCTGCCGACGATATCAGCCCTCGATCCAGAACGCGTACACGACGGTGTCGCCGGCGCTCCCGCAGTTGACCTCGATCGGGATCTCCCAGAGGCCGGGCATGTAGAGGAAGACCGGCTCGGCGACGTAGCGACCGGCCTCCTGCTCGGTGACCTCGGCCTCCTTCCAGGTGCCGTGGCCATGGGCGGGCATGTCTGGGGAGAGCACGAGCGTGCATCCGGTCAGCGGCGTCTCCTCGGCGTCGACCACCTCGAGGACCCACCGATTCTCCCCCCGCTCCGGCGGCGCCGGCAGGGCCTCCATGAGGCGCACTCGGAGGGTCTCGCCGGCCTTCTCGAGCCCGGCGACGTAGGTGTCGCCCGCGGGCGGCCAGCCGGCGTCGGGACCGGGCGTGTCATCTGCCTCGGCGTCGTCACAGGCGAGGATCGGGAGGCACAGGAGGAGGAGGAAACGCACGGGGCGAGCCTAGCGACTACTCCGTCAGGCGCGCCAGTTGATCGGGGATCTGGTCGAGGGGGAGCACGTAGTCGGGGAGTCCGGCGGCCATCACCGCCGCGCCGAGTTCGAAGCCGACGCTGGTCGCCTCGTTCTGGACGATGACCTGGCCCCCCGCCTCTCGGATGCGGCGCAGACCGTCGACGCCGCCCATGTGCGAGCCGGTGAGCACCAGCCCGAGGGACTGCGCGCCGTAGACTCGGGCGACGGTGTCGAAGAGCACGTCCGCCGACGGGCGGTCCCCGCGGATTGGGGCGGTGTGGGTGACGCGCACGCGGGCCTCGGAGTCGACCTCGAGGTGGGCGTCTCCCCCCGCCAGGTACACCTTGCCGGGGCGCAGCGGCATCCCGTCGCGGGCGATCTCCACCTCGAAGGTCGTGGTGGCCGACAGCCAGGTCGCCATGACGTCGGCCATGCCCACCGTGGGGTGTTGCACGACCAGCACCGGGAGCGGGAAGTCCGGCGGTAGATCGCCGAGCAGCGCACCCAACGCCATCATGCCGCCCGTCGAGGAGGCGACGGCGAGCACCTCCGGGCGGGGCCGGGAGCGCGCGACGATGCGGGAGAGGGTGGTGCACTGCGAGTCGACCCGGGCGAAGCCGCCCATGCGGGCCGGCGCGGCGACGCTCTTGACGGCGGCGAGGAGGTTCTCCGCGCTCGCGCCGAACTCCGGGTGACCCGGCGCCTCGGGGCAGGCCACGACCGCGACGGCGCCGGATCGTAAGGCTTGAATCGTGACCTCGGGGACGTCGGTCCCGGGCTCCGAGATCGCGACGACCGGATAGGGCGCGGCCTTCATCAGCTCGCAGATCGCTTCGCTGCCACCGTCGGTTTGAAGGCCCACCGTGACCACGTCGGGCTGGAGATCCACTATCAGCGACGTGGCTTCCGCGACGCTCGCCGCCTCGCCGACGACCTCGATCTCCCTATCGCCCGCGAGCAGCGTGCGCAGCAGCAGCCGCGCCGCGGCGCTGGGATCGACGACGACCGCACGGAGGATCCGCCCGCGGGGCGGCTCGGGGGGGGGATCATGGCGCTCGAGCGGAAGGCCCATACCCAGGATACGTCTTCGAGGGCCGTTTCCTTTCCGCCAGGGTCGCGGGCGACCTTCGCGGCCCCTATTGTGCAGCCCGGATGGACGCTGCGATCCCCGAGAGCGCGTACGTCGCCGTCGCCGACGCGTCGGACTTCGAGGGCTGGCGTGCGGCGGCGGCGCGCCTCTTTGTGGGGGCGCCGGGCCTGCCCCACCTGGCGGCGTTTTCGCCCTCGGACGAGCCGGGGCGGGTGATGTTCCGCGCGGCCGGGGTCCCGGTCCCGACTCAGCTCGAGGTCGAAGACCCGCTGCTGGGCTTTCTGGACCACCGCAAGGACATCGCGTTCCCCCTGGACCGAGAGCGGGCCCTCGGCTTGGTCCGGCTCACGCGCTTCCTGGTCCGCCTCGGGCGCATGGACACCGCCCTCGAGCTCCCGACCCTGGCGGGCTCACTGCGGATCCGCGGCCCAGGGGGGCGCGCAGCGACGGTGCTCTTCTGGTGGCCCGACGCGCGGGAGGGGCGCTGGACCGAAGCGGTGCATCATCGCCTCGTGCGGGTCGCGCCGCTGCTCGGCCAGGCCCTCACCCGACTCGGCGAGGCCGAGGCGCGCGCGCGGGCGGCGGTGGCAGCCCTCGAGCGGCTCCGGGCCGCCCTCGAGCGGCGTCAACCGCGCTTCGCGGGCCACGGCGAGCGGGTGGGCCGCTACGCGGAGGTCGTCGGCAGACGCCTCGTGGATCCCCGCTACGGCCGACCCGTCCGCCCCGCCGACGCGGCGCTCTTCCGTGGCGTGGGGCGGTTCCACGACCTCGGCAAGCTGCACCTCGACGACGCGCTGCTCCAGCCGGAGCGACTGGGGCGCCGCGACCTCCTCGAGATGCAGCGCCACCCACTGTTGGCCCACGCCTACCTCGTCGGGGTGCCGGAGACGGCGGCGTGGATCCCCGGCGTGGGCGCCCACCACGAGCGGTGGGACGGGGGCGGCTACCCCCATGGCCTGGCGGCGGAGGCGATCCCCCTCGCGGGGCGGGTGGTCGCCGCCTGCGACGGGTTCGACGCCATGGTCCGACCCGGGCGCCGCGACGCCACCCCCGACGAGGCGCTGCGCGTGCTGCGCGCCGAGGCGGGCAAGCGCTTCGATCCGGCGATCGTCGAGGCCTTCGGAGACGCCCTCGAGGCCGGGGAGATCCACCTCGCGCGCGCTCGCCACGCCGAGGAGACGCACCGCTACGAGGCCGCCTGCGCCCACGCCACCGACGGACTCGCTCGGGCTCCGCTCGGCGCGCTCGGCCTCGAGCTCCTGCTTGTGGACGCGCGCACTCGGGCACGCCGCGGCGACACGAGTCGCGCCCTCCAGGACCTGGACACCGCCGCCGCCATCGATCCGCGGGACCCCCGCGTCCCCCTCGCGCGGGCGCACCTCTTCCACAACCTGCGCACCCACGAGGCCGACGCGCGCCGGGAGATCGCCGCGGTGCTCGAGCGCGACGGCGGCGTCCACGCCTTGCAGGCCCAGGCCAGCGCCCTGCACCTGCTGGCGAACCTCGAGCGCATCGCCGACCAGCGCGACGCGGCCGTCGCGCACCTTCGGGAGGCCCGTCGTCTGCTGGTGATGCTGGGCGACGTCGAGCGGGAGGGCCACGCCCTCGAGACGCTGGGCAACGTGCACCTGTGGTCCGGCGATCTGGAGCGCGCCCGGCGCCTCTTTCAGCGCAGCGAGCTCATCAAGATCCAGCGGGGCGACCACCAAGGGCGCGCGATCAACATCGGCAACCAGGGGCGCCTGGCCTTCTTCGAGGGTCGGCTCACGGACGCGCGGCGCCTCTTCGAGCGCAACCTCGAGCTGTCGCGGGATCTGGAGGACGCGCGGGGGCTCGCGGTGGCCCTCAGCAACCTGGGCCTCGTCTGCCTGCACCTGCGGCAGTTCAAGCGGGCCGGCGAGCGTTACGCAGAGGCGGTGGAGCGGACGGTGGACGGCAACGACTGGGGCCTCTTTCATGCCCGCAGCGGCTTGGTGCAGCTCGCGCTGCGTCGTCGCAAGGGGGTCCCAGGCGCCCTGGCGGCGCTGCGCGAGGTCGTGGAACGCCTGGACCTTGAGCACCCGCGGGCGGTCCTCCGCTTGCTCGACGCGCTGGCGGCCGACGCTGGCGCGCTGGCGCTGTGGGGAGCACACGAGAGGCTGCGCGCCTGCGGAGCGCCGACCCTCTACGAACAGACCGTGGCCCTCGTGGCCCTCGCGGCGAAGGACGGGCGCAGCCCGGAGATGGACGCCGCCATCCAAGCCCGCGGTGGCGACCGCTTCGGGTGGCTTCTCGCCTGATGGCCGAAGACGATCCCACCGCGCCGTCACCGGCGCTGGCCCAGACCGGGGTGGTCGTGGGTGGCCCGACGCCCACGCGCCCGGGGGTGACGAGCCCCGTCGGCGCGTCGTGGCGACCCGGCCAGGTGGTGCTCGACCGCTACGAGGTGCTCGGCGTCCTCGGTCAGGGCGGGATGGGCGAGGTGCTGGGTGTCCGGCACCGCGAGTGGGACATAGAGATGGCGGTCAAGGCGCCGCTGCCCCGACTCCTGCTGCGCGCGGGGGGCTTCGACGACTTCCTCCGCGAGGCCCAGACGTGGGTGAACCTGGGCGCGCACCCCCACGTCGTGAGCTGCTACTTCGTGCGCCACATCGAGGGCCTCCCGCGGCTGTTCGCCGAGTACGTCGCGGGCGGGACCCTGGCGGACTGGCTCGACGACGGGCGCCTCTACGCGGGGGGCCCCGAGGCAGCGGGCCGGCGCGTGATCGATCTCTCGATCCAGATGGCGTGGGGGCTGGAGCACGCGCATCGGCACGGGCTGGTCCATCAGGATGTCAAGCCGGCCAACGTGATGCTCACGCCCTCCGGGACCGCGAAGCTCACCGACTTTGGCCTCGCCCGCGCGCGCTCGCTTGTCGACGGAACCGTCGCCGCCACTGGCGCGTGCACCCCGCGCTACGCCGCCCCAGAGCAGCTCGAGCATCGACCCCTGACGTTGGCCTGCGACGTCTTCTCCTGGGCGGTGACGGTGGTAGAGATGTGGATCGGCTGCGCCCTCTGGGATCGCGGCCCCGGGGCGCCCGAGTCCTGGCGCGTCTACCTGGCGGGGACGCTGGATCCCCCGATGCCGGCGCCGCCCGCGGCCGTGGTGGCGCTCCTCGATCGGTGCCTCGCGGGGGATCCCACGGCGCGCCCGGGCTTCGAGGAGATCGCCGCCTCGCTGCGCGACGCCTGGCCCGGGCGCTACCCACGACGGGCGCCGGGGGACACCGCCTCCCTCGCCGACGGGCTCAACAACCGGGCCGTGTCGATGCTCGAGCTGGGCGAGTCGATCCGCGCGGAGCAGCTCTTGGAGGAGGCCCTGACGGTCGACCACCACCACCTGCGGGCGACCTACAACCTCGGCCTCTTGCGCTGGCGCTCCGGGATCTCCGATGACCTCGCGGCGCTGCGGGCCCTCTACGCGGCGGGTCGGTCTGGCACCGACGACGAGGAGTTGGCCCTGCTGTGCGCGTGGCTGCACGTCGAGGGGGGCGACGACGAACGGGCCTATGCAGCCCTCGACCGGGTCGAGAGCCCGCGGATCGCCGACGAGGCCCGGCGCGCGCGGGACGCGGTCCGGCCCGGGCACGCCCTGGCGATGGAGGCGGGCCTGGGCTTTGGAGCGGGGAGCGCGGTGGCCATCGGCGGGGGCCGCGTCTTCTGCGCGGCGGGCCTGGACACCCACGTCTTCGATCTCGAGACGCTCGAGCCGCGGGGGGTGCTCGAAGCCCACGGGAACCTCGTCTCGGGGGTCGCAGTCACCCCCGACGGCCAGCGGGCGGCCACCGCGAGCCACGACCGAACGGTCCGGCTGTGGGTTCATGGCGCCTGCACGCGCACCCTCACGGGCCACGAGGGGGAGGTGCGGGCCGTCGCGATGTCGAGGGACGGCGCCGTCGTCGTCTCGGGCGGCCGTGACGGGACCGTCCGGCGCTTCGATGGCCACACCCTGACGGTGCTCGGCACCCACCCCAGCGCGGTGATGGCGACGGCCGTCTCCGCCGATGGGCGGCGCGCCGTCTCGGGGGGGCAGGACCACCGATTGCGGATCTGGGACACGGGCGGAGGGGGCCTCCTGCGCGAGCTCGCCGGGCACGACGGCGCGATCTCGGCGGTCTACATCGACGACGACCGCGCGATCAGCGCCGGCTGGGACCGGATGGTGAGGGTGTGGCCCGAAGCGGGCCCCCCGGTTGAGCTCGCCGGACACGCGGCGCCGGTGGTGGCCCTCGACGTCGCCGGGGACCGGGTCTGCGGCGCGGGGGCGGACGGGGCGGTGCGGATCTGGGACGCGCGCACCGGCCGCGTCGTGCGTCGGTTTCGGGCCCACGCCGGTGAGGTCTCGGGCGTGGCGCTGTCGGCGAACGGTGAGACGTTGGTCACGGTCGGCGCCGACGGCTGGTTGCGGCGCTGGCACCTCGAGCCCACGACGCGGGCGGCGCCACACCTGGTCGTCCGCCCGCGAGCCGCCGAGGATCTGGTGGCTCACCAGGCCGCCTTTCAGACGAAGCTCGCCCAGGCGCGCGAGGCCCTCGATGGAGGCCGGCCGGAGGCCGCCGTCGAGCCGATCCGCGCGGCGCGCGCGCTCCCCGGCTACGCCCGCTCCGCCCCCGCGATGGCGCTGTGGCGTCGGGCGGGACGGCACCTGGAGCGTGGCGCCCTCATCGACGCCTGGCCGCTGTCGGCCTACGCCCACGGGCGACCGGTGGCGGCGGTGGCCATCGCCGGTGGGCACGTGGGCTCGGCGGGCTGGGATGGCCTGGTCTGGCTCGACGGTGACCCGGTCGGTCGGCACGACGAGGCGGCGACGGCCGTCTGTTTCGCGAACGGGGCGTTGTGCTCCGCGGGGGTCGATGGGGCGGTCCGGGTCTGGCCCAAGGGACCCGCGCGGGCGATCGGCGTCAGCGTGGAGGCGGTAGCGGCCCGTGGTGACGGGGCGCTGCTCTTTGGCACGGCCGACGGTCGTCTGAGCCTCGAGGTCGGGGACGAAGCGCGCGTCTGGGCGGCCCACGACGGCCCGGTGACGGCCGTCGCCTTCGACGCCGACGGGGCCCCCACGAGCGCGGGGCGCGACGGCTGGGTGATCGTCTGGGCCGAGGGGACGCCGCTGCGCCGGTGGCGGACGAGCGGGCCGGCCCTCGCGCTGGCCGTGTGCCCCGACGGCGAGGTGCTCTACGGCGGCTACGACGGGGTGCTGCGCGGCTCGGACGAGCGCGCCCTCGGGGCGCACCGCGACTCGATCCACGACATCGACGTCTCCGCCGACGGGCGCGTGGCCGCGACGGTGGGCGGCGACGGGCGGCTCTGCATCTGGGATCTCGGTTCGGGGGAGCGCCTGCGACGGGTGCGGGTGGACGACAGCCCGGTGGTCTCCGTGGCCCTCGCCGACGACGCCCAGCGCGTGGTGACGGGTGGGGCGCGGGTGACCGAGTGGGCCCTCGATTGGTCGCTGATGGATTTGTTCTGAGTGCAAATCCCAGATCTGCGGTCGTCTTTGGAGAGGCTGTCAGCTTCCAGCACTCAGCCGTCAGTTTGCTCAAAGGACCTTGACACCGTGAAGAACCTCCGG
>CAYOBQ010000196.1:0-17858 GCA_964402225.1 uncultured Nannocystaceae bacterium | reverse complement strand
ATCGGTAGGCTTCGCAACGCCGAAATCGGTTGGCGGGCGCGTGCAGCGCGCCGCTTCGGTGGTCGCGTCCCTAGCGGAGGGGGTTCTGGCGGAGGAAGCTGAGCATCTCGGACTCGTAGCGGCGGGGCCACAGCGTGTGGTTGATCCACGCCATGTTGGGGCCGCACCAGCGGGCGCAGCGGTTGGTCACGCGACCGAAGCCGGTGAGGATGACGCGGCGCACGTTGCGGTCGCCGACCTTGTCATCGAGGGCCGACATCCACTGCTCGACGTCGTGGCCCGGCTCGGCCGCGATGCTGTCGCGGCCCCGGTCGGCGAGGTCCTCCGCCTGGCGGGTACTACAGGCCATCTTGTCGCAGTCGCGGCCGGTGAACATCAGGGGCACGGTGGAGCGCGGGTAGCTGTCGAGCATGCAGGAGGTGCCGTCGTCGTGCCGCTGCTGGAGCAGGAGCTCGGAGAAGGGGTCGCCGGTGGAGAAGACGGAGGTCGCCGCGACGCGCACGCCGCCGGGGGTGGGGGTGTCGTGGCGGGCGATGGCGTACATCTGCGCGAGGAAGCCGCCGTTGGAGTGCCCCATGGTGTAGATGCGATCGGTGTCGACGCCGCCCTCGCCGACGAGGGTGTCGAGGACGTCGTCGATGATGGCCATATCGGGGTTGGCCGAGGGGCTCGCGAGGTCGCGGTGGAAGTGGTCCCAGTGGCGTCCGTCCTTGGCCTCCGTGGGGTAGTTCAGGTTGCGGCCCTGGATGGCGACGAGGACGAAGCCGGGGCGGCCTTCACCGGAGAGGTCGAAGTTCTTGGCGTTGTCTCCCAGGTTGGTCTTCGTGAAGGCGTGGTCGGCGTTGGCCAGGGCGCCGTGGAGCCAGACCACCATCGGGAGCGCGCCGTGGGCACCGTCGGGGCGGAAGACGCAGGCGTAACGCGGGGTGCCGTCGATGCCCTGCCAGGTGCGCAGCTCGGACCCATCGCAGCTCGGGCGGTCGATGGCGTCGCTGATCTCAGCGTCTCCGTAGGGGCGGTCACAGCGCTCGTCGGCGCAGGTCGTGACCGGCGCCGTGAGGCCGATCTCGCCATCGCAGATGGCCGCCGGGGGTGGGATCCCGGGGCCTGGCCCGGGGTTGATGTCGACGCACTCGAAGATCGCCGGGCACGGCGCGCGGAAGCACTGGACGTCGATCTCCTGGCACTCGGTCCCCGCGGGGCAGTGGCCGCAGCCGGCGTCGCCGCCGTTGCCGCCGCCAGCGCCCACGGTGTCGAGGCCCCAGGCCGTGAGCGTGCCGGTGTCGAGGCGGGCGGTGTCGACGACCCAGAGGGTCCACGTGCCGGCGACCTGGGCGCTGGCGGGGACCATCCAGTCGACGCTGAGGTCCTCGGCGCCGCCGCCGGTGCGGTTGTGCAGGACGTGGTCGACGCCGTTGGGCGCCTTGGCGACGACCCGGAGGTCGCCGCGATAGGTGTGCTCGATCTCGACCCAGACGCGGCTGACGGGGGCGTCGGCGCGGAGGGTGCGGACCACGCCCCGAGGGCGGTTGTCCGGGATCGGGGCGTTGGGACGCTCGACGACGCTGTCGCCGTTGCCCTCGGGGGCAACGCAGGTGCCGGCGGCGTCGGGGTAGTTGGCGGCGACCTCACAGACGAGGCCACCGGCGCAGGGGATGCCCGCGATGCCGGCGCACATCTCGCCCTCGCCGGCCTCGACGATGCAGTCGACGCACTCGGGCTGGGCCTCGTCGGTGCCCCAGGCCCGCAGCACGCCGACGTCGGCGTTGGCGTGGTCACTGACGTGGAGCTTCCAGGTGCCGGCGAGCTGGAGCGCCTCGGGTACCGTCCAGTCGATGCTCAGGTCGTCGGCCCCGCCACCCCGCCGGGCGTGGAGCACTTCGCGGTCGCCGTTCGGGGCGATCAAGACGACGCGGAGGTCGCCACGGTAGGTGTGCTCGATCTCCACCCACACCCGCGTCACCGGGCTCTGGGCGTCGAGCGTGCGGGTCACGCCGCGCCAGTCGTTGTCCGGGATGGGGGCGCTCGCGTCGTCGCGGGCGCCGTCGGCCTTGCCGGTGATGCCCGATCCGGCGGGCCCCTCGGCGTACTCCGTCGAGACCGTGTCACCCTCGCCACAAGCGACCAATGCCATCGCGGCACACGTCGCCATCAGGAATCGTGCGTTCTTCATCGTCTTGCTCCTCTCTCCAGATCGCTCAGAGGTTCTCGAGGTCGGCCGCGATGGCGGACTCGATGTCGGTCCAGACGTCGCCGCTGACCTGGATGGACCAGTGGCCGGCGCTGTAGATGGGCTTGTTGACGGCGCCGTGGACGGGGCCCGAGGCGAGGCGGTCGTTGCGCTGGAAGAAGTTCAGGAAGCGGTCGGTGAAGGCGTTGAGGTTCCAGGGCACGTCCGGCGGGGGCACGCGGCAGCCGCGGGAGTTGCTGCCGGCGGAGAAGCTGAAGCCGAAGCTGAAGCTGGCCTCGAAGTCATCGTCGTCGTAGTGGCCGTCGTCGCTGTCGAAGTCGAAGTCGGCGTCGAAGTCGAAGCCGCTGCCGTCGATGTCGTTGGCGTCGCAGGTGGCGGGGCTGATCGGGTCGATGGTGTAGAGCCCGGCGGTGCGGCGCCCGGCGTCCTCGAGCTTCAGCGCGGTGTACATGTGCTGCCAGCCGCCGTAGCCGTGGCCGACGAGGTAGATCGGCATCGTGTCCCCGGCGACGTGGTGCGCGACCTGCGGCATCATCTGCGCCGGGGCGGTGTAGAGCTGGGCCGAGTCGCTGGTCATGAAGAAGCTGGCGGCGTAGGGCGGGGCCTGCTCCGTGAGACACGAGACGACGTAGTGAATCTCGAGGTCGGGGCGCTTGGCCTGCAGGCGATCGTAGAGGGTGCTGAAGGCGTGGTAGAGCGGCATCCCGTACGGGCCGTAAGGGTCGCAGGAGTCATAGCCTCCGGCGACGAAGAGCATGATCTCGCTGGCCGGCTCCTTCTCGACGTCGACCTCCGTAGTGCCGTCGGCCTTGGCGCCGGTCCAGTCGGCGGCCTCGATGGTCGGCGACGCGGTCGAGGTCTCGACCTCCTCGGTGGGGGCGCCACACGCCGCGAGGAGCGCCAGGAGCGAGAAGAGTCCGTTGGATCGAGCGCTGAATCGTTGCATCTGAGTCCTCCGATCGTCTGTACGTTCAAGGCGGCTCATGGCCGCGACGCGCCGCCCTTGAGCAAGGGGTGTGCCAGCCGGGTAACCCCACGTGGCGTGGGGGGGGGCGACCTTTGATGTGACTTGGTGCGACGGTGTTGCATCGTTTGAAGCAGCCCCCCCGTCGGAGCAGCCGAGGGCGGGTCTGGCGCGCGCGAGAAGTACGTGCTTGTTGCGGTGATCGGCTCGGGGTAGGGTCGCGCCGATGATCGACCTGCGAACGTTCACCTACATCGACATCCTCCAGCCACAGATCACCGGCTTCCTGCAGACGGTGGTCCCCGGCTACCTGCCCCTCGAGGAGCAGGCCGCGCTCTTCATCGAGATCGCGCCGGGGCTGTCGATCAACGCCGTGACGGACATCGCGCTGAAGCGTACCTCGGCGCTGCCCGGCCTCATGATCGTGGAGCGCGCCTTCGGCGTCCTCGAGCTCCACAGCGACGACCAGGGCCAGATCCGTGCGGCGGGGGAGGCGATCCTGGAGCACTTCGGCTTGAGCGAGCAGGATCGTCTCAAGCCGGTGATCCGCACCAGCGAGCGCATCACCGGCGTCTCGGGGCACCAGACGGCGCTCGTCAACCGGATGCGCCACGGCGACATGATCGCCGAAGGCCAGACGCTGTACGTCTTCGAGTGCGAGCCCGCGGGCTACGCGTGCATCGCTGCGAACGAGGCCGAGAAGGCGGCGAATGTGCGGCTCATGGAGGTGCGCACCTTCGGAGCCTACGGACGCCTCTACATGGGTGGCTACGAGGCCGACATCGAGGAGGCGGAGAAGGCGATTCGCGCCTGCCTCGAGGGCATCGACGGACGCCCGCTGGGGAAGAGATGATCACCACCGCCGACTTCAAGAAGGGCCTGCGCGTCGAGATCGACGACCAGCCGTGGACCATCGTCACCACCAATTCCCAGTCCCCCAGCGCTCGCGGGGCCGCGACGCTGATCAAGGTGCGGCTGCGCAACGTGCTCACGGGGCAGATCTCTGACCGGACCTACAAGGCGGGGGAGAAGTTCGGGGAGCCGGATCTCCAGTTCCGGGCCGCGCAATACCTCTACTCGGTGCCCGAGGGAGACGGTCAACTCCACCACTTCATGGACGCCGTCTCCTACGAGCAGTTCGAGCGCCGCGACGATGACCTCGGCTGCGATCCCCGCTATCTGGCGGAGGGGCTGGAGGTGAAGGCCGTCGTCTTCAACGAGCGCGTCTGCGGCGTCGAGCTGCCGCAGTTCGTGGAGGCGGAGCTGTCGGACGTGGCCCCTGGGACCCGCGGCGACACGGCCTCGGGCGGGGTCACGACCGCCGCCACCACGACCACCGGGCTGACGGTTCAGGTCCCGCTCTACGTCAAGGCCGGCGACCGCATCCGCATCGACACCACCTCCGGCGACTTCAAGGATCGGATCGGCTGAACGTGAGGACCGTCTTCCTGGCGCTGTGCCTCGTAGGCTGCGACTCGACCGAGGACCCGCCCGATCCCTGCACCCATGACTTCGAGCCGGCCATCGAGATCGGCTTCGGTGTGGGGGGCGCGTTCGGGCGCTTCGAGGAGGATCAGGAGGTCGGCCTCGTGAGCGCACCCCAGGGCGGGTTCGGCGTCGACGTGCTGGTCCGCACCGAGGGGTTGGCGGCCGGCGACGACGCGCTGGTGACGCTGCTGCTCGAGACGGTGCTCGACGGAGAGGTCGTGGGGGCCTTCGAGAACCCCAGCCAGGCGCTCACCTGCACCGAAGAGGGTGGCCTGGTCTTCGGCGTGGTTGTCGGCTTCGATTCGACGGACTACAAGAACAACGATGACCTGCTGCGCCTCGACGGTCAGCGCGTCGGGCTTCGCGTGACCGTGACTGACGCCGACGGGAAGCGCGCCGACGGCGTTCAGATGGTCGTCATCCGCGCGGGGGGCTGAGTCGATGCGTCGGATGGTCTACCGCGCCGTCCTGGTCGCCCTGCTGGCGGGCTGCGAGGAGCCCGCGCCCCCGCCGGCGAACCCCGAGGGCTGTCTGAAGTGTCACCGTGGCATCGAGCATGCCCACGATCCGATCCCGCCGAGCGAGTGCGCCATCTGCCACGGGGGTGATCAACGCGCCGCGGACAAGCAGACGGCCCACGTCTCCGTCCCGGCGAACTGGGAGGCGATCCGCGGGGACGGTCTGCCGCCGTCCCCCTTCGGTTTCATCAAGGACTTCGCCCCCGACCAGCTCGACCAGCTCGATCCGGCCTACCTGCGCTTCATCAACCCCGGGGATATCCGGGTGGTCGCCGAGACGTGTGGG
The DNA here is from genome assembly GCA_964402225.1 of uncultured Nannocystaceae bacterium. Classification (GTDB taxonomy): domain Bacteria; phylum Myxococcota_A; class Bradymonadia; order UBA7976; family UBA1532; genus CAYOBQ01. The sequence continues at coordinate 12,411 of CAYOBQ010000196.1, read as the reverse complement.
AAGTGCCACGTCGAGCAGGCGCGCAACATGGGCAGCTCGCTGATGACGACCAACGCGGGGCACTACATGCCGACGCTCTTCCTGGCTGGCTTCCAGGAGACGCTGGTCGCCCGCTACGGTTCGTTCGGCGCCTCGGACCCGGATTGCCGCCCCGACGAGATCACTGGCACGGCCTGCGAGCTCGAGCAGCTCCGTCCGCCGACCGGCGAGGAGATCGACCGCGTCGTGGCCTCGGGGGACGCGAAGGCCCTCGAGGAGCTCGCCTACGCCCACTACCTGTCGAAGAACTGCAACACGTGCCACCAGGCCGGCTACCCGCGAAACAACTCGCCGGGGTTGTATCGCAGCACCGGCTGCACCTCCTGCCACGTGGTCTATGACAAGCTGGGGGTCTACAAGGGGGGCGATCCGACCCTGCCCAAGGGCACCCCCGTCCACCCCGCCAAGCACCGAATCACCAAGGCGATCCCCACCGAGCAATGCGCCACCTGTCACTTTCAAGGGGGGCGCATCGGCCTGATCTTTCGGGGCATCCGCGAGGGCGGCTTCGGCGCGGCCCTGACCCCGCCCAACGCGGTGGCGATCCCCGAGACGCTCTACGGGCACGCTCCGGGGTACTACTTCACCGACGAGGACGACACCAACGACATCGACGAGACGCCACCGGACCTACACTACGCCGCGGGGATGCACTGCGCCGACTGCCACGTGGGCACCGATGTCCACGGGGACGGGCGGCTCTACTCGACCTCGAAGCAGCAGATCGATCTCGCCTGCGAGGATTGCCACGGCACGGTGCGCGAGGCCATCTCCCCCGACGCGGCCGGCGTCTTCCGTACGGCCAAGGGCCGCGCGCTGCCCCAGCTCTCGCAGGGGGAGGATGGCACGGTCGTGCTGACGGGGATCGTCGATGGCGCGAGACACGAGGTCACGCAGGTCGCTCGGAAGCTCGCGCCGGGCGGCGGGGCGAGCGCCGCCATGAGGCGGGCGATGGCGCCGGATGGCGAGGGGTGGTCGCACACCGACTCGCTGACGTGTGACACCTGCCACACGAGCTACACGCAGGTCTGCGTCGGCTGCCACGTGACCTTCGATCTTCGGCTCTCGCAGGTCGACTACCAGACGGGGTTGCGGTCACGGGGGCTCACGCGCGGCTCCCGGAGCGGCTACACCTTGAGCGACCTCCTGCTGGGGACGGCGCCGGATGGCCGGGTGCAGACCGTCCACGCCTCCCAGCAACTCCAGCTCTCGATCGTCGACGCCGAGGGGGCCGTCCGCCAGGGCGAGAGGGTGGGGGAGAAGATCGTCGGCGAGTTCCGGCCGGGTCCGACGGGGGCGGCGAACAACGGCTTCATCCCGTTCTTCCAGCACGCCACCACCAGGAAGCCGCGACCCTGCGACGCCTGCCACCGCACGGCCGATACGCCCGAGGAGTGGGCCCGGGTGCGTGGGGTCTACGGCTACGGCACCGGTGAGTTCCTGCTCGACGCGCCGGGCGGCGAGCAGGTCGACGCGCTGCAATTCAAGGACGAGCAGGGCCGGCCCATCACGGAGTGGGTGCACGAGGGGACGGGGCCGGTGAGCGATGAGATGGAGCAGCGCGCCTTCGAGATCGAAGTCGAGCCCCGGGGGAGTGAATGAGAGAGCTGGTGATGGTCGCCGCCTGCGTCGTGTTGTGCGGGTGCCCGGACGACGAGGAGGAGGCGCCGGAGTGGCGCCTGATGGGGGAGGAGCTCTCCGGCGGTGCGCTGCTCGGCGCCTGGCCCGTGGGCGACGAGCTCTACCTCGTCGGGGGGCAGCTCGACAGCAGCGAGGGGGTTATCGTCCACCTCGACGGGGACGGCGGCTGCGTCGAGCGCGGGGCGGCGCCGCGCCTGCTGTGGTGGATCCACGGGGCCCGCGACGGCGCGTGGTATGCCGTGGGCGACAAGGGGACCATCCTGCGCTCCGAGGGTGGCACCCGCACCGACGAGAGCGTGCCGACGGACGCGACGCTCTACGGCGTGTGGGACACGGGCGCCGAGGTCTACGCCGTCGGGGGAGACGTGCGCGGTACCCAGAAGGGTGAGGTCTGGGTGCGCCGAGACGGCGCGTGGAGCCCGTTGGTTCGGGACGTGCCGGGGGTCCTGTTCAAGGTCTGGCGTGACTGGGTGGTGGGGGCCGGGGTGGCCTATCGAATCGTCGGCGACGCGCTCGAGGCACACCCGCCGCCGGACGGTGAGCGGCTGCTGACGGTCGTGGGACGTGGGGACGACGACGTGTGGGCGGTCGGCGGTACGCAGCTCCCCACGGTGGTGCACTGGGACGGGGCGGCCTGGTCGAAGGTCGAGTTCAGCCCATTTTGCGGGAACCAAGGGCTCAACGGCGTGTGGACGGCGCCCGGCGAGGACGTGTGGGTCACCGGCTTCCACGGCACGATGGCGCGCTACGACGGGACCGAGTGGGATTGCCCTCGACCCGCCCTGACCCGCGAGCACATGCACGTCGTCATCGGCCACCAGGGAGAGGTCTTCACGGCGGGGGGCAACTTGCTGCACCCCAACGAGGAGAGCCGCGCCGCCATCGCCCGCTTCGGCGTCGGGGAGCGCACGCTCTCCGACCTGCCGGCCTGTGACTGAAGCCTCGGCGGTGCGCGGGCGGCGGTCTCTTCCGAGTCGACATCGAGCAGGCAGCGACGACGAACGGGCGCACGTTATCCGACGTGTCGGTCCGTGACGGACGCCAGCGCACTTTTTTCCTTTAGTTATGTCCGCCGTGGACGATGTCCAGAGCGTGCTGCTGCAATTCCCCACGGAGCCCCACCAGTTCCGTCCGCTGCGCGAGGCGTCGGTCGACGGCTTTCGGCGTCGCTGCCGGGCGCCGGTCATCCGCCGCTACGGGCCGACGACGGAGGATCTAGGCGGCTTCTTGTGCGAGTGCCACGCTTGCAACGAGACCGTCGCGCGGCTGTCGGGGTTCTCTGACCTCGACCCGGAGCTCAGCCTGACGGAGCTCGAGGAGGAGCTGAAGCGCCGGGCCAGCCACCCGTCCTTCGGCTGGCGCCCCGAGCGGTGCGGTGAGTGCGGCAGCACCTCGATCAACCCCGTGATGGCGGTGTTCGCGCGCTACCTCTCGGAGGCCGCCGTCGATCTACAGATCGAGCTGGTCTTCGGCGCTGGTCGGGTGATTGGCGTCGAGCACTACATCATGGATCCAGACGGCAAGGCGACGCGGATCGACCGCCCGCAGACGGAGGAGCAGTGCGTCGAGATCTACGGCGTCCCGCTGTCCCTGCGGGCGCTGTGGACCGAGTTCATCAGCGAGCACCTCTACGCCCCGGTCTTCCAGGTCCACGACGTGCAGGCCGGCTACTGCATCGGGACGCGGCCGTTCACCGACGACCACCGCGTGGCGGCGCGCCAGTTCGAGGGCTTCCCCGACTGGCTCGAGCTGATGCGCGCGCACCGGCCCTACGATGCCGTCACCTTCCTGCGTGACCGCGAAGAGGACCAGATCCCGATCGAGTACGCCGAGAGCTATCACGCGTGGATGCCGCGCTATGCCCACGACGTCACCGAGGCGCTGATCGATCCCTTCATCGTGGCCGACAGCGACACCTTCGTGGCGACGCTGGCGCGTCAAGCGGCCTTCCTGGGCCTCCAGGTCCGGCGTGAGAGCGACGAGGGCACGCTCTTCGTGCGCTTCTGGCGCGACAACGACCTCGATGTGCGACTCAACCTGGGGCCGTTCTTCTTCAAGATCCTCCACGAGGGCCGCACCTTCCACCGCGGCCTGCGGCTGCACTTCGACCGCCAGCTCCAAGCCCTCTCCAGCGCCGCGGGGCTCCCCGACGCGCTGCGCGAACGCCTGCCCGACCATCGGATAGAGGTCCTCGACGGCAAGCTGCTGCAAGTGGGCGACTCCGGCGGCGCGGTGCGCTTCCGCGACGACCTCGTCCACGTGGCGACCCGCTTCGCCTACCGCACGAGTCAGGGCATGCGAGACCTGCTCACGGAGAGCGGTCTGGTCGCCTGAAGCCGGGGTCTACTGCGCGAGATGGAACGTGTAGAGGAAGACGGTGCCCGGCGGCATGCCCCCGGCGACGCCGCCGGTGTTCTCGTCGACCACGAAGTCCGGGGCGTAGCGGGCGCGGTCGATGGAGGTCTCCACGATGTCGATCTCGAGCCGCTCGCGGTTGTTCTCTCTGGGGTCCGCCGGCGAGCCGTCGGGGTGGGCGAGCTCGTGCAAATCGATGGCGGAGGGGGCGTCGGTGAGCGGGAGGTGCAGCGTCACCGGGGTCACGTCGTCGAGCTTGCGCGAGAGCACGAAGACGTAGAGCGCGTCTGGGCCCCGTAGCGCGTAGGCGCTCACGAGAGGGACGCGTGAGCCCCGGCGGTCGTAGGACGGCGCCAGCTCGGTGACCACCTCGAGCATGTCCTGGCCGGGGGCGTGGCGGTTTCGAAGCCGCAGCGCGAGCCAGCCGGGGTGGGCGCGGAAGCCCCCCGCCTCGGGGGGCGTGTGCGAGGTCCACCAGCGGCCGACGGAGAAGCCGAGGTAGCACTGGTGGCCGAAGCCGTGGAGGCTGGAGTACAGCCACGTATCGAGGGCCGCCACGCCCATCGCGAGGGACTTGCCGTAGAGCTCGTCGATCTCGGGATCGTCGCGGTTGGTCCAATAGCCGCTCGGGCCGCCTTCGTACGCGATGAGGCGGTAGTCGATGCCCTGGTCGGCGAGGGCGTCGCGGCTCGCGGCGGCGCCCTCGATGAGGGCGGCCATGCTCGTGTCGCGCCCCACCAGCGTCTCCTGGAGGCCGTGGTCGTCGAACCGGCTCGAGCCCTCGTCCCCCGTCTCCCACTTCGGGCCGACGTAGTTGGCGTGGCCGAGGTAGCTGATGGCCGGGCTGCGCTGCACCGCGAGCTCGCCGTAGCCCTCGTCGAGGGCGGTGGTGTAGTTGGCCCCGAGCACGAACTTGATGCGGGCGCCGAGGTCGTGGGTCGCCCACGCGTCGCTCCCAGCCACTTGCTCCGCCAGCATGTAGCGGGCGAAGAGACCGTACTCGACGCCGCCTCGGTGGACCCAGCCCGGCGGACCGAAGCCGTGCCAGCCGAAGCCGCCCGCGCCGTTGTGCCAGGTCTCGTTGCCGTACTCGACGAGGATCTCGCGGAAGGCGTCGGTCCAGGGGGCTGTGTCCATCCCGCGCTGTAGGTAGCGGCGGTGCGCGTAGGGCTTGCCCTCCGGGGTGTCCGTCGCGGGGTCGAAGGGGACGCCGAGGTACTCGACCAGAGCGCGCAGCTCGACCTCGGTGTACTCCTCCGAGACCGTCAGGTAGGGGACGACGCGCGAGTCGGGGTCGTCGCCGGTGGCGTAGGCCCACGCCATGCTCTGGGCGATGGTCGCGCCGCCAAAGGGCCGGAAGCGTCCGTCGTTGACGCTCAGCGAGGCGTTGCCGTAGTTGCCGAGCTGCGCGTCGATCGTCGAGTTGCCGTATTGCAGCGGGTAGAAGCGGACGGCGGGCTTGGGGCCGCGCTCGGGGAAGGAGCGCCGGAGCTCCTCGAAGGTGTTCTCGTGGGGGCCGAAGGCGCGGTGCCCGTCGTCGGTGCGGTAGAGCAGGAAGTTGTCGAGGTAGAGCGTGCCCGGTCCGGTGAATCGCAGCGCGTGGCCGATGTGGGCGCCGCTGTCGGGGGCGGGGTAGTCCGGGGCCACGAAGTCGTAGGAGAAGCGCTGCCAGGTCTCGGTGACGGCCCAGGGCTCGTCCTGGTTGGCGGCTTCGTAGGCGCGGTTGCCCACGAAGGCGAAGCGGACGTGGCCGCCGTCGCCGAGCCCGTCTTGTCGCAGCCAGGCCTCGACGCGGTAGCTCGCGCCGGGTCGGAGCTGCGAGTACCACTGGCCCTCGGCCTGGTCGAAGGGGTGGTAGACCCATTGCCCCGCGGCGTGGAGTTCGGCGCTCTCCGAGGTGATGGCGAGGCAGGTCCTTCCGGGCTCCGTGAAGGCCGCCGGGAGGGGCTCGGGGTGGGGGACGAGGCGTCCGCTCACCGCCTCGCCCCACAAGAAGAGGTAGGGCTGCGACTGGTCCCACCACTCGTGGAGCCGTGGGTGGGCCTGGGCGATGGGGATCTCGCTCTTCTCGATGAGGATGAAGGCGTAGTCGCCGAACTCGAGCTCGAGGCCCTCGTCGTCCACGTAGACGCGGTTGGCGCCCCCATCACCCTCGGCGACCCAGCCGCCGGGGGGGACCTGGGCTTCACCCAGGAAGACGACGTGATCGGCGTCGCCGACGTCGACGAGGCCCCCGGCGTAGGCCAGCGGAGATCCCGCCGCGTCGACGAGGCGGTAGAAGCGGATCGTCGCGCCGTCGCCGAAGCCGGTGGCGTTGGTGTCCCAGAAGCCGACGCCGCCATCGGTGTCCCATTCGAGCCACGCGCGTCCGTCGCCGGTCCCGGCGCGGTCGACGCGGATCAGCCTTCGCAGGACCATCGGCTCGAAGCCGCTGCCGTTGACGTGGTTGTTCACCGCGAGGTTGGTGCCGCCCGTGAGGCGCGTGAGGTTCGCGCCGATGGGCTCGATGTCGGTGGCGACGACGCGTGCGCCGACGGCGATCGAGGCGGGCCGCTGGGGATCGATCTCGTCCGGGAGGGCCTCGATCGCGAGGGTGTCGGTGGCCCCGTCGCCGACGCTCAGCTCCAGCTCGTAGTGGCCCTCGGCGTCGGCGACGAGGGAGGGGGTCGGGCGGTCCGCGGCGTCGAGCTCGCTGGTCGACCCCTCCGGTCGCGACGTGATGCGCCACTCGAAGATCCGCGCGTCGGTGCTGGCGCTCCCGTTGAGCATGACGGTGGCGCCCACCCGAACGCGTCGGTCGGCGCCGGCGCGGGCGACCGGGTCGGCGGGGGGTGCCACATCGCCCGCATCACCCGCGTCGGCGGGAGAGGCCGCGTCGCCGGCGTCAGCGGGAGGGGCCGCGTCGCCCGCGTCGGCGGTAGGGCGCGCGCCGTCGGCGACGTCCTGGTCCGCCGCTGGCGACGCGTCGGGGGGCTCGCTCGACGACGCGTCGTCGCAGCCGAGGGGGAGCACGAGCAGGGCGGCCAGCAGCCAGCGGCGGGTCATCATGGGCGCAGAATACGCGCATCGGGGCAGAGGTGCATCACGCGTTGACCCGCTTTGGGCCCCCGCATAGGATGCCGCGAACCAGCCCCCGAAGGTGCCCGATGGCCCAGCCCCGTGAAGCGTTCCTCTCTGGTCTGAAGCGTACGCATGACTGTGGCGCGCTGCGGACCGACCACGTCGGCGAACAGGTCGTGCTGATGGGGTGGGTGCACAACCGCAGGGACCATGGCGGCTGTATCTTCATCGATCTGCGTGACCGGGAGGGGCTGACGCAGCTCACCTTCGACCCGAGCGTGGACGCGGAGTCCCACGCCCTCGCCGAGCGCATGCGGCCCGAGTTCGTGGTGGGGGTAGCGGGCGAGGTCGTCGGTCGCGGAGGGAACGTGAACCCGAAGATGGCCACGGGTGAGGTCGAGGTGATGGTCCGTCAGGCCACCATCTTCAACGCCGCCGAGACGCCGCCCTTCCCGATCAACGACCACGTATCGGCCAACGAGGATCTGCGCCTGCGCTACCGCTTCCTCGATCTGCGTCGCGGGCCGCTCCAAAGGGCGATGATGCTGCGATCGAAGGCGAACTCCGTGGCCCGCAACACGCTGGTCGACGAGGGGTTCCTCGAGCTCGAGACGCCGATCCTCACCAAGGCGACGCCCGAGGGGGCTCGCGACTACCTGGTGCCGAGCCGGGTCCACGAGGGCCGGTTCTACGCGCTGCCCCAGAGCCCGCAGCTCTTCAAGCAGATCTTCATGGTCGCGGGCTACGACAAGTACTTCCAGCTCTGCCGCTGCTTCCGCGACGAGGATCTGCGGGCGGAGCGTCAGCCGGAGTTCACCCAGATCGACATCGAGATGTCCTTCATCACGCCGGAGGACATCTTCCGCATCGTCGAGCGGCTGCTCTCCGATCTGTGGCGGGAGACCATTGGGGTCGAGATATCGACGCCGTTCCCCCGGCTCACCTACGACGAGGCGATGAACCGCTACGGCAGCGACAAGCCCGACGTGCGCTTCGGCCTCGAGCTCTGCGAGCTCAGCGATCTGGTGGCCGACGTCGACTTCGGCGTGTTCAGCGGCACCGTGAAGCGGGGCGGGAAGGTGAAGGCCATCCGGCTGCCCGGCGGGGGTCTCAGCCGGGCTCAGATCGACAAGCTCGTCGACGTCGTGAGCCCGTACGGCGCCAAGGGGTTGGCGTGGATCAAGGTGAAGGAGGATGGGAGCTGGCAGTCGCCGATCGCCAAGTTCATCTCCGCCGATCACCAGGCGGCGATCGTCGAGCGGCTCGGCGCGGTCCCGGGTGATCTCGCGTTCTTCGTGGCCGACACCGAGTCCGTCGCCTGGCACTCCCTGGGGGCGTTGCGGCTACATCTCGGTCGCACGCTCGAGCTGATCGACTCCGACGAGTGGGGGTTTCGCTGGGTCACGGACTTCCCGTCCTTCGAGCACGACGCCGAGGCCAACCGGTGGGTGGCGATGCACCACCCGTTCACCTCGCCGCGTCCAGAGGACGTCCCGCTGATGGACACCGATCCGGGGGCCGTGAAGTCCGTCGCCTACGACTGTGTGTGCAACGGATACGAGATCGGCGGTGGCAGCATCCGAATCCACCAGGCCGAGGTGCAGCGCAAGGTCTTCGAGCTCATCGGCCTCACGGAGGAGGAGAGCCGGCAGAAGTTCGGCTTCCTCCTCGACGCCCTGGCCTACGGGACGCCGCCCCACGGCGGCATCGCGATGGGGATGGACCGGCTGGTGATGCTGCTGACGGGCACCGACAGCATTCGCGACGTCATCGCTTTCCCCAAGACGCAGCGGGCGAGCTGTCTGATGACGGCCGCGCCGTCGGAAGTCACGCCCGAGCAGTTGCGTGAGGTCCACATCAAGGTACGCTGAGGGCGTGCCGGAGGCAGAACTCGACCTCATCGTCATCGGTGGCGGCGTCAATGGCGCTGGGATCGCGCGTGACGCGGCCCAGCGGGGGCTGAAGGTCGCCCTCTTCGAGAAGAAGGACCTCGGCGGTGGCACCAGCGGCGCGTCGAGCGGGATGATCCACGGTGGCATCCGCTATCTCGAGAAGGACCGCGACGTCACCCGCAAGTCCTGCGAGGACTCGGGCTACATCCAGGCGATCGCCCCCCACCTCCTCTTCCGCATCCCCTTCATCTGGCCGCTGCTCGAGTGGACGCCGGGGGCGCGCCGGATGCACGAGCTGGCCTACGTCTACTTCCAGGCCTACGACCAGTTTCAGCCGCTCAAGCGGGGTAGGCAGGCGGCGAAGCTGACGCGCGAGGAGCTGCGTCGCATCGAGCCGGGGATCCACCCCGACGCCATCGGTGGAGTGACCACCGACGAGTGGGCGATCAACGTGTTTCGTCTCTGCGCCCTCAACGCCCTCGACGCCCAGGTCCACGGAGCTCGGATCCACCTGCGGCATCGCGTGGAGGGCTTCCTGCGCGACGAGTCGGGGCGTGTGCTCGGCGTGCGCGTTCGGGATCTGCGGACCGGACACGCCCGGGACGCGCGCGCGCGGATCACGTTCAACGCCACGGGCCCGTGGGCGGGGCGGGTCGCGCAGATGGCGGGGGCGGAGGTCAAGCTGCGGCCGGGGAAGGGGATCCACCTGGTCTTTGACCGGCGTCTGGTCAACTACGCCCTCATCGCCACCGCGGTGGACGGGCGCCAGGTCTTCCTCGAGCCCTACGGACAGGAGACCTGGATCGGCACGACCGACGACGACTACTACGGCGACCCTGGCGAGGTGCAGGCCACCTACGACGAGGTCAGCTACCTGGTCGAGGCCGTCGAGACCGTCTTCCCCAGCATCCGCCAGCACCGCATCGTGCGGGCGTTCGCGGGCGTCCGGCCGACCCTGTTCCGCTACGGGCCCCACGAGGACGATCTCAGCCGGAACCACCGCGTCTTCGACCACGCCGGCGAAGGAGCGCCGGGCCTGCTGAGCATGGGCGGCGGCAAGCTAGCCGCCTATCGCGTCATGTCCGAGCACGCCACCGACGAGATCTGTCGACGGCTGGGTGTCTCGAAGGCCTCGCGTACTCACATCGCGAAGCTGCCGGGGGGCGAGTCGACGCCCGAGGCGGCGGTGGTGGCCGAGGCCGCCGACATCGACCCCTACGCCGCGGCCCGCCTCGTACACCGCCAGGGCGCCCGGGCCCACGAGGTCGTGGAGCGCATTCGACGCAACCCGCGGGAGCGCAGGCTGCTGTGCCCCTGCGAGCCCGTGACGGAGGCCGAAGCCCGCTACGCCATCGAGAACGAGTGGGTCCACACCCTGGAGGACCTCCGCCGGCGCACCAACTGCGGCGGTGGCCCCTGCCAGGGCACTCGCTGCGCCCGACAGGCCGCGTGGCTCCTCGCCGGCTACCAAGGCGGCGGCGCCGAGCTCGCCGAGACCCACCTCGCCCGGTTCGTCACCGCCCGCTGGCGGGAGCAGTCCCCGGTCATAGACCATGGCTCCCTCCCCCAACTTGAGCTGGTGCGCTGGGCCCTGCGCCGGAGCGAGGGATGACGACGGTCGAACCGGCGCCGCCCGCGATCGCGACGATTCTGCGCAACACGCGCCGCGATTGTCCGATAACTACCTTCGGGGGGGGCCCCGGACAAACTCACTGTGAGGGAGCGTCTCTCCGATGAGTGTGGTGGTCATCGGTTGTGGGTTGGCGGGCGCCACCGCGGCGGCGCGGCTGCGTACGCTCGATGTTCCGGTGACGGTGGTCGCCGCCCGGTCGGGTGCCACCATCATGCACGGCGGCGGCTGGTATCTCGGCCTCGAGCGGCTCCGGCGCTTCGGGCTCGCGGCCCCGCGCATCGGCGAGGCCCTCGAGTTGCTCGGCTCGGGTCTCGACGAGGAGCTCGACCTCGCCGACGGCCCCTTCGCGCTCACCGACACCGACGGGGTTCGGCGGGTCGTCGACCTCGCGCCCCGAAACCACGCCCGCGCTGCCACCTTCGAGGCGTGCGCGGTGGCGGATCTCGTCCCGCTCGGGCACCCCTTCGCGGCGATGCAGCCCGCCGGGACGCCGGTCCCCGTCGACTATCCCCGCTGGGCGGGGGCCTTTGATCGTTCCTTCGCCGCGGTCGCCGCCCGACTCGAACAGGCCGACGAGCAGGACCTGCTCATCGACTCGCTCCGGTCCGCCCTCGGGGGCGGCGACCACCCCGCGCTGCTGCTCCCCCCCATTCTCGGTCTCCGCAGCTCCAATGCCCTCCGCGCGCGCCTCGAAGAGGCCCTCCAGATCCCGGTCGCCGAGGCCCTCGGGACGTTGCCATCCACCCCGGGGCTCCGCCTCGATGGCGCGCTGCGCCGGTGGTTGTCCCGCCTGGAGGTTCCGGTCCGCCGCGCGCGGGTGGCGGCCCTGGACATCGACGCGCTTGCCCTCCGAATCGGCGAGGAGCGGCTCGTCGCCGACACCGTCGTCCTCGCGACGGGCGGGTTGGCGTTGACGGGCCCGCCCTTCACCGGCCTTCGCACCGATCCCGAGCTGCCGGTCGATCTGATGAGCGCCGTCCACCCCGACCGGCCCTACGGCGGGGCGCTCTTCCGGGCCGGGGTTCCGGTCGACGAACGCTTGCGGCCGACCGCCCACGACGGCCGGCCCATCCATCCGCGGGTCTTCGCCGCCGGCGACGTCCTCGCGGGCCCCGACAGCGTCGGTGATCACTGCTCCAGCGGGGTGGCGGTCCTCAGCGGCTACCTCGCCGCCGAGCACGCCGCCGAGGGCGCGCGATGATCCTCGGTGTCCTCAGCGGCGCGTGGACTCTGAAGCGGGCGATCTCCTTCCTCTACCTCGCCGTCGCCTTCAACGTGCGCCAGCTCCGGCGCCTCCTGCGGGGCCGCGCCGACGACGGCGGCGAGCAGCGCTTCCTCGAGAACTACGTCGCCGAGGGCATGGCGCCCATGGGCCCCACCGATGAGGCGCTCCTGGCCGAGCTCGGCCGCTGCATCCATTGCGGTCTCTGCGAGGCCGTCTGCCGCCTCCCCGTCGACCGCTGGACGACCTACAGCCGCGCGACCGCGATGGCCGCATCGGCGGCGGCCACGATCCCCCGGGCGTGCCCCGACGATTGCGCCGCCTGTGTCGACATCTGCCCCACGGGCGTCCCGCTCACGGAGATCCCCGCCTTCGTCCATCGGCGAGCGCGCTCGTAGACACGCGGCGACGCTTTCGGATGCCGCGTCGCGACTCTGCCGCAGGGTCCTAGGACGGTGCGGCAGACAAAGCGACCAAGTGATGTGCGTGCCCGCCGGCCGAGTTCAAGGCGCGAAGCCGTAGCGATATCCGAAGATATCGGTAGGCTTCGCAACGCCGAAATCGGTTGG
>CAYOBQ010000195.1:0-18169 GCA_964402225.1 uncultured Nannocystaceae bacterium | reverse complement strand
GTTGGCGGGCGCGTGCAGCGCGCCGTGTCGCGACTCTGCCGCACCGTCCTAGGACCATCAGGCGCCGCATCTTCCCCCCGGATAGTGCGCTCTCAGAAACGACCGCGGACGGTCACGAACCCGGGCCCCGGCGCGATCTGCGTCGTGGCCTCGGGGTCATCGAGGAACAGCAGCCAGACCCCGGCGGCGACCCCCAGTCCGCCCACCCCGTAGCCGATCAGGCTGACGGTGTTCGCGCTGTTCATGGCGTCGTGGTGCTCCCGCGCCTCGGGCGTGTCCGCGCCGATCGCGTCGCGCTGCTCCGCCTCGTCCACCGCGACGAAGGTGAAGGCCACCCCGGTCGCCAGCCCGACGGCGCCGACCCCGAGGGTGGCCCACGGCCAGATCCCGCCGGGCTCGGCGGCCGGCTCGACCTCCTCGACCACCGTCGGCGCCGGCTCCGGCTCAACCCCAGGCAGCTCGACGAAGAGCGCGTTTTGCCCCGCCGTGATCTCGATCGTCTTGGTCGTCGCGCGCGGTCCGAGGGCCACCCGGACGAGGTGCGCCCCCGGCGGGATCCGCACCCGCAACGGCGTCTGCCCCTCCACCGGGTTCCCGTCGACCTGCACCTCGGCCCCCGGAGGCTCGCTCGAAAGGACCAGCTCCGGGAGCTCCTCCAGCAACGCCGCGATGAAGCCCTCTACCTGCACCCGGTCGTCGGCCTCGGGCGCGATCTCGAGATAGCGCTCATACGCCGCCACCGCCTCTCCGTACCGGCTCGATCGCTCGAGGCAGCGCGCCAGGTTGTAGGCCAGCTTGGGCGAGGTCGGATACAGCTTCGAGGCGACCCGGAACTCCCGCGCCGCCGCCTCGTACTTCTTGGCCCGGTACAGCTCGATACCGAGCTTGTACCGCCGCACGGCCTGCTCCGGCGCGTCGGCCGGGAGCGCACGTTGAGCCGACGCCAGCCCGGGGAGCAGCAGCGCGAACACCAGAATCGCGGTCCTCATCACCGGGGCATGATGATCCCTTTTGCCTACAGCGTCGACCCCAGGCGCCAGCGAGTCGTCCAGGGGGTCGTGAGGCCCACATCCCGCGCGCTGATCCGGCCCGCGGCGTCGATGAAGTAGTTGGTCGGGAAGCGGTCGATCCGCCAGGCGCGCAGCGTCGCGCGGTCGCCCAGGAGGACCGGGTAGGCGATCTCGTGCTCCGCGACGTAGGCCCGCACCCGCGCGGCGTCCTCCCCGTCGGCGACCACCGACAAGACGAGATCGTCGTCACCCGCCGAGGCGTGGACCCCGTTGATCGTGCCGTGCTGGAGCGCGCAGACCGTGCACCACGTGGCCCAGAAGTGGACCAGCACGCGCTTGCCTCGCAGCGCCCCGAGGTCGACGCGCGCCCCGTCGAGATCGGTGAGCTGCAGCGCGGGCGCGGGGGTCCCCGTCTCGACGAGGCCGCGACGCTGCCAGGCGAAGATGGCCACCAAGACGGCGGCCGTCACGGCGACCTCTACGGCCAGGCGGCGGACCCTCAAGGGGCCGTGGCGCGCACCGTGTAGGGCCCACGCCACGGCGCGCGGCTGCGCCGGTAGCCATCGACGAAGACGAAGACCTCCTGCTGCGCGGCGAGCATGACCTCGGCGCGGCTCAGCAAGCCCTCGCCCCCGTCGTCGTCGCACTCGAGATGCGCCGCCGGCGCCGCGAGGCCGCAATGGGAGCGGACGAAGAGGACCGTGTCGACGCGGGTGCCCTCACCGCAGCGACCGTCGGCGCACGCGTCGCTGAAGGCACAGCCGTCGTCGTCTTCGCACGCCGCGGGCGCCCCCTCCTGGGCCGCCACGATCTCGAAGACATGGGCCCCGGCGGCGTCGGCCCGGAAGCGGAACACGTTCGCGCCGACGCCACCGCCGCAGGTGCCCCGCGACACGACGCCGTCGACGCTGGTGTCGCCGTCGTAGCTCCAGCCGCCGCCCTCGGCGGCGTGGGCGTTCAGATCGACGACGACCCAGTCCGCCGGGCACTCGAGCACCGCCTCCACGCAGACCGGCGGCTCGTCGTCCTCGAGGTCCGGCTCCACGCAGAGCGTCCCGTCGGCGCAGACACCGATGACCTCTTCGGTGTCGCAGACCTCCCCCGCCCCCCGCTCTCGGACCTCGACGCACTCCCGGTCGGGGCCGCCGAGGTCGTAGCAGACGTTGCCCTCGACGCACTCGCCGGTGCGCCCGCTGCGATCACAGGTCTCCCCCGTCAGCCGCGGTCGCACCTCGGTGCAGACCGGCCCGTCGGCACCGAAGCAGACGTCACCTTCGGCGCAGGCCGCCAGCTCGTCCCCGGCCACGCAGGCGTCGCCGCGGGCCAGCGTCCGAACCTGCCCGACGGTCAACACGAAGCGCCCGCCCACGCGACCGTAGGCGTCCACTCCCACCCAGATCCGGTCCCCTTCTTCGAGGTCGAGCACGAGCTGGCTCTGGTTGCCCTCACCGCCGTCGTCGTCGCAGCCCAGCTCGCTGCTGCCGGGGGCGGCGCAGTTGAAGACGGCGTAGAGGACGGTGTCGAAGTCGGTGTCGGCGTGGCTGGTCGTGAAGTACCAGGTGCCGGCCTCGGGGGCGGTGAACTCGAAGATCTCGTCGGGGCCGTCGCGACCGCCGCAGGAGCCCATCGAGTGGTTCTCGCCCCGCGTCGACTGGGCCACGTAGCGAGTGCCGTCGGGGTTGGCCAGGCTGAGGTCGTCGAAGAGACGAGCGCCCTCACTGCAATCGCCGAACACCGGCTCGGGTTCGCCTTCACCCTCACCTTCGCCTTCGCCCTCGCCCTCGCCCTCGCCCTCGGCACCAAAGCCGCCGTTGTCGCAGGCGTTGGCGAAGATCGCGTCGGCGTCGTAGGCGAAGTCGACGGTCTCGCTGCACACCGTGTCGTCGTCGATGGCGTCGGCGATCGAGGTGTCCGCCGCGCAGGCTGCCAGGCAGTAGTCGACGAAGGACTGCGTGTTGTTCCCCGAGAGGCCATCGCAGAAGAAGGGCGAATACGCGCAGGAGGTCAGCCAGCAGCAGGCGCGGGCGCACTTCTCACCCTCGGTGCAGGCCCCCAGGCGCTCGACGTCGTCGCCGGGCAGCGGATCGACGGCCTCGTCGGGCTTGGTCGCCATGTCGAGGAAGCGCAGCGACGCCATGTCCGGCCCGAGCATGGCGTCCTCCATCATGATGCCGCGGGGCCCTCCGTCGAGGGGGTCGGCGGCGGTGTCGCCGGAGCCGTCGTCGCAGGCCGACGCCAACAGCAGCAGCATGATCGAGAGGTGCTTGTACATTCCGAGGCTCCGGCCGGTCGCGGGGTGGCGGGGGCTCGAAGCAAACAACGCGCCAACCACGAATCCCCCCCGAACCGTCGCCGAAGCCGGCAGCCGGAGTTGCGGTGGCGACGAGAGCAGTCACTTCCAGCGCGGCCGGTTTTCGGCCTACAACACGCGGGCGCCGGTCACCGGCCGCGGAGGTTTCGTGTTCGAGACGGTCGCCGAGTACTTCGTCGCCCAGAACTGGCCGGTCCAGCTCATGGCCCGGGAGGGCACGCTCAAGACCGGCTTCCGAGGCCACAACGGGCAGTGGAACTGCACGGCCTACGCCTTCCCCGAGTTCGAGCAGTTCGTCTTCTACTCGGTGGCGCCGGTGTTGGTGCCCGCGGAGCGCCGCGCGGCGGCGTGCGAGTTCATCGCGCGCGTCAACCACGGGCTGCACATCGGGAACTTCGAGATCGACCTCGAGACGGGTGAGATCCGCTACAAGACGAGCATCGACGTGGAGGGGAGCCAACTGACGGTGCCCCTCGTGCGGCAGCTCGTGACGGCCAACGTATCGACGATGGACCGCTACCTGCCCGGCCTGAAGCAGGTCGCCGCGAGCGTGGACCCCGCCGTTGCCATCGCCGACATCGAGGGGTAGTTTCCTCCCACGCTCCCGTCGGGGAATGCTCATGAAGCTTCGAACCTTTGCGCCCGCGGCGTTGTTATTGGCGCTCCCCGGCTGCGGCGACACGATGCACGCGCTGACCGGCGACACGATGTCGGAGTTCGCCGTCGGGCACATGACGCCCTACCTGTTGGGCACCAGCGACCTCGACATGGGGTGTGAGACGGGCGTCTCGCTCGTCTCGATGCTGCTGGCCTACGGGCGGGTGACGGACACGCCCCACCGAGCCGCCATCGGGAGCCTCGTCAGCGCCGGGAGCTGCGCGCAGGCCGAGGCGTGGGAGAACGAGCTCCGCGGGATGCGGGCCATCCGCTCCGGCGATTCAGGGGAGGCCACCGACGCGCGCATCGCGGAGAAGCGCGCCCACGCCACCGCCGCCAGCCGCTTCTACCGGGCGTGGTTGCACCTCGTGTCCCACTACGGCGAGCCCGGCGGCGACTGCCCCGAGCTCGAGGGGACGCAGGACGAGGCGACCTACATGCTGGGGCTGCTCGCCGGCGCTCAGGCGGTGCAGCACGACCGCGCGGCCAACAACGCCGCGGGGGTGCCCCTCGATGTGCCCCGCAAGGCGGCCCGCGCCCTCACTTGTTTGAACAACGAGAAGTGGTGGCACGTCCCGAAGGGGCTGCGTGCGGCGATCTGGGCGTCCGTGCCCGGCGCGACCCCGGAGGGGGAAGACGCCTGGAAGCGGATGGCCGAGGCGGCCGCGGCGGGAGCGAAGAGCGGCGTGCGCGTGGCGCAGGCCATCTACGCCCAGGCCGCGGCGGCGAACGGCGACGACGACGTCGTGCGCAGCGTGATCAAGGCGCACGTCGCGTCGAAGACAAACATCGAAGCGCCCGCGAGGTGGCGACTGCTCGACGAGACATCGACCTTCCAGCTCCTGGTCCTCTCCGACCGCCTGTGGACCGCCGCGCAGGGCCATCGCACGCCGAACGGGCGACTCGGAGACTTCTGGGACGACGCTCAGCCCGAGGCCGATCCTTCGATGTTCGAGGATCTGGAGGAGGACGAGGCGGAGGGAGAAGCCGAGCCCGCAGCCGCTCCGAACCCGGCCGCTCAGGAGGCACCGAAATGACCCGCACGCTGATCTTCACCGCCGTCGCGCTGATGGCGCCTCAGCTCGCCATCGCCGCCCCCGTCGAAGCGAAGCTCTGCGTCTTCGACGTGAGCGGGAAGAACGGCGACATCTTCAACATGATGAAGGACTACCAGGCCAAGGCACTGGGTTGGGGCGTCAAGTTCGAGATGAAGCCCTACACCGACGAGAAGATCGCCGCCGGCGACTTCAAGGCGGGCCAGTGCGACGCCGTCCTCATCACCGGCACGCGAGCGCGCCGCTTCCACAAGCTCGCGGGCACGGTCGAGGCGATGGGGGCGCTGCCGACGTACAAGCACCTGCGCAAGATGCTCACGAGCATGCACGACAAGCGCATGTCGAAGCTGATGAAGAAGGGCAAGTTCGAGGTCGCGGGGCTGTTTCCCGCCGGCGCCGTCTACCTCTTCGTCAACGATCGCAGCATCGACACGGTCGGTGAGCTCTCCGGCAAGAAGATCGCCACCCTCGACTACGACGCCGCCGCCAAGAAGATGGTGGCCCACGTCAGCGCCTCCATCGCCGGGGCCGACATCACCACCTTCGCGGGCATGTTCAACAACAAGTCCGTTCAGGCCTGCTACGCCCCGGCCACCGCATACAAGGCCCTCGAGCTCTACAAGGGCATCGGCAGCAAGGGCGGCGTCATCCGCTACCCCATCGCCCAGCTCACGTTGCAGCTCCTGGTGCGCACCGACGCCTTCCCCGCGGGCTTCGGCCAGCACTCCCGCGACTTCGCCACCGCGAAGTACAAGGCGGCCCTCGCGCTGGTGACGAAGGCCGAGAAGGAGATCCCGAAGGAGTCGTGGATCGAGATCCCGGCCAAGGACAAGGAAGCCTACGACGAGATGTTCCGCGCCGTGCGCATCGAGCTGCGCGACAAGGAGAAGGTCTTCCACAAGACGGGCCTCAAGCTGATGCGGAAGATCCGCTGCAAGATCGACGGCGCCCGCGCCGAGTGCGCCGAGAAGACGGAGTAGAGCAGCTCTTTGGCGCACGGCCCGTCCGACAGCAAGCTCCGCCTCTCGCTCAGCACCGCACCCGCGGTGCTCTTCCTGGTCGGCGTCATCGGGTACGGCTTCGCCGAGAAGACCCACGGGCAGCTCTCCAAGCTCGGCGAGCATTGGTACGGCTCTGACTCGCCGCTGGTCCCTGGCTACAAGGACCTGCGCAACGACCAGAAGAGGCCCGAATGCGATCCCGAGGCGCCCTTCGTCGCGCCGGCGGTCGCACCGGCCAGCGACGGCGACGACGACCTGCTCGACGGGCTCGAGGGGGTGGAGGACGTCGAGGAGCCAGCCGAGCCGCCCGCCGACGGCGACGACGAAGACGCGCTCCTCGACTCCCTCCTCGACGACGACGAGGGCGCCAAGCCCGATGGCGACGCGGCGGCCCTCGCCGTCGCAAACGCTCGCAAGGCCCACGAAGCGGCACAGCGCCTCTGTCGGGATCGGCACGCGAAGCACGAGGCCGTACAGAAGCGGATCACCCCGGGGCTGAAGCGCTTCCGCGCCGTCGAGAAGGGCGTCTTCGCCGCGCAGCTCTGGGGCTTCGACCACCAGAAGCACACGCTGATCCTGCTGCTGCTCGTCTGCGCCATCACCGCCAGCTCCATCCGGGGCCACATCGCGCTGCGGCCGGCCCAGAGCCGGCTTGACCACCGGGTCTCCGAAGGCGCCCAGCTCGTCGCGGCGGTGCTTCTGACCTACTCCTCGGTGGCGCTGCGCCGCTCCGAGCTCGCCGCCGGCGCGCGCATCGATCACCCCGAGCTGATGACCTTCATGATCGCCGGCTTCGGGCTGCTCGCCTGCGTGCACCTCTTCAACCTGATCCGCATCCCCGCCGAGGCCACCGAGGGCGGCAGCTTCGCCCGCGCCACGCTCTGCGTCCCGCTCTACACCGTGATGTGCCTGGTCTCGGGGGCCTACTTCTTCGCCAAGGGCCACTCGGCGGGGCTCGGCATCTACATCGGCAAGCTGCCGACGGCGGCGCTGCTCTACATCCAGGTCGGCCTCTACGTCTGGGTCGGGATGCTGCTCAAGCAGACGCGGCTCGCGAGCCTCTGCTTCGACATCGTCCGGCCGTGGAAGCTCCCGCCCGAGCTGCTCGCCTTCGTGGCGGTGGTCGGCGCCGCGCTGCCCACCGCCTACTCCGGTGCCTCCGGCATCTTCGTCATCGCGGTCGGCGCGGTCATCTACGAGGAGCTGCGAAAGGCCGGCGCGCCGCGGCAGCTCGCCCTCGCCGCCACCGCGATGTCGGGCAGCATGGGTGTGGTGCTGCGCCCCTGCCTGTTGGTGGTGATCGTCGCCGCGCTCAACGACGTCACCACCGACCAGCTCTACGGCTGGGGCTTCAAGGTCTTCTTGCTCACGGCCTGCCTCTTCCTCATCGCCTCCCTCGTCACCCGCCGCGGCCCCATCACCATCGCCCCGGCCCGCGAGGCCCTGCCGCAGAGCATCGCGGCCCTCAAGCCCCTGGTCCCCTATGCGCTGCTCATCACCGCGCTGCTGCTCTTCGAGGCCATCGCCCTCGACGCCTACGTCGACGAGCACTACGCGCCGTACATCCTCCCGCTGATGCTGCTGGTCGTCCTCTTCTACGACCGCCGGGTCGCCCGCAAGGCAGACGCCGAGGCCAGCGGCTACCGCCTGGCCATCGCCGACGCCACCTGCGAGACCACCGGCCACATCGGCGCGCTGTTGATGCTGATGGGCCTCTCCGTCTGCCTCGGCGGCATCATCGAGGACGCCGAGGTGATGAACCTCGTGCCGGAGACCTTCGGCTCGGTGTGGACCACGATGGGCCTCCTCGTCGTCGTGCTGGTCATCGTGGGGATGACGATGGATCCCTATGGCGCGGTGATCCTCGTCAGCGCGACGCTCGCCGCCGTCGCCAAGAGGAACGGCCTCGACCCGGTCCACTTCTGGATGGTGGTCCTCGTCGCCTTCGAGCTCGGCTACCTCACACCGCCGGTGGCACTCAACCACCTGCTCACGAGACAAGTCGTGGGCGAAGAGGAGGCGTCGGCCGTCGATCCAGACGAAGAGGCCTGTACCTTCTGGCGCCGCCACGAGCGCATCTTGCTGCCCATCGTGGTCATGGCGACGGCCCTGCTCATCGTCGCCTTCGTCCCGTTGATGTTCAGCAGCTACGGCAAGGGCTGAAAGCAGGCGAGCCGGTGGAAGTCCGGCTCCGGGCCCGGCACCGGCCACGCCGCCAGATACCGCCTCTCGCCACCGACGCCGTGGATCGCGTAGGCGTTCGCCGTCCAGGGTCGAGGCGGGAGAAAGCCGCGCACCAGCCGGGCCACCCCGCGCCAGCGCCCGCCGTCGATGTGCGCCGAGTAGTCGAGGGGCAGCCGCTCGTCGAGGACGTGCCGATACCCGTCGAGGCGCAACACCAGGTGGTGCCCGTGGGGCCCCACCTCGATCTCCGTGTAGCGCGCGCCGTGGGCCAGGAAGAGCTCCACGACCTCGTGCTTCCACAGCGCGTCGGTGGGGCCGACGGGGGCCTCGGGCGGCGGATCACCGTGGTACGGCGCGTCGATCTCGATGGTGAGATGGGTCGGCGCCAGCGCGACGCGCACGGTGGCTCGCTCGGCGGGCTCGACGGGGTCGCCGTCCCAGGTGTGCGCGACGACGAGCAACGGCTACTCCGTGCGGTCCTCGATGTAGACGCCGTCGGTCTGCGACGTGACCTCGAAGGTCGAGTACCGCCCGTCCCCCGAGCTAACTGCCGCGGGCGGCCTGGTGTTGGCCCGCTTGGTCTTGAGCACCATGACCTATCAGTGACCTCCCAGTTGCCATGCCAACGATAGCGGGAGAGTGCGGCGGCGGCTACCGTTCGAGAATGCGGCCGTGCCTGGTTCTGTTGACTCTGGGTGTGTCTCCAGCGTGCACCTCGACCACGTCTCCGGGGCGCAGAACGGACCGCTTCGAAAGGCGGTTCCAGGCCATCAGCGCGCCCAGATCGACACGGTGGGCCTGGGCGATCATGCCCAGCGTCTCACCGCGACGGACGACGTGATCGAACTTGCCGGTGCGGTGGAGGTCGAGGGCACGCAGGAAGGCGCGGGCGGTTGCGGAGGTGAACAGCCGCCCGGCGGCCGTCGCGACCGGCGCCTTGAACCGAATGTGCAGGTGGTTGTGGTGCCCCGGCATGTGTTGCACCAGCGCCCCCGCGCGACGCCTCGCCCGGGGCCAGCTCAAGATGGGGTCGAGGGCCAGCTTCGTGAAGCCACGTTGGGTCTTCGCGTAGGCGTGGAGCGCCCGCTGGTGGCGAACGTCGATGTAGACCACCTCCGCCAGGTCGTGGGCGTGGATCGCCTCCACCAGCGTCCACACGCGGGCGACGTCGAAGGTGGTGGGGGTCACGAAGATGTAGTCGTAGAGGCCGGGGGCGACGCCGAGCAGGAAGTAGCGGAGATCGACGTCGCGGCCGCTCTGATGGGTGCGGTGCGGGGGAAAGCGCCCGCCGCCGCAGCGCGAGATGTCTCCGACCACGAGCTCGGGCCCGCCGGGATGCTCGCGGCGGACCCGAGCGGCCAGGAAGCGCAGGGCCCAGGAGACCTCGGGCACGGTGCAGGAGTCGCGCGGCGGGACCCGGACGTAGAGCCCCGCTGCGTCCTGCATCGGCTCGCCGAAGAGCAGCCGCCCATGGGCCGCGGGGCCCACCGACGCCGCGGGGTGCAGGCGCTCCACCCAGTCGAGATCGACCGCCTCGAGCAGCGGGACCCAGGCCGCCTGAGCCACCGCCCACGTGGGCGCGACGGTTTGAGGCGGAGCGATGAGCAACGCGAGGAGTAGGATCTGCACGGCCGCGGATGATAGCCAAACTCGCCCTCGCGTTATGGCCACATATACACACAAGCACGGCCACACCATCCCCCTCCATCTTGATATCGCCACATTCCTCCGCTATACGTGGCCATACTTGCTCTCTGGGGCGAAGACAGGTGACTGACCAGACGCGCCCGGTCGTCGGGCGGCCGACCACGAAGCGCACCCTCGATGCGATCCTGCGGGCCCCGGAGGCGGAGCTCGTCGCGGTCTACGGACGCCGCCGAGTGGGCAAGACCTACCTCGTCCGCGAGTACGTCGGACCCCGCGCCGACCTCTTCTTCAGCGTCACCGGCGAGAAGGACGCCAACCTCCGGGTCCAGCTCGGGCACTTCCAACGGGAGCTATCACGCGTGTTCTACGACGGCGCGCCCCTCCCCCGCCTCCGCTCCTGGCGTGAGGCCTTCCTGCTCATGGCCGACGTCGTCGACAACTACGCGCGCGCGAACCCGAGCTCGACCATCGTCCTCTTCTTCGACGAGCTGCCCTGGATGGCCACCCGGCGCTCCGGCCTCATCCCGGCGCTGGACCACGTCTGGAACACACGCCTCGTCACGATCCGAGGGCTGCGAATGGTGCTGTGCGGCAGCGCCGCGTCCTGGATGCTCGAGAAGCTCGTCCACGCAGAGGGCGGCCTGCACAACCGCATCACCCGCCGAATCCGGCTCGAGCCCTTCTCCCTGGGCGAGACGCGGGCCTACCTCCACAGCCGCGGGATCCGCTGGAACGCCGCCCAGACCATCGAGCTCTACATGGCCTTCGGCGGCGTCCCCTACTACCTCCGGCAGGTCCAGCGCGGCTGGTCCGCCGCCCAGAACGTCGCCGCCGCCTGCTTCGATCGCGAGGGCGTGCTCAGCGACGAGTTCGGCCGGCTCTTCGCCTCCCTCTTCGAGGACGCCGCCGCCCACGAGGCGCTGGTCCGGGCCATCGCCTCAAAGCGCAAGGGCTGCGGCCGCGACGAGCTGATCAAGGCCACTGGGACCACCTCCGGTGGGGGCCTCAAGCGCCGCCTCCAGGAGCTCTGCGAGGCGGGCTTCGTCGCGAGCTTCACCCCCTACGGTCGGAAGCGGCGGGACACCGCCTATCGCCTGGTCGACGAGTTCTCCTTCTTCTTCCTCAAATGGATGCAGGACGCCCCCCGCGGCCTCCTCGCCCAGGCCGGCACCGACTACTGGCTCGGCCAGCGCGGCAGCCCCGCCTACAACGCCTGGGCGGGCTACGCCTTCGAGGCTGTCTGCCTCAAGCACATCCGCCAGATCCAGCGCGCCCTCGACATCCCCGCGGGGGTGGCGACCCGCGTGGGTACCTGGCGCCACGTCCCGGGGGCACGCAGCCCGCGGCGCGAGGGGGCCCAGATCGATCTGCTCTTCGACCGCGACGACGGCGTGGTGACGGTCTGCGAGATCAAACACTCGCCGGAGCCCTACGTGCTCACCAAGGCCTACGCCCGCTCCCTCGCCGAGAGAATCGACGTCTTCACCAAGCGGACGCGCACCAAGAAGCGGGTCTCCCTCGCCCTCATCACCGTCGCCGGCATGAAGCCCAACCTGTGGTCCGAGGATCTCGTCGACACCGTCGTCACCGCCGACGCGCTCTTCGACGACGCGGCCCCGGCGCGATAGAAGGCAGCGTGGTCGATCTCCAGTTCGAAGCCGGGACGGTCGTGGTGCGCGCGGTAGCCGCGGGGCCTGAGCGGCTCTGATCCGCCAGCGGCTCACGCTGAGCCTTCCACCCGCCGATACCCGATGTTACGGTCCGACCACGTCAGCGCCCGTGGGAGTGGGCGCCCGTGGTCCGGGGCAAACATCGAGTAGGGACGGGCCCACGTGCGCTCCAGATTCTTCGTTCTCTTCCTCCTGGCGGCCCTGGTCGCCGCGATCTGGCTCGCGCTGCGCCCCGCGCCGCGGACCCCCCACCGCTCACTCAGCGCCAACAAGCCGCCCACCGCGGCGCCGCCGCCAACAACAGCCTCGACCCCGATCGCCCCAACGGAGGCGGTCCCACCCATCGAAGCCCCAGAGGGGCCCCACAAGAGAGACACCCCGGCGAGGGCAAGCGTCCCGCCGCCACCGCCGCCCCAGTCCGTCGCCCCGAAGCCCAGCACCACCCCCAACTACACGCCCACGCCCCCGCCCGGCACGCGAGCACCGCCCAAACGCCACCGCTGGACCCGCAAGGCGCGCCAAACCGAGCTCCACAACCTCCTCGCCAGCCAGCTCCCGGGCCTCCACCCCCACCCGCGCCCGGAGGACGCCGCCGCCGCCCTCGCCGTCCCCGAGCTGCGGATGCGCAGCGCCCAAGACGCCAGCCACCACCACAACGCCCTGCGCCTCGCCCACTACCAGGCCCACCGCCAGCTCGCGGCCCTCTCCGAGCGCCTCCCCCCCGTCGGAAGACGCCGAATCCGCGACTTCCGCGACCGCCTCCGCCGCCACCTTCGAGGCCTCGTCGACGCCAAGATCGAGCCCACCGCCGGAGCCCACGTCCCCCGGCTCGAGCACCCACCGCGATCCGTCCCCGGCCTACGACGCCGCACCACCCAGCACCACGCCATCGAGCTCCAAGACCCCCTCGATCCGCGCTCCCCCCCGCAGCAAGCGGATCTGGCGCTCACCTTCGAGTCCCCGGATCTAGACGCCCTCGCCGCCCGGCTCGCCACCCCGCTCGCGGTCTTCCGCTGGGTCCACGACAACCTCCAGCCCGAGATCTACCGAGGCGCCCGGCTCGGCCCGGTCGGCGCCTTGAAGCAACGGGCCGCCAACGACCTCGACGCCGCCTGGCTCACCGCCGAGCTGCTCCGCCGCATCGGCATCCACGCCCGCCTCGAGCTCGGCCGCATCCCCCTCACGCCCGCCCAGGCCCGCAGCTACACGGGCGTACGCCACACCGCCCGAGCCGCCAGCGTCCTCGACAGCTTCGGCATCCCCAGCGAGGCCCAAGCCCAGGGCGACCAGATCACCGCCATCCTCACGGACCACTGGTGGGTCGACGCCTGGCTCCCCGTCTCCGAGAACACCCCCACCGACCGCCGCTGGCTCCCGCTGTTCCCGATGCTCAAGCACGTCAGCGTCCCCGCGGCCCCGACCGTCACGCCCCCCGAGCTCACAGACGACATCCTCTACAGCCACACCGCCCCGCTCACCCGCTGGCTCGAACACCTCGGCGAGCCCACGCTCCCCGTCCGCACCATCGCCCCCTACAAGGCCACCGCCCTCCTCGGCGGGATGCCCCAGGTCATCGAGTACAAAGGCGCCGTCCGCGAGATCCCCGCATCCGAGCACCACCGCCTCACGCTCCGCCTCGACAACACGCCCCCCCAGACCCTGCGCACCGCCGATCTCTACGGCCAGAACCTCACCCCTCAACGTAGTGGGTTGTGCCGGCGAGTGTGAATCGCTGCGCACCGCCGATCTCTACGGCCAGAACCTCACCCTCGAGGCGGTCCCCGCCACCGACGACGACGCCGCCATCATCGCCGCCGCCGGCGGCATCGAACGCACCCCAGCCTTCGCCCTCCGCCTCCGCTTCGAGCTCCAACGCGACGGCCAGCCCCTAGCCACCACCCCCGCCGCCCGCCCCGGCGATCCCGCCCAACTCGACGTCACGATCCACGCCCCCGACGGCCAACGCGCCCACGCCTTCGACCTCACGCACGGCGCCCGCTACAACCTCGCCATCGGCCTCGGCCGCACCCGCACCCGCCACGAGGGCGATCCCCTCCGAGTCGTAGGCCAGCAGTACTTCCACCGCCTCCGCCAATCCGCCCAGCGCATCTTCGATCTCTACGACATCGCCACCGCCCAGGACGTCCACGTAGGCCTCGTAGGCCACGAGCTCGAGGTCGTCCGCGTCGCCGGCCTCCCCGCCCGCATCGAGCGCCGCTTCATCGTCCTCGACATGCCCGGCCTAACGATGGCCCCCTACGCCCGAGGCCCCGACCGCACCCGCGAGCCCGAGGCCCTCACCCTCCTCGGCCACCAATCCAGCTACCTCGAAGGCGCCGTCCCCCAGAACTTCTACGGCGGCGAAGGCTGGTCCGCCCAACGAATCCTCGCCGAGACCCGCCGCCGCCAGCAGCCCCTACACCGCCTCGATCTCACCCAAAACGAGCTCATCCGAGAGCTCGAGCCCCTCGTAGCCATCCCCCGCGAAGCCTGGGAGGAGGTCGCCACCCAAGTCATCGGCGCCACCGGCCTCACCCTCCCCGCCGAGCTCGCCCGCCAGCTCAAGATGCAGCTCAGCCTGCGCCGAACGGCCATCGTCCCCCACGCCCCGCTCCCCTCCGGCCTCCACCCGGACCTCCCCAGCCTCGCCGGCTTCGCCAGCTACGACCCCCAAACCGGCGAAGGCGCCTACCTCATCCACCCCTCGCTCAACGGCGGCTTCCTCGTCACCGCCGACTTCCAAAAGCCCCTCGGCCCCAGCGCCATCAGCCACTCCGACATCGTCCACCTCCCCCGCTGCGGCACCCGCAACGACTGGCGCCACGGCGCCCAACACGGCGTCCTCTCCATCACCCTGCGCCGAGTCCTCGCCGGCTACTGCCACAAAGACCGAAACGACCTCGATCCCGAGGGCCAACCCATCGGCACCTGCCGCCACCCCGTCTACGTAGACGAGCCCGATCCCAACGACCCGCGCTGCCCAGGCCCCCTCGCCGGCACCGCCGAGGCCGTCGGCCTCCCCGAAGACCAGATCTGCCCCGCCATCCAAAGGCTCACGGCCCTCCACACCGGCGCCCTGTGCACCCCACCCGCCGACCACAACCAAGAGATCGACCGCGAACAATGCGGCCCCACCAGCCTCCGCAGCCGCTTCAACGTCGTCGTCTTCCTAAACGGCCGCCTCGCCTGGAAGCACCTCTTCGATCTCGACGAGATCAACGCCGCCGGCGAAGGCCTCGCCCCCTGGCTCGGCGCCCTCCCGGTCCAGCTCCGCCACCACGACGGCGACCAGACCAACAAGATCATCCGCTACGACACGGGCATGGGCTACGCCACCAACTTCCAGACCGACATCGACGCCACCTGGTTCCGCTTCGACTACCGCTTCGACGACGATCCCCGCCTCCCGGCCCTCGGCAATTTCGACGTCTACGTCTACCCCCAGCTAGACGACGCCGACGCCATGTGCCGAGTCGGCCGCCACGCCACCGGCAACTACACCCTGCTGCGCAACTTCCACACCTTCGCCCCCCCAGCCCAGCTCGACTACGCCGGCATCGGCACCGACGACGGCCGCTTCACCCACGCCGCCCCCCAGGAGTTCGGCGTCCCCACCCCCGGCGGACCCCTGACCTTCCAGCGCTTCTACAACGCCTCCGCCCCCGACATCCTCTCCCCCCTCGGCCCCGGCTGGACCCACAACCACCAGTCCAAGATCCTCCCCACCACCAGCGGCGACGTAGTCCTCCTACGCCCCAACGGCCAGGCCGTCCTCTGGCACCAGCGCTACAACCGCCCCAACGAAGAACGCGGCGGCGTCTACACCTTCCAAGCCACCGGCGGCGACCGAGGCCGCCTCCGCCGCTACAGCGTCCACCAGCCCCCACGCCCCGGCGAGCCCCGCTGCGCCCCCCGCCAAACGGGCTACATCTACACCGAGCCCAACGGCACCCGGCACTTCTACGAGCTCGCCCGAGACCGAGCCACCCAGCGCCGCCCCGACACCCCGGGCCAACCCACCGAGCTCCTCCGAACCCGAATCCGCGACCTGAACGACAACGGCTTCGACTACATCTACGACCCCGAGACCTACCGCCTCACCCAGGTCCTAGCGATCACCCACGGCGAGCCCGCCCACCACCTCCTACAGCTCGAGTACGAGCGGCTCCCAGTCACCACCGCCATCCCCGATCTAGAAGACCTACACCTCGATCGCCTAACCAGCGTAAGCCTCGGCTACTCCGAGGCCCCGCTCACCCGCCCACCACCCCAGGGCGACTGCCAATGGCCCCTCACGCCGGCCCAAGCACAACAGGTCCTAACCCGCCTCGACATGAGCTACGATGCGGGCCTCCCGCTCCACACGGTCGCGCTGACGCGCTTCACGGAGGACCGCCCCATCGAGTCCACCTGGACCTACGGCTACGGCGACTTCGGCCCCCCCGTCGCCACCCTCTCCACCCTCCGGGATCCCGAGGGCAGAGAGACCACCATCGAGTACGAGGGCCGCCCCAGCTACGACCTCGACTCACCCCCGCCCAGCCAGGGCATAGACGAGCGCTGCGGCGAAGACCGCCTCCACGGCGAGGACGGCCCAGCCTGGTGCAGCTACCGCCGAATCGACTGCCTCGCCAACCGCGAAGGCGCCCTCGACTGGACCGGCGCAAGCTACCTCCCCCAGGCCCACGTCAGCCGAATCATCCACCCCGACGAGCGCGAGCTCACGGTGGCCTACGACCGAGCGCGCCGCGTCGTAGACGACGAAGAAGTCGACATCTGCGCCACCACCGTCGCCGACACCCGCCGCGAGCGCCCCGTCGAGTTCGAGACCGACCCCCGGGGCAGCACCATCCGCCGCGAGGACGAACACCTCCGCTGGGGCGTCCTCTTCGACCGAATCGAAGAGCTCACAATCCACGACGCCACGATCGTGAACCTCCAGCAAGAAGGCGACCAAGACGCCACCACCCAAGGCGGCCTCCCCGGAGATCTCCCCCTCCACGGCGAAGCCCTCCAGGCCACCACCCGAACCATCCGGGAGCGCTTCGGCGACGAGCCCGGCCCCGACGAGCGCAACCCACCCCCGTTCTTCGAGCGGCTCAGCCACACCGAGGCCCAAGGCGTAGAGCAAACGCGCCACCGCTACGACGAGCAAGGCCGCCTCCAAAGAACCGAAGCCCCCGAGGGCGCCTTCCTCGAATACACCAACAGAGACGAGGCCGGCCGCCCCCAAACGCTGCGCCGCCCCACCTCCGAGCGACACCTTATATATGACGCCCGCTTCGGCCTCCCCCAATCCGACACCCTCGTCGAGGACGGCCAGCAGCTAGAGTCCACCACCACCCGCTACGACCCCCTCGGCCGCCTCACCCACCGGACCACCCCCGGCGGCGCCCAAATCCAGCGACTCTACGAGGCCAGCAACTACGGCGGCCTACGCATCAGCGAGACCATCACCCCCAGAACAGGCGATCCCTACACCCGAACCCAAGAGTACAACCGAACGGGCCAGCTAAGACGACACACCTCCGGCCAAAAGGACCACGAGGCCCTCTACCAACTCGACTTCGCGGGCCGAGTCCAACAGATCCAAGAAGGCCCGCTCACGACCCGCCTCCACTACGACCAGCGAGGCCGTCTGGCCGACCGCCACCAAACCAACGACGACCACCACCAGCGCTACACCTACGACCCAGAGGCAAGGCTCAGCACCGTAAGCGTCCAGGAAGGCGAAGGCCCCCAAACCCAGATCCGCCACCAGACCTACGACGCCCTCGACCGCATCCAAACCCTCACGGAGCGAGGCGCCCACACCTGGCAGCGCGCCTACGACGTCACCGGCAACCTCGCCCAGGTCAAAGCCGAAGACGACGAGACCACCACCGAGCGCTGGCACTACGATCCCCGAGGCCGCCTCCGCCAGCACGCACCACCGGGCCAAGGCACCTGGACCTACGACTACGACGATGCCAACCGCCTCCAAACAAAGCAACGCCCCGACGGCATCCAAACCGACTACGGCTACGACGATCCGACCCCCAACCCAACATCGATCAACAGCCCCCAAAGGGGCCTACAGGAGTCCCTGACCTGGGACGCCAAGGGCCAACTAAAGTCCAGAGAGCGCACGCTCCAAGCCGGCCCGGAGATCCTGCGCCAACACACCACCTGGAACCGCCCAACGCCCTGGCAGACGGTCAAGACCGACAACGACAACGACCAGCTCCGCACCACCACCAGCGAAACCGACGGCATCGGCCAACTAGTCAGACAAGCCCAAGGCGGCCTCGTACAAAGCTTCAGCTACGACCCCACGGGCAACCTAACCCGCTTCGGCCAACCGGGCCTGACCCAGGCCCAGGCCACCTACGATGCCCTCGGCCGGCCCAAAAAGCTCATCGATCCCGCAGGCATCGAGACCCAGTGGAACTACAACGGCGGCACCAAGCAAACCGACGTCCTCCACCCCGACGGCACCATCAGCCGGGAGAAGCGCGATCCGCTAGGCCGCCCAACGCTGCGCTGCGAGCCCGGCCGCCCCTCCCGACGCGGCGCCCCAGGGTGCCCCGAGGGCGCAAGAAGCGTCACCGAGATCAGCTACACCGGCGACCGCCAGATCCACACCGACCAGCGA
>CAYOBQ010000194.1:0-18624 GCA_964402225.1 uncultured Nannocystaceae bacterium | reverse complement strand
CCCCGCGATGCCGCGCCGCCGCCGCCGCCTCCCCCCCCCGACGCTGCACCGCCGCGCATCGACGCCACCCGCGCGATCGGCGCCGAGGACACCGAGCGCGACGTGGAGTCAGCGCTGCATCGACCTTCGATGTGCGCCGCCGCGCCGGCTCGCAGGCCCGGAGGCTGGTGGCTGTGGTGTCTGGTCGTCGCCCGGGTCAGGCGACGGGCAGGGTGAACCAGAAACAGGCGCCCTGACCGGGGGCGCTGTCGACGCCGATTCGGCCCTCGAGGCGGTCCACGATTCTGCTCGCGATGGAGAGCCCCAGGCCGAGCCCCTCCCCGTCGTCGGTCGCCCGGGTGAAGGCCTCGAAGACCCTCGTATGGGCCGCGGACTCGAGGCCCGGACCTTCGTCGCGACACCAGAAGCGCACCTCACCGTTCGCGGGTGGATCGGCCCCCAACGTGACGATCGGCGCGGCCCCACCGTACTTCAGAGCGTTCGACAGCAGGTTGGCCCACACCTCACCGACCCACGGGCCATGCCCCAAGGCGGACGGCCAATGGGTCGGCTCGATGACTCGCCCCCGCGCGGCGGCGACGTCGTCGGCCAGGCGGATCCGAATCTCGGCGACGACAGCGGCCATGTCGAGCCGGACGCGCGGCACCTGGGCGCCACGAAGCTGCGCCAACAACAGCAGCTCCTCCACGATCTGGTAGGCGATACGGCCGAGGCGGGCGATGCGGGGGACCAGCGCCGCGGCGTCCTCGGGCTCCTCATCGAGGATGTCGGCGAGCCCCACGAGGGAGACCAGCGGTCGCTTCAAATCGTGGGCGACGGAGTGGGCGAATGCGTCGAGGGCGGCGTTGCGCTCGCGCAGCTCACCGTTGCGCTCCGCCAGCCGCCGCACGGCCCGCACGTTCTCGAGGGCCAGCGCGGCGGGGCTGGCGAGCATCTGCACCCACACCAGGTCGTCCTCGTCGAAGGCGCCGCGCTCCGAGTGGACCACCTCCAGCACGCCGACCACGGTGTCTGCGAACTCGAGGGGCACCGCGAGGAGCGATCCCGTGTGGTATCCGGTCTGAGAGTCCACCTCCGGCGCGAAGCGCGGATCGGTGCCCACGTCATCGACCAGGGCGACCTGCTGCCGACGCGCGACCCAGCCGACGACCCCCTCGCCCGGTGGCAGGTGCACATCGAGCATCGAGACCTCGTTGGGCTCGGCGAACCGGCACACGAGCCCGTCGTCGTCCGCCCACAGCCAGATCGACCCCCCCTCGCCGCCGGCGAGCTTCGTCACGGCCACCAGGAGGCGCCGGGCGATCTCGTGCATGTCCCGCATCGCGCCGAGGGAGCGTCCAGACTGGCTGACGAGGGCGAGCTGCCCGCTGTGGCGCTCCGCCGCACAGGCCTGGGCGGCGGCGCGTCGGAGCACCGCGTACACCAAGGCCGGGGGCGCGCCTGCGTAGAGATAGTGGGGACAGCCACCGTCGATCGCGGGCGCCAGCAGGGTGGGATCGTCGCACCAGGAGACGACCCCGCGCTCGCCCGCCCGCGGTCGGAAGTCGCGGGCGTCCACCACGACGACCTCACTGGGCTCGGCGTCGTCCACCAGTGACCACTCCGGCGACGCCAACAGCGGCGCCAGCGCGTCACGGGGACTCTGACCGATCAGGCGTACGCGCGTCACGCGTCTGATTCTGCGGGCAACGGTCCGTGATGACCAGGGGGGTGGCCCAGTTTGGATTGACGGGGCTTTGCCGAAGACGCGAAGCTCACCTCGATGTTCGGACCCCAAGGTCTCTGCGACCTCTTGCCCGACGCGGTCCTACGGATCGACCGACGGTCGGGGCGCGTGCTCGAAGCCAACGCTTCGACCCGAGGCTTGCTGGGCTTCGATCCCACCGACGCCCCCGGGAGCCTCGCCGCCAGCGTCGACCGTGACTCCGCCGAGCGCGCCCTCACGCTCGCGTCGGCCCTCGACGCCGAGCCGCAGCGCGCCGACATCTGCGTGCGTGGCGTCGACGGGCCGCGCTGGCTGGACGTGGTCGCGGTGGGCGAGAGCCCGGAGGTGGCGTTGATCATCGGTCGCGATGTCACCGAGCGGCGCGCGCGCGAGTCCCACCTCGACAACATCATCAACACCATCGCCGACCCCATCTTCGTAAAGAACGAGCGCTTCGAATGGACGGCGCTCAACGACGAGGCTTGCAAACTCATTGGACGACCCCGCGAATCTCTCCTGGGGCGTACCGATCACGAGGTCTTCCCGGCCGAGGAGGCCGACGTCTTCCGCGAGAAGGACGAGGCCGTCTTCGACCACCACTTCGACGCGCCCCTGCTCAACATCGAGGCCTTCACCGACAGCACCGGCGCGCACCACACGATCGCCACCAAGAAGCGCGCCTTCCTCAACCAGGACGGCTCCAAGACGCTGGTCGGCGTGATCCGCGACATCACCGAGCTGGTGGAGCTCCAACAGGAGAAGGACGCCTTCCTCGCGAGCGTCTCCCACGAGCTGCGCACCCCGCTGACCCTGATGCTGGCGCCCCTCGAGTCGATGCTCGCGGGGGACTTCGGCCCGCTCAGCGACCGGCTCCGCCACACCTGCGAGACGATGCACAACAACGCCGTGCGTCTGCTCCAGATGGTGACCAGCCTGCTCGACCTGTCGAAGCTGGAGGCGGGCCGCGTCGACGCGCACCCCGACCCGGTGGACGTCGTCGCCTTGACCGGCCACGCGGTGCGTGACTTCCAACCCCTCGCCACCCGCAAGGACCTGACCCTCGAGTTCGAGGCGACGGGCCCCACGCCGACGGTGATGCTCGACCGCTACCTCTTTGACCGGATCGTGTTCAACCTGCTCTCGAACGCCGTGAAGTTCACCCCCGAGGGGGGGCGCATCGACGTGGCGCTCGACACCACCGGGGACGAGATCGAGCTCCGCGTGTGCGACACCGGCATCGGCATCGCGTCTGCGGAGCAGCCGCGGCTCTTCGAGAAGTTCAGCCAGGTAGAGGGCACGACCAGCCGCCGCCACGAGGGCACTGGGCTGGGCCTGGCGCTGGTGTCGGAGTTCGCGGAGCTGCTCGGGGGCTCCGTCGACGTCGACAGCGAGGTGGGCGTCGGCAGCACCTTCACCGTGCGCTGCGCCGCCCTCGGCACGGACGTGACGCCGATCCCCCACGAGCACCGGGGGATGGTGGAGCACTACGCCCACGAGTCCATCGAGCAGTATCAGACCGTCGCTGGCGACTCGAACGGGCTGCCGCGCGTCCTGGTCGTCGAGGACAACCCCGTGCTGGCCACCTACATCGCCCGGCTGCTCGAGGAGCGCTGCCAGCTCAAGCTGGCCACCGACGGGGGTCAGGGGTGGCGAATCGCCCTCGAGTGGCACCCCGATCTGGTGCTCTCGGACATCATGATGCCCGAGCGTGACGGCTTCACGCTCTGCCGCGACCTCAAGCAGCACAAGAAGACGCGGGACATCCCGGTGGTTCTCCTCACGGCGCTCACCCACCGCGACGCGCTGCTCAAGGGCTGGGAGGCCGGCGCCGACGAGTACCTCTTCAAGCCGTTCCACCCGCGGGAGCTCATCACCCGGGTCAACTCTCTGCTCGACGCGGTCCAGGCCCGGCGCCGCGCGGCGGCGGAGGTCGTGGAGCACACCAAGGCGCTGACCCGGGCCGAGACGATGCTCGAGCAGGTCGAGATGTTCGCCTTCATCTCTTCCCACCACCTCCAGGAGCCGCTGCGCAAGGTGCTGCTCTTCGGCGATCTGCTCGAGACGGAGACCGAGGGCTGCCTCAGCGAGGAGTCCCTCGACCACCTGCACCGCCTCGAGAACGCCGCCCGAACGATGAGCCGCTACATCCAGGACCTGCGCGAATTCAGCAGCGTCACCAAGCGGCACGTCCCCTTCGACGTGGTGCCCCTCGGCGACGTCATGAGGGGGGTGGTGGACGCGATGGCCATCGAGGACGCGACGGTCGAGATCGAGCCGCTGCCCGACGTCTGCGTCGACACCGACCAGATCCGCCAGCTCTTCACCCACCTGTTCACCAACGCCCTGCGCCACCGGGGGGACGAGCCGCTTGGAATCCAGGTGCGCTGCGCCAACGCCGACGCCGACTTCGCCGAGATCGAGGTCCAGGACAACGGCTGTGGCTTCGAGGGGAAGTACGCCGAGCGCATCTTCCGTCCCTTCGAGCGCCTCGAGGGCGGAGGCGCCGGGGCCGGGAGCGGCATGGGCCTGGCGATCTGCCGACTGATCGCGCTGCGCCACCACGGCAGCATCGTCGCCGCCGGCGAGCCGGGCCGCGGCGCCACCTTCCGCGTGAGGTTGCCCATCCATTGATGTGGCTCTCGATCCTCCTCGCGGCCCCCTTCGTGACCGCCGAGTTACCGGAGTGGTTCGAGCTCGACGTCGAGTACCGGGTTCGCACCCAGTACATCGATCCGCTCGACCTCAACGGCACCGCCGTCACCGACATCGATTGGACCGAGCAGCGCGCCCGCGTGCGGGCCGCCGTGAGCCACGGTGGGTGGCTCACGATTCGCACCCGCGCCGACATCCTCGACGGGGTCCTGCTCGGCGACAACGGCAGCTTCGCCCGGGAGCCGAGCCCGAACAGCGGCCTCTCCCTGGCGTCGAAGCGACCCAATGACACGGGGTTCGGCGTCGGCCTCCGGCCGGGTGCCGATCCCCTCGACCCCAACAGTTACGAGCCCACGTTCCGGCGCGTCGAGCCCATCGAGATCGACCACTTCTACGCCGATGTCGCCCTGCCCCTCGGCGTGCTGCGCGTGGGACGCCAGCCGATGGAGATCGGGGTCGGCATGGGCGCCCACGACGGCGAGCGGCACAACCGGTGGGGGGTCTCGAGCTTCGGTGACATCGCCGACCGAGCGCTGTTCGCCACCAAGATCGACGAAGCCGTCCGCGTGGTCCTGGACCCCGGCCACCGTCCCGACCCGCGCATCGATCGCGGGCTCATCTGGGCGACCTACGCCGGGCTCGGGACCCAGGGGGCCTTGCCCGTCGGCGGCGACAACCTGGTGCAGGTCGGGACGGGGCTCATCTGGCGGGTCCCGGAGGCGAACTGGTTCGGTCTGCGCTTCACCGACGTGGGCGTGAGCCAGGTCGCCGTCAACGTGGGGGGGGACGCCTTCGAGACCGAGGCGTGGGCCTTCCCCTCGAAGCTCCAAGCCACCGTCGAGGACCGCGTCCACGTCTCCTTCATGTCGTTGGTCTTGCGCGGCGAGACCCGCGAGCTCTCCGAGGGGACCGCGCCGCTGCGCAACGGGGCGGCGCAGGTTCAGCCCATCGAGGCCCACGGCATGCACGCGCTCGCCGACCTCTTCGTGGGTCCGCTCACGCTCACGATGGAGTTCGACTGGGCCACCGGCGACGACGATCCCCGGGGAGAGAGCCCGATCACGGTCTTCAACTTCCCACGGGACAAAAACGTCGGGCTGCTCCTCTTCGAGCGGGTGCTCGCGTTCCAGTCCGCCCGCGCCGCGGCGGTCGGGATCGAGAACCTGCACGCCCTCGACGCCGCCAGCTTCCCGTTCACCGAGATCGCCACCGAGGGCCGTTTCACCAACGCCCGTGCGCTGTTCCCCCAGGTGAAGATGGCGTGGGTGCAGACCCCCGAGCACGCGCTCCACACCCG
Organism: uncultured Nannocystaceae bacterium; assembly: GCA_964402225.1. Classification (GTDB taxonomy): domain Bacteria; phylum Myxococcota_A; class Bradymonadia; order UBA7976; family UBA1532; genus CAYOBQ01. The sequence continues at coordinate 12,970 of CAYOBQ010000194.1, read as the reverse complement.
CTTCGGAGCGTTGTTCGCCTGGAGCGACGTCGGCGTCGTCGACCCCGTGCAGACGGTGATCGCCGAGGACGGCACGCGGATCGACGACGACGCCGTCAACTTCGCGGGGGGGCGCCCCGGCAGCTATCTGGGGACCGAGCTCGACCTTCAGGTAGAGTGGACCTACCGAGAGCACTTCGTCTGGACGGTCGAGGCGGCGTGGCTCCGGCCCGGCGACGCCCTGGAGGACGAGCATGGTGACGCGGTGGACGCGTTCCTCGTTGAGAACCGCTTCCTTTATCTGTTCTAGCCTGGCGCTCGTCGCCTGTGAGCGCTACGTCGCGCCGCCAGACGTGACCCTCGTGGCACCGGAGACGGGCACCTTCTTCACGGGGGACACCGTCGAGCTCGCCTTCGATCAGGCGATCACCGGCGAGAGCCTCGAGATCTGGGTGTGGCCCGACGACCGCGACATCGAAAACGAGCTGCGCCCCGACGCCGAGCCCCTGTTGTCCGGCTGCACGGTCGCGCGCTCGCCGTGCGGGACCACCGGGCTCACGCTCCACGACGACCGGCGCGGGGCGACGTTGAGATTCGATCCCGCCGAGCTCGGCCGCCCCGACGTCCCCCTGCTGGTCGAGGTGCGCCGGGGCCTCGAGGGCGAAGGCGGAGGCCGGAGCGGGAGGTCCTACTGGTTCGACTTCCAGTTCAAGCCCTCCGAGCGCTGCCAGGGCCTCGTCGAGTTCGACGAGGGCAACTACCTCGTCGTCGCGTCCACCACCGAGCCGGTCCCGGCGATCCTCAACCTCATGGGCGACCTCCGCCTCGGGCCCGCCGGCGAGTTCGTGGTCGCCGCCGCCGAGGCGGATCCACCGCAGGGCTCCGACGCGCCGAAGAACACCAACGACCCCACGGAGCTCGCGATCGACGTCAGCGGAAACGCGTTTGCGCTGTTCATCTACGGCTGCCTCCGGGAGACCGACGCCGGCGAGCGGTTCTTCGAGACCGAACCCATCGACGTCGAGCTGACCCTCGGACCGGTGACGATCACCATCCAGGACACGCGCCTCACGGGCAAGGTGACGAAGGACTCGCGGGGCAAGGACCGCATCGACGGGACGTTCTCCTTCTCCGGCGTGGTCCTCAGAAACGGAGCGCTGGACCCCTTCCAATACGACGCGGGGAGCACCACCTTCGAGGCCATCCACGTGTTGCCCGAGGACGTCCCGACGGGGACCCCATCGGTGTGCGGTGACCTCTGCGGCGTCGTCCCGAGCCAGTGCGACCCACCGGAGGCGTTCCCCGGCGACGCCTACTGCACGGACTAGGACGGTGCGGCAGAGTCGCGACGCGGCGCGCTGCACGCGCCCGCCAACGCCTTGGAAGACGAGCGCGGCGTGGTCCCGAGTCGAAGCGATCCACCGGAGGCGTCCCCCGTCAACGCGTGTTGCACCGCGTCGCGCGCTCTGCCGCAGCGTGCTGAGCGTCGTCGCGGCCCTCGGTTGCACCGCCGGCCCCGGCTCCGACGCGCGGGACGCCGTCGCTGACGCCACGCCCGACGTGCCCCGCAGCCTGCTCGACGGACCCGCCCCCGCCGACGCCCGCCCCTCACCCGCTGACGCCCGAGCGGACGCGCATCCGGACGCGACCGCCGACGCCGATCTGTGCACCGAGGCGGTGTGCGCCGTCGGCTCCGCGTGTGACCCGGCGACCGGGCTGTGCGAGCCCCGAGCGCCCCGAGGGGGCCCCGCCGGGCCCTGCGCCGAGGCCAGAGAGTGCCCCGACGGCGTCTGCGAAGTCGGCGTGGCGTGGCCGGGGGGCTTCTGCGCGATGTCCTGTGACGACTGCGGCCCGGGGACGGCCTGCGACGAGGCCGCCGAGCGGTGCGTCCAGCGCTGCGGCGCAGACCGACCCTGTCGAGGGGGCTGGAGTTGTCTGGCGACCCTCGAGCCGGACCTCGACGTGTGTCGACCGGACTGCCGCGCCGTGGGCTGTGCAGCCGGGGCCTGCAACGCCGAGACGGGGGCCTGCGAGGCGTGCCGCTACCCATGTGCGCCGGGGGAGGTCTGCACCGACGGGCACTGCCTCCGACGAGACAAGACGTGCTCGACGACCTACCACTGCCGCGCCGGGGAGGACCGCTGCGACCGCGGGCGGTGTCGCCGCGTGGAGTTCGCGCCCTGCGGGGACGGGTGTGGCGAGCTGGTGTGTGTCGAGGGTCGCTGTCGCTTCCCCTGCGGCCCCGAGGCGGCCTGCCCCGCCCACCGCGTCTGCGAGGACGGCGTCTGCGCCTGGCAGGGCTGCGAGGTGCCGACCGCGGCGTGTGATCTCGACGGCCCGGGGACCTGCCTGGCGCTACCCGCGCCGGCGCCCGAGCCCGGCGTCTGCGTCCAGGCGGGCGAGGTCCCGACCGGAGCGCCGTGCGACGAGGTCAGCGAGGCGTGCGAGTCGGGGGCGCTGTGCTTCGGCGACCCGGACGACCCCCTGGATCCCGACCCGCCCGACGGCCGCGGCGTGTGTCGGCGCACCTGCCATCCCGACGGCGCAGGCCCCTGTGACGAGGCGCGCTGCGTACGGCTCGGCGTGCGTCCGCTCGGGCTGTGCCTCCCGACCGATTGCAGCGTCTCCGCCAACGACTGCGGCGCCGGCCAGCACTGCCGTCCCTACTCGCTCCACGACGACGCGGGCCGGTGCGGGGCGGCGGGGCGCCTCCGAGAAGGCTGCACCGGGGACGACGATTGCCAGGACCAGGCCATCTGCGTGAGTCGAGGTGACGCAACCCTCTGCCTGCCGCTGTGTGTCGCCGACGAGGACTGCCCCAACCAGAGCTGTTTCCTCGACGAAGGCTGGGCCTTCGGGGTGTGCCTGTGACTCACCGGATGCGCAAGGCCCGACTCCACTCGACGACCCGGACCACACGGCCCGCGTCAGGTCCAGCGCCGTCCCGACAAAGGAGATCTCCGAAACCACACGGAGGTCCCCATGACCCGCTTCATCGCAGCGCTCGCGCTCCTCGCCCAGCCCGCCGTCGCCGACGAGTTCAACACGTACCTGGACAACGCCAGCTTCGAGGCCGTCGGCCCCGCCGGCTCGCCCACCAGCTTCACCGGCCAGGGCGGCGGGGGCCACAGCGCCGCCGACGCCTGGACGGTCTTCAACAACACCGATGGCACCACCGACACCGAGCTCGTCCCCTCCACCCTCCCCGGCGGCGGCGCCCGCATGATCCACGTCGAGACCACCGGCAACCGCAACGGCCTGGTGCAGGTCTTCTTGCCCTACAACACGGGGTCCTCGAGCGTGCTCGCCCAAGTACGGGTCTTCGTGGTGAGCGGGCAGGTGGCCATCGGCACCGGCAACGGTGGCCACACGGGGTTCGACACCGTGAGCACCACCACCGGCCAGTGGGAGCTCCTCCAGGCCCTCAACGGCGCGTCCCCCGCCAACGAGCTCATCGTGTACTCCGCCTCCGACCATGCTGAGTTCTACGTCGAGCTCGCCTCCCTCAGCGACATCGTCCTCGACCACTTCAAATGCTACGACGTCCGCGCCCGGGGGCGCCTCGCCCCTACCCGAGTCCAGCTCATCGACGGGTTCGAGTCCGAGTGGGTACAGGTCCGCCACGCCACCAAGCTCTGCAACCCGGCCGTCAAGTGCCACGACGGGCTGTGCTACGAGCCCCAACACCCCGAGGCCCACCTCACGTGCTACGCCACCCAGGGCCTGCGCGACGCTCCCCGCTTCCGCCGCCGCCGCGTCGCCATCTCCAACCAGTTCGGGCGCCAGGAGCTCCACGTCTACCAGCGTTCCAACGAGCTCTGCGTCCCTACTCGCCTCGAGTAGTCCACCGCCTCGCGGCCCACGCCGATACGGTCCTCCCCGTGCCAAGCTGACGCGATGAGCGTGCCCACCTACGCCGAGCGGACCGGTCTACCGGCCCACATCTCCCTCGCCCGCCGCGCGCTCGGTCCAGACGCCCACGAGTACCTCATCGACCAGGCCAACCTGCGCGGCTATCTGGGCGCATGGACGGCGCGTGACCACGGGACGCTCGATGACTCGCTGGGTCTCGAGGAGATCGTCGTCGGGCTGCTCCATCCCGCGGCCCCGCTCGAGGCACGCGTGCTCAAGCTCATCGTCCGCATCCTTCAGTCCGGCGACCTGGATCTCCCTCGATTGCACCTCGAGGCCCGCCGCGAGCGGGCCCTCGCCCACCTCGCGTGGCTGGTCGAGCTCGTCCCCGCGCCGGAGCGCAACGAGCCCGTGCGCGAGTTGGAGAGGCTCATCGCCTCGCACCCGCCCAGACAGACCGTACGCCCGGCCTACAACTACTCACCGAACCGCCTGCTGGGCCGCCGGAACCGCTCCGCGCTGCGCCCAGACCGTAGCTGAGTTGCACCCGGTCCGACGGCGCCGCGTTGGAGCTCGCCAACGCAGACCTGGAACCGGATGGACTCTATGTCACCCACATCCGGGGTCCCGAGCATCAGATTCTCACGCCCGACTGGCGAGCCGAATGTGGACGCGTGCCCGGTGATTGGGAGCGTCTGTCAGTCTCGGTGCTCGGCCCGATCGACCTCATCCTGAGCAAGATGTGCCGCGCCGACGACGGGGACCTCGCAGACATCGGCCACATCCTCGCCGTCGAAGGCCTCGACCGGGCCGCGTGAAACGCCGGACTCGCGCAGGCAGAAGCAGAGGCGACCCCGCCGGCGCATGCGGTCGGTCGCCGACGGGTCCATCGACCTCGGCCCGGACAAACCTGCCGACCGCCGCTGAATCGATGCGCGCACGAATCGCCCGGGTGGACTCCGGACGACTCGAGCGTGGCGCACCGATTGTCGAGGTCCCGGCTCCGCGATAGCCTCCCGCATGCGCAACGTCCTGCTCCTATGTGCTCTGGCGGCCTGCGACGACGCCGGCAGCGAAGCGGTGGTCGATGCTCAGCGGGCCGACGCTCCGGTCGCCGATGTCTCGACGACGCACGACGTGAGCCCGGTCGATGGGGCGACGCCGGACTCAGCGCCACCCGACGCCGGCCCGGTGGACGCCGCGGCGTGCACCGCCGCGTCCCTCGACACAGACGCTGTCCACTGGGTCTGGTGGGCCCATCAGACGCCGCCCTCGACTACCGTCGGCGTCGACTACGATGGCGGTCTCGAGGCGCGCGGTGACGCGGACTGGCTGGAGGCCGCCGTCGGCGCGCGGTTGCAGGTCCGCCTGCGCCCCGAGGGGGTCACGACGGGTCGCCACACGGCGCGCGTCTCCCTGTTTGACGGCGCCTGTGAAGTGGGTCACCTCACCATCACCCTCGAAGCCTGGACCGTCGGTGCGCGGCGCAAGGTCCTCGTGGTGGGCGCCGACGGGCTGCGCTCCGACGGTCTGGCCACCGCGAATACACCGGTCATAGACCGCCTCGCAGGTGGCGGCTACCGGACCCTCGACGCGACCACCCAGCTCACGGCGCCCACCGTCTCCGGCCCTGGCTGGGCCTCCATCCTCACCGGGGTCGAGCCGGAGCAGCACGGTGTCTTCGGCAACGGCGATCTCGGTGGGATCGATCGCGACCACCCCACGTTTCTGAAGGTCGCGCGGCAGCAGCTCGGGCTGCGCGTGGCCCTCGCGGCCCAGTGGGCGCCCATCGTCGGCCAGATCGTCGAGGGCGAGGCGTACGACTGGTCGTCCATCGGTGACCAGGCCTTCGTCACGGCCGCGATGTCACAGCGCCTCCTGGAGGAGGACTTCGACGTCCACTTCATCCACCTCGACGACGTGGACCACGCGGGCCACGCCACCGGCTTCGATCCCGACAACCCCGCCTACATCGAGGCCGTCGAGTCGGTGGACGAGGACGTGGGGGCGCTGGTCGATGCCATCCTCGCCCGCCCGACCGTCACCGGCGAGGACTGGCTCATCGTCTTCACCACCGACCATGGGGGCGCGGGCACCAGCCACGGCGCTCTGGACCGCGCGAACCGACGCATCCCCCTCCAGATCACGGGGGCCGGCGTCCGCCCCGAGCTCGGCGGGGGCCAGCCCAGCCACCTAGACGTCTTCCCGACCGTGATGGCCTGGCTCGGACAACCCGCGCGCCCGGACCTCGACGGGCACGCGCGGGCGATCGACTTCGAGGCCTCGTGTAGCGACGGCGTCGACGACGACGGCGACGGGCGCAGCGACTGTGATGACCCCGACTGCGCCCCGATCTGCGCCCCGGTCTGCCCCGACGCCGCCGACGAGCTCGGGGGGCGCACCGGCGAGGCGGTCGTGGAGGCGAACACCGATGGCGCCGGCAACCTCGGCGGGGCGAGCTGCGGCGGACAGGGCGGCCCGGAGGTCGCCTTCGCCTGGCGCGCGCCCGCCACGGACGTCTACGCCTTCCACACCATCGGCGCCGACTTCGACACCATCCTGTACCTGCTCGACGACGACTGCGCGGAGCTGGCCTGCAACGACCACCTCTACGGCACCTGGAGAAGGGACGTCCCCATCGGGGCGGAGTCCGGCTTCTGGGCTGCCTTGGAGGCCGACCAGCGCGTGCGGATCGTCGTCGACGGCGCCGGCTCCGGCACCGCGCCGCTGGCGATCCACCCCCGCACCGAGACCTGCGGCGCCGCGGTGGATCTCGCCGACGCCACCGGCCCAGCGGTCGCCGAAGACACCAACGTCGACGCCCCCACGCGACTTCAGCTCCCCTGCGCAGGGGCGGGCCGCGACCAGCTCTACCGCTGGCGCGCCCCCGCCGCTGGTCGCTACGTCTTCGACACCGTCGGCTCGGACTTCGACACCGTCCTGGCGATCACCGGCGCCGACTGCGCCGAGACCCTCGCGTGCAGCGACGACGCCGAGGGCCTGCAATCTCGAGTCGAGATCGATCTGGAGGCCGATCAGGAGGTCCGCGTGGTGATCTCCGGCTTCCGCGGTCGCGACGGTACGTTCCGTCTGAACATCACGGCGCCCTGACGCAGCCAGGTGCGTGTCTGTAGGCTTCGCAGCGCCGAGATCGGTTGGCGGGCGCGTGCAGGGCGCCGCGTCGCGCGCTCTGCCGCACCGTCCTGGAATCTACAGGCACGCGTCCGTGGGCAGCCCGTCGCCGGGCGACTGCTCGCGCCACAACGACTCGGGCTGCGACTCTGGACCCGCGAAGGGATCGATGACCTCTCCGTCGACCGAGGTCACCTCGAAGTGCAAGTGTGGCACCGTCGACCGTCCGCTCGACCCCACCAGACCCAACAGGTCGCCGCACCCGACCGCAGCGCCCACCACGACCGCGACGCTGTCCCTCTTCAGGTGCCAATACAGCGTCCGGCGGCCGTCGGCGTGGCGGAGCACCACCCGATTGGCCCGCATCGGGTGCCCGTCGCAGTCGACGTCCACCGAGTCGAGGCTGCCGTGGCAGCGATCGTAGTGGCCGTCGACGGCCTCGACCACCTCCCCCGCCTCGGCGGCGACGACCCTCGCCGAGCCCCTATCCATGGCGACGAAGGCGCCGTCGAGGAGGAAGTCCGAGCCATCGTGTCCGTCGTAGCAGCTCGGGAACCCGGCCCCGGAGTAGTTGGTGCACTCGACGCGGCTGGCCTCCGCCGGGTCGTGGTCGACGCCGAAGATGGGCGCCCGGCGGATGAGCGCGCGATCGTCGGCGTGGATCGGGAACCGGTAGCCCGGCCGCGGCGCGGCGGCATCGGAGGCCACGTCCGGTGCAGCGTCGAGGGCCACGTCCGGTGCGACGTCGGCCACCGCGGCGTCGCCGTCCGACGCCGGCGTAGGGGCTGCGCAGCCGACGCACAGCAAGAGGACACTGCGGCAGTGTCCAAGCGTTGCGATCCGCGTCACCACTTCAGGGGCGTCGCTTTCAGCGCGTCGCGCAGCCTCGGCCAGCCCGGCGCGCTGCGCTCCTGGACATAGATCCGCCGCACGGGATCCGCGCCGGCGACGTCGCGCACCTCGACCTTCCACGGCGGCAGCGGCCAGACCGGGGGCCGCGCTCCGCCGAGATCCGCCGCACGGACGACGACCGACTGCCCCTGTAGCCCTTGGACCGGCACCATGCGCACGCCGGCCCGGGTGAAGAACTCGTGAAAGCGCATCGACCAGTCGCGCAGCCGCGCCCCCTCGGGGGCCGCCCCCAACGCCATCGCCTTCGCCTTCTTCGCCACCTCGGACCACGCCCGCGGATCGGTGTGGACGCGCGCCAGCGTGGTCACCAGGCCTTCGGCACCGAGCTTCTTCATCCGCGCGATGTAGCCATCGACGACCCGCGCCACATCCCCCGTCTTTCTCAGCGCCGCCTCGGCGCCGGCGGCGACCGCCTTCGAGTGGATCTTGGCCACCGCGGCGAGGTCATCGTAGGCCGCCGCCGGACCCACCAGCCATCCCGCCGCCTCGGCGGGGAAGCTCCGCCGCGTCTGCGCGTCGAGGGCGGGGGCCACCGCCAGGTATGCCTGGGCCAACCGCTTGACGGCCTTCACGGCGCGCCCGCCCGCGATCTCCTGATCGGCGACCATCAACATGAAGGCGCCGTACTCCGCGCGTCGCCCGACCTCGTCGAAGCCGCCCCGGGCCACCTTCGCGAAGCGCGCGCGCTGACGGACGTCGGCGAAGACGGCCTCGAGCACGAAGCGCCACAGCTCGATGGGGGCCGCGGCCCGGCCGTAGAGCGGCTGGAGGATCAGCGGACGCTCGCCGACCCGCGCCGTGAAGAAGAACTGCATCGAGACCTCGCGCACATTCGCCCGCTTCGCCGGGTCGAGCGCGAAGCGGTTCGAGATGTACTTGGCGCGCGGATGCAACGGGAGCGAGACGACGCCCGCGGGGAAGGCGTAGGGCACCTGACGGCCGGCGAGCGGATAGGCCACGTTGCTGGCGCCCTTGGCCGCGCGCTCGATCAGCTCCACGGCTCGCGCCCTGTGTTGGAGACGGAACGTCCCGTCGAGGCCCTCGACGGCGAGGAGCGCGAGGGAGGCGTCGGCCCGGCCTCCGCGTTGTCCGAGCCCGACGAGCAGCGCCTCGATGCGCTGGACCGCCGCCTCGCCGGGTTCGTTCGGTGGGAGCACCCCGAGGTCGACGAAGCCGAGCACGTCGAGGTCACCACCGACGGCCACGACGGGGAGGAACCAGGATCCATAGGCCGCGGTGGCCACCACGCTGTGCGGCTTCAGCTTCGACACGACCGTGTCGAGCTCTTCTCGCGCGCGCGAAAGGACCGGCTCGACAGCCGCCGAGTGCACGTCCGAGAGGCCGGGGTGGATGGGGTGGACGCTCAGCAAGGCGGACACGAGCAACAGCGACATCGCAACACCTCCGAAAGTGGGCCGTTGTACCACGGGCGCCCGGATCTGGCCCGGACGGGTGTGGTATGAGACCGGGCGCGAAACAACGTGGGGAGAGGCCGGTGCGCACCTTCGTTTTGATCCTGTTGCTCTTGGCCCCGGCGTCGGCGATCGCCCAGGCACGCTGCGAGAGCCCGAGCGTGCTCATCGTGCTCGACCGGTCCCTCTCGATGCGCGGGACGATCGGCGGCGCGACCAAGTGGGAGATCGCGCGGGACGCCGTGGGCGCGATGCTGATGGGCCACGGAGACGCCGCCAACTTCGGCCTGATGATCTACCCGGGGCCAGGGGGGCAGGGCGCCGCTGGCGTCGAGGGCGAGGTCGGCGCCTGCGACTTCAACCACGTCGACGCGGGCTGCTCCCCGGACCGGCCGCGGTGCTCGACGGGGGAGGTGGTGGTCGACACCGGCGCGGGCACGCGGGACGCGATCCTCGACGCCCTCGACTGGCCCGACGGCCTGGGCCACTCCTACACGCCCACCTGGCAGTCCCTCGAGGCGGCCAACCGCTACCCGGGGCTCCATCAGCCCGACCGCCGCGACTTCGCCGTCCTCTTGACGGACGGCTGGCAGTGTTGCGGTCTGTTCGAGAACGACGACGGCTCCCTCGGCTGCGAGCACGAGGCTCGCGACCTCGTGGTGCAGAAGGTGGCGCAGCTCGCACAAAACGACATCCCGACCTTCGTGATCGGCTTCGGCGATCTGGTCGACGTCGACACGCTCCAGAGCGCGGCGGTGGCCGCGGGCACGGCCCGGCCCGGGTGCGACCCGAACGAGGCGGGGGTCGCCGGCGACGCGCATTGCTACTACCAGGCCGCCAACCACGACGCCCTCGATGGCGTGCTCCAAGACATCGTGCGGCGCATCTCGGAGGAGCTGTGTGACGGACAGGACAACGACTGCGACGGCGCCATCGACGAGGGGCTGACCCGCGGCTGCGACTCGGCGTGCGGGCCCGGCGAGGAGGTGTGCTTCAACGGCCAGTGGGGTCAATGCGACGCCGCGGACGCTCGCGCCGAGGTCTGCAACGGGCTCGACGACGACTGCGACGGTGAGACCGACGAGCAGCTCCGGCGCGAGTGCAACAACGCCTGCGGCGCTGGCGAGGAGGTGTGCCGCGGCGGCGACTGGGCCGACTGCGACGCGCCGCCGGTGGGCGAGGAGGTCTGCGACGGCCAGGACAACGACTGCGACGGCGCCGTCGATCCGGGCTGTGAGTGCGGCCCGGGGGATGCGCGTCCCTGCGGCGACGACGTGGGCGCGTGCCGAGTCGGCGAGCAGCGGTGCGACGCCCAGGGGCGCTGGGGGGACTGCGCTGGCGGCGTGGGGCCGCAGCGCGAGACGTGCGACGGGGTCGACAACGACTGCGATGGCGCCGTCGATGGACTGGAGCGGGACTGCCAGACGGCCTGCGGCGGTGGGCGAGAGCGCTGTGCGGACGGCGAGTGGGCCGGCTGCGACGCGCCGGCGCCCCGGGCGGAGACCTGCGAGGGCAGCGACGACGACTGCGACGGGCGGGTGGACGAGGAGCTGATACGCGAGTGCTTCACGGACTGCGGCAACGGCACCGAGACGTGCGCCCTGGGCCGCTGGGAGGGCTGCACCGCGCGGGCGCCCATCGACGAGCTCTGCGACAACGGGCGAGACGACGACTGCGATGGGCAGACCGACGAAGGTTGTGGCTGCGCGGAGGCCGACCGACAGCCCTGCGGGACCGACGAGGGCACCTGCGAGATGGGGGAGCAGACGTGCATGGGCGGCGAGTGGGGGCCCTGCGCGGGGGAGGTGCCGCCGGGGGTCGAGGATTGCAATGGGATCGACGACGACTGCGACGGCGTGGTGGACGAGGGCGACCTGTGCGCCGAGGGACAGATCTGCGGCTGCGGCGCCTGCGCCGATCCGTGCGAGAACTTCGAGTGCCCCAACGAGGCCCAGTGCATCCAGGGGCATTGCATCGAGGACTTCTGCCCGGAGGGGCTGGTCTGCGACGACGGCAACTGCGTCCCCGGCGAGGGCGACGGCCGCGGCGGCGTGGACGCGGGCACGGTGCGCTTCGACGCCGGACCGGACGGGGGCGCGGGGGCGACGGGCGGATCGAGCTGCGAGTGTGACGTTGGGCCCCGGGGTGAGGCGCCGTGGGCGATCCTCCTGCTCCTAGGGGTCCGTCGCCGCCGGGGTTGACGTCACCGCAACGCGTCGATCCGCTTGCGAATCGACCTCTCGTTGTCGATGGCGACCGCCTTCGCGTTGCCCTCGAGCTCTTCTCGCATGAAGCGCCCTACCATCTTGGCCCGCGCGTCCAGGCGCTCGGCGAGGGCGCCGGCGAGGGGCTCGAAGGTCGCGTGGACGATCCCGCCGGTCTCCGGGTCGTACTCCCAAAGGCCGATGATGGTGCCGAGGTGCACGATCGGGCGTTGCAGCAGCCAGCTCGCCGCGCCGAGGGGGACCACCCGACCGCCCATGCCGATGACCCCACGCTCGTGGTGGCGACCCTCGACCAGGCGGGCCGGACCATCGCGCAGAGCCAGCAAGTTGTCCTGGGTCGGCAAGAGGTAGACCGCCTCGTCCACCGGGGCGTCCAGCGTCTCGCCGGTGGCGTAGGCCAGCTCAACGACACCCTCGATCGCGACCTCCACCAAGCCGGCCTCGGCCACCGCGGCCTTCGCGATGCGCTTGCCGAGCTGCGACCACGCGACGAACTCGCCGAGCGTGGCGGGACCCGCCCAGGCGAAGTAGCGGTGTGCCAGCGCCAACGCTTGCGCCGCCGGGTCGCTCGACGCGCCAGCGACGAGGTCCTGCTCGGAGAGCGACCACTCGTAGCGGTTGGTGTCCAGCCGGCCCCCGCGGTGGAGCCGCCGGAGCTTGCCCGCCCACTCGAGGTGGCGCAGCGCGGTCGGGAGCGTCGTGCTGTGGCCGATCTTCTTCCCCGCCGCGCCGAGGCTGCGGACGGCCCCCTCCGGCAGGGCGGAGCGCAGCATCTTGGGCGTCTTGGGGCCATCGGCCAGGGCAGCGACGACCTGCTGAGCGAGGACGTCGAGCTCGCGGGTCGGGACCTCCAGCTTCTCGATGTCCCGCGCGAGCCGGCGCCGAGCCTGCGCCTCGCTCACGCGGAGCGCGAGGGCCCGATCGGACTCGGGCACCAGCCAGATGCAGCCCCGTACGCCCGGGACGACCCAGAGCCGCCCCGCGGAGAGCAGGCCGTCCACGTCCGCGCGGTGCAGCTTTGGGTCGCGCGCGAGGAGCGCGAGGTAGGGGTCGACCCCACCGAGGGACCGGATCCAGCCGCCGGGGACCGAGTCGACCTCACCTGCCCCGCCGAGCCGCTGATGATGGCTCCAGATGCACCTGGCGCGGGCGAGGGTCAGCGAATGGGGCACCGTCGACCTCCTGGCGGCTGGCGGCGTCGAAGGTAGCGCACGACCGCCGCGACCACACGGTCGATCGGACTCACCCCGTCGGGGTATCCTCCCGGAATGCTGAGAAACTGGTGGGTATTCGCAACGCTGCTCGTCTTCTCCGGGTGTGTCCCGCCCAGCGGCGGAGGCAGGTCGGACGCCGCGGTCGCGGGCGAAGGCGAAGGCGAAGGCGAAGGCGAGGGCGAGGGCGAGGGCGAAGGCGAAGGCGAAGGCGAAGGCGAAGGCGAGGGCGAAGGCGAAGGCGAAG
>CAYOBQ010000193.1:0-18711 GCA_964402225.1 uncultured Nannocystaceae bacterium | reverse complement strand
CGGGGCTTGATGCCCCCTAGTTGCGGAAAGGATTTCGGGCCTCCGGTACTAGCTCCAGGTCCCAGAACCCGCAACCAAATCCACGCAGAGGCCGCCCCCTCGCCGGGGGACGGCAGATCCCTCGCCGACCGAGCCGTTTCTACAAATCAGCGGGCTTTCGTTCTATGTATGGGGCGGACGGTGCTGTGAATGAGGGCGCGTGGCGCAACGAGACGTGCGGAGCCTCGCCGGGACCGTCCTGGCTCGGCGGTATCAACTGCTCGAGCTCATCGGCGACGGTGGCATGGGCAAGGTCTACCGGGCCGCTCACCTGTCCACCGGCGGGATGGTGGCGCTGAAGGTCATGGACGCCTGGGACAGCGACGACGCGACCGTCGCGCGCTTTCGCCACGAGGCCGAGACCACGGCGTTGCTCACGCACCCCAACACGGTCCGCCTCATCGACTTCGGCTACGACGACGACCTCTACTACCTCGTCGTCGAGTACGTGCCCGGACAGGATCTCAACCACTACCTCCGGCCCGGCGGACAGGACCAGCACTTCGCGGTCCACGTCCTCTACCAGACCGTCGCGAGCCTCGCGGAGGCGCATGGACGCGGGCTGGTCCACCGAGACATCAAGCCGAGCAACATCCGGATCCAGGACCACCCGGGGCACCCCTGCTTCGTCCGGCTCATCGACTGGGGCATCGCGCGCACCGTCGAGGGGCTCGGTCACGGCACCCTTGGGGTCATCGGGACCCTGGGCTACATCGCCCCGGAGCAGATCCGCGACGGTGGGGTCATCGACGCCCGCACCGACCTCTACGCCCTGGGCTGTCTGGCCTACGAGCTCATCTCGGGACGCCTGCCCTTCGAAGGCGTCTCCCACACCAGCGCACCGATGCGGATCCTCCAAGCCCACCTGAACTCAGCGCCGACGCCACTCCATCTCGTGCGCGCGGGCATCCACCCGGAGCTCGCGAGCGGCGTGATGGCGTTGCTGCAAAACACGCCGGAGAAGCGGCCACGGTCCGCCCTCGACGTGCTGTCGCGTCTCGACGGCGTTCGCGCGGACTTGGAGGGCCGGTCCTTCGGCGGCCTCCCGCCCCCCAGTCGGCCACCCGGCACCCTCCCGCCGCCCCCCCCTTCCGGCCGCGGGCCGGAGGAGGCGCTGGCCGCCGACCAACCGACGTCCACCTTCGACCCCTCGGCGGCGCTGCCCGCGGGACCGATGACGGCGGCCTACGAATCCGAGGGGCCGGTCCGGCTGGCCACCCTCGGAGGTGGCGCGCTCCGCGCGCTGACGGAGGCGGTGGCTCTGGGGGCCAACGCCGATGCGGAAGGGGAGCCGCCCGAGCCCGAACCGCTCCCCGTCACCGTGACGCTGAGCCCCGATTTGTCGGCGGAGGCGAACGCCCTCCCGGCGCCGGCCGCAGCCCCACCGCGGGACCCGCAGGGCACGCCTCCGAAGACGAGCGCCTACCGACCCCAAGGGCACGCCACGCCACCGCCGATCCCTGGCTCCGTCGGCGCCGAGGTCCAAGCGGCGGTCGCGGAGGCGACCGCCGCGCTGCAGAGCGGCGCGCCGGATACCGGTGAGCTCCCCCCACCGTCGGCGCGCGCGCCACGCGGTTCACGGCCCTCGATGATCGCGATCTCGGCGGCGATCCTGGCCCTCATGGCCGGGGTCGTGTGGGTGCTCCAGGCCGGCGCCCCGACGAGACCGATGGCACAGGAGTTCCTGATCCTCTCGACCCCCCCGGGGGCGAGCATTCGCGAGGGGGACCAGGGTCTGGGATCGACCCCGGTACACTATCGGCTTCGGAGCGGCCGAGCCGTTGTCTTGACAGCCCGACTCGACGGGCACTCGGACCAGGCTGTCGAGTTGCCGAGCGCCGCGGACCCGAACGGCACCGTCACCGTATCGTTCGACCCGGCGGCGCTGTCCACCGAGGGAGGAAGGTGACAGCCCCGCGCGAATATGTTCCAGATCGTGATCGGCGATCACGCGACCCCCGAGGTGGCTCGAGTTGAGCGACGATCGAGAAGCGAGTGGACGGGACTCGGGGCTGCGCCCCATGTGGATCGAGTCCGCGCTGACGCCGGGTACGCCCGCGCCTGCGGCGGCCCAGGCGCCACCGCCCCGACAGGACCGCACGCTCTGGATCGCCGCGTTGGTGGTGTTGCTGGTGCTCGTGGCCGGGCTCGTGGTCACCCTGGGCGACGGAGACGAGGAGAACCGTAGCCTCGCGCTGCGCGAAGCTCGCGTCGCCTACGCCGAGCGCGACTACGCCGAGGCGAGCCGGGCCCTCGAGCGAGCGCGTGCCGCCGGAGCGGACGCCCGCTCTATCTCCCGCCTCGAGGCCGCGGTCCTGGTGGGACCGGACCTCGACGCCGCCGAGGCGCTGGTCGGCAACGGCAAGGACGCCGAAGCACGGGCGCGCCTCCGCGTCGTGCTGGCGCGCGCTCCCAACGACACCCGGGCGCTCAAGCTGGCCGCACGCCTCGCCGGGCTCGGAGCGCCGGTCCCCGGGGCCGCGGCGCCTCCCGGGCCCACCGGGACTCCAACGACGACGCCCGACGCGTCCGTTCCTCCGCCCGAGGCGCCGACACCGGCAACGAAGCCGGCCAAGTCACCGGAGCCGCCGGCCCCCGAAGAGACGCCCGCGGCGCCGAGGAGCACCACCCCGGAACCCGAGAAACCCTCTCCGGCCAGGCCACGCCAACGCCCAGCCCAGCGATGGGGTTCGATCCGAGTCGAGAGCTCCAGCCCCGCCGCGATCTCACTGGATGGGGCGCCGACGGGTCGCCGCACACCGGCGACCCTGCGTGCCTCGACGGGGACCCACCGGATCGGCCTCGTCGCGGAGGATGGACGCGCGCTGGCGAGCCAGACGGTTCGGGTCTACGCGCAGCGGAGGAGCACGCTCTCCTTCGCGACCGTCGAACGCGCCCAACCCGAGCCGGCGCCAGTCGCCCCGCCAGCGGTGCCGCCCGCGCGCCCCGAGCCTCCCGAGCCAGAGCCAGCAAAGCCCGCCGCGGCGGAGCCGGCGTCGGCGGAGCCAGCGCCAGCGGAGGCGACGACACCGACGCTGGCGGATCCGACGCCCGCCGCGGTCGCGAGCACCGACACCGCGCCTGCTCCCGAAGACGCGGTCGAAGCTCCGGTCGAGGCGCCGGCGGAGGCCCACGGATTCCTCAGCGTGACCAGCAACCGGCCCTCACTCGTCTACATCGACGGCCAGCCGACGGGGAAGCGCACCCCCTTGTGGATGCACCGCGTCCTCGCGGGACGACACGTCGTCGAGCTGCGGACCCTCGAGGGTGCAGTCGTGGAGCGTCGTACCGTCACCGTCGAGCCCAAGCAAATGACCCCGGTCCTGGTCCGACAGGACACACCGCAGTGAACGCCGACCGCTGAAATGAGCCTTCTGCTGTTGCGTTGGCGCGTGCGGCGCCAACCAGACGACGCTGACGCCTGGCTGGAACTTGCGTGCGCGCTGTACGCGCGCGGCGCCAGAGGCGACGCCATCGAAGCCGCCCGGAGCGCGGTGGTACGCGTTCGCTCGGCGGCCTCCGGGGTCGCGGCCGGGCAGCTCCTCGAGGAGCTCAACCGGCCGGAGTTGGCCCTCGAAGCCTATCGACGCGCCGCCCTCACCGAGCCGGACGCCCCCGATCCCCACGGGTTGATGGGCGTCCTTCTCGGGAGCCTCGGGCGGAACCTCGAGGCGGTGGAGGCCCTCGAAGCCGCGATGCAGCGGACGCCCGGAGACCAGCGGGCGCGAGCCATCTACGCCGAGTCGCTCATTCGAGCGGGGCGCGCCGCCGACGCCGCCGACGTGATGGTGGAGGGCGAGAGGCTCGCGCCGAACGACCCGGACGTGCACCTCGTCGCGGGGCGCGCCCACTGGGCCGCGTCGGCCCCAGACGCCGCGATCGCCGCCTACCGCCGCGCACACACAGCGGGCCCGAATCGGTTGGATTGCGCGCTCGCGCTCGGGACGGCCCTCGCCCGCAACGACGAACCGGCCGAAGCCTACGAGCTGCTGCACGCGCTGCTGGACCGCTTCCCGGACGCCCCGGAGTTGTTGGTGAACGCCGGGCTGGCCGCGGCGGAGACCGGAGACGTCGAGGCCGGGATTCGCCTGATGCACGAGGCCCTCCGGCTTCGCCCGGAGGTCGCGTCGTTGCACTGCAACCTCGGCGGTCTGCTCTTCCGGCGCGAGGACTACGAGGCCGCGACGGCGGCCTTCCGCACGGCGGTACAGCTCGACCCGGACCTCCCCGAAGCCCACCTCCGGCTGGCCTACGCGCAGCGCGCGCGTCACGCAAGAGACGCGGCCCTTCACTCGGCACAGCGGGCGATCGACGCCGCGGAGGCGGGGAGCGAAGTCGCCGAGAGAGCGACACGCCTCGTCGCCGAGCTGAGCGCTCTTCCCGATGTCGCGGTGCAGTCGATCACCACCTCCGCCGACAGCGACGTCACGGCTGCTTTGTCGGGGAACCTGTCGAGCATTCCCCTGACGAACGTGCTCGAGTTCCTGCGCAACGGTCGCTCGACCGGGTCGCTCTTGCTTTCGTCGGAGCGCGGCGTGGGCGACGTCAGGCTGGCGGATGGTGCGCTCCTCGCGGCGGCTGCGTCGATGGCCCCGCGGCTCGGTGATCTCCTGGTTGACCGAGGCGCGATCGATCGTGGCAGCCTCACCCGGCTCATCTCCCTGCAGCGGGCGCGGACCCCTCCCCCGCCCCTGGGCGCCCTCGCCGTCGAGCTCGGCCTGCTCACCCCGGAGGCGCTGAGAGCATCCGTGACCGCCCACATCGGCTCCGCCCTCGAGGAACTCCTGACCTGGAAGACGGGGAGCTTCTCCTTCCAGCCATTCTCGACCGATGAGATCGTCCGCGGCCCAGGCTCGGTCTCGCTGCGTCTCGATCACGCGATAATCGACGCGCTACGGCGAATCGACGAACGAAGTCAGGGCTGAGATGGGGCTGCGCACCCTCCGCTGGCGAGCGCGTCGGCGCCGGCACGACCACGGCGCATGGGCCGCCTACGCCACCCAGGCGGTCGCCGACGGCGCCACGGACGAAGCGCTCCTCGCCGCCCGGCGAGCCGGCGAGCTCGCCCTCGACGCCCACGATCGGTGCCGAGCGGCACGGCTGCTCGAGGCGACGGGCGCAGTCGACGAGGCAGAGCACCTCTACCGTCAGGCGATCGCGGACGCGCCGGACGACCCCGATGGACACGAACTCCTCGGGGCGCTGCTGGTCCGGGCCGGCCGCGCGTCGGAGGGGGCCGAAGCATTGTGCACTGCCGTGCGGCTGCGCCCCAATCTGGCGGGCGGGCACCTCATGCTCGCCGACGCCTTCGTGGCCGGCCGCCGTTACGACGAGGCCGCCGGTGCGCTGCGCGCCGCCCTCAAGTTCACACCCAGCGACGGGAAGGTGCACCTCCAGCTCGGGCGGGTGCTGATGCGCCTCGACCGCCACAGCGAAGCGGTCGAGGCGCTCTACGCGGCCCAGGTCCTCCGCCCGGAGGATCGAGACGTCTCTTTGGCGCTGGGCACCTCGCTGTCGAGGGCGGCGCGTCCCCACGAGGCCGTGCAAGTGCTGCTCGAGGTCCTCAAGCGTGACCCGACCTCCGTCGAAGCCCTCGTCGACTGTGCGATGGCCCACGCGCAATCGGGGGAGCATACCGCGGCGATCCGTCGGCTCCGGGAGGCGATGCGACTGCGGCCCGATCTACCCGAAATCCACTGGAATCTGGGCATCGTCTTCCACGACCTGGGCGAGACGGACGCCGCCGCGGAGATGTTCGAGGCCGCGTTGTCCCTCGCCCCAGACGCACCCGATGGACGCTTCCAGCTCGGGATGGCGATGGGGCCCGCCTTCCCTGCGCCCGAAGACCTCGATCCCGACGAGCCGACGCCTCTCCCCGTCGCCCCGATGAGTGAGATCGTCACGCTACCGCCGCGCCTCGCACCGGCCCCTGAGCCGGTGGTGGAGGAAGGCGCAGAAGATCGGGTCCCTGACCCGGCGCCGGAGCCCGCGAGCCCGGTGGCGCCACCGGAGAACGACGAGCCGGATCCGGCCCCGATGCCGCTGCCCCGCCCCCCGAAGGGCGCGTCTCCAATCCTCCGTGGTCGGCTGGAAGGATTCGGGCTCCCGGCGGTCGCCGAGCGTCTCACCGCGATCGGGGGGGGCCACCTCGTCTGCCTGAGCTCCAGCGAGGGAGACGCACAGGTTGTCCTCGAGGCCTCGCGATTGGTGCGGGCGCTACTCCCCGGAGACGGCCCCATCGGACCCGCCGACCGCGGCGCGCTCCACAGCGCGGGCCGTAGCTTGGTGCGGTGGCACAGCGGCGTCTTCGAGTGCTACCCGCTCGACGGCCCGATCACGCCCGGTGGCATCCCGCTGGAGTCCGTCGGCCGGGCGCTGACGCGGCCGACGCCCGTCCCGCCCGCGGAGCCCACGCCCGTGGAGATGGAGGCCGACGATAGCCTCGGCGAGCTCCGCGCGTTCCTCGACGCCGAGCCAACCAACCCCGACGTGCGCCTCGAACTGGCCTCCGCGCTACGCGCGCGAGGGGGCACGAGCCTCACGGTGCCGGTCTTGCTCGCTGGCGCCTACCACGACCCGACGGACGAACGCTTCACCGAGGCCCTGGCTGTCGAGATGGTCCAGGGGGCCAAGACCGGCTATGCGAGCCCGTCTCATCACTGGGCCGACCTCGATGGCGAGCTCGAGACGCCTGGACTGCTCTCCTTGCTGCTCGAGCTGTCGGAGCGCGGCGTCGTCGGGACCATCAGGCTCTTCGCACCGAGCGGCGTGGCCTCGATCGATCTGGCGGGGGGGCGCGTCGTCGGCGCGAGCGCCTCGACAACCGCACGGACCGGCGCGCTGCTGGTGGAGACAGGCGCGATCGACAGCGACGCTCTAGCGGAGAGCCTGGCCGCCCAGGCCGAGCTTCGGCCGGCGCGCCTGGGCCAACTCCTCGTCGCCCGCGGCGCGTGCACCACCGAAGAGCTCGAATCGGCGCTGCGCGCGAGGATCAAGTCCGCTGTGGCCCATGCCACGACGTGGACCGAGGCGGCGTTCGTATTCAGCGCGCGGGCGGTGCCATCCGGGGGAAGCTTCGAGGGGCTCGAAGGCCCAGTGGTCACCGACGCCGTCCGCCGAGAGCTGAGGCTGAGGTAGATGACGGAAGACTCCCAGGACACGGTGGACCTGAGCGATCTGCTCTCGGAACTTGGGAGCGGATCGGCCGACGCGCGACACGCCGCCGCGGCGGATTGTATCGCAAGGGCGTCAGAGGACCGAGACGTGACCCGCTACTCGAGCGCCCTGCGGCTGGCGCTCGAGAGCCCCGACGTGCGAGTTCGGCGTGTCGTGGCCCGCGGGCTCCGCGAGCTCGGCCCCGTGGGAGTGGACCTCGCTCCTCTGACGAACGTCATCGCCACCGGACTCGGGGACCCAGACGTCGTAACGCGGCGCGCGCTCGCCGAGGTATTCGCGGCGAGCGGCGATGGAGGACGCGGCGAGGATGCACGTCTCGTCTACCGCGCCCTGGCCGATCCAGATGTGCGAATCCGCGCGGTCGTCGCCCGCACCCTCGCCCGATGCGCCGACGCCGGCCAGGACCTGGCGGCGCACATCCCGGCCCTGGTGGCACGGCTGGACGATCGCGCCCCCGAGGTTCGCGAGGCCGCGATGAACGCCCTCGACGCGATCGCGCGGCAAAGCCCTGCGCGAGCCGAGCGCATTCACCGCATCTTTCGAGTGGTCCGGCGAATCGCGCGCGAGCGCTGACGGGCCCCCGTCGGTGGCCCCAACGCCAGCGCTCAGGTCGCCGGAGGAGGCGGGGGCGGGGCCGCGGCGGCCATGCTCTTGCGGACGATGTCCCGCACGTAGCGGGTGACCACGGATGCGGCGACGCAGTTGAGCGTGAAGGTACGCAGCTTGCCGCGATCAGGGGTGCGGAAGCCGTTGTAGAAGATCAGCTCCCCCAGGTAGAGCATCGGCTCGCCGTCGAGCTCGACGAGGCCCGGGATGTCGTCGTCGGGGAACCCCTCGGGCAGCGCCTCGCCGATGCCCGGCAGGCACAGCTCCGCCGGGAGCGTCTCCCGATCGGCCTGCATCAGGTTGCCCCGGTGGTAGAAGCGCAGGCTCGCCGGGTCCTTCCCGGACTTCTTCACGACCGTCTCGACCTTCGGGCTGTGGCTGAAGCTGCAGTAGAGGTCCGGCACGATCGGCGACGACGCCGAGGGCAGCTCGCGCTCGACGTGGGTGACCAGCTCCGGCAACCCCGAGGGCTGGCGCTGGACACGCTGCATCGCCCAGAAGCGCCCGGGGTAGATCTTGAACGGCTCGATCAGGCCCGGGAACGGCTCGAAGTTGAAGGACAGCCACGGCACGAGCCCGGTCTTGCGACCGGAGCTCGCGATGGGCCGGTAGACCGTCTGCACATTCTGGATGTCCTGCACCAGCGCATGGGGGCTCGCCCCGCTGTGCAGCGCCTCGCCGTGGTTCTCGAGCGTGGTTCGAACCAGCTCGCTGATATCGCGCAGTCGCATCGTTTCCCTCCCTCTCGCCGTCGCATGTTGACCTACACATACCCACACTTGAGCCCGACGTCAATCTCGCTGGCCGCCATTGGGCGCCTCGGTGCTAGTATGCGCCGTGCGAAAGCGAGAACGAGCTATCCGCCGCCGCCTCTTCCAGGCTGCGGCGTTGTTGTTCGCGGCCGTGTCGCTCGGCGCGTGCACGGTCGATCTCACGAGCCGTGACCCGTGGCCCTGCGCGGGCGACGAGGATTGCGACGAGCTGCATGTCTGCCTGCGCACCGCCGCAGGCCGATTCTGTCAATCTCCTCTGCCGCGTTGTAGCGGCGACAACTGCGGGGTCCGCGACCCCGGCATCACCTTTGACACCGGGGTCACAGACCCCGACGCGGCGATCGAACGAGACGCGAGCCCCCCCGACCTCGGGGCCCTGGAGGACGCGAGCGTCGTGGTCGACCTCGCGCCCCAGCCCGAGGACATGGCGCCGGACGCAGCCTCTCCCCCCCCCCTCGACCGGTGCCCGACGTCCGCGGCCGACACCGACGCGCTCCCGTCGTTTTCGAGCGGCCACCTCTGCCTCGAGGAGCTGCCGCACTGCATCTACGAGTTCGCCAGCCAAGAGCCGGCGTCCTGCGCAAGCCTGTGCGCGCTCCTCGGCCTGCCGTGCGTCGCGGCGGGCTACAACCCCACGCTCTTCTGGTGCCTGGGCATCGACCCGGCGATCCAGGTCAACTGTGAGGACACCGACGTCAGGGGCCTCGTCTGCGTCTGCGAGGTACGCTGAGGCGCCCCCAGCAGGACTCGAACCTGCGGCCCCAGGTTTAGGAAACCTGTGCTCTATCCACCTGAGCTATGGGGGCGAACGGTCGCGAAGCTTAGTCGAAGTTCTAGTACTTCACCAGCGAGTAGACGTGGCGAGGACTCAGGCGCTCCGCCCCCCCGAGCTCGATGAGTTCGACGAGGACCAGCACCGCCGCGACCGTCGCGCCGCAGGACTCCGCGAGCCGGCACGCGGCTTCGGCGGTCCCGCCGGTGGCCAGCAGATCATCGACGATGACGACCCGATCATGGGGGCCGAGGTCCTCGGCGTGGATCTCGACGGCGTCGGTGCCGTACTCGAGCTCGTAGTCGACGCGCCGAGTCTCCCGGGGGAGCTTGCCGGGCTTGCGAACCGGGGAGAACGGCAACGCCAGGGCGTGGGCGACGGGGGTCCCGAGGAGGAACCCACGGGACTCGATACCCAGAACGTGGTTGGCCCCGTGGACGCGGGCCAGCCCGCTGAGGGCGTGGGTGACGGCGGCGAAGGCCTCACCGTCGGCGAGGACGGGCGTGATGTCCTTGAAGAGGATGCCCGGCTTGGGAAAGTCGGGGACGTCACGGATGAGCGAGCGAATGCTCATGGGGTGGTTTTCCTCAGCGGGCAGGGAGGTGGATGAGCGGGTCGACCGCCTTCTTCTTGTGGCGAATCTCGAAGTGAAGGTGCGGGCCCGTGCTTCGTCCGGTGTTCCCGACCTCGGCGATAGGCGCACCTTGGCCAACGGTGTCGCCCTCGTCAACGAGGTTCCGCCGATTGTGGGCGTACACCGTGACGTAGCCGTGGGCGTGGCTGAGGATGACCAGATTGCCGTAGCCGCGCTGTTTGTCGTCGCTGTAGACGACCTTGCCGGCGGCGGCGGCGAGCACCGG
Organism: uncultured Nannocystaceae bacterium; assembly: GCA_964402225.1. Taxonomy (GTDB): domain Bacteria; phylum Myxococcota_A; class Bradymonadia; order UBA7976; family UBA1532; genus CAYOBQ01. The sequence goes on along the minus strand of CAYOBQ010000193.1, from coordinate 8,485 downwards.
CGTCCCCGGGGGGGCGGCGATGTCGAGCCCTTTGTGCATGCGCCGGCCCCGCTTGCCGAAGCCGCTGCTCACGACGCCCTTGGCCAGGGGCCATGCGAAGGCCGGACGCTTCCCCTTTGGGCGCGCCGAGGGCGGGAGCCGCTCGATGATCTGCTCCACACCGTAGAGGAAGAGGAGCTGGCCGGGTTCTATGCGGTTGGGATCGACGAGACCATTGAGCTCGATGATGTCCGAAGCGGGCACGCCGTGCCGTTTGCCGATGGCGCCCACGGTGTCGCCACGCTCGACGGTGTACCAGACGCCCACCAACTCCGGCCCCTCGGGGGCCTCCGTGCGCCACGCCGGCCCACCGCCGCAGGCCCAGAGAGCGCACAGGCACATGGCGAGCGCGCGTCGCCTCAAAGCACCTTCTTCAACACGATGAAGCCGCCGATGAGGAGGACCGTGAACACCGTCGCCAGGAGGTTGAAGCGCCGGTCGATGAACTCACGCACGGGCTCGCCGAACTTGTGGAGCAGAAACGCCACGAGGAAGAAGCGGGCGGAGCGGGAGACGGCGGAGGCGACGAGGAAGACCGCGAGGTTGATCTTGAAGACGCCCGCCGTGACGGTGATGACCTTGTAGGGAATGGGCGTGAAGCCGGCGGTGAAGACGACCCAGAAGTTCCAACGTTCGTAGAGGCCGCCGACCTTCTCGAACTTGGCCTCCGAGAAGCCGGGCACGTAGTTGAAAAAGAGCGTGTCGACCTGACTCCAGATGCCCCAGCCGATGAGGTAGCCGCACAGGCCCCCAGCGATGGAGGCCACGCTGCACGTGAGCGCCAGCTTGAACCACTTGTCGCGGGCGCCGAGCACCAGCGCGATGAGCAGCACGTCGGGCGGGATGGGGAAGAAGGAGGACTCGGCGAAGGAGAGCAGGGCGAGGGCGGGTACGCCGTAGGGCGTGTTCGCCCAGCCGAGGACCCAGTCATAGAGCCGTCGGACGACATTGGGTCGCTTGTCTGGATCGGTCACCGGCGCGCTACCTCCGCGGAAAGTCGGGCAGCTCCACGTCGCGCAGACGGTCGAGAACCCGGTGGTCTGTCAGGTCGAGATCGAGGGGCGTGAGGCTGGCGAGCCCGGCCTCGATGGCCTCGCAGTCGCTGCCCTCGACCGGGGTGTGGCCCAGGTGCTTGCCGCCGAGCCAGTAGTAGGGCACGCCCCGCGGGTCGTGGCGCTCGGTGACGATGTGGCCGTAGTCACGCACGCCGCCGACGGTCCAGCGATAGCCCGGGACGGGACCGGCGCCGGTGTCGGGCACGTTCACGTTGAGCACCGTGCGGCGCGCCAGGGGGTTGGCGAGGGCCCAACGGGACACCGAGGCGGCGAAGGTCGCGGCGGGTTCGTAGGTCTGCGGCTCCCAGCAGACCAGGCTGAAGGCGATCGCGGGGATGCCCACGATCGCGGCCTCCATGGCCCCCGCGACGGTCCCGGAGTAGCCGACGTCGTCGGCGAGGTTGGGCCCCCGGTTGATGCCGGAGACCACCAGATCCGGGCGCCGACCGAGCAGGGTGTGGACGCCCAGGTACACGCAGTCGACGGGCGTCCCGTCCACCGCCCAACGCAACGGCGCGCGGACCCGGGCACGCAGGGGCCGCCCGAGGCTGATCCCCCGCCCCACCCCCGAGCGGTTCGCGTCCGGCGCCACCACGGCGACCTCTCCCAGCGCGGCGCACGCGGTCGCGAGCGCGTGCAGACCCGGCGCATCGTAGCCGTCGTCGTTGGTGACCAGGATGAGGGGGCGCATCGACGACCCTTGGAGACAAAAAAGAACGGCCGTGGAGCGGACGCCCCACGGCCGATGGTCGGGGTGAGAGGATTTGAACCTCCGACCACTTGCACCCCATGCAAGTGCGCTACCAGACTGCGCTACACCCCGAAATGGCTGCGCATCCTACGGGCGGCTCACGCCCGTGTCAACGGACTCAGGCGCCCTCTCCGACGGGAGGCTGGAGGCGCGCTTCAGCTCGCTCGCGTGGTCGCGAATCGCGTCGGTGATGGTCCGCAGGTTCCCCTCCAGACGGCGGACATTCTCCTCCGCTCGCCGGGCCGCCCGCCGCCAAAAAGCCGCCTCCTCCTTGGCGTGGGCGAGCTCGCGCTTCGACTGGTCGCGCTCTCCCTCGAGCTCGACGGCGCGGGCCCGGAGCCCATCGGCCTCGGAGCTGGCCTCGTCGAGGGCCGCGGCTGCCGCGAGCGGGCGCCCGTCGAGGACGGCGTTGACCGCCTCGTTTCCCTCGCGCAACAACGCCTTGGCGCCTGCGATCGTGTAGCGATGCTCGTGCAGGAGACCCCGAACTCGGCGCAGCAGTCGGAGGTCGGCCTGGGAGTAGAGGCGATGCCCGTTGCGGCCCTTCTGGGGGCGGACCCGGGAGAACTCCTTCTCCCAGAAGCGCAGGACGTGGGGCTCGACGCCCACCAACTTCGACGCCTGGCCGATCTTGAAGGACAGCTTCTCGGGGATGGGCGGGAGCTCTGATAGCGGCGTCAACGGCGCTACTCGTTGATGGCGTTTTTGAGCACCTGGCTGGGCTTGAAGGTCAGCACCCGGCGGGGGGCGATCTTGATCTCTTCGCCGGTCTGCGGGTTTCGGCCCGTCCGCTCTTGCTTGGGCCGGACCACGAAGTTGCCGAAGCCGCTGATCTTGATCTTCTCGCCCTTCTCGAGGGTGCTCTTGATCGTCTCGAAGACCGTCTCGACGATCTCGGCGGACTCCTTCTTGGAGAAGCCCCCGACGTTCTCGTAGACGCGCTCGATGATGTCTGCCTTGGTCACGCTCGAGGACCTCACCGTTGCTTCGCGCCAAAGGCCGATTCGAGCCGCCCGACCACGCTGAGGTGTGCCTCGTTCACCTCGTCGTCGGTCAGCGTCCGGTCGTCGGCGCGGTAGATGACTCGAAGCCCGAGACTGTGCGTTCCAGGCCTCATCCGCTCCGAGCGGTATACGTCGAAGACCTCCACGCTGTCAATCTCATCGATCCCGAATTCCTCAATGGCTGTGAGGACTTGGCTCGCCATGGTGACATCTTCGAGGAGGAGTGAGACGTCCCGAGAGGTCGCCGGTTGACGCCCGAAATCGGCGAAGCGCACGACGTCGGCGGCCTCGGAGACGAGGGGGTCGAGATCGATCTCGGCGACCGCGCAGGGCTGGGTGAGATCGAGCGTCCGCGCGAGGGCCGGGTGGAGCAATCCCGCGACGCCGATCTCTGCACCCCCGGCGAAGAGCCGCCCCGTCGCTCCGGGGTGCAGCCAGCCGATCTGGGCGGGCTCGACGGTGAGCGCGCGACCGGCGACGGCGGCGAGGTCGTCTACGAGCCCCTTGAGATCGAAGAAGTCGAGGGGCCGGGAGCCTGTGAAGTGCGCCAGAGCCCGCCCCGTCACCACGATCCCCAGCCGCTCGATCTCCTGGGGCTGCACCCCCGCCTCCCGGGCGTGGAAGACCTTGCCGACCTCGAAGAGGCCGACGTCGGGGTGGCCGTGGCGGACGTTGTGCGCCGCGTTGTGCACCAGCCGCGTCGCCAACAGAGTGCGCAGCGCGCGCTGGTCCTCGCTGAGCGGGTTGAGCAGCTCGAGGGGCGGCGTCTCGTCGAAGCGGGCGATCGCCTCCTTCGCGAGGAAGCTGTAGTTGAGCGCCTGGTGGAGCCCTCGTCCCGTGAGGAAGCGCCGCAGCGCCCGCACCCGGGCCTCACGCCCGCGGTTGGCGGTGGTGGACCCGCGGGCGGAGAGTCGAGGCGGCGGCGTGGGGATGGCGTCGAAACCGTGGATGCGCGCGACCTCCTCGACGAGATCGGCCCCCTCGGAGACATCACCTCGCCAACTCGGCGTCTGAACCTGCCAGGCGTCTCCGCTCGCGTCGACGCCGAAGCCCAGACGTTCGAGGGCGCCCCGTTGTGCGTCGTGGCTGATCTCGGTGCCCAGCAGGCGCGTCGCCTGAGCCGGGCGATAGGAGATGCACGGGCGGGTCACGGGCCGCGCCTGGTTGTCGGTGAAGTCGCCGACCACTGCGGGGTTGGTGCCGGGGGCGCTGAGCTCACACATCAACCGCAGCGCACGATTCGCGGCCTCGAGCGTGATGCCCGAGTCGACGTAGCGCTCGAAGCGGTGGCTCGACTCGCTCTTGAGCCCGAGCCGCCGGGAGGTGAGGCGCACCGAAGACGGGTGGAACCACGCCGACTCGAGGAGCACGTCGGTGGTGTGGGCCTTGATCTCGCTGTCCAGGCCACCCATCACCCCCGCCACGGCGACCGGCCCCTCGCCGTCGCAGATGAGGAGGTCGTCGCTGATGAACTCGCGCTCGACGCCGTCGAGCGTGTGCATCTTCTCCCCCGCCTGAGCGGTTCGCACCACGATGCGCCGCCCGCGCACGTCTCCCAGATCGAAGGCGTGTAGCGGCTGGCCGTACTCCATGAGCACGAAGTTCGTCACGTCGACGAGGTTGTTGATTGGACGGACCCCGACGGCGCTCAGCAGCCGCCGCAGCCAGAAGGGCGACTCGGCCACCCCCAGGCCGCGCACCACACGGCCGACGTAGCGGGCGCAGCGCCGCGGATCGAGGATGTCCACCGGGACCGCCTCGCCGGGGACGGGCGCGGGCACCTCGGTGTTCGGCCACCGCAGCTCGCCCCCGGTGAGCGCCGCGATCTCGCGGGCGACGCCGAGGTGGCTGAAGCAGTCTCCGCGGTTGGCGGTGACGGCGAGATCGAGGACCGTGTCGGCGATCGGCAGCGCGGACTCGAGCGGTGCACCCAGGGGGAGCCCCCCGTCGAGCTCGAGGATACCCGGGGCGCGCTCGTCGGCGAGGCCCAGCTCGTCCTCGCTGCAGACCATCCCGAGGCTGAGTTGCCCCCGGATCTTGGCCTTGCGGATCTTCAGGTCCCCGGCGAGCCGGGCGCCGACCGCGGCGTAGGCGATGGTGATCCCGCCGCGACAGTTCGAGGCACCACAGACCACGTCGATCTGCTCGCTGCCGGTGTCGACCGTCGCGATGCGCAGCCGGTCGGCGTCGGGGTGCGGTCGGACGTCTGTGACCCGCGCGACCGTGACGCCACTGAAGCCGGGCTCGATGTGCTCGACCCCGTCGACCTCGGTGCCGCCCATTGTGAGGCGGTGCACGAGCTCGTCGGTCTCCCAGGGGATGTCGACGTAGCGACGCAACCAGTTGAGGCTCGTCTTCATCGGAACTGCCTCAGGAAGCGGTGGTCGTTCTCGAAAAGGTAGCGGATGTCGGTGATGCCGTAGCGCACCATCGCCAGGCGGTCCACGCCCAAGCCGAAGGCGAAGCCCTGCACCTGCTCGGGGTCGTAGCCGACGTTGCGCAGCACCCGCGGGTGCACCATCCCGCAGCCGAGGACCTCCATCCAGCCATCGCCGTTGCGCACGTCGACCTCGGCGCTCGGCTCGGTGAAGGGGAAGAAGCTCGGACGGAAGCGCACCTCGCGGTCGGGCCCGAAGAGCCGGCGCAAGAAGTGGGTCAGCGTGCCCTTGAGGTCGGCCATGGTCACGTCCGTGTCGATCCAGAGCCCCTCGATCTGGTGGAAGGTGGGGCTGTGCGTCGGATCCGAGTCGCAGCGGAAGACCTTGCCGGGAGCGATGACCTTCACCGGAGGCGGCTGCGTCTCCATCACCCGGATCTGCACCGGGCTGGTCTGCGTCCTCAGCAGCAACCCGCCTTCGAGGTAGAAGGTGTCCTGCATGTCCCGGGCGGGGTGGTCCGCCGGCATGTTGAGCTGGTCGAAGTTGTAGTGCTCGGTCTCGACCTCGGGTCCATCCGCGAGATCGAAGCCCAGCTCGGCGAAGAGGTCGACCAGCTCGTCGAGGACGGCCTGAACCGGGTGAATCGCCCCCGGCGCCGTGCCTCGACCGGGCAACGTGACGTCGACGCGACCCGCCGCGAGCTCGGCCTCGAGGGCGCCTGCTTCGAGACGAGCCTTGGCGGCGTCGAAGGCTCCGGCGACGGCTTGCTTGGCCTCGTTGATCAGCACGCCCGCCGCGGGGCGCGCCTCGCGGTCGAGCCCGCCGAGCTGGCGCATCACCGGCCCGAAGGCGCCCTTGCGCCCGAGGTACCGAGCGCGCGCCTCTGGTAGATCCGCCTCGCGCGCGACCACGTCGGCGTCAGCGCTCGCGCGCTCACAAAGCGCGTCGAGATCGGCGCGCAACGTCTGGAGGGCGTCGGACATGGGCCCCTCCCCGTCGAAATAGAGGAAAACTAGAGCGCGGCGCGGGCGGCCTTCACGACGTCACCGAAGGCCTCGGGGTCGCGGATGGCCAGCTCGGCCAGCACGCGGCGATCGAGCTCGATCTCGGCCTTCTTCAGGCCGTTGATGAAGCGGCTGTAGGCCAGGCCGTGCTGGCGCGTCGCGGCGTTGATGCGCACGATCCACAGCCGGCGAAAGGCGCGCTTGCGGGCCTTCCGGTCGCGGTAGGCGTAGCAGAGACCACGCTCGACGGCCTCGACGGCGCTGCGGTAGAGGCGACTGTGGGATCCACGGTAGCCCTTGGCCATCTTGAGGATACGGTTGTGGCGACGACGCGCCTTGATACCTCGCTTGACTCGCGGCATGGGTCTCTCTCCTCGGCAGAGGTGGCACGCCCCCGGGCTCGCCGGGCGTTCCTACGCGCTTCCTACACCGGTGGGTGGGTGGTTCTCAGCCGTACGGGATGAGCCGACGGACGAGCTTGGCGTCGCCATCGGTGAGGACATCCGTCCCCCGCAGGCGACGCTTGCGCTTGGTCGACTTGTGCGTCAGCAGATGCTGCTTGTTCGCCTTGTTGCGGCGAATCTTCCCACTCTTGGTGAGCTTGAAACGCTTCTTCGCACCCCGATTGGTCTTCATCTTCGGCATTTTCAGTCCCTACGAGAGCGGGCTGGTAGGCACGGGCGGGATTGAACCGCCGACCCCTTCCACGTCAAGGAAGTGCTCTCCCACTGAGCTACGCGCCTTTGAGGTACCCGCAAATTGAAGCGGGCTTATAGCAACGGATCTCCGCAGGGTCAACACCCGACTACCTCGACGGCATAGCGCAGGCGGTTGGCCGTTGACTTCCTCGACCGATTTCGACAGACCGGAGGGTGATGCGCACGAAACAGCCCGCCGAGCTCGCCGATGTCCTGGCGAGCGTGCTCGATCCGGTCGCGACGGGGCATCGATCGGCCTTCCGCCGGCTGAGCCTCGCCTGGCCCTCCGTCTGTGGCGCCGCCGTCTCGCGCCACACCGAGCCGCTGGCGCTGCGCGACGCCTTGCTGGTGATCGGCGTTCGCGGTCGTCACTGGCGGGAGGCGGTCTTCCACGAGCGGCGCAACCTCACCAACCGGCTGCGCCGCTACTGGAAACCGCTGCGGGGCATCTACCTCGAGAGCCTCCCCGTAGCACCGCCAGCGCCGGCAGCGCCGGACAGGGGGCCCACCGAGCCCGATCCGCGCACCGCAGAGATCCACGACCCGGCGCTGCGGGAGGCCACCGACGCCCTGCTCGCCGCGGTGAAGCGACGCCCATGAGGATCTTCACGGCGCTCGTCTGGACCACGGCCGTCTACGCCCACCTGATCCCCCACCACGACGCCGTCGGCGAGCTCCTGCGCGACGCGCCCATCGTCGCGCTGGTGGAGATCACCGGAGCCGCCCACCCCACGACGGAGGGGTCCGAGACCCCCGCGAAGAGGGTCACCGACATCGTTGGACACACCGCGAAGGCGTTGGTCCTGGTCCAACGCGGCGGGCATCTGCACGCCCTACAGCCCGGCGACGTGGTGCTCGCGCCCATCGAGAGATCCCCCGCGGGGCGCCTCATCTACCTGGCCTCGCGCTCCCGCCGACCGCTCCACGTCGCCCAGGGGGAGCGACGCGCCGCCATCGGCTTCGTCACGAGTTGGAGACAGCCCAAGACCACTGAGTCAGAGCGCATCGATCGCTGGATCGCGCTGACGCGTCACCCCGCGAGCATCGCGAGACGCATCGGCTTCGAGGCCCTCTCCCGCAACGTCGACACGGTGCGGCCGGCCATGACGACGCCCCGCGTCGACGCCCTGGCGGCGGCCCTCGACGAGCCGGAGGTCCCGCTCGAGCGCAAACTCGCGATCATCAGTGTGCTGGGGATGGTCGGCTCGACGACGGGCGCCGAGTTCCTCGCCGCGCGGCTGCTCACGCTGTCACCGGTGAAGGTGCGCCACGCCGCGGCTACGATCGTCGGCCGCTTCCCCACGCCCAACGGCCGCCGCGCTCTGCTCCAATGCGCGAAGCACGCGGGCGGCGGGCTCGCGGAGCGTTGCACCCGCATCCTCGCCCGCCGCGGAGCGCGCTGAGCCCGAGAGGTGGCGACCATGCCGTCAGCACTGCGCTGGTCGCCGATCCTCGGACGGTGCGGCAGACAAAGCGACCAAGTGATGTGCGTGCCCGCCGCCCGAGTTCAAGGCGCGAAGCCGTAGCGATATCCGAAGATATCGGTAGGCTTCGCA
>CAYOBQ010000192.1:0-18955 GCA_964402225.1 uncultured Nannocystaceae bacterium | reverse complement strand
TGAAAGCTGACAGCCTCTCCAAAGACGACCGCAGATCTGGGATTTGCACCCAGTTCATCACCTTCGGAGGTCTTCCATGGCGCGTGCGCGCAACACCCCCCGTCTGCTCCGGGTCGGGGTGGTTCGGTGACGGTGCGCTATCCGTTCGTGTTCAGCCGAAAGGGCTGACACAATGCGCCCATGCGCATCTGGATGATCCTGTTGGTCGCGTCGTATGGCTGCATGCCCCCGGGCGGCGGCGGTGGTGGTGGTGGGAAGGACGGCGGGGTCGTCGTGGGGCCCGAGGGGGAGGGCGAAGGCGAAGGGGAGGGCGAAGGCGAGGGTGAGGGCGAAGGCGAAGGCGAAGGCGAAGGTGAGGGCGAAGGCGAAGGTGAGGGCGAGGGTGAAACGCCGTCGTTTTGCCAGGAGGCCTGCGTCGCCGACGCCGACTGCCTCGAGGCCAACGAGTGTCGAAGCGGACGTTGCTTACCGGTCCACTGGCGCAGCGACTGCGCCGAGCTCGATGCGTTCTGCGTCGGGCTCTTCTCCGGTTGGGTCACGTCGGACTGCGAAGCCGACGCCGACTGCCCCGGCGGGGGGATGAGCGCGGTCTGCATCGAGTTCGACGGACACGGTGGTTGCGCGCTCTTCCCGTCGGAGATCATCGACTGTGAGCAGTTCGGGCTCGCCGAGGTGGAGCAGCCGCACCGCGAGACGGGGGCGCCGACCACCGTCTGCGGGCAGACGCGCGCTCGCTGCGAGGACCATGGCTACTGCTCGATCCCGTGCCGTGGGCCGGAGGATTGCGCGGGCGAGGAGTACCCGGCGTGCGACGTCGAGACCGGGCGCTGCCGCTGCGTCGAGGGGAGCTGTGCGACCAACGCCTCGCTGTGCGGTGACGACGGCGTCTGCCGGTGCCAGGGGGACGAGGATTGCACGGGTGACACGGTCGATTCTTGCGTGGGCGGCTTCTGTGGCTGCTCGTCGGCGGAGGTCTGTGGCGGTGCGCAGACCGCCCACCCGGGGACCTCGCACGTCTGTGAGCCGTTCCCGGTCATCGAGTAGCTGTAGACTGGTGAGGTGTGGACCGCCATCCGACTGACCGCCGGCCTCGCTGCCATCGCCATTGGGCTGATCGTGGCGGGGATCGGTGGTCAATCGCACCCAGAGCCGCCCAAGGGTACGAGCAGCGGTCCGGGCTTCGCCCTCATCGAGCTCTTCACCAGCGAGGGGTGCTCGAGCTGTCCGCCGGCCGACGCCGCCCTCGACTCGCTGGCCGACGAGCTTCGCCAGGGCAAGCGGCCCGTCTTCGCCCTCGCCTTCCACGTCGACTACTGGGACCACCTCGGTTGGACGGACCCGTTCGCGCGCCCGGAGTTCACGGCCCGGCAGCGTGGGTACGTCACCCAGATGGGGCTGCCCTCGATGTACACGCCCCAGGCGGTGGTCAACGGTCTGCGGGTCTTCGCCGGCGGGAACAAGGCGCGGCTGCGGGCCGAGGCCTTCGCCGCCTTGGATCGCCCGGCGACGGTCACGGTGAAGGCGACGGCCCACGACGTGCCGGCTGGCTGGCGGGTGGATTACGAGGTCCTCGGGGCCCCGCCCGGGGTCCGGGTGCACGGCGCGTTGGTCCAGGGCGGGCGGCTCAGCGAGGTCGAGCGTGGCGAGAACGCGGGGCGGAGCTTGCCCCATGGGAACGTGGTGCGGGCGTTCGCGACGGGCGCGCCCCCCAGCGGCTCCCTGCGTCTCCGCGCCAAGGGCTTTACGCCGGACCGCGCGGTGGTCTACGTCCAGGACTCCACCACCCTCGCTGTCGTGGCCGCCGTCGAGGCGGTGGCGCGGTGAACGGGGAGCGACCATGAGCGGCCTTCGACTGGTGATCGTGCACGACGACCCCCGGGCCACCCTGGCGTTGAAGCGCGTGATCGAGGCGGAGGTGGACGCGGAGGTCCTCGGCGCCGGCGGGTACGAGGCGGCGCTGCGACGGGTCGAGGACGACGCACCGGACGCGCTGCTCATGCACTGGCCGCTCCCCGAAGGGGAGGCCTACGAGCTGCTGTGGCGGCTCTCCGAGCGTGGGGCGCATCCACCGGTTCTGGCCTTCGGTGGGCATTGGGACGTCGACGATATCCGACGCGTCCTGCAGCTCGGCGTGATCGGGGTCCTCGACGCGCCGCTCGAGTGCAGGGCGCTGTTGGCGGATCTCGAGTCGCTGGGCGGCGGCGCTGCTTGCGCGTCGGTGCGCCGGCTCCTGGGCGTCCACGGGCCGTGGCTCCTACAGGCCGACGACACGCTGTGGGCGACGGAGGCGCTGGGGACCTGGCAGCTCAGGATGGCCGATCTGGCGGTTCAGGTGCGCAAGCGGTGGCTGGCGACGCTTGCGAAGCGCGCCGACGCCCTCTGCGCTCGCCTCGAGGCGAGCACCCACGCGCACTTGACGGCGCCGATGGCGAAGGCGCTGGTCGGGGTGATCATCGGCGGTGAGGGTCAACTCGAGGCGATGTCGCGGCTGTACCAGCTCGACGAGCGGCTCCTGCGGCGGTTACTGCGGCGGGCGCGGAGCTTCGGAGAGTCCCTCGGCGGGGAGGCCGAGCTCGCCGAGACGATGAAGCACCTCGTCGCGCGGCTCTCGGCCCGGGAGCAGCGGGCGCGCTCCGGCGCCCTCGTCGCGTTGCAGCGGGCCTCGCGTCTGGCGCTCAAGCGGGACGATCCGGCGGCGGCCCACGTGCTGCTCGAAGGGCTCCATCACCTCCTGCACGTGGCCCAGTCGGTGGTCGATGGGATTCCCCCCGAGACAGTGCGGCGGCTCGCGGCGCGGCTGCTGCTCGAGGAGGACGAGGCGGGGGCCCTCGAGCGGTGCCGCCTGGTCCTCCTGGGGCATCTGCTGCCGCCGGGGCGGGAGGCGCCGGCGACGAAGGAGGAGGCGAAGGCCTTCGCGGCGCTCTTCGGCGCGCGGCGGCTGTCGGCGACGGCGCTGGTGGAGCGGTTGTGCGCGTTGAACCCGGACCCGGTCCTGCGCCGGATCGACTTGCTCGCGCTGCGCCACTTTGCCCCCGAGCTGAGCGAGTCCGCCCACGGGACGGCCCTCACATTGCTCGCCGCGGGGCGGCTCGGGGGCACTATCGACCGGCGCCGCGTCGACGCGTTGTTGGCGGCCATCGACGCCCACGCCACGGTGCTGGTGGGCCCGCCGACGTGGCGTTCGGTGGAGGTCCTGCTCGCCGAGCCCGACCGTCGAGCGGCGGTCGACACCGTGCAGCGAGTGCTCTTTGCGACCGGCGCGCGTGGATCGGCGGACGTCCCGGTCCTGCGGGACACGATGCACGCGATGCTCGAGCGGGTGCCCGAGGCCCTCGATCTCGTCCGCTTCCTGACGGCCTGCCACGACGCCATCGCGGGTCACCTGGACCTCGGCGCCTTCGTCGGTCTCGGCGCGCAGCCGACGGGGGACGCCATGATGCTGGAGCGCCTAGGCGGCCGCGCCTTCGAGGAGTCCCGGATCCGCGCAGTCCTCGACGAGTTCGCGGGCCTGCGCGAGGCGCTCCCGCAGGTCGATCTCGCGACCGCCGTGCGCCGAATGCCACAGACCGCGGCGGCCCACGGCGGCCGTCTCACCGGGGGCGAGGTGCTCCGCTTGCAGGTGCTGGCCTCGCTCCTGGCGCACCAGCGGACGGACGAGGCGCGCGTCGAGATCCTGCGGGTCAGCCACTCGCCGGACGCGCGGCCCCGCGGCGAAGAGGCGGTGGCCCTCGAGGCGATGGCGCGCGAGCTCGGAGATCCGCACACGACGGCGCTCATCCGACGGCGGCTTGGGCTGGAGGCGAAGCCCGATCTGGAGGTCGTGCGCAGCGCCCTCGAGGACAAGAAGGTGGACGCCGCCTTCATCGCCGTGCAAGCGCTCCGAGACGACACGGAGGCGCTCCCCGAGTTGCTGTGCGCGGTGGCGCTGTCACTCTACGAGTTGGGCCGTGGGCCCGAGGGGGCGCCCCTGTATCGCCGCGCGCTGGCGATCGAGCCGGGGCGCCTCAACGCGCTCTTCGCGTTGGCCCGCATCGAGGTCGAGGCGACGCACTTCGACGCCGCGCTGCCGCTCGCCCTGGAGGTCTGTCGCGTGGCGCCGCAGTTGACGCCGGGCAAGAACCTCCTCGCGGAGGTGCAGGCGGGGCTCGTCAGGCCGTAACGGGTGGGCTTTCAGCGGAGGAGACGCCGACGATCTCTCGGACCCGCTCCACGAGGGCCCGCGGATCGATGGGCTTGGTGAGGTAGTCGACGACGCCGAGTTGGAGAGCGCGGTCGAGGTCCCTCGGAGTGTTGAGGCTGGTGAGGATCACCACCGGGACGCTGGCGGCGGCCTCGTATTTGCGGAGGAGCGTGAGCAGCTCGAAGCCGTCCATCTTGGGCATCCGAAGGTCCAGCAGGATGAGGTCCGGTATGTTCTGCTGGAGCACGCGCACGGCCGCGGCGCCGTCGCCCGCTTGAAGGACCTTGTAGCCGGCCTTCGTGAGGACGTATGTGATCAGCCGACGAATATTCGGCTGGTCTTCGACCGTGAGGATGATCTTCCGACTCACGCTCAAACACTAGCATTTGCACGGGAGCGAGGCGAATTGCGGCTGATCTGGAGCTTTCTCGGCTTTGACGAGCTGGGGGTGGGCAGCCTCTACGATGTCATGGCCCTGCGTCAGGAAGTGTTCGTCGTCGAGCAGGCCTGCGCCTACCTCGACGCAGACGGCGCCGATGCCCGGGCGTGGCACCTGCTGGGGCGTAGAGAGGGGACCCTCGTCGCCTACCTGCGAGCGTTCCCACCGGGGGCGGTGTACGCGGGGGTGGCGGCGATCGGCAGGGTCGTGACGGCGCCCGCCATCCGCGGGCAAGGCGTGGGCCGGCCGCTGATGGAGGAGGGGTTGCGACGGCTCGATGGGTGCTGCGCCGGGGTCCCGGTCAAGGTCTCGGCGCAGGCACATCTCCACGACTTCTACGCGTCGCTGGGCTTCGAGGTCTGCGGTGCGGGGTACGACGAGGACGGAATCCCGCACCTGCCGATGCTCAGAACCCAACCTCCTTGAAGAAGCTCGCCATCTCGCGCACGTAGTCGCCCTTGTCGAGGTGGATGAGGTGGCTGCCCGGGAACCAGTGGAGGCGGCAGCGGCCCCAGTGGTCCCAGAGGAGACGGGCGTGCTTGGGAGGGGCGAGGCGGTCACCGACGCCGCCGATGATCATCAGGCGCTCGCGCGGCAGGCGCGACGCGTAGGACAGGGGGCAGGCGCAGGCGAGCAGCTCCCGCACTTCGCGCACCGAGCGGCCCATCCCACCGAGCAGGGCCCGGACGGCGGCGCCGATGGGCTGCCACTCGAGGACCAGATCGGCGAGGGAGACGACGGGGACGTTGGGGATGGCGCAATGCAGGCGGGGCTCGACGGCGGCCATCAACGCGGTGGTGTAGCCGCCGAGGCTGATGCCCGTGATGCCCACGCGGTCGACGCCGCGAACCGTCTGCAGATGGTCGATGAGCACCCGCAGATCGCACACCGCCTGGGCGAAGGCTTCGTTGATCGCGGTGACGCCGCCGGAGAAGAAGCCGTGGCCGCTGAAGGGCGAGCTGCGCGCCTGTCTGGGGCCGTGGAAGGGCAGCACGAAGAGCAGGAGGTCGTAGCCCATCGCGAAGAGCGTCGGCAGTTCGAAGAACCACTCGTTGAGGCGATAGGTCTCGGCGCCGAAGCCGTGCACCACGATGAGCGTGGGTCGGGGCCCGTCGTGGTGACGCCAGTAGCGCGCGTGGCAGACGGCGTTTCGTTTGTGACGGCGCCAGCGGCGGCGGTGGCGTGGGTTGACGGGGACGAAGGGGCTGTCGAAGCGCAGATCGAGGCGCTCGCCGTTGCGTACGCCGAGGGAGGTGACGCGCAGGTGCTTTGCGCGGACCGCGACGCCCGGGCGGGGCCGGGCGAAGAAGCGGTCGGGGTTGGCGGACTCCGCCGCCGGTCGATAGAGCTCGAGGTCGTCGATGGCGCTCGCCAAGGCGCGGGGGTGGTAGCCGAGGGGCATCGCGAGGGCGCCGACGGCGCTCGCGGCCAGCGTCCGCACCCAGACGTCGGTGATCGCGGTGGACTTGACCCGCCAGCGGTCCCGAAAGACGAGATCGAACTGCTCCGGGCTCGTGGCGAAGGCCTCCGGCAGCCGCTCCCACCATTTTCGGTCCGGCATCATGCGCGGCAGCGTCAGGCAGGAGTCGTGGGCGATGCGGGAGACGACGGAGTCGCGAGCCATGGGTGAGTCTATCGTATAGTGCGCAGCATGACGCGCCGCGCCCTCTTCGCCATGCTCTCGGTCTCGGCCCTCGTCTGGGCCGGTGGCGACGACGATGGCGACGGCATCCCCACCGTCGACGAGCGGCCGGACGGGATCGACGTCGACACCGACGACGACGGGACCCCCGACCACCTGGATCCCGACGACGACGGTGACTCGCTACCGACGGCCGTCGAGGTCGCCGACGCGGCGGTGCATGGGGCCGATCCTGATGGAGATGGGCGCCCCGCCTGGCTCGACCTCGACAGCGACGGCGACGGGGTCCCCGACGCGCGCGAGCTGCGCCGAGATCTCGACGGCGACGACGTCCCCGACTACCTCGACGGGGACATCAGCCCCAGCGACACCGACGGAGACGGGCTGTTCAACTTCGAGGAGCGCGACCAGGGACGCAACCGCGACACGGACGGCGACGGGACGCCGGACCACCTCGATCCGGACGACGACGGCGACGGTATCCCCACCCGGGAGGAGCGACCACGGGATCTCGACCTCGACGCGGACTCGGATGGGGTCTTCGACCACCACGACGCAGACGACGACGGCGACGGTGCGCCGACCCGGGTGGAGCGGCCGGAGGGGGTCGACGTCGACAGCGACGGGGACGGGATCGCCGACTTCCTCGATCCGGATGATGACGGTGACGGGGTGCCGAGTCGGGAGGAGCGGGGGGACTCCGACGGCGACGCGATCCCCGACCGGCTCGACACCGACGACGACGCGGATGGCATCCCCAGCGCCGTGGAGAATGCGGCCGCCCAGGGGCGCGACGCCGACGCGGATGGAGTGCGCAACCACGTCGACACGGACTCGGACGCCGACGGCGTGCCGGACGCGGTGGAGGGCGAGGGCGACGCGGATGGCGACGGCATCCCCGACTATCTGGACCCCTTCGTCGCCGAGGCGGATCCCGACATGGACGGCGCGCCGGACCGGGTCGAGCGGCCCCGTGGGCAGGACCGAGACACCGACGGAGACGGGCTGCCCGACCACCTCGATCCCGACGACGATGGCGACGGCGTGCCGAGCGTCGAGGAGGGGACGCGCGACGGGCGGGACACCGACGGCGACGGGATCCCCGACTACCGCGACGCCGACGACGACGGCGACGGCGTGCCCTCGGCGGCGGAGGCGGGGCGCGACAGCGACGGCGACGGTATAGACGACCCCTACGACGCCGACGACGACGGCGACGGGGTGCCCAGCGCGCTGGAGTTCGGCCGAGACACCGACTCCGACGGCATCCCCGACGCCCTCGACACAGACGACGATGGCGACGGGATCCCGACCGAGGTGGAGTGGGGCACGCCCGCGGGGCGCGATATCGACGCCGACGGGGTCCCGAATCATCGCGACACGGACAGCGACAACGACGGCGTGGGGGACGCCGAGGAGGGGGCCCTCGATCGCGATGGCGACGGCATCCCCGACTACCTCGATCGGCCGGCGCCGGAGCAGGACGAAGACGACGACGGGGTGCCCAACGGCGTCGAGTCGCCCGGCGGCGAGGAGCAGGACACCGATCGGGATGGCGTCCCCGACCACCTCGATCCGGACGACGACGGAGACGGCGTGCCGACGAGGGCGGAGGGCCCCACCGAGGCCCGGGACACCGACGGCGACGGGCGCCTCGACTACCGCGACTCCGACGACGATGGCGACGGGCTCACGACCGTGGAGGAGCGGCCCGGCGGGGTCGACCGCGACACCGACGGGGACGGCGTGCCCGACCGAATCGATGGTGACGACGACGGGGACACGCTGTCGACCCGAGCCGAGCGAGGTCAGGGCGGGCGAGACACCGATCGCGACGGGATCCCCAACTATCTCGACGACGACGACGATGGGGACGGCGTCCCCACCGCCTCGGAGCGGCCCGGCGGGGTCGACCGCGACACCGACGGGGACGGGCGACCCGACCACCGGGACACCGACGACGACGGGGACGGCGTGCCCACCGAGCGCGAGCGCCTCACGGTGCGCGACTTCGACACGATGGAGATCATCGAGCGCGTCGACATCGACACCGACGAGGACGGCTTGCCGGACCACACCGACACCGACGACGACGGCGACTCCGTGCCCACCACCGACGAGCGCCCCCACGGCTTGGACCAAAACACCGACGGCGACCAGAACCCCGACTACCTCGATGGGGACGACGACGCCGACGGGATCCCCACCATCGTCGAGGTGCAGGATGAGGCGCGGGTGACGGGCGGTGTCGAGCGTGAGACCGATGTCGACGGGGACGGCTGGCCCGCCTTCGTGGATGTCGACAGCGACGGGGACGGGATCGACGACCGGGACGAAGGCTTCGCCGACGCCGACGGGTCGGGGGTGCCGGACTACCTGGAGGCGGCCGCCACAATGGACGCCGGGGTGGACGCGGGACCCGAGCCATTGCCGGAGCCGCCGCCGCGCTACGACGACCCGGGCTGCCGCGCGGTCCCCGGCCAGGCGGGGTGGCTGCTGCTCATGGCTCTTGGATGTGTACCCCGACGACGTTCGCGTCGTGCACCGCGGCGGCGAAGTCCGTCAGGCCGTCGTCGTCGAAGTCCGCCGCCGTGACGTCGGTGAGGGCGCCGAGTTGGGGCACCTGGGCCCGGTAGGGGAACAGGCCGCGCCCGTCGCCGAAGAGGACCGTGACGTCGCCCCCACCGACGGCCATCCGCCGCCCGAAGTCGAAGTCGCCCCGATCCGCGGTGAGGACGTCTAGGTGTCCGTCGGCGTTCACGTCCGCCACCACCAAACGATTGGGGCCGTTGCCCGCGGGGATCTCGCGTTGCTTCCCGAAGCGGCGCCCGCCGAGGTTTCGCAGGACGCTGATCGTGTCCCCCCCGCTGTACTCGCTGCCGGCGATCGGCGTCCCGAAGTTGCAAGCCACGAGGTCTCGGTCGCCGTCGTGGTCGAAGTCGCCGGAGCCGACGTGGAACGGTCCGTTGCCCACCTCGAGCACCAGCGGTCCGTCGAAGCGCCCGTCGCCCCGGCCCCAGCTCAGGGTGATGTGGTCAGGGGCGGGGTCGTGGGTGCCGGCGTTGGCGACCAGCACGTCGAGGTGTCCGTCGCCGTCGATGTCCGCCACGTGGGCGCCGTGGGGCTCGATCCCGGTCGGATGGTGCTCGGGCACCCCCAGCCGCCCATCCGGGCGACCGCGCAGGACGGTGAAGCCGCCGCGGCTGAAGTTCGCGGCGACGACATCGTCACAGCCATCCTCGTCGAGGTCGCCGACCTCCAGACCGAAGGGCTGACCGGCGATGTTGGTCGGCTCACCGGGCTCGAGGGCGTCGGTCGAGCCGCGCCAGAAGGGCCGGATCTCGCGGTCCGTCACCGAGGCCGTCGCGAAGTCCACGTCGCCGTCGCAGTCGAAGTCGCCGCCGACCACGTCGATGAGCAGCGTCCGGGTGAAATGGGGGGGGCTCTCCTCCAGGCGGCGGCCGTTGTTGAAGCGGACGCCGAGCTCGCCCCCCGCCGAGACCCAGGCCAGATCGGGTCGCCCGTCACCATCGGCGTCTCCGGCCCAGACCGCGCTGTAGGCGTAGCGCATGCCGCGGGTGGCGCCGGGCCCCGGACAGAACTCGCCGGCGACGAGCACGCCGTCGCCGCAACCGTCTTCGAAGGGCGGCGGCGCCGGCTCGATCTCGACGAGCGCGACGTCGGCCTCGGCGTCCCCGGAGCCGATGTTGACGCCCCTGTCATCGAGGTCGGCGGGGGCGCCGTCGCGCAGGGCATCGGGGACGGATCCGTCCGATTCGATGTACGCGTCAGCCAGGCTGAGGTCGGAGTCTGGCGCGACGACGGGTGATCCGTCGTCGCAGGCCAGGAAGAGGAGGGCGAACCCGAGAGCGGGTCTCAGGGGCAACCGTGGAGGGGGTTCCCGATGTCGAAGGTGAAGACGTTGGAGCGGCTGAAGCGGACCCGCGGATCGGCGGGGAACTGCGTCACACCGGTGAACTCCTCCCAGAGGTCGGTCTGGGGCGTGCTGCCCTCACCGGCGCCGGGGTCGACCTGGTCGCCAGCGTCGACCTGGGCGCCGAAGATGCCGCCGCCGAAGAGGCCGAGGCGGGCGAGGACCATCGCGTCACGCGCGTCGATGTCGGTCTCGGCGATCTCGTTGTCGCACAGCGGGATGGCCAACACCGTCACGTCCACCATGTCCCCGACCGTGAGGCCGGTGGACATCTGAGCGTTCTTCCACTCGTGGCGGGGGTTGCGGTTCGCGCAGCCGGCGCAGCGGTTCTCCATGTTCGTGTACCAGAAGAGACGGTCGTAGTGGACATCCCCCGGGTTGTTGCCGGGCTGGTAGTCCTGCTGGGAGATGGAGACGCTGATCTCGTCGGCCAGCGAGGCGAAGATCGGGAAGATGCCCAGGCCGGACTCGCCGATCGCGCGGGCAGAGACCGTGCAGCAGGGCTGCGGATCGCCACCGGGGGTCTGGCAGGTGACCAGCATGCCGGCGTCGGAGGCGGGGTTCGCCAGGACGTGGCCCCAGGCGCCGCGCGGGATGACGCCGTGCTCGCTCTCGATGGTCATCGTGAGGCCGTCCATGCCCTGGATGCTGACGTCGCCGTAGCGCTGCCAGCCGCGGTCGAGGGTGGCGCCGAAGAGGTCGAAGGCGGTGCCGGCCTCGACCTCGGCCAGGCCGATCAGCGAGAGGCGCTCGCCCACCAGCTTGAGCTTGGCCGGCGGGTCGAAGCGGACATCGCGCGGCTGGATGGTCCACAACACGCCGAAGCCGTCGCCCGGGATCTGCATCGGCGCGCGCTCGGCGTCGAGCACCGTGAGGGTGATCTCGTCCTGGGGATCGTCACCATCGACGACGATCGAGTTCGGCGCGACGACCAACGTGACCTCGAGCATATCGGCGCCGAGGCTGTTGGGGTTGGGGACCCGCCAGGTCAGCTCGCCACCGTTGGCGATGAGCTCGGGGGTGATCTTGTAGCCCTGGGCCTGGAGCGGGACATAGGCCGTGCGCACGTTGACGGTGGCGCCGGCGGTGAGGTCGTCCATATCGACGAACTCACGCAGGGTGACGGGGAGCAGGCGGATACGGTCGCCCTCGAAGGTCTCGACGGCGCCACGGTCTTCATAGGGCGAGTACATCAGGAGGGTGATCTCCTGCTGCTTCTGGCGGGCCTCGGCGATGGCCTTGACCGACACCTTCAGCGCGTAGCGGCCTTGCTCGTCGGTGAGGACGCGCTCGGTGGCCTCGGCGCCATTGATCGCCAGCGCGATGTCGGCGTGGGCGACGGGCTGGTCGTCCCAGTCGAGCAATACGCCGCTCAGCGTGGCGAGGGCTTGCTCGCTCTGTTCGACTTCGATCGGCTCTTCGACGGGACCACAGCCCGCCACGAGCATCAAGGCGATACTCGCCGCCCAGAAAGTAGTGATTCTTCGCATCGATGTGCTCCCTGCGCCCCCAGGCGCTCCCGGTGTGTGCTCGGACGAGGTCCCAGTCCCGTCACGATTGGTCACAATCTATCAATGGAGTTCCAGCGGAAAAAGCAAAATCTATAAAAGCTGAAACCATTCGGCGGCTTGGGGCAGGGGGGCTACTCGAGCTCGACGCAGCACTGCGTGACCACCGAGACTTCGTCCGTGAGGTGGGCGCCGTCGGTGGACCGCACCTCGACCCGCATGCGCAGCGTCTGGCCGTGCAACGAGGCGACGTCGACGTCGTTGTAGACGAAGACGGTGACGCCGCTCACCTCGAAGGCGCCTGAGTCGCCGCGCCGCGCCTCGTCGAGGTAGTGGACGCCGCCGACCTGCGTGTCGCCGGCCCAGAGCTCGAAGAGGAAGTCGATCTCGAGGGGCTCGAAGAAGTCGCCCTTGAACGCGCCCCAGACGTGATAGCCGCCCTGGATGCCGGCGTGGAGCGCGACCTCCTGCCCCGCCTCGAGTGGCTCCCAACTGAAGAGGTGCTCGCCTGTGCCAATCTGTGCCCAGGCCCGCGGGTCGGGGCCGGTCGTCTCGGGATCATCGTCGCACGCGGCGCAAAGCACGACGCCCAGCAGGAGAATCAGCGTGCGAGCGATCATCGACATCGAGCGGAGGCGTGGATCAGGCGCCGTTGGCGGCGTCGAGCAGCGGCTTGAGCTCGCCGGACTCGAACATCTCGCGGATGATGTCGGAGCCACCGACGAGCTCGCCCTTCACGTAGAGTTGCGGGATGGTCGGCCAGTTCCCGAACTCCTTGATGCCCTGCCGGATGCCGGGGTCGCTGAGCACGTCGAAGGCCGCGAACTTCCCGCCGTGGTCCTTCAGGACGTTGGCGGCGAGGTTCGAGAACCCGCACTGCGGGAAGTCGGGCGTGCCCTTCATGAACAGCATCACCGCGTGGTCGGTCACCATGTCCTGGATGCGCGCCTGGGGGTCTTTTTCTTCGGACATTCGTCGTCCCTATTCCTCTCTCGCCTGCGCCGGCGTGAACGTTTTCAGAGTGAGCGCGTGAATGGGCGCCGTGGTGCCCGCCATGAGGTCGTCGAGGGCCGCGTAGACGCTGCGCTGGCGCGCGATTCGGCTCATCCCCTCGAAGGTCGGCGAGACGATATGCGCTTGCCAGTGGTCCTGGGTCCCCGTGAGGTCGGTCATTTCGACGGAGGCGCCGGGGTGCGCCGCTTCGATCCGTCGCACGATCTCTTCTTGTAGCGACATCGTCTCCTCCACTCGTCGCGAGCCCCGCACGGTGCCGTAACGGTGCGGACGTTGCAACTGATGCAGGACCCCGCACATTGGTCGCACGGGTTGACGCCCGGCCACGGGCGTTTACCATCAACGACCGCGTCAGGAGCCCCGTTGGCAGAGTCCACCCGCACCCAGCTCGCCCGAACCGACAGCACCGATCTGCTGAAGGCCGACGAGCTCACCCGCTACCTCGCCGAGATCCGCCGCTACCCGCTGCTCACGCGCGAGCAGGAGGACGAAGCGGCGCGCGCGTTCTACGAGGACGGGGACGTCGAGGCGGCGAAGAAGCTGGTGACGGGGAACCTGCGGTTGGTGGTGAAGCTCGCCATGGAGTACCGCCGCGCCTGGGTCAGCGCGATGGACTTGATCCAGGAGGGCAACATCGGCCTGTCCGAAGCGGTCAAGCGCTTCGATCCCTATCGGGGCGTGCGCTTCAGCAGCTTTGCGCGCTATTGGATTCGGGCGCTCATCCTTCAGTTCATCCTCAAGAACTTCCGCCTCGTCTCCTTCGCCAACACCCGCGCCGGCCGCAAGCTCTTCTTCCGCCTCGAGAAGGAGCGTAACAAGCTGATGCAGCTCACCGG
Source organism: uncultured Nannocystaceae bacterium (assembly GCA_964402225.1). Taxonomy (GTDB): domain Bacteria; phylum Myxococcota_A; class Bradymonadia; order UBA7976; family UBA1532; genus CAYOBQ01. Next base: position 5,402 of record CAYOBQ010000192.1, on the reverse strand, counting down.
TGAGGCTACGCCCCGGCAGCTCGCCGACCGCCTCGACGTGAGCGAGGACGACATCCACCGCGCGACCATGATGCGCCGCACCTCATTGTCGCTGACGGCGCCGCGCGCCGGTGATGAAGGGCGTGTCTTGAGCGAGGTGCTCCCCGACGGCGACGTCGATGTGGAAGCCGACGTCGTCCACGGCGACTTGATGAGCACCGTCGACGAGAAGATGAAGGCCTTCGCGGCGGGGCTCGGCGACGACCGCGAGCGCGCCATCTGGACGGAGCGCATGGTCGCCGAAGACCCCGTTGCGCTGGCCGAGCTCGGTGAGCGCTTCGGTGTCTCCCGCGAGCGCATCCGCCAGGTCGAGGCGCGCATGAAGAAGCGACTACGCGAGTACTTGACCCGCGAGTTGGGTGACGACATCGTCCTCGACTTCACCTCTGAGGAGTAGCAAACGATGGGCCTCGGTGAACGCCTGACGCAGCAGATGAAGGACTCGATGCGGGCCCGCGACCAGCGCACCCTCGACCTGGTGCGCATGCTCAAGTCGCGCATGACGGAGCGCACCACCGCCAAGGGCTTCAGCGGCGAGGTCGACGACGCGCTGTGGACTCAGGTCATCGGCGCGTACGCCAAGAGCCAGCGCAAGGCGATCGACACCTACAAGGCGGCGGGCGAGGCCGGTCGCGAGCACATCGAGCAGATCGAGTTCGAGCTCGCCTTCTGCGCGGACTACTTGCCGCAGAAGGCCGACGAGGCGCAGACGCGGGCGTGGGTCGAGGCGGCCATCGCGGGGCTCGGTGGTCCAGAAGGCGCGAAGCTCGGGGCGGTGATGGGGGCGGTGATGAAAGCCCACCGCGCCGAGGTCGAGGCCCAGACGGTACGCGCTATCGCCCAGGAGCTGCTCGGCTGAGCTTCCGGGCGAGGGCGACGTCGTTGAGCGACGCCGCCCATCGGGCCTGGACCCGCCGACGGAGCCGCGCGACCACCTCTGGGTTCTCCCCGGCCACATCGACGGCGCCCAGGCGCAACGCCTCCGCGCCGGAACGCACCGCCTGGATGTAGGTGAAGCCGTCGCTCACCAGCCCGCGTAGCGCGCGGGGCTCGTAGAAGCCGGCGAAGAAGACGTCGCGGTCGGCGGTGTCGTGCTTGTTCCACACGCTGGCGAGCCCGCGTGGCTGGGCGATCCCCGTCGCCTGCTCGATCAGCGCGCCGGAGAGGTCCGTCGTTCGCACCCGCGTCGGGAAGCGCCCGGCCGGGATGCCAGGGCCCACCACCAGGCTCGGGACGCGCAGGACCCCGTCGTCGACCCACACGGAGTGGCTGTAGCGCCCGCGGTCGCCGAGCATCTCCCCGTGATCGGCGGTCACCGCGACGACGCCGTCGGCGAAGAAGTCCGCCCGCTCCAGCGCCGCGAGGACGCGCCCGATCTCGCGATCCGTGTGGAGCACCTCCTGGCGGTAGCGCCCCTCGGGGGAGCTCCCGTGACCGGGGAGGTCCGGGTGCGCCAGCCAGTCCGAGTGGGGATCCATGAAGTGCATCCAGAGGAAGAAGGGCTCACCGCCGTCGCGGAGCCGCTCGAAGCCCGCGATGGTGCGGTCGGCGAGCTGCCCCGATGTGGGGCGCTGCCGGCCGTCGGCGGTGGTCGCCGAGACCTCCGGGAAGCCGGGCAGCGACTGGAGCTGGCCGGGGGTCAGGCTGCGGTAGCCGTAGCGGGCCAGGCGTTGGGGGACGGACGGCGCGCGCCACAGCACGCGCTGGCCATCCGTGAACTCCATCGGCGGGTGGCCGCTCATCAGGCTGCGCAGCGCCCAATCGGTGTTGGGAGCGTGGGTGTAGGTGTTGGGGAAGAAGGCGCCGCGCGCGCCCAGGGCCGTCAGGTTGGGGCCGACGCGGAAGGCGTCGCTGCGGAGGGCGTCGATCGTGAGCAACACGACGCTGCGTCTGTGGGCGGGCGTCGCGTCCGGGGGAGGGGGAGCGTCGGGGGCTCGGGCCAGATCGGCCCCGTCGCAGTTCTCGTCGATCCCGTTGCCCACCACCTCGATGGCGAGCGGGTGAACGGTCGGCTCGTTGTCGTCGCAGTCGAGGCCGCCGAGGACCGCCGCGAAGCCGTCTCCGTCCACGTCCAGCCAGGCGCGTAGCCCATCGGCGAGCTGCGCGGGTCCGCGGTGGGCGAACTCGAGCTCGGCGCGGGCCCGATCCAGGTGACCGACGCCGAGGGCGAAGGCGGCGGTGGCGACGATCAGCAGCAGCGCGCCCGCCCGGGTCCAGCGCGAGGGCGGGGGGAGGCCGAGGGGCCAGAGGCAGAGCGTACCTGTGGCGAGCAGCGTCAGATCGAGGAGATGCTCGAAGCGCAGGAAGACGATGCGGAGCATGTCGTCGCACAGCACGCGCCACAGCAACGCGGCTGCGGCGATGGGCCACAGCGCGCGCAGGACCGGGACGCCGCAGCGGCGGCGGTGGACGACGCCTGCGATGGCGCCCACGCTCAGCGCCAGGCACCAGCTCGCGCTCGTGACGAAGGCGAAGCGCAGGTCGAGTCCCGGCGGGACGAGGGTCTCGGCGACGGGTCGGGTCAGGGAGGTGAAGCCCATGCCCGCCATGACCACGCAGGTGGCGAGCAGGACCTCCCGCACGGGGGCGGACTCGCGCGTTCGGGTGGCGGACGCGATGAACGGCGCGGTGACCAGCGAGAGGCCGATCCAAAGGGAGAGCTGGGCGACGCCGAGGACGCCGGCGACCATCAGGAGGCCGCTGGGCGTGCTCGGTCCGTCGGCGTAGTGGCCGAGCAGGCCGTGGTGGAGCGTGAGGAGCGCCCAGGTCAGGACGCCGCCGGGCAGCAGGAGCGCGCCTGTACGGGCGATCGCGCCGCTCACGCCATCATGAGCGCGAACACCCACAGGCTAAAGCAGACGGCGGTGGTGGCGGCCCACTTGACGAGGCCCGGGCGGACGACCCGCGCCTCGCGGTCGAAGCCGCGCGCGATCGTGAGGAAGCCGCCGGTGACCCAGCCGAGGAAAGAGAGCACCACGAGCAGCCCCCAGCCGGCGGGAGGGGTCGGGTCGAGCTTCAGCAGCGCGAGGTGGTCGGCCTCCAGTGTCGCCAGGTCGCGCCCGCGGATAGTGGGGTGTCCCAACGCGAGCTGCTCGGCGGCCGTGAGGTGGGCAATCCGGTGGTCGACCTCGCCTGCGTGCTCGCCGTAGGGCGTGTACACGCTGCGGGTCGCGCGGATCGCTCCGCGCAGTCGGCGCCAGGCCCGCAGCGCGTTGGGTGCGTCGCCTCGGCCTTCGAGATCGCGCGCGAGGAGGCGTAGCTCGGAGACGGCTTGGGCGGGGGCCCCGGCGCCTGGTGAGTACCAGCGGATCGCGTATTGGTAGTGGCGGATAGCGGCCTCGACGTCGCCCGCCGCCCGCGCCTGACGGGCCTGCGCGAGCTCGTCCCGGGCGCTCGACCAGACGCGGATCCACACGACCGACACGACGACGGCCAGCGCAGCCGCGCCCCAGCGCATCAAACGAAGTCCCGGATGCTGAAGAGCATCGACGCGAGGATCAGCAGGATCGCCGCGTACCAGACGCCCTGGAGCGTGGCGTAGCCGACGTACTCCCAGGAGAGCTGGGCGTCGTACACCACCTGGGGCGTGACGTTGTAGTAGGACAGCTTCGGGGTGACGGCGGCGAGGGCCGCGACGGCCTGCTCGATCTTGTGCCCGAACCAGCCGACGTCCTCGCTGTCGCCGAGCAGGTTGGCGGAGACCATCGCGGCGTGGAAGCGGCCGACGACGAAGACGCCGAAGGTGAGCAGGCCGGAGAGGAACGGGGTCGAGAAGCTGGAGAAGAGGAGCGCCACCGCGATCACGATCGTGACCTCGACGTAGATGAGCCATAGCGCCTGCGCCATCGTGAGGCCGAAGTCTGCGCCGAAGACGAAGAACATGGCGCGCAGCGCGACACCCATGGCGAGGACCAGGACGGCCATCGTGGCGGCGAGCCCGACGTACTTCCCGAGTAGGAACTGGAAGCGGTAGATCGGCTTCGGCATGACCGTATAGACCGTCTTTCGCTGCATCTCCTGGTAGAGCAGGTTCACGCCGACGAAGACCGCGATGACCACCGCGAAGGTGGACACCAGGAAGAGGCCGAGATCCTTCATCAAGCGGATCTCCTCGTGGAGCGAGGCGCGGCTCACGGCGGCGACGACGACCAGGAGGACGACGGCGAAGAAGCCGAGACTGGCGAAGATGCGGTTGCGGATGGACTCCCGGAACGTGTTGAGCGCGATGGCCAGGATCTGGTTCAAGACTGGCTCTCCGTCTTCGCCACGAAGAGCTCCTCGAGGGACTGCCGGTGGGGGACCACGCTGACGATTTGGGCGCCGCCGTCCACGACGTCGCGGACGAACTCCGAGACCACCTCCGCGCCGGGGAGCGTGAAGTGGTGTTGGTCGCCAAAGTCGCGGGAGCTATCGGCGCGTGTGCGCAGGCGTGTCAGCAGCCCGTCGTTCGCGCCGCGGACGTTGACATCGACCGACTTCGTCTCCGCGTCGAGCATGGAGTTGAGCTGACCGATGTCGCGCAGGGCGCCGCGCACGACGATGGCGACCCGGTCGCAGACCATCTCCACGTCTTGCAGGATGTGGGAGGAGAGGAAGACGGTCTTACCGCGCTCGCGCAGCTCGAAGATGATGTCGCGGACGTCCTTTCGCCCCATCGGGTCGAGGCCGCTCATCGGCTCGTCGAGCACCACCAGGTCGGGATCGTTCAGCAGCGCTTGGGCCACCCCCATCCGTTGGAGCATCCCCTTCGAGAACTTCCGCAGGGGCCGGCCCTCGGCGTAGCGGAGACCGACGCGGTCGAGCAGCTCGGAGGCGCGACGCTTTCTGTCGCGCGCGCTCATCGAGAAGAGGCGGGCGTAGAAGTCGAGGAACTCGAGGGGCTTGAGGTACTCGTAGAAGTAGGGGTGCTCGGGCAGGAACCCCACCCGGTAGCGGGCGTGGCGGCTGCCGATGGGCTCGCCGAGCATCGTGCCGCCGCCCCGGGTGGGGTGGATGAGGCCCATGAGCATCTTCATGGTGGTCGTCTTCCCGGCGCCGTTGGGACCGAGGAAGCCGAAGACCTCGCCGCGCTCCACGGTGAGCGTCAGGTCACGAACCGCGTCGACCCGCTGGCCCAGGTGCTTCACGTTCATGCTCGAGAAGAGGCGCCCCGCGACGGGGATCGCCCCTAGGAAACCGATGTCGAAGGTCTTCGAGAGCCCCTCCAACGCGACCACCGGCTCTGACATCTGCGCGCGGACCCTCCGACGGAATACGTGCTTGATCTCGCAGAAGCGAGACCCGGGGGGCAAGCCTTTGGGCAATTCAATGGGGTGCAAATCCCAGATCTGCGGTCGTCTTTGGAGAGGCTGTCAGCTTTCAGC
>CAYOBQ010000191.1:0-19084 GCA_964402225.1 uncultured Nannocystaceae bacterium | reverse complement strand
TTGGCGGGCGCGTGCAGCGCGCCGCGTCGCGACTCTGCCGCACCGTCCTAGGGGCAGGTCGGGGGCGAGTACGGGTACTCCCGGCCCTCTAGAACGCTCATCACCGCGACCTCGTCGGCTCCGCCACAAGTGAGGGCGTCGATGAAGTCGGCGAGGTCAGTGGGGGGCTCGCCGTCTGCGAGCTCGGCGAAGGCCGACCACAGAGCCGCCTCCGGCACAGCCGCCTCGTCGTCGTCGTTCGGTCCCCCGTCGAAGAGGTCCCAGAGCACGGCTGCGACCAGGGCCTCCGACACGCGTTCGCCATCGACGCCAAAGGCGGCCTCCTCAAGGGCACTATCGAGGTCCGTCACCCGAACCCCGGACGCTCGCCGGTCGAGCTGAATCGGACCGCCCATCGCCCAACTCGCGAAGAAGGTCGCCCATCCCTCGGACCACGCGACCTCGGGGGCGACGCGCGCCCCACCGCGATGTCGGCCACCGCGGCTGTCATCCCGGCTGTGGAGCCACGCGACGTAGTGCCCAAGCTCATGCAGCACGACGGCGTCGTCCCACTCGTCGGGATCACTGAGCTTGCCCGAAAGGTCGATGACTGGGCGCTGCCCCGGACGAAAGCAGGTGTTGCAGTCCTCCGCCGCGGCCCCGGGTCGCCAGCGGTAGCGCACCGGCTCGGGCGCATGCGCTCGCAGCGGCACCCCCGAGACGCCCGCCGCGGCGGTGGCCGCGACGTGCAGGGCCGCGTCGTCTCCGCGCCACACATCCCCGTGGCGATCCTCGACCCGAACCACGTAGCCGGCGGCGTGGACCTCCGCGACCGCGGCGGCTCGTACCTCCCGGTCGCTGACGAAGTCGACCGTGTAGCGCCCCTCGGCGTCGGTCAGCGCGGTGCCCACCACGAGGCCCCCTTCGACCTCGACCGCGTCCACCCGCACGCCCGCCACCGGCCACGGCTCGGGTGGGCCCAGGCCGTCCTCCGAGAGCGCACGGTCCACCGCCTGCGCCCGCCCCGTCCGCGAGCCACGCCTCGACCCCTCACGCGGGGTGATGTTCGCGTGAGCCAGATACCGCGCCTCACCGAGCGGATCGGCGGCCCGAACCCGATAGAGGACGCGTCCATCAGCGCCCACGCCGCGCGCCGCCCCCAGGGGCCCCTCGGCGGCCAGGAAGATCCCCTGGGCGTCGTAGGCGGCGACCTCGACCTCGCCGCCCTCGATCACCTCGACCTCGAGCCTCGCCGCGCTGCCAGGCGCCGCCTCCACCACATACCAGTCGACGTCGCCCGCGCACACCGTCCGAGCCCCTGAGGGCAACGGGCCAGAGGCCTCCGGCCGGTCATCTCCGTCGACCTCGCACGCGCCCTCGAGCGCCGAGAGATCTATCCGCAACGCGTAGCGCCCCATCCCCGCGACGGAGAGACGTACGCCGCCCGGGGGGACCGTCGCGCGCAGCTCGGCCTCGCCGCCGGCCAGGACCGCGCCATCGGCGTCCAGCAGCCGCGCCTCGACCGCCGACGAAGAGACGACATCGACCCGAACGCGGGCGCCGGGTTGCGCGTCGATCCCGAACCAATCGGGGCGCCCGTCACAGACGACGAGGTCATCCACCGTGCCCGCCGAGAGGACCGTCGCCGGCAGCTCGGCGGTCCCGAGCCCGAAGCGGTCCTCTTCGCACGGGACCACGGCGTCCGGCTCTCGACCGCCATCGAGCCCGTGGTCCAGGGCATCGACGGGGGCGCAGCCGAGGGCGACTAGCGCCCACGTCGGAATCGATCGGAACATCGGGTGCCGATAGTAGTTGTGGCTGCTACGCTACCGCTACGTGGCGCGGAAGCTCCTTTTCCTCTACGCGGCGATGGCCCTCGCCGCGGTCCTGCTCCAGGTCGCCTTCGGACACGCGGTCGGCGACCTCTTCGCCCGTGGTCCTACGCGACCCCACGCCCCTGAGCTCGACATCGCGGCGGGGACGGCCCTCGGCCTCGCGACGGTGCTCGCCTCCCGCTACAGCTCCGGGGTCTTTGCCTGGGCCCGCACGATCGACGCCGAGTTCCGAGAGGTGCTCTCTCCCATCGCGGCGCGGCACGTCCTGGCCATCGCCGCCTTCAGCTCCTTCGCCGAGGAGCTGCTCTTCCGAGGATTCCTCCAGGCCTATCTCGGGCTGGCCATCACCTCGGTCCTCTTCGGCCTCGTCCACCTGCCTCACCGCCGCGAGATGGTGCCCTGGACGCTGGCGGCGGTGGTGATGGGCTTCGCCTTCGGCTGGCTCCAGGAGTGGCGCGGCTCGATCGTGGCGCCGGTCATCGCCCACTTCTCCATCAACTACTTCAACCTCCACTACCTCCTGCGCCCCTTGACCCCCGAGGAGGCCCAAACGACCCGTCGACCGGACTTCGGCTGATGCGATCGATGGGACCCCTCTGGGCGCTCGCCTTCACCCTCGACCGTGACCTGCTCTACCTGCTGCTGAGCGTGAACCTCCTCTTCGCGGGGCTCTTCGTGCGGCTGCTCCTCACCGATCGCCGCCGCGTCGATCAGGCGCTCCTGCTCGTCGCGGTCTTCACCCTGCTGACGGCGGTCTCCCTCGTCGGGCTCTACCTCTTCGCGCGCACCCCACTGCGGGAGGTCACGTTCTTCGCGCTCGAGTAGGCGTGCAACCGATTGCACTCGTGAGTCAGGACGCCTCGCGCCATTGTGATGGGGCGTGACGCGAGTCACGCGGCGGCTCAATCGCCCCCCTGATTGGGCCGCGCTGGGGATGGGGGATCGGCCCTGACGTACCGTTCCCCCCAGCGATCTCCCATCCCCACCCCCTTCCCTTTTCCCGCCGCACAAACCCTGGTCTAATCCCGCGCCATGCCCCGCTTCGATGGCCCCAAGAACGAACATCCGGTGGGCGACGCGGCCTGGCCGATGCTCAACTCCGCCGTCTTCGGCAGCAACACCGCAGGTGGCCACGACGTGGCGCCCCTCCCGGAGTCCCTGCCCATCGACTGGGACTCGGTCTTCGGTCGCAGCGCCCCGCGCACCCTCGAGATCGGCTTCAATCGGGGGATCTTCCTGCGCGGTCTGGCGAGCGCGTGGCCGGACCACGACCATGTCGGCGTCGAGCTACGCCGAGGCTACGTCTGGCACTTCACCAACGACGTCGGCCCGGCCAACGCCCCCCGCAACGTCCGCGTGCTGTGGGCCGACGCGCGCCTCGTCACCCGGGTGCTCTTCGCCCCGGGCACCCTCGAGGCCGTCTTCATCAACTTCCCCGATCCGTGGTGGAAGCGCCGGCACCTCAAGCGACGCCTGGTCGACGGTGACTTCGCGCGGGATCTCTACCGGGTCCTGGTGCCGGGCGGGCGCGTCTACGTCAAGACCGACGTCCCCATGATCGCCGGGGAGATCCGCGACGCCCTCGCGGCGTGCATGGAGGGGCCCACCCCCTTCGACGCCGAGCTGCTCCCGGTCACCCGAAGGGAACGCAAGTGCGTTCGCGCCGACCTACCGACGGACCGGTTCTGGTACCGCCGCCCCGTCTGACTCCCACGGACCGGCATCGACACCGGTCACGCTGGGGGGCAGATCCAGGTTCGGGTCACCGGCGATCTCACCGAGGAGGCTCGCCGTCTCCTCGCCCACGTTCGCCTTGTAGAGGATGACCACGACCAGCGCGATGACCAGCGCCACCAGGGTCATCAACCCACGACGCGGGTCAGGGCGCGCGATGTCGCCGGCGCGGACGCGTGGGCGTCGCTTGCGAGGCACGCGCCCCTCGGTTCAGGTGCGGCTGGTGGCGGCGCGCGCGGCGCTCTGAGCCTGCGCGCGGGCGGCCACATAGGTGTCCATAACCAGCACCGCCGGGCTCGCGATGTAGATCGAGGAGTAGGTCCCGACGACCACGCCCACCAGCATGGCGAAGGCGAAGTTCTCGATGATGCCCCCACCGAAGAGGTAGATGGAGAGCACGGCTAGGAAGGTGGTCACCGAGGTGAGGACCGTACGTGAGAGACAGTCGCTGATGCTGATGTTGATACTGTCCGTGAGGTTCTTGCCGAGCCCCAATTGCAACGACTCACGGATCCGGTCGTAGACGACAATTGTGTCGTTGAGCGAGTAGCCGACGATGGCCAGCAGGGCGGCGATGATCGGCAGGTTGAACTCCATTCCCGTCAACGAGAAGATCCCGATCGTGATGCTGACGTCGTGGACCAAGGCGAGCACGGCGCCTGGGCTGTAGCGCAGATCGAAGCGGAAGCTGATGTAGAGCAGGATGCCCAGCAGCGCGTAGATGACGGCCAGCGACCCCTGCTCACGCATCTGCTTGCCCACCGCGGAGCCCACCGACTCGAGGCGGTCGATGCTGCGGAACTTCTCGCCATAGATCTCGGTCATCGACTTGGTGACGCGCTCGCGCACGCCGGGCAGGCGAATCATGTAGAACGGGTTGAGGGCCTCGGTCTGTGGTGTCACCCGGGCGGTGGGGAAGCCCGCGCCCTGCACGACCTTGGCGATCTCGTCGATGTCCTTGGCGGCCTTGAACTTGACCCGCAGGACCTCCCCGGTCTCGTCGGTCTCGTCGTAGGTCTCGATGTCGTTGTACTTCCCTTGAACGGCACCCTTCACGGCCTGCTTCTGGGCATCGCTCAGCAGGCTCTGGGTCCGACTGCGAATGAAGTAGCGGCCCTCGTCCGTCAACCCGTATTGGACGACGTCTGGCTGGTCGAGGCCCGTCTTGGCCACGTCCGCCCGCAGCTTGGCGACGTCCATATTCTTGTTGAAGGCGAGCAGGACCTCGGTGCCCCCCGCGAAGTCGATGCCGAAGTTGAGACCCTTGAAGGCCACCAGCGCCCACGACGCGATCACCAGCGCCAAGCTGGTCATCACCAACGGGCGAGCCATCCCCATGAAGTCGACCCGAAGGCCATGCTTGAAGAACTGCATCGACAGCCTCCTAAATCGACATCTTGGCGGCCTCGGGACCACGCCCGTACCACCAGTCGAAGACCAACCGCGTCACCACCAGCGCCGTGTAGAGCGAGCAGAGGATGCCGATGGCCAGTGTGACGGCGAAGCCGCGAATCGGACCCGACCCGAACTGGTACAGGACCGCGGCGGCGATGATCGTCGTGATGTTGGCATCGATGATGGCCGTGAACGCCTTCTCGTAGCCGACGTCGATGGCCTTGCGCACACCGATCCCCGCGTGGAGCTCCTCTCGGATGCGCTCGAATATCAGCACATTGGCGTCGACCGCCATACCCACCGTCAGCACGATCCCCGCGATCCCGGGTAACGTCAGCGTCGCCCCGAAGGCGGTCAACCCCGCCATCACGAAGAGCAGGTTCAACAAGAGGGCGAGGTTCGCGACCAGGCCGCTGAGGGCGTAGTAGACCATCATGAACAGCACGACCGCGGCGAAGCCGACGATGATGCTCGTGCGCCCCGCCGAGACCGAGTCGGCCCCCAGCGTCGGCCCCACCTGACTATCGTAGAGCTTGCGCAGCGGAGCGCGCAGCGCCCCCGACTTGAGCACCCCCACCAACGCGAAGGCCTCCTTGTTGGCGGTCGCCCCGACGCTGCCCATCTCGATGCGAACGCGGCCCCCGGGGATCGGCTCCTTGATGTTGGGGGCGCTGAAGACGACCTCGTCGATCATGATCGCCATCGACTTCTTGGTGTGCTGCTTGGTCATCTCGTAGAACTTGTCGGCGTCCTTCGGATCGAAGGTCATATTGACCTCGGGCCGGTTGAACTGGTCGGTGCCGACCCGCGCGTCGGTGACGTTCTCCCCCGTCATGCCCGCCTTCCGCTGCACGTAGCGCAGCGTGTAGACGCGCACGAGGCTCCCGTCGAGCGGCCCCTTGCTCGACGCCTTGCGGAGCTGCCTCTCCTGGTCCTCGCTGAGGGTGTCGATCTGCGCGAGCGTCTTGTCCTTCTTCTCGGCGAAGCTCTCCTCGTAGCCGACCAGGAAGTCGTCGCCCACCTGACCCTTGATCATGTACTCGATGACGTCGCGGCTGGTGGCGCGCACGGTGGTTCCGGCGGCGTAGACGATGTGCTCCTGCAGCGCGGCGTCGAGCTCGGGCGGCCAGGCGTCCTTCTTGGGCGCCCGGGCCACGACCTTCTTCATGAAGGCTTGCAGATCGGCAGGCTCGGCCACGATCTGGAAGTGGAGGTGCCCCGTTTGTGAGAGGCGCTCCTTCGCGGCCGCGAAGTCCTTCTCGCTGATGCCGGGCAGCTCCACCACGAGCTCGCTGTCGCCGCGCTTCGAGATCGTGCTCTCGGCGACCCCGAAGGCGTTGATGCGCCGCTCGATGGTCTCGATCGCGTTGTCGAGGGCCTCGGTACGAAAGCTGTCGATGGCGGCGTTGCGCATCGTCAGCTCGACCGTCTTGTCGCGCGTGGTGTGGATCTCGTAGTCCGGCAAGTACCGCCCGAGGAACTCCTGGTCGAGCTTGTCGGTGTCGGCCTCGCTGGGGAACTCCACCGTCAGCGTCGTGATCTCGTCGAGATCCTCGCCCTCACCACCCTTCGCCTTGACCGCGAGCTGGTGGTCCTTCTTCAGTTGGACCTCGACGACCCCGGCCGAGCCGGATGCGCGCCGCTTCAGCGCCTCCTCGATGTCGACCTTGTACTGGAGGTGGATCCCCCCCTGAAGGTCGAGGCCGAGGATCAGCCGCTGGCTGAAGATGGCGGTGAACCACTCGGGTAGCGGCCCCACGTCGTCGGCCTGTTTCTCGGCCTCCGTGCGGGTCATGTCGACCAGCGTCGGCACCAACATCAGGTGCGCGCCGATCACGAGGGCCAACAGGGTCGCGACCCTGATTTTCCACTTCCTGTCCATCGGTTATCCGTCCTTACCGGCGCCGGACTCCGCCGACCCGTAGAGCTGGACCTGACCCTTCAACACCTTGACCTTCGTGCGATCGCCGACCTCGAGCGTGATGACCTCGTCGTCGACCTTCGCCACCGTGCCGAGGAGCCCGCCATTGGTGACCACGCGATCCCCCTTGGCGAGTCGGTTGACCATCTCCTGATGCTCGCGCTGCCGCTTCTGTTGCGGGCGGATCATCAGAAAGTAGAAGACGAGGAACATCAGGGCGAGCGGGAACAACATGTCCATGAAGCCCGCTTGGCGTGCGCCGCCCTGCGTCTGCTGGAGCGCGAGGAAGATGAGTTCGTTCAAGGCTTTTCGTGGCTCGGGGTGGTCCGGCGGATTCAGGGACGGGCGGGTTTACCAGATCGATCCGGGGCTTTCAAGCCGAGCTTGGTCTCGTGTCGAGGGTACCGCGCGGGGGCTCCGCCTCCAGGAACCCGCCGTTCACCTTTGCAGCAGGAATCGACCGTCCAAGCGCGCCAGCCCGCCGGCCTCACCGGCGGGCGCGACTTGCTCGAGGTCCGCGGCGATCGTGCCCACGACGACTGACCCGAGCGCGCGCCAGGCACCGGTCGCCGCGCGCGCCTCGTAGAGCGGCTTGGTGCTGGTCTGAGCGTCGACGTGCAGGTAGATGCGCAGATCGGCGATCGAAGTGGCGCCGGGAGGGATCGCCACCACCAGCGTGTTGGTCTCGACGGTGTCCCCCGGGTCGAGATGCTCGATGAGGCGTTGGGCCCGGAGAAAGAGCACCCGCCCCGGGCCCGGCCCCACGGGCACGCGTAGCAGGTCGGTGATCGGTGCGAGCCAGCCGGACGCGCCGGCCGCCGCCGGCAAGGTCCCCGGCTTCGCGTCCAGGGTTTGAAAGACCACCGGGATTCTGCGACCCGCGGCGGTCGTCAGCTCACCCTCGATCACCATTCGTCGTGCCTCCTGTCGTGCGGCCGGGGGCGCGAGTTGGGCCACCACCAGCAGGCACAAGACGCCCACTCAGCGCTTCGCCGTGGGCCGCAGGAACCGCAGGATTTCGCCTCCGACGGTGTGGTTGGTGCCCTTGCGGACGGTCCAGGGCCGCTCGCTCTCGGCGGCGCGCTCTTGCTCGGCGCCGATGATATTGAAGGTCAGGACCTCGAGGTCAGGGCGGTCGGGATCGGGCTCGCGCCGGACGAAGGTCGAGAGGACCGCGTTGTGGGACTCGTTGGAGCCCGCGCCGCCGAACTTCTGAAACATGTCGCCGGGGCGCGCCTCGGAGAGCTTCACCTCGGCGTAGTTCGTCGAGCGATGCGCCGTACCGGCCGTCCGGTACTTGGTACCGCCCGGGGTGCTGAACTCGGCGGGCTTGTAGCCCGCCTGGTAGGCGACATCGTTCATGAAGGTGCTGCACTTCCAGTCGTTGACCCACACGACCCGGTAGTTGAGCTGCCCGCCGACGGTCTCCGTCCGTCGGCTCGACGCCCCCGCGAGCTTGGGGTTCGGCGAGAGGAAGTAGCCGATCTTCTCGTCGGATCCGCCGATCCCCTTCACGCCGTAGCTCTTCCCCTTCTTGCCGCTGGCCCGATCACGCGCAGCGCGGAGGGTGTCGAGGTTGGTGCCGGACTTCATCTCTCCGTAGGCCTGCGCGGCCTTCTTGTAGTCGCCGTGCCGAGCGTAGAGCTGCTCGAAGACGATCTCGTCGGCGGAGGGCAGGTAGATCGACATCCCCGCGGCGAGGGCGACGGCGGCCTTGGTGTCGGGATCGGCGTTGAACGCCTTGAGCGTCGATCCCATCATCCCGTTGTTGCGGGCGATGGCGTCCCAGGCCGCGTCGGCGTCCGCCCCACCGACGTCATCGGAGGTCACGACGTAGTGCTCGCCCTTGGGCACCGAGACGGTGGGGCTCTGCGGCGACCCACCCTCAAGACCCGAGAGGTACTGCGCCATCGCGTCGCGGGAGCGCGCGTTGTCGGCCTCGGTGTCGGCGCCACGCTCGGAGGTGGCGGCGCTCTGGCCCCGCCGGGTCTCCGTCGAGAGTTCTCTAGGCATTGACGGATTCTACGTCTCCGCGCCGTGCCATGCACGCCGGAAGGCCGCGAAGGTGTCGTCACGCAACGCCCGCCTGACGCGGCGCATCAGGTCGAGGTAGACGTGCAGGTTGTGCAGCGAGAGGAGCCTGTAGACCAGCGGCTCCTTGGCGAGCAGCAGGTGGCGCAGATAGCCGGCGCCGAAGCGCGCGCAGGTGGGGCAGGCGCAGGCGTCGTCGATGGGGCCTCTCTGGTTGCGAAAGCGGGCGTTCTTGAGGTTCAGCTTGCGCCGCCCGCCGTCCACGAAGAGGCCCCCCTTGCGCGCATTGCGGGTAGGCATCACGCAGTCGAACATGTCGACGCCGCGGGCGACGCCCTCTACGAGGTCCGTCGGCGTACCGACGCCCATCAGGTAGCGAGGGAGGCCCGCGGGCAGCCGCGGCGCCGTGAACTCCAGGGCGTCGTACATCTCCGGGATCGACTCGCCCACGCTGAGGCCACCGATGGCGAAGCCGTCGAAGGGGTGGGCGCACAGCGCGTCGACGTGGTCCGCCCGGAGGCCATGATCGGTGCCTCCCTGGACGATGGCGAAGAGCGCCTGGTCCGGTCGATGCCGGGCCGCGAGACAGCGCAGGGCCCAGCGGGTCGTACGCTGAAGCGCCGCCTCGTGCACCGCGCGGGGCGACCCGGCGGGGGCGAGGTGGTCCAGGCACATCGCGATGTCGCTGCCGATGGCCGCCTGGATCTCCATGGCCTTCTCCGGCGTCAGGTGCAGCAGCGCCCCGTCCACATGGTTGCGGAAGCTGACGCCTTCCTCCGCGACCTCCCTCAGATCGGCGAGGGAGAGCACCTGGAAGCCCCCGCTATCCGTCAGGATGGAGCGTCGCCAGGAGGCCATCTCGTGCATCCCGCCCAGGGCCCGGACGGTCTCCGTGCCGGGGCGCACCGCCAGATGGTAGGTGTTGCCGAGGATGATGTCGGCGCCCGCGTCCTCCAGCTCGTCGGGGGCGATCGCCTTGACGCTCGCGAGGGTCCCCACCGGCATGAAGACGGGCGTCCGCACCTCGCCGTGGGTGGTCCTGAAGCGCCCGAGGCGAGCCTCGCTGTCGGGGCACCGACGTTCTACCGAGAACCCGAGATCCATCGTCCCCCCTCGCGGCGAAGCAGCATCGCGTCGCCGTAGCTGTAGAAGCGCATCCGGGCCTCCACCGCGGCGCGATAGGCCGACAGCACCGGTTCGCGGCCGGCCAACGCGCTGACGAGCATCAGCAGCGTGCTCTCCGGCAAGTGAAAGTTCGTCAGCAGCCCGTCGACGACCCGGAACTCGAAGCCCGGCGTGATGAAGAGGTCGGTCCGCGTCGCGTTGGCGTCCGTGGCGTGGGCCTCGAGGGCGCGCACCGCGGTGGTGCCCACGGCGACCACGGGACGACCGGAGCGCACCGCCTCGGCGGTGGCGGCGGGCACTTGGAACCGCTCGCTGTGCATCACGTGCTCGCTCACGTCGTCGACGCGGACCGGCAGGAAGGTGCCGAGCCCCACGTGGAGGGTGATCGGGTGCACCGCGACGCCCTTCGCCCGCAGGGCATCCAGCAGCGCCGGGGTGAAGTGCAGGCCCGCCGTCGGCGCGGCCACGGCCCCCGCGTGGCGGGCGAAGACCGTCTGGTACCGATCGACGTCGGCGGCGTCCGGCTCGCGCTGGATGTAGGGCGGCAGCGGGACCGACCCGACCCGGGAGAGCCAGGACCAGGGATCGGCGACCGGCAGTCGGAGGGCGACCGTGCCGTCCCCGCGCCGCTCGACGATCTCGGCCTCCACCTCCGGGAGGCAGAGCCGGGTCCCCGGCCGAAGGCGTTTGCCTCGCACCAACGCCGAGACGAGGCCGTCGCCCAGTGGCTCGACCACAAAGACCTCGACCGCCCCACCTGACGCTTTCTTTCCGCGCACGCGCGCGGGCACCACCCGCGTGTCGTTGACGACCAGCACCTCGTCGCCCTTGAAGGCCTCGACGACCGTCTCGAAGGCGGCTATGCGCGGCGCGCCCTCGCGAGGGACGCGCATCAACCGGCTCCCGGCGCGGTGCTCCGCGGGGCGCTGGGCCACCAGCTCGGGGGGCAGGTCGTATCGGAAGTCGCTGCGACGCACGAGGGCGAGACTCTAGTGTGATAGAAGGCGGCATGCCACGTACCCGCGAATCAATGGCCGCTTGCGCCGCCGCCGAGTTGAAAGATGGCGACGTCGTCAACCTCGGCATCGGCATCCCCACGCTGGTCGCCAACCACATCCCACCGGACATTCAGGTCTGGCTCCACAGCGAGAACGGCCTGCTGGGCATGGGGCCCTTTCCCTACGAGGGCGAGGAGGACCCGAAGGTCATCAACGCCGGTAAGCAGACGGTGACGGTGGTCTGTGGCGGCTCCTTCTTCGACAGCGCCACCTCGTTTGCGATGATCCGCGGCGGGCACCTCGATGTCGCCATCCTCGGCGCGATGCAGGTCTCCCAGGGCGGTGACCTCGCCAACTGGATGATCCCCGGCAAGCGCGTCAACGGCATGGGCGGCGCGATGGACCTCGTGAGCGGCACGAAGTCGGTCATCGTCCTGACGACCCACGTCGCCAAGGACGGCTCGCCCAAGCTGCTCGACCGGTGCACCCTCCCGCTCACGGGCGTGGCGTGCGTGAATCGGGTGATCACGGATCTGGCGACGATCGATGTCGGAGCGAACGGTTTCGAACTCGTCAGCGTCGCCGACGGCCACACCGCCGACGAGGTGCGCGCCAAGACCGGCGCCCGCCTCGGCTAGCCACCGAAGATATCGGTAGGCTTCGCAACACCGAGATCGGTTGGCGGGCGCGTGCAGCGCGCCGCGTCGCGACTCTGCCGCACCGTCCAAGGACGGTTCGGCAGACCAAGCGACCAAGTGATGTGCGTGCCCGCCGGCCGAGTTCAAGGCGCGAAGCCGTAGCGATATCCGAAGATATCGGTAGGCTTCGCAACGCCGAAATCGGTTGGCGGGCGCGTGCAGCGCGCCGCGTCGCGACTCTGCCGCACCGTCCTAGGCGCGCGCTTCGACGAACCTCGCGAGCCCGCCGAGGTCCCGGACGCAGCGGTACTCGTCGACGGGGGCGCACACGCCGAACTCGCGCCCGATCAGGAACGCGAGGTCGACGAGGTCCAGGCTGTCGAGGAGCAAGGCGCCGCGCAGGCTCGCCTCGGGGGTCAGGGCTCCGGGATCGCGACCGAAGTGGTCGCAGAGCAACGAGCTGAGCCGGATGTAGATGTCGTCTGCGTGAGTCATCTCGGGCGCCTTCGCTAGCAATTCCCTTGCCAACTCGGACGCCAGACTCAGCGCGGGTTTGCGTCAATTCTTGCGGCAACTGAGGTGACCAGTGGCCACACCACCGTTGGCCACCTCTACAACGACTGGTGTATAGGGCGCCTCTCGAACCCGGGAGCCGTGCCGTGCGCATCCAAGCCTTTTCACTCGCGATGGTGCTCGCAGGCGCCGCTCTGGCCGACGGCGCTAAGCCGAAGGCGCCCAAGCCCGCGGGGCCCTGCGCCACGCCGCGCGCGGCGGCCCACACCTTCCTCGACAACCTGCAACCCGACCAGATGCGGACCGAGGTCGCGGTGCGCTGCTTCGAGGCCGGAGGGCTCGACGACGCGGAGTTGGTCCGGCGGGTGAAGGACCTCAAGGCCGTCCTGGACGCGCGTGGGCTCTGGGTCATCATGGAGGATCTCCCCGACACCGCCGAGCACAACGACCACCGCGGGCGGCCCCGGATCCGACTGGTCGCGGGCTTCGACCAGATCGAGCTTCGGCGCTCCGGTGACGAGTGGCGCTTCCCTGCCGAGGTGGTCCAACGGGTCCCGCGCCTGTACCGCGAGACGTTCTCCGGTTGGGTGGACGTGGCGTTGAACCACCTGCCTTCGTTCTTCCGGGCGCGCATCTTCAACTACGAGCTGTGGCAGATCTTCGGGTTGTTCCTACTGCTGATGCTCGCCTCGTTGGTGAGCCGGCTGGTACGGGCCGTCGTGCGCGGGCGTCTCGTTGGGTTGCTCGGGCGCCTCAAGGTCGAGTCCCCCAAGGAGTTGTTGGCCGACACGGCGCGCCCCCTCGGCTGGCTCGCCGCCGCCGGCTTCATCGCCGCGCTGCTCCCCGAGCTGCGGTTCTCGGTGGGCACCGCCCGGGTCCTCTCTGTCGCCATCCGCCTCGTCGCCGCCGTCGCCTCGGTGCTGGTGACCTACCGCACCGTCGACCTCTTGGCGATGTGGATGGAGCGGCGCGCTGGCGAGACCGCCGGGCGCATGGACGACCAGCTCGTGCTGCTGGTCCGAAAGGCCCTCAAGACGCTGGTGGTCGCCGTCGGCGTGGTCTTCGTCCTTCAGAACCTCCAGGTCGACGTCACCAGCCTCCTGGCAGGGCTGGGCATCGGCGGTCTGGCCCTCGCCCTGGCGGCGAAGGACACGGCGGCCAACATCTTCGGCTCCTTCACCATCTTCGTGGACGTCCCCTTCTACGTGGGCGACTGGATCGCCGCGGCGGGCGTGGAAGGGACGGTGATGGAGATCGGCCTGCGATCGACGCGGATCCGCACCTTCTACGACAGCGTCGTCTCGGTCCCGAACTCGTCCCTGGCCAACAGCAACATCGACAACTACTCGCGGCGCACCTATCGGCGCTACTCGACGCGGCTGACGATCTCCTACGCGTCGACGCCCGACCAGATCGAGGCCTTCGTCGAGGGTGTGCGCGCGATCATCGCGGCCCACCCGGACACCCGAAAGGACGCCTACGAGGTCCACTTCGTGGAGTTTGGGGCCTCGGCGCTGGAGGTGATGGTCTACACCTTCTTCAAGGTCGGCACCTGGACCGAGGAGCTCGTCGCCAAGCAGCAGCTCAACCTCGAGTTCATGCGCCTCGCCGCCGAGCTGGGCGTCGAGTTCGCGTTCCCCACCCGCACCTTGCACATCGAGTCCCAGGTTCAACCGAGCGCCCCCCGCGCTGCCGTATCCCCCGACGCCGAGGCGCTCACCGCCTTGGTGCAGGGCTTCGGCCCCGGGGGGACCCGCTCACAGCCACGCGGACGCGGCTTCACGCATGGCTACTTCGCAGGCCGTGACAGCGCGCGGGGCGACACCGACGAGGCCGAAGGATGATCGAGCGCCGGACCACCTTCTTCGACAACGGGGTGGGTTGGCGCCTGGCGCTCCATCGGTTCGCCGATCCGCGCGCCCTCGACCCGCGCCGCAACCCGGTGGTGATGGTCCCTGGCTTCTGTATGAACAGCTTCATCCTGGGCCACCACCCCACCGGCACCTCGATGGCCGCCCACCTGGCGAGCCGTGGACACGAGGTGTGGTGCACCGATCTTCGGGGCCAGGGCGCCTCGTCGCGACTCGGTCGCGACGACCGCGTCGCCCTCGCCGACATCGCCCTCGTCGACCTCGGCGCCGCCCTCGACGCCATCGCCGAGCGCAGCGCCTCGGACGCGACGGGCTTCGATCTCATCGGGTGCAGCCTGGGGGCCACCTACGTCTTCATGCGCGCCGCGTGGGGCCCCGATCCGCGCATCCGTCGGATCATCAACCTCGGCGGCCCGATGCGCTGGACCAGCGTGCACCCCGTCGTACGCACCGTCGCCGGGCTCCCCCTCCCCTGGGATCGCTTCGCGATCCGTGGCACCCGCCGCGCGGCCCGCGCCCTGCTCCCCCTGGCGGCGCGCGTCCCGGGCTTCCTCCACATCTACCTGCACCCGGCTCACTGCGACCTCTCGGACCCAGACACGTTGCTCCAGGTCGTCGACGACCCCATCCCCAGCCTCAACGCCGAGATCGCGCGCTGGATCAGGCGTGGCGATCTCGTGTGGGACGGGCGCGTCCTGAGCCACGACGTCGCCGAGCTCCGCCAGCCGCTGCTCACCGTCGTCGCGAACGCAGACGGCATCTGCCCGGAGGCCACCGTCTGCTCCGCCCACAACGCCATGCGCGGGGCCCCGCGGGACGTGCTGGTCGCCGGCGACCACCGTACGCCGATGGCCCACGCCGACCTGTTCATCTCCGAGCACGCCGAGCGCTTCGTCTTCGAGCCCCTCGCCGCTTGGCTCGCAACCTGAAGACGAGCCCAGCGGCGACTTGGCGAAGACGACCGGCCCCCCACGCGTTTGGGGGGTTCGGTCCGGGCCGAGATCGGGCTTCCTGGAGGTAGACCCGCCATCGGAGGGCCCGTGCTGCGCTGGGTAACGCCGCTATTGCTGGTCGCGCTGCTGGGGTGCGACGACGAGGACATCCTCGGCTCGGAGACCGACGGCGGCGGCGGTCGGGTGGCCGAGGGAGCCAACGACGGGGGGGACGCCCCGGCTGCGGGTGACGCCACCACCGACCGGGGCCCGACACCGGACGTCTCCGGCCCGATGGACGACCTCGGGCCGGAGACGCCCCCCGACGCCCGCCCCGACGGCGCCCGGGACAGCGCCGGGGACGCCGGGGCGGACGCTGTCCCCGATGCCGGCCGCTCCGACGCCGCGCAACCGGTCCCCGAGCTGCCCGCCGCCTGCCTCGCCCGCGCGACCGTGCTCCACTACGGCAAGCTGGTCCTCACCGACGACGCGGGGCTGCACATCGCCGATCCGGTGGCGGGCGTGGCCGACGCGGCGCCCCCCATCTTCGCCTGGGACGCGGGCTTCGTGCCCCACGGACCGGTGGGCGCCGCTGGCGACCCGGGCAGTCCAGAGCTGTTCGTCGCGTTGGTCGGCGAGCATTGTCGCGTGCGGGCCTTCTCCAACGATGGACAGCTCGCCTGGGTGACCGATCTGGAAGCTCAGAGCTGTACGCGGCCAGCCCTGTCCGACCGGTTCGTGGTCGTCGCGACGGCGGATCCGACGGGCGGCCGTCTCCACCTGCTCGGTCGCGCCGACGGGCGGGTCGTCGCGGCCGACGCGCTGCCCGACCAGCCGACCACTCCGCCGGTCCGAGTCTCGGGCGCCCAGAACAACGGCGGCTCCCACTGGCTCGTGGGGATCGGCGCGCGCCTCGCGGGTCTCGGCTGGAGCGCCGACGCGCTCCCGGTCATCGAGCTGCGGGGCCTCCACGCGCTGTCCCAGGGACGGGTGGCCGATCTGGTCCCCGCGGACGCCGGGCTCGTGGTCGCGGCGGTGCGTATCGGCGAAGGCGTCGGTCCTGGCGACCACCTGCTTCGGGTCGAGGCCTTCGAGGACGAAGGGGCGCTCGCCTTTGCCGAGCGCGGTGAGCCCATCGCGACGCCGGGCGAGGTGTTGGCGCCGGTGGTCGCCGCGCGCGACTGCGCGAGCCCCTTCGCCAACGGCGGCTCTCACTGGTGGTGCCCCGGAGGCGTGATGGTCGGCGCTGGCGAGGGCTGGCTCGAGGTCTACGACCTGGACTCCGGCGACGTCGTCTCGGGCGAGCGCCCGGACGGCCTACGCATCACCGGCGTCGCCCTCACGAAGGACGGCCGCGCCTTCAACGGAGGCAGTCATTGGCGAGGGGGCGACAGCCGCTGGGTGCTGCGCTCCTTCGACGCGACGGTCGGCGCCTCCGTCGAGCTAGGCACGGGGGATGGGGCGGCGGAGAGCTGCGTCGGGAGCCCGGTGGTGGACACCGACGGGCGACTGGCCACGCAGATCGAGGCGCCCCTCGCCGGCACGGTCGTCGTCGCGCTGGAGACCCTGGCGGGGGGGCTCTCGCCGGCTTGGGCGCGGATTGGCGGCGACAACCTGCAAAGCGGCTCCGTGGTCGCCCCCGACGCCCCCTGTGCCGGCGGCGATACCGCGCTCTTTGCCCGCCCTCTCAGCGCCCTGCCCGGCGCGAACGTGCGCGCGGTCGCGCCGATGCCGGAGGAGGGCGCGGTGGTGCTGGGCACGCTGGAGACGGCGCCCGATGTCTTCGCGCCTTGGGCCGCCCGCCTCGACCGGTACGGCTATGTGCGCTGGCAGAGAACCTATCCCCACGCTCAGGACGAGGAGATCGCCATCGAGGCGGCGGTCGCCGTGGGCGAACAGGTCGTGGCGGTCCACGGCACGCTCGACGACCAGGGGCGGCAAGCGGTGCGGGCGATCCGCATCGAGGCTGACGGCGAGCTCGGCTGGGACCGAACGCTCCGCGCCGGCGTCGATCGACGGCCAGAGGGGGTCGTGGCTCGCGCCGGCGGTGGCTTCGCGGTCCTCACCCAGTTCGAGGAGCCGGCCCCGAACGACGTGAGCCACGCGATCCTCGTGCTCGGCGACGACGGGCTCGGGCAGATGGATATCCCCCTCGACGTCCCCGGCGACCCGAGCCCAGAGGACTTCGTCGCCACCCCGGACGGCGGCTACGTGGTGGTCGGACACACCTCCCTCGTCGGAGGCGAGCTGCCGGTGGGCTACGTGCTCGCCATGGACGGCGGCGGCGTGGAGCGCTGGCGCGACCTCCAGGACCTCGAGGGGACCGAGGCCATCGCGACGGTCGTGGCCTT
Organism: uncultured Nannocystaceae bacterium; assembly: GCA_964402225.1. Lineage (GTDB taxonomy): Bacteria > Myxococcota_A > Bradymonadia > UBA7976 > UBA1532 > CAYOBQ01. The sequence goes on along the minus strand of CAYOBQ010000191.1, from coordinate 1,761 downwards.
GGGCGACGAGGGCGAGGTGTGGACCGCCGGGCTCCTCTTCCAGCCCGAGGGAGAGGCCCGTACGGGCTTCGCGCGCCGGTACTCGAGGGACGGCGCGCTGCGGTCGTCGGCTTCGCTGGGCGACGTGAAGCCGGTGGATATGGTGGTCGCGCCGGGCCACGGCGCGCTCGTGCTGACGGAGAGCTTCTCGGGCCTGCGGCTGACGGCGGGGGGAGCCCTCGCGAGCACCATCGACTACCGCGCGCCGGAGGTCCCGGCGCTCGCGGCGGGGTTGGTGGCGACGGGCGATCGCGGCGCGCTGCTGACCGGTATCACGATGGTCGATCCACGGGGCGTGCTCGGCCCCTATCTCGTGCGCCACGACGCCTGGGGGATCGACTCGTGCGGTGGCGCCGGGCTCTGCGTGACCTTGGCACCGGACGCCTGTGATGCAGACGAACTGTGCTCCGTTGGGGTATGCAGCCCCGACGGGATCTGCGTCGCGGCCCCGCTCGAGGAGGGGTCCGCGTGTGGGGCGGGCCTGGTCTGTGGGCCCGACGGCTGCGGTCCCTGAAGCGCTACGTCTCGAGATCGTCTACGGATTGCCCGACGTAGATGGTGACGCGCTTGGTGTCGCGTCCTTCGAGGCCCGCCTCCTTCAACGCCCGGGCGCGCTGCAGCCAGTCCTCGAGGCGGACGCGGTTGTCCCGCAGGAAGCCGGAGACCTCCTCCCACAGCGGATCCTCGACCGGGACGTGGAAGGTGAAGGTCGCGCCGCCCGTCAGCTCTTGGAGCGTAGCGGCGTGACGCCCGACCCGCAGCTTCTTGCTGATGGCGTGCACCACCGCGGCGAGGTGGTCGAAGATCGCCGCTTCGTAACCCTCCACCGTGTCGAGGCGCACGTGGTAGTCGTCGACCGAGAAGCGGACCCCCTCGTGGGTCCGCAGCGTCCCCTCGGCCCGTAGCGCCTCCAGATACTCCGCGGCGGTCGACTCCGACAGGCAGAGCCGACGGGCGAGCTCGGTGAGCTCCAGCGGCCCCTCTCGATACAGCATCACCGCGGCGTCCTGCACCGTCGCCTCCCGCCCCCGGGGGCGGCTGACGACGCGACACGTGCGCGTCGCGCCGCGCCCCTCGGTCTCGACCAGCCCGGATCGGACGAGGAACTGGATCGCGCCCTTGACCGTGTCGGGCTTGATGCCGCGGAACTCATCGATGACCCGAGTCAGCTTCATCCAGCCGGAGTCGCGCGTGCCCGCCTCGACGAACGCGTGGATGCGCTCGAAGAGCGTCCGTGGCTCGTCGCCGATGACCTCGGCCCCCTCCCGGTGGAGCTCGTGCAGCCGCCTCATCTTCGCCCGGTAGCCGTTCATCGTGAGGTCGAAGGACGCCGCGATCGCCTCCTGGGAGACCCCGTCCGAGCGCAGCACCTCGACGATGTCGAGGAGGGTCTTGCCCGCGACGTCGGCGAAGTACATCCGCAGCGGGTTCTGCGAGGCGAGGGTGGCGAAGAGCTCGGCCATCAGGGGGACGATGCGCTCCTGCAGGCCGGCGAAGTTCATCTGCGGGGTGGTCTGGTCGCCCATACGCCACGCACCGTACGACCCTTCTCGGCGTCGCCACAACGCACAGTCCTACAGTGTCGGCGGGACGCAGGTGAGGCGTGCGTTGGCTCGCTGGCGCGGATGTGGGTAGACGAACGTCGGACAGCCGCGATTGAATGGCGCGCAAATCTCAGATCTGCGGTCGTCTTTGGAGAGGCTGTCAGCTTTCAGCACTCAG
>CAYOBQ010000190.1:0-19418 GCA_964402225.1 uncultured Nannocystaceae bacterium | reverse complement strand
AACTGATCTCGGCGCCTGTGGCGACCCCGGCGTGGAGGACGAGGGCCCAAGCGATGAGCGCGAGTCGTGACATCTTCAATCTCCGTGTAGTGAGCCCATGTCGCCAGTTGGTGAGACTACGCCGGGCTCGCTGCGATCGCCAGGTCGGCCCGTCCGATCGCCTCCCGGCTGCGCGTCTCGCCAGGCTGCGTACTCCGAGGGGCTGACTCGATAGCGGAGTCGCAGAGGATCCGGCCCACCGAGGGCGCGGCGAACGGCGCGGTAGGTCTGAGCGGAGCACCGACAGGCCCAGACGTACACGTCGCGCAGGAGGTCGACCCGGTTGAGCTCGTAGACGCCGAGGACGCCCTGGACGTAGAGCCCCATCGGCACATCGAGGAAGGACAGAGGACACAAATTCTCGCGAATCAGTGGGAGGTTGGCCGCGAGCCGAGAGACGCGCTTGTTGGCGTCGTCGAAGGGCTGCAGATAGGGCAGGTGCACCAGCGCGAAGAACGACTGCTCGAAGGGATCGGTGATCGCCGCCGCCGTGTCGAGGACCTGGCGAAAGACCTCGTCGATGAGTTGGGGCGTCTCCAACGGGTGGAAGACGGACCCCTCGATGCGGACCGGCATGCGTCGCAGGCGACCCTCGGCCGCCGACTCGCCGAGCAAGTTGTCGAGGAGGAACTCGACGGCCGCCTCGTGGTTCAAGATCATCTGGGCCTCGAAGGCCGCCTTGCCCTCCGCCTGCTCGCCAGCCGCGAGCAGCTTCTCGGTCTCTAGCAGTGAGTACATGCTCCTCTCCAGGCGGCTGGAGCTCCACGAGAGGTCGATGAGCAGGCGATCGAGGATGCGGCGCGCGAACGTCCCGGCGTCGCGGCCGACCTCGCGGGTCGGGCTCAGCGCCACGAGCTCGGCGGTCGTGGAGCGGTCGAGATAGCGCGTCTGATTCGGGCGGTACGCGTCCCGCACGAGCGCCGCGAGCCGCGATTGGAGCGTTCGGTGCGGGACGTCGACCCGCGGCTCGAGCTCGCCGATACGCGCCCCCTCGGGGGGCTGTGCCAAGAGGGTCTCGATGGCCGAGAGGTCGATGCCGTCCGTCACGCTCCACCTCTGCTGAATGCGCAGCGCGGTTCTTGCGCGATCTGCGCGATCAGCGAACGTCGCCTCCACACCTACCACCAAGGCCCGCTGAGTGCGTCGGAGCGCACACACAACACGGCCGCCATCCGGGCCGCGCGCGGGTCGAGGCCCCCTCCGGCGTTGGCGAAGGGGTAGTCCGGCGCGTATTCGGCGGCGAGCCCGACGACATCGTGGATCTCCACCCGTGCACGCCAGACCTGGGAGGAGCCGAGGGCGACATGCTCTCGCATCCGTGATCCGGCGAGGGCGAACGCGCAATGACCGCGCTGGCTCCGCACGGCGCACAGCCGCACTCCGACGGCCCAACTCCCCGTGGCGGTGTCGCTCTGTCCGCCGTCGAGGGCGAGGCGGGCCGTCGAGTCGAGGCCGACGCCGTCCAACGTGCCCGCGAGCCGGCGGCCCCACCCGAGCTCACCGGTGACCGTCGCCGCGCGCTCCCAGCCGAGGAAGGCGCGACCGCCGTAGCGGTAGCCGGCGCTCCCCTCGCGCCCACCGCGGACGATGGTGGTCGCGGCGTGACCCTCCGCGAAGCCGCCAACGCCCGCAAACGGCAGGTGCACCGGCCAGAGCTCGGTCCCGAGCTCGAGGGAGAAGCCGCCGGCGTTGCGGGCGCCGGTGATCGCGGGGCCATCGGGGCGGCGCGTCTCGACGACGATCGGGACCTGGCGGTAGCCGACGCCGAGGCGGTAGCCGAATCGGCTGTCCGGCGCCAGCGAGGTCGATCGGTCCGTCGTGGTCGTGCGCGCGCAGATCGGGGTGGCGCTGAGCAGGGCGATGGCGAGCAAGGGGGCGAGTCGACTCATGGTGAGGCTCCGTGATGCGTCGCGGTGGGGGCTGAGCAATGGCCGTACCAATCGGATGCTCGGTGGCTTCGGAGTCGATGTGTCCGAGGGGTGTCCGGCCGCTGGACAGTCGCCGGACACCTACGCGGCGTAGCGGCGCCGCCCGGGGCTGGCACGTTCGCTGCTCTGTAGCCGTGGCGAACCCCAAGCGAGAGAAGGAGTCCCCATGACACGGCACGAACAGAATCGAAGGCGCGATCTCGTCCACCCGCTCGCGCTCCTGGCCCTGGCGATGGTGCCGGTGGCCTGCGACGACAGCGGGCAGCCCTCGACCGAAGTGATCGACTGCGTCGGCTGCGAGCACGACCTCCGAGACGACCTCGACGTGACCGCCCCCGCCTGCCCGCCCTCGTGGCGCATCGACGGCGAGTGCGTCGTCCCCGAGCTGGTGCCCGACGAGCCGGCGGAGCTCGGCCCCGAGGGCTGGCCCTGCCCCGCGGGGTGGGTCCCGGCCTCCGTCGGGACCTGCGCGCCGCTGCCCCTCGCCTCGGATTGCCCCGAGGGCACCTTCGCCCTGGCCGACGGCGAATGCAGCGCCTCCTGGACTTGCCCGGACGGTTGGGAGCGCGCGGAGAGCGGCTTCGGCTGCGTCTCGCCGAGGGACGTGGCCGTCTGCCCGCGGGGCGAGCGGCGACTCCCCGACGGACGCTGCCTGGGCACCTGGGCCTGCGCTCCGGGCTGGCAACCCATCGAAGACGGCCGGGGCTGTGAGCCCGCCCCGACGCCGGCCTGCGACGCGGGGGCGCTGCCGCTCCCCGATGGGAGCTGCGCCGACGCGTGGGCGTGTCTGCCCGGGTGGTTCCGGGCCGACGACGGGCTCGGCTGTACGCCGGGCTTCGACGCCTGCGACGAGGGTCCACTCGTAGGCGGCGGCTGCCGGGTAGGGACCACGCCGCGCTCGAGCGAGGCGTTCTTCGTGGTGCCCGACGAGGTCCAGAACGACCGCGCGCTGACGCTGGCCGAGGCGCTCGAGCGGGCGCAGGACGGGGACCTCATCGAGATGGCGCGGGGGCGCTACGAGCTGCCGTCCGAGGCGCTCCACGCGATCACGCTGCGGGGCATCGAGCCGGAGGTTCGGATCGTGGGCTCAGTCGTCCTCGGCGAGCGGGCGCGGCTGGAGAACCTGGCCCTCGGCGAGCGGGGCGATCGGGCGATCCTCCGGGTGACGGGCGAGGCTCGCCTCGACGGAGTGCGCGCCGCACCGGGGGAGATTCGGGTGGACGGCGAGCTGCGCGCGATCCGCTGTGAGCTGGGCTCGGTGCGGGTCCTCGAGGGCGGCTTCGCGCGGATCGAGCGCTCCACGGTGGTCGCGGCGGGGCTGGGCCTCGTCGTCGATGGCGGGATCCTCGAGTTGGTAGGTGCCCAGCTCCGTGGACGGCTCGAGGTCGCCGCCGGCACGGCGAAGCTCGTCGACGTGGCGGTGGAGGACACCGAGGTCCGGCCCGTGGACGCCGCGCAGATCTGGGTTGGAGCCGAGGCCGAGCTCAAGGTAGAGCGGCTGCATGTGCGCTCCCAGGCGAAGTACGCCATGGAGGTCGATGGCGCCCTCGCGGCCCGTCATCTCTCGCTACACGGCGCGTTCATCGCGATGGCGGTGCGAGGGGAGGCGCGGGTCTTCGCCGCGGATCTCGGGGGCGCCGTCGAGGCCACGAACGGCGCCGTGATGCACGTCCACGACTCGCTCGTGGAAGGCCCGCTCCTTGCCAGCGAGCCGGAGACTCTGTTGCGAGTGCACAAGGCGTGGATCCAGGCCGAGGGCGCACCGGACGCGATCCACGTCACGGAGGGCGCCGCCGCGGCGATCAGCCAGGTGCGCCTGCGCGGCTTCGAGCGAGCCGGGCTGTGGGTTGAGGACGGGGCGTCGGCGGTGGCGGAGAACGTCGTGATCGCTGGCGATGAGGCGTTCGCGGCGGTGTGGGCCGAGGACGCCGAGGTCTGGCTCGGCGGCGCCCTGGTCGAGGGGCCGCGCAACGGCCTGATCGCGAAGGGCGCCGACGCGCGCCTCGACGTGATGCGGTCGGTGGTGCGGGGCGCGGAGGACCTCGGCGTGCTCTCCTGGTCGGGGGCGCGGGTCCGCCTCGACGCGTCGGAGGTGCGCGATTTACGGCTCGCGGCGGTGGCGCTCCAGGGTCGGTTGGTGCTGGACCAGGTCTCGCTGCGCGGTGGGGAGACCGGCGCGCTGGCCTCCCGCGGAGAGCTTGCGTTGACCGACTGCATCGTCCGGGACGCGGTCGTCGGTCTGGAGTCGGTCGAGGGGACGGTCATCGCTCGCCGGACGCGAATCACCGAGGCCACCGACGGGGTTCGCCTCGAGGGGGGCCGGTTTGCGGGCAACGAGCTGGTCATCGAGAAGGGGAAGGTCGGGCTCGAGATCTCGGCCGGCGCCGCGGCCTGGCTCGTCGATGTCTCGGTGTATCGACTCGCGGCCTTTGGCGTCCACGTCGCCGATGGCGGTCTGGTGGCGGAGCGTCTCCGGGTCGACCTCACGGGGAAGGCGGCGCTCTCCGTCGGCCCACGCGGTGAAGCGATGGTCGACCTCGCGGATCTGGGGCGCGCCAGTCGGGGCGTCTTCGTCTCCGGCGGTAGCTTGGAGGCGACCGGCGTCCGCGTCGACCGCACCCGCGCGGGGGCCATCGTTCGGCGAGGGGGGCGAGTCGCGCTGGAAGCGGCGCTCTTCACGCGGACGGGCTCGGGGTTGCAGGCCGGGGACGACGAGAGCGCCTTGCTGGCGGCGAACGTGGTCGTCCGCGACACCCTGGACCGGGAGGCCGATGGGGTGACGGCGACGAACGGCGGTCGCGTCGTGTTGGATCGGTTTCGTATCATGCGACCCGCGGGGACCGGTGTCCGGGCGGCGGGCGGTCGCGTAGCGGCGGTGGTGGGGGTCGTTGTGGGCTCGCGCACAGGCGACGGGATCGTCAGCGACTCCGGTGGGCAGGTCTCGCTGGCCTACGTGCTGACCCGCGGCAACGAGGGCGCGGGGCTCGCGGTGAGGGGCGGATCCCTGTGGGCGATGCGGGTCGAGTCGACATCGAACGGGCTGGGCATCGAGGACCCGGCAGCCGCCGCGGTGCTCCATGAGGTGCGCATCGCCGGCAACACGAAGGATCGCAGCTTCTACTGATCTCGGCCCGGCCGTTCGATGCCGTGGCGAGCGGCCTGCTTGTACAGCGTCGTACGCGAGATCCCGAGGGCGCGCGCCGCCGCGGCGTAGTTGAAGCGAGCGGTATTCAGCGCGGCAAGGACCTCCTGGCGCTCACGCTCTTCTTCCTCCTGCATCACCACGATGGCCGGCGCGTCGGCGGGCGGATCGAAGAGCTCGGGCCGCTCGAACCGCGATCGCGAGGCGTTGTGGGCCGCCACCGTCGCCACGGTGTTGGCGAGCTCCCGTATATTCCCCGGCCAATCGTGGCGGAGCAGGTCCCGGAACAGCTTCGGCGGCAGGGGAGGTGAGCGGGTGCTCGCCTCCCGCTGAAACCGCGCCAGCGCCGGGGTCTCCGCGACCGCGCGCGCCCAGAAGTGACGCCACAGGAGGGGCACATCGCCCACGCGCGCGCGCAGGGGCGGCACCTCGACGCGGTGGCGTCGGAGGCGCATGTAGAGGTCGAGCCGGAACCGGCCCGCGTCGATCTCCGCGCGCAGCGACAGGTTTGTCGCCGCCACGACCCTCACGTCGACCCGCTCCTCCCGCGTCCCGCCGACGCGGCGCACGCCTCCGCCCTCGAGGACGCGCAGGAGCTTCGGCTGCACCCCGATGGGGAGCTCCCCGATCTCGTCGAGGAAGAGCGTGCCGGTGTGCGCCGCTCGAAACAGGCCGTCCGTCGTCTGGTCGGCACCGGTGAAGGCGCCCGCGCGGTGCCCGAAGAGCTCGCTCTCCGCGTTGTTCTTGTTGAGGGTCGCGCAGTTGACGACGCGGAACGGGCGACCCGCCCGCGGCCCGGTGTCGTGGAGCGCACGCGCCGTGAGCTCCTTGCCGGTCCCGCTCTCGCCCACGACGAGCGTCGGGCCGTCCGCCGCACCGACGAGCCGGATCGCCTTGCGCAGGCGGTGGCTGTCGAGGCTCTCGCCCACCAGCCCCAGTCGATCGGCGTCGGACGAGACCGGCAAACGCAGCGTCGTGATGAGCAGGAGTCGGTCCTCGACGGCGATCCAGGCGCCCACGCTCAGTCGATCCCCCTCCTTGGCCGGACGTCCGTCCGCGTCGTGGAGCTGGAGCCTCAGCCGCGCGCCGTCCTCGGCCCGGACGCTGAAGGATGAGCGTCCGAGCGGTGACACCTTGAACTGGCGTCGGCTCAGGCACGGGTCACCGAGGGTCCGTCCGCTGAAGAGAGGGGCCTCTCGACCGACCACGGCGGGCTCCTCGAGATCGAGCCACGCCCAGTCGCCGATCCGCTCGATGTCGGAGTGAAAGGCCACCAGCATCACCGGCGCGGGGCCGGACCCGGAGGTCGGGGGGGCGGAGTAGGCGGGATCCAGCGTCGTGTCGTCCGTCACTCATGACAGCCCGCCAGTCGCCAGCCCGCGTGTCAAGCCCCGAGACGGGCCCTGCCCGGGGGTGTTAGATCCGGTGACAGTGGACGAGACTCTCGAGCCCGAATCCCACGCCGAGCTGAGCCGGATCGCGACGGCCTACGCGGTCCCCGAGGCGGCTGTCGTAGCGCTGCGGCGGATCCTCGCCGAACAGTCCTCGACGGAGGGGCGATACACGACCCTCGAGTTGGCCGGCCGGGGCGGTGTTGGAGAGGTCTATCGGGTCCTCGACCATCACCTCGAGCGCACCGTCGCGATGAAGGTGCTGCGGCCCACTTTCTCCGGGAATGAGCGGGCGCGGGCGCGGTTTTGGGGCGAGGCGTTGGTGACGGCCAGCCTGTCGCACCCAGGGATCGTCCCGGTTCACGATCGCTCGCCAGCCTCCGCCGAGCGGCTGTGGTTCACGATGAAGTACGTCTCCGGACAAACGCTGCGGGCGCGCATCCTCGCGGTTCACGCGGTGTCGGCGCCGGGTGCGTGGGGGCGCACCGAAGACGGGTGGACCTTCCGCCGGCTGGTCGAGGTCCTGCGGCGGGTCTGCGAGGCGGTGGCCTTCGCCCACGGCCGCGATGTGGTCCACCGCGATCTGAAGCCCTCGAACGTGATGATCGGATCCGCCGGCGAGGCGTTGGTCATGGACTGGGGGTTGGCGCGTCGCGCCGGGCACCCCCTGCAGCGGGAGACGCCGGCCCCAGGTGACGGGGCCGACGATCTGCGGACGCGGGAGGGGGAGGTCTTCGGCACCCCTGCCTACATGGCGCCGGAGCAAGCGCTGGGGCAGCTCGACCGGATCGGTCCGGCGGCCGATGTGTATGCACTCGGTGCGATGCTCTACGAGCTGCTGTGCGGCAAGCACCCGTACGCCGACTCGGATCTGGGCGCGTTGATCACCTCGCGGACGCGTCCCCCGACGGCGGTGGGGGAGATGGCTGGCGACGGCGCCGTGCGGTTGCCGGCCGCCCTGGTCGCGCTGTGCGAGCGGTGCCTGGAGCCGGAGCCGTCGGACCGCCCCGCCGACGCGGGGCAGCTCGTCGCGTCCCTCACGGCCTGGCTCGACGGTGAGCAGAAGCTCCGGGAGGCGGAGGAGGCCGTAGGGCGCGGCGTCGCGCTGCTCCCGACGATCCGCGAAGAGCGCAAACGCCTCCAACGGATCATCGACGAAGCGGCCCGGGTCAGCGCACCCATCGCGGCGCACAGCCCCGTCGAGTCCAAGCGGGCGCTGTGGGCGCTGGAGGACTCGAAGGAGGCCGCCGAGCGCCGCCTTCGGCTGCTCGAGCTCGACTATGTCGAGGCGCTGCGCTTCGCGCTCCAACTCGAGCCGGCGCATCGTGACGCGCGCGCGCGGCTCGCCGCGCATCATCGGGACGCCGTCGTCACTTCGGAGCGGCGAAGGGACGCCGGTGGGGTCGCCGTCGAGTTGGCGCTTCTGCGTCGGTACGACGACGGGCGCCATCGCGACTTCATCGAGGGGCAAGGGCGGCTGTCCTTGTCGACGGATCCACCGGGGGCCGAGGTCCTCGCGCTCCGCCTCGAACCGCGCGAGCGCCGACTCGTCTCGACGGCGGAGGCGGCCCTGGGGCGGACGCCTTTGGAGGCGGTCTCCGTCGCGGCGGGCAGCTACGTCCTGCATGTGCGCCACTCGGGGCGAGCGCCGGTGCGCTATCCGGTGCAGGTGACCCGTGACGGTCATTGGCACGCGGTCCCGCCGGGGGCGCGGGCCCCCTATCCCGTCCCGCTGCCCAGCGGCGCGCCGTCGCCCGACGCGTGCTACGTGCCGGCGGGGTGGTTTCTGTGCGGGGGGGACGATCTCGCCATCGACGCGCTGCCCGGACGTCGGGTCTGGGTCGATGGTTTCGTGGCCCGCCGCTTCGCGACGACGAACCGGGAGTATCTTGGCTTCCTCGATGACCTGGTCGCGCGCGGCCTCGACGCGGAGGCCGCACGCCACAGGCCTCGGAGTGGTGGGACCACGAGCCGTGAAGATCCAGATCTCGAGGTTGAGCGCACCGGCGATCGTCACGAGCTGCGCGCCCGGCGTGGCCTCGAGACGGATCCGCTCGATTGGCCCGTCGTGCAGGTGGACTGGTTCGGCGCGGTGGCCTTCGCTCGCTGGGAGGCCGCGCGCACGGGCCAACCGTGGCGGTTGATGCACAGCGTGGAGTGGGAGAAGGCCGCCCGCGGAGTCGATGGCCGGCACTATCCATGGGGCGACCATCCCGAGTCTACGTGGGCGTGTGTGGCCAAAGCGCGTCCCGGCGCCGCGACCCGCGCCCCCGTCGACTCGTTTCCCACCGACGAGAGCGTCTACGGCATCCGCGGCCTCGCCGGTGGGGCTCGGACATGGTGTGGGAGTCGCTACGAGCTCGTGTGGCCAGAGGATGTCTCGGGCTGGTTGGCCGAGCCCCTCAGCGAGCCCGGGGCCGAGACCTACGTCGGCGCGCGCGGCGGTGCGTGGGGAAACTCCATCGCCGCGAGCCGCCTCGCGGCGCGCTACGGCGCGTTCCCCTCGGACCGGTTCACGAGCCTGGGTCTTCGCCTCTGCCGGGACTTCCCCTGAGGCCTCCGCAGTCGCCGGGGCAGTTGCAGGCGTTCTCGCCGGGGCCACAGTCGTTGTCGCCGCAATCGGCGCAGACGACGGCGCCGACGCAAGGGTCGGGGGGGCAGACGCCCTCGATCGGGCGGTCGCAGCCGATGGGCTCGAGTCCCTCGCAGCAGGCGGGGGCGTTCGGTATGACGGGCACCGAGGTGCCCTCCGCGGCGCAGTCGTCGGGCGGGAGCGGCTCGCACGCGTTGAGCCCGACGCAGACCCAGCAGCCCTCGCGCACGACGGCGACTCCGCCCACGCCGCACTCGGGGCGGACCATGTCGCAGGCGGGCTCGGGCTCGGTCTCGCAGCCGTGGGCGCGACACGCCGAGACGCAGTCCGCGCAGACCGGACACGAGCTGCTGCCGCAGGGATCGCAGACCTCGGCTGGGGGGCAGTCCGCGTCGCCCGCACACTCCGGCTCGCCCCACGGCAGGCAGGTGTCGGGGTTCACGCAGCGGTGGCAGCCGTTGTGCCAGGCCAGGATCTCATCTGCGTCGCACTCCGGCGCCGGCATCGGACACTCCGGCATCGTGCCGTCGTCGCAGGCCGTGTCGCGGCGACAGTCCAGGAAGCAGGAGGTGGCGCTCTCTCCGCCCTCGGGGTCGCACCGGCCGTCCCCGCAGCCCACGTCGTCGCAGACCTCCTCGCAGCCGAGGCCGGTGCAGGACCAATGACCGACGCAGCGGATGTCCCAGAAGCGGTCGAGGCAGTCGATGGGCGCGCGGCACGACACCGCGGCGTCGACCGCCATATCGGGGGCAGCGTCTGGCGGTCCGTCGGGCGCGCCATCGGCGGGACCGTCGAGCGCGAGGTCATGCGCGGCGTCCGCGGGACCGTCGGGCGAGGGGCCGTCTTCGGCGGGACCGTCGAGTGCGAGGTCGCGCCCGGCGTCCGCGGGGCCGTCGGGCGCGGGGCCGTCGAGCGCGGGCCCGTCGGGCGAAGCGTCGAGGGCGCCGTCAACGTCGCCGCCGTCTGATACGGCGCCGTCTCCGTCATCGGTCGTCGGGGCGCACGCGAAGGTGACGCAGGTCACGGCGAGGAAACAGAGCAGACGCATGATGGGCCTCGTTCGAGCTTCGATGCTGGATCAGCATCGCTGATGGAAGATCCGTGCCACGAAGCAGGAGCGCGTGCGTCCGACGCCACGACCGCCGTGGTCTGGCCGAGCCGGGTGATCACAACCAGCCTGGCCGTTATGCAATCCGGCACCGATGGCGTAGTGTACGCGCCGATGTCGAGCCGACCCGGCGACAGCGCGGAGTGGCGCTCTGAGGTCGAGCAGATGCTCGCCGAGGCGGATCGGTATGTGCGGCCCGAGGAGCGGGCGACGCGGCTCACGGATGTAGGCGACTTGTACCGTGACCGCGCGGGCTCTCCCGCCCAGGCGAGCGAGTACTACTTCCAGGCGGTGGCGGTGCACCCGGACGCGCCGCAGCACGCGCTGAGCCGGCTGGCGCAGCTCGCGCGCGACACCGGCGATGTGGGGGTCACGGCGAACCTGGTGGCCGGGCTGTCGCATGCGGGTCAGTGGGAGGACGTCGTCACGGTGCTGGTGCGGCAGTCGGAGGCGACGACCGGGCCGGAGGAGCGCGTGGGGCTGCTGCTCGAGGCGGCGAGGACCTGCCTCGTTCGGCTCGGCGACCGGGTCCGAGCCCGGCGGCACCTGCTCAGCGCCGCCCGGGACACGCCGGCGAGCACGCGCGACGACGTGCTCGACCGTCTGCGGGCCTACCTCGACGAGCACCCCGCCGACGACGACGCCGCCCGGGTCGCGGCGCGCCTCGAGACCGACGCCGGCCGGCCCCTCGCCGGGGTGGGCGTGCTGACGCGCTGCGCCGCCACCCACACGGTCACCGCGACCAAGGCCTCGCTCTTCTTCGACGCGGCGATCCTCTGCGCCGACCGCGCGGCCCGGCCGACGGACGCCTGCGCCCACCTCTACGAGGCGCGCGTCCTCGACGCGGAGTTGGCGGAGCAGGTCGAGGCGCGGATGGACGACGTCGTGACGCGTTGGGGGCACGTCGCCGAGGTGCTCGACCAGGCGGGGGCCATCTACGAACGCCTCGGGCAGCCGGAGCGGGTGCACGCGATCAGGGCGCGTCAGCTCGAAGCGGTGAGCGGAGAGGAGCGCGCCCGTCGACTGCTCGCGTTGGCCGAGCACGCCGAGTACCAGCTCGTCGATCCGGGCCGCGCCTTCGAGCTGTATCGGCTGGGGCTTCACGAGGGGCATGGCCAGCTCGCGGCCTTCGCCGCCGGGATGCGCCGCGTCGGCGCGGAGGGCGTCCCCGGGGCGGTCGCGGCGATGACCGATCTCTTCGGTCGCCTCGGGCTCTGGCGGGCGTTGGCCTGCGTCTACGACGACGAGGCGGCCCTCGCGGTAGAGGACGAGGAGCGGGCGGACCTGCTGCACCGCGCCGGGGAGGTCCTGGAGAACCACCTTGAGGACCTCGAGGGGGCGACGAAGCGCTATCTGAAGGCCTTCAAGCTCCGGCCCCGTGACGCCCGGCACCTGGCCGCCGGCGAGCGGGTCTACCGGCGGCGCGGCGACTGGAAGATGGTGGATCGCCTGCTCGGGCTCCAGCTCCAGGTCGCTGGCGATCCCGGGGTCAGCGCGCGGCTCCTGGTCGAGCAGGGGCGCCTGCGTCATCGCAAGCTCGGCGCGCATCTCGGCGCCTACGATTCGACGCGGGCGGCTCTGGGCCACGACCCCGAGGGGGCCTTCGGGGCGCTGCGGGACCTGGTCGCCGGAGACGAGGCCTTCGCGGTGATCGAGCGCGGTCTGCGGAAGCGGGCGGCCGAGGAGGGGGCGACGGAGGCCTCCCGCATCTTGCTCGAGCTGGCGGCGCTGCACCTGGACATCCGCGGCCGCGTGGATCTGGCGGTGGCGGCGGTGCGCGAGGCGTGTGACCTCTCGCCCGCCGACGCCGAGCTCTTCGCGCGGGTCGGCGAGCTGCACGAGGCGAACGACGATGAAGCGGGGCTCGCGCGGTGGTTGGCGGGGGCCGGGCATCGCCCGCTGCCTCGCGCGGTGCGCATCGGCGCGTTGCGTCGCGCGGGTGAGCTGCTGGGTGGGCAGGGCGAGCTGGTGGCGGCGCGCGACGCGTGGCGCGGTGCGCTGCGGCTCCAACCCGGCGACGCGGAGCTGTTGACGGGGGCCCTGGACGCGGCGCGGGCCAGCGACGATCCCGCCGCGGTCGGGGCGTTGTTGGAGGAGGCCCTCGCGGGGCGGATCGGCGGGGAGCCGCCCGACGCTGGCCAGCGCCTCATCTGGCTGCGGGAGCTGGCCGAGTCCAGGGTGGGGTTGGGCGAGGTGGCCGGCGCGGCGGAGGCGTACCGGAGCTTGCTGGCCGAGGCGCCCCTCGACGAGGGCGCCCTGAGCTTCCTGCGACGCTGGCATGAGAAGCGCGGGGCGTGGGAGTCCCTGCGCTCGTTGCTGGAGACCGCCGCCGACGCGAGGCGCGAGGCCGCGGGGGAGGCGGATCTCGCCTTGGTGCTGGAGCTGGCAGAGCTCGCCGAAGAGCGGCTCGGCGACCCCCGCCTCGCGTCCGTCTACCTGCGGTCGCTCCTCGAGCACCCCCGCGCGGACGGCGATCTGCGCGCGAAGCTGCGCCGGCTCTACGAGCAGGCCGGCGACCGCGAGGGCGAGGTGGGCCTGCTCGAGCTCGAGCTCGACGCGGCGGGGGACGACGACGCGCGCCGGGTCACGGCTGAGCGGCTCGTCGAGCTGGCGTCTGCGGTGCCGCGGGACGAGGCCGCGGCGGTGCGCGGCCTACGAGTCTTGGCGGCCCTCACCGACGACGTGCCGCAGATCCTCGACCGGTTGGCCGAGGCGTTGCGGCGACGCCCGGGGGAGACGTCGGAGCTGGCGGAGGTCCTCGGGCGGCGGTGGCAGAAGGCGCCGGCGGCGGCGCACACCGACGTCCTGCGGGAGCGGGCGGCGCTGCTGATCGCCGCCGGCGAGCTCGACGAAGCCGCGTCGGCGTGGCGGGCGGTGCTCGCGCACGGCGGCGACGATGTCGATCGGGCGGCGTTGCAGGCCGTGGAGGAGGCGCGCGGAGACCACGAGGCCGTCTTCGCCCTGCTGTGGGACCGTCAGCGTGACGCCGCCGGGGACGCGGAGCGGTTGACGCTGCTGCGCGAGGCGGCGGTGGTCGCGGAGGTCCGGCTGGGCGACGACGCGCGGGCTGTCTCGGCCTGGGAGGCGGCGCGGGGGATCGACGCCGCGGCGCTCGAGGCGACCGGTGAGCTGGTGCGGCTCCACGAAGCGGCGGAGCACTGGTCGGAGTTGCTCTCCGTCGGCCGGGCTCGATTGCCGATGCTCGATCCACCCGACCGCGTCGAGTTGGCCCGACGCCTCGCGGGGATCGCCACCGATACGCTCGAAGACGAGGCCGCCGCCGACGCGCTGTGGGCGGTGGTGCTAGAGACCGATCCTCGAGACGCCGAGGGGCTCGAGCGGTCGCTGGTGAAGGCCGAAGCGGATGAGGACCATGACCTCACGGCGACGCTGCTGGGCCGGCTCGCGGAGGACGCGCCGACAGCGGCGCGGCGCGCGCTGCTGGTCCGGCGGGCGCGGGCCCTCGAGGCGGCCTGTGATCTGCCCGGGGCGATCGCCGCCTGGGAGGCGGTGTGCGAGGTGGGGCCGCCCGCGCGGGAGCCGCACACCGCGATGCGCGAGCTCGCCCTCAGGCGAAAGGACCATTGGACGGCGGCGCGCGCGCTGGCCTCTGAGCTGCCCTTTGTCACCGATCCCGACGAACGCGTCGCCCTCGACCGGGTCCTCGGGCGCATCAGTGACGAAGAGCTGGGGGACCAGATCGGCGCCGTAGCGGCCTGGGAGAGGGTGCTCGCGGCGGCGCCCGACGACTACGACGCGCTGTGCGCCCTCAAGGGGCTGTACGCCGATCTCGGCCGGACCGACGACCTCGTCCGGACGATGCGGCGGCTGCTCGAGGGCGCGGACGACCCCGAGTCGAGGGTGCGGCTGCTGATCGACGCGGCGGGGCAGATCGAGACGCAGCGGGGGGACTACTCGGAGGCCTTCGAGTGCTGGTGGCGGGCCCTCCAACTCGAGACCCGCGCGCCTCCCCACATGGTGTCCGAGCTTCGGCGCCTGGCGGAGGCGGGGGAGGGGCTCTGGCCGCGGTTCGTCGAGGCGCTGCGGTTCGCGCGGACGCGGGCGGGGAGCCCGCTTGCCCGGGTCGAGCTGTGGATGCAGGAGGCGGAGGTCAATGAGATCCGACTCGACGACGCGGAGGCCGCCTTCGAGGCCGTGATGTCGGCGTTCGCGTTGATGCCGCGGGAGGGGCGGGCCCTCGAAGCCCTGGAGCGGTTGGCGCCGGCGGCGGGGCGGTGGGCGGACTACGTGGGCGCGCTTCGGACGGTGGCCGACGGCGGCGCCGAGCGCCCGCGCCGGGCGGTGCTGCTCACGCGGGCCGCGGAGGTCAGCGAGGTCGAGCTCGGGCAGCCCGAGACGGCCTTCGAGCTGTTCGCCGTGGCCGGCGCCCAGGAGGAGCTGCTGCGGCTGGCCGCCGAGCACGATCTGTGGCGGCGACTGGTGGAGGTCTATCAGCGGCGCTGGCAGGCACAGAGCCAGGTGCGGGCCCAGATCGCGACGCTGCACGAGCTCGCCGAGCTACTGGAGGCGCGCGCGGCGGACTGGGAACTCGCCTTCGAGCAGTACTTGATGGCCCTCCAGCTCGATCCACGCGACGAGGAGACGCGGGGGCACGTCTGGCGGTTGGCCGACGCCCACGACGCCTGGGCGGTGGTGGCGCGCGTCTTCGAGCTCAAGGCCCCCGCCACCGAGGAGCCGTGGCAGCAGATAGCGTTGCTCCACGACCTCGCCGAGCTGCAGCTCGATCGGCTCGGCCTGGGTCGGCGCGCGCTGGAGACGCTCAAGAAGGCGTTCGCCATCGAGCCGTGGAACGAGAAGACACACGCGGCGCTGCGCCGGGTGGCCGACGCCGTCGGGGCCTGGCGGGAGCTCGCGGCCTTCCTCGAGGAGGAGGCGCGCTGGGCCCAGGAGCACCACGCGCGGATTCGGTTGTATCGGGCGGCGATCGAGGTCCTCAAGGACCACGGTGAGACGGCGGAGGCGGCCCGGCTCGTGAAGCGGCTGGCGGAGCTGGCGCCGGGGGACGACGAGGCGGCGGACGAGGAGCTGGACCTCCTGCGGGCGGCGGACGACCACGCCGAGCTGGCGGCGGCCCTGGAGCGCCACGCGCGGGGGACCGACGAGGAGCGGCGGGCGCGGCTGCTGGCGGAGCTCGCCGAGCTCTACCACGGGCCCCTCGAGCTACCGGTCAAGGCCGGCGCGGTCTACCAGCGGCTGCTGGTCCTGCGGCCGGGCGATCCGTCGGTCTTCGATGGGCTGGTCGCGAGCCTGGAGGGCCGCGGCGCGTGGGAGGAGCTCGCGCAGGCGCTCGAGCAGCGCATCCCCCAGGCGGAGGGGGAGGTGCGCCACGGGCTGCAACGGCGGCGGGCGATGGTCCTGCGGTCGCACCTGGACCGATCGTCCGATGCGTTTCGGCTGCTGGCGCGGATCGCACGAGACCGCCCCGACGATCTGGAGCTGCTCTTCGATCTCGCGTCGTGGGTCGACGAGGCCGGGGAGCACCAGGAGCTCCTCGCTTGTGCGGAGCGCAGCACCGCGGTGGCCGATCCCGACCGGCTCCCGGAGGTGCTGCTCCTCGTCGGGCGCACGGCTCGGGACGCCTTCGGCAACGAGAAGAAGGCGCGGCAAGCGTTGGGGCGGGCGCTCGAGCTTCGGCCCGATGACCTTCAGCTCGCCCAGGAGGTGGCGGCGCTCCTCGGCGCGCGGGGTCTGTGGGCGGAGCTGGTCGAGCTCCAGCGGCGCTATGGACCGTCACTGGTGGTGGCGCAAGGGGAGTCGCCGACCGACGACGCGGTGCGGGCTCGGTGGGGCCTCGGGCTCGCGGAGCTTCAGGCCGAGCGGCTCTTCAAGCTCGACGACGCGGTGGCGACCCTGCGCGACCTCTCACAGCGCCAACCCGACGATATCCCGGTGCTTCGGGCCTTGCGGTCCCTCTCGAAGCGGGCCCAGGACCCGGGCGTGCTGTTGATCTCGACGCTCCAGCTCGTGGGGCTGCTCACCGACGAGGAGGAGCGGGTCGACGCGTTGGCCCGTGGCGCGCGGGACATCGCGGCGCTCGGCGACGCGGAGGGGGCGGTCTCGCTGTGGAAGGCGCTGTTGGAGGTCCGCCCCGGGCACCCGGAGGCGCTGCACACGATCGGGCGGTTCGCCGAGAAGCGGCGGGACTGGGATCTGCTGGCCGAGCAGCTCGAGGCGCGGGCCGGCGCCGCCGACGCGATGCCCCAGCGGGCGAAGATCCTCTGCGAGCTGGGGAAGCTCCAGCGCGAGCAGCGGGGCGACGCGGCGGCGGCATCGGCGGTCTACGAGTCTGCGCTGCGGGCGAGCCCCGGACATCTCGTGGCGCTGGCGGCCCTGGTGGACCTCGCCCGCGATCGAGGGGATGTGCCACGGGCCCTTGACCTCGTCGCCGAGCTCGCCGACGCCATCGACCACACCGACGATCGGGCGGCGGCGAAGCGGCTGACGCCGGAGGTGGCGGAGCTTCAGCGCTGGCGGGCCGAGGTCGCCGCGGGGCGGTGCGAGGATGAGCGCGCCTTGGCCTGTCTGCTCGACGCACACGACCGGGCCCCCGAGCGCACCGACATCGGGCAGTCCCTCGCCGACGCGCTCTACGCCAAGGGGGACCTACGCGCCGCGGCGGCGATCTACTCGGGGCTGCCCCCGCGGGGGACGGAGGACGAGGCGGAGAAGGCCGCCGAGCATCTCCGGCGGGCGCGGGCGTTTTGCGCCGTGGGCCAGGCGGATTCGGCGCTCCGGGAGTTCGAGGCGGCCTCGCAGTTCGGGGGGACGCGCGCCGAGGCGCTGTCCTCGCTGGCGAATCTCCATGAGGCGGGGGGGCGTTGGGAGGCCGCGGTGCGCCTCCGTGAGAAGCTGGCCACCGCCTGCGACGCCGCCGAGACGCGGGCGGCGGCGTTGGTCGCGGCGGGGGCGATCGTCGAGACGCGGCTGGGCCACGCGGCGCGCGCCGTGACGTACTACGAGCGGGCCCTGGACGACGGGCTGGACGACGCCGTCTTGCTGCGGCGGATCTTCGGCTTGCTGTGCGAGCACGGAAACGGCGACCGCGCGCTGGCGATCGCCGAGCGGCTCGTGGTGGAGGAGGTCGACGCCAACCAACGCGCGGAGCTGTGGTGCAGCATCGGGCGACTGCATGCCCAGGCGGAGCGGGACGATCGGGCCGCCGACGCCTTTCGGCGCGCACTCGATCTGTCCCCGCTCATGGCGGAGGCGGGGCGCGGGCTCCTGGTGGCTCTGCGAGGGGACGAGGAGGCGCGGGCCAGCGCCGCTCGGCTGGTCTTCGAGGGGTTGCAGGGCGTCACTGGGAAGGCGAAGGCGCCGGTCCTGGAGATCTTGGGCGAGCACCTGCGTGCGGTGGGGGATCGCGGCGCGGCGCTGGAGGTCTACGAGGCTCTCAACGCGTTGGACGCCGGTCATCTCGGGGCTCGCGCGGCCCTCGCGTGTCTGTACGAGGCGCTCGAACCCGACGAGCGAGACGCCGACCACTTCCGGCGCGCGATCTCCCATCGGCTGGCATTCCTCCGGGGCTGCCCCGGCGATCCCGATGGCCTGCGCCACCTCGCGCAGCTCTACGAGGCGGCGGGTTACGAGACGGCGGCGGCGGCTCCGCTACGATTGCTCGCGTTGGTGAAGTCCGCCAGCCGGAGCGAGACGGAGCGCGCGCGCTCCTTGACGGCGGCCCCCGCCGACGCCTCCCCAGGGCAGGTGCCGCTCCCCGAGTTGAGCGGCGCCGCGCGGGAGGAGCTGGTCGCCGACGCGGGCCTGAGGCAGCCGATCGGTCGGTTGATGGAGGCGCTGCACGCCTTGGTGGCCGACGAGCTCGACGAGCTCTTCCGCGCCGCCCGAGCCCAGGCGGGGGAGCCCGCCGACGTGGTTCATCCGCCGCTGGTGGAGCTCGGAGACGCCCTCGCGAGGGTCTTGGACGTACCGGCCCGGCGCTTGTGGCTGACCACCGCCGACGACCGGAGCGTCAGCCTCGCGCGGCTCCACCCCCCGGAGCTCGTCGCCGGCGGCGCGCTGGCGCATGGGCTCTTCGCGCCGGAGCGTCGCTTCCTCCTGGCCCGGGCCCTCGAGCTCACCCGGGGTCCCCACGTGTACGCCGCGTACGTGCCCCAGGGAGAGTCGGCGGCGCTCTTCGCGGCGGCGATGGCCCTGGCGCTCCCGGCGCAAGGGCCGGAGTACGCCCTCTCGACGGCGGCCGATCCCGAACGCATCGAGTACTGGGCGGAGTTCCTCCACAGCCGCGCCGACGAAGCGGCCGTCAGCACCCTCGCGCAATACGCCCGGCCGGTCCTGGCGTCGGGGCCCGGGGCGTTTGCGGAGTGGGCGCTCGCGGTCCGCCGCACCGCGAACCGGATCGGCTTCGTGATGTCCGGGGATCTGGCTCGCTCGATCGCGCTGCTCCAGCGCGAGGATCCGGCGGCCCAGGGCCGTCGAATCAGCGGACCGGCGGCGTTTCGTGAGCTCGTCGCCACGTCGGAGCCGGTCGGTGACTTGTATCGGTTCGCCTTCGGGCCGAGCTACCTCGACCTGACCCTCGCGGCTACATCCCGCTGAGGATGCGCCACTCGCCCTTCTCGCGCCGGAGCGTCAGCCGGTTCCGGTCGTTATTGGTCGCCCACTTCTCCGACTCGCCGGCGGTGAAGAGGTATTGGCTGGTGTAGTCGTAGTCGACGTAGGCTGCCTTCCCCACCACCTCGATGGCCTGGATCTTGATCTCGTATTGCACCGCCTTCACCAGCGACTTGACGTCGTCGAGGACCGTCTGGAGGCCGCGGTAGTCGTAGTCGTCGGCGGGCTCGCTGGTGGTGCTCCCGTTCTCGTAGTACCGCTCACTGGCGAGGCCCTTGAGGGCGTCGGCGTCGCGGGACTCCACGGCGAGTCGGTACCGTTCGACGAGGTCGGCCACCTCCTGGCGCTCCGCCGTGTACTCGATCTCGGTCCCCTTCACGTGGGCGGGGGTGCAGGCCGGGGAGAGCAGGGCCAGGGAAAGCAGCAACAGGCGCATCCGATTCTCCGTCGTGGGTCGCGAGCGGCAACGGCTCCGCCGCGAGGGGCTATTCCGCGGGATGGTGGGTGGAGGCGAAGGCGATGTCAACTGGGTGCATATCCCGATTCTGACGGAGGGAGTGTGGAGGGCTTTCAACACTCAGCGGTCAGCTCTCAGCCGCGCAAGCAACGACGCCAGCATGCGCTTGAC
>CAYOBQ010000189.1:0-19524 GCA_964402225.1 uncultured Nannocystaceae bacterium | reverse complement strand
AGAGTGGTGGCGGCGACGACAAGCCCGACATGGGCGAAGGGGAAGGTGAGGGCGAGGGCGAAGGCGAATGTGGCGCCGGCGTTCCGGTGCTCGACGCCAACGAGCTCGCCGAGGCGGCCGACGACGTCTGGCGCGTGAGCGGCGACAGCGGACCGACCAGCGCCTTCGAAGGCTCCTGCGCGGGCAGGGGCGCCGAGACGATCTTCCGTTTCGTGGCGCCGGCCGCCGGCACCTGGACCTTCACGACCGTCCACGAGGACACCGACTTTGACACCGCGCTCTACCTGCGCACCGCCTGCGAAGACCCCGAGACCGAGCTCGCCTGCAACGACGACCTGGCCCGGGGCATCCTGCAGAGCGGCTTCCTGGTCGCAGAGATCGCGGCCGACGCCGAGGTCTTCATCTTCGTCGACGCCTTCAGCGGCCAGGGCGGCCACTTCGAGCTGACCGCCATCCGCGCGGACGCCAGCGCCGCGCCGACGCTCGCCGCTGTCACCGCCAACCGCAACGAGAACGTGGCGGGTCTCCGCCTCGACGGCGGCGACGTCAACGGCGACGTGGTCGGCGCCGACATCGACTTCCTCGCGGCCGGTGAGGTCATGGAGGGCAGCGCGGGCTTCCCCGTCGGGCTCCCGGACCCCGCCTTCGGCCAGCTCGACTTCGCCGGCGTCGGTATCCGCGTGGAGATCCCCGAGGACTTCGCTGGCGCCGACGCCGTGCGGGTGACCCTGCGCGACAGCCAGGACCAGATCAGCAACGCGATCGACGCGGCCCTCGATCCCCAGCCCGAGGTGCCCGTGGACGGCGCCTGCGACCCGCTCGGGATCGACAACCACTGCGTCGAGGGCAGCTTCTGCCCGCCCGCCGAGGCCGACAACGCCTGCACCGCGCCGACCGCGCCGGTCCTCGAGGCGCTGGTCGCCTACCGCGACGGCGACACGCTGATCATCCACGTAGAGGGCAGCGACGACACGCTCGACGCCAACCGCGCCGCCATCGAGGTGCTCGCCGCCGAGGGTGACGACGCCATCGACCTGGGCGGGTTCACCGAGGGCTTCGTCGCCTTCCTCGATCCCATCTTCGGCCTCGCCGAGTTCGACGTGGCGGGCTTCGCCGCGGCCGACGGCCTCTTCGGGCCGACCCCGCTGCCCATCCCCGAGGGCGCCGCCCGCGTGCGCGTCTGGCTCACCGACAGCCAGACGCTCCAGAGCGAGCAGGTCATCGCCGACATCATGCCGCTCCCCCTCGGCGAGGCCGGAGACGCCTGCGACGAACGACGCATCGACAACGGCTGCGCCGAGGGCACGGCCTGCTTCGAGGGCGACGAGGGCGGCTGGGTCTGCACCGTGATCAACGCCCCCGAGATCACCGAGGCGGCGGTGAGCTTCAACCCCGAGACCCACGGCTTGGGTGTCGCCATCCAAGGCACCGACGTCGAGGACGACGTGGCGAACTTCACGCTCCAGCTCTTCAACGGCGACCCCGACGACGGTGGCGTCGTCGTCCCCGAGGACTCCGACCCGATCGAGGTCGGCTTCGCGGTGCTCGACGCCGCCGACGGCGCGTTCTCCGGTGCCGCGATCCTGAGCCTCAACGAGGCCATCGTCGGCATCACCCACGCCCGGCTCACGGTCCTCGACACCTTCGGTCAGGCGAGCGACCCGATGGTGGTCGAGATCGCCGCGCCGGCGGACGCCGGAGATGGTGAGCAATGCGACCCGCTCGGCGCCTTCGCGAGCTGCACCGATGACCTCGTCTGCCGTGGCGAGGGCGGCACCTGCACCGCCCCGATCTGCGGTGACGGTGGGGTCGACGAGGGTGAAGAGTGCGACGACGGCAACCTGATCCAAGGCGACGGCTGCGACGACGTCTGCGATCTCGAGATCGAGGACGTCAGCGAGGGCGGCGACTTCGAGGGCCAGGTCCCGGCGGGCTCCGCCAACATCTTCTCGCTGACCCTCGACGAGGCCCGCACGGTCCTCGCCTACACCCACGACGGCATGGGCGGATGCCCCGCCGACACGCTGATGGTGTTCACCCGACTCAACGCCGAGAGCGGGGAGTACGAGGAGGTCGGACGCGACGACGACGGTGGCATGGGCCTGTGCTCGCGCCTCGAAGACGACTTCGAGGCCGGCGAGTACCGGATCGTGATCACCGGCTTCGGCGGCAACGAGGTGCCGCGCTTCATGCTGACGGTCGCCTTCCCGGTCGTGGTGGAGTTCGGCGAGGCGTGTGACGACATCCGACGCTGCGGCGAGGGGGCGTACTGCCCCGAGGCCGTCGAGGGTGAGGATCCGCCGGTGTGCACCGCCCACGTGTGCGGCGACGATCTCGTCGGACCCGAAGAGGCGTGCGACGACGGGAACGTCGAGAACGGCGACGGCTGCGACGAGAACTGCGCGATCGAGCACCGCTGCGGCGACGGCATCGTCGGCCCCGGCGAGCAGTGCGACGACGGCAACGAGGAGAACGACGACGGCTGCAGCGACGAGTGCCAAAACGAGTTCGTCGACGTCCCCGCCGAGGGCGGCGACTTCGCCTCCGAGGTGCCCGACGGCTCCCAGAGCCGATTCCGCTACACCGCCGAGGCCCCCGGGCGCCTGCTGGCCTACACCCACGACGGCACCGGCGAGGCCTGCCCCGCGGGCGAAGACACGATCATCACCGTCTACCGCATGGAGGACGGCGAGCGGGTCCAGGTCGGGCGCGACGACGACGGCGGCGGCCGTGGCTTCTGTTCGGAGCTCGAGTTCGGCGTCGATCCCGGTGACTACGTCATCGAGATCACCGGCTTCGGCGGCGGCGCGGTCGGGCCGTTCACCCTCACCATCGAGGTCGTCGAGTCCGCGGCGAACGGCGACGCGTGCGCCCGCTCCGGCGACGCCGACGACGGCGCGATCTGCGGCGGCTCGATGAGCTGCCTGATGGGCGAGATGGACGGCGTCGGCGCCTGCGGCCGGCTGCCCGTCCCCGAGCTCATCGCCGAGGTGGAGCCGAACCAGACCGCCGCCGAGGCGACCGCGGTGGCCCCCGGCCAGGGCGTCGAGGCGTCACTCGACGAAGAGGCCGACCTCTTCGACGTCTTCGTCGTGACCCTCGAGGCCGACGCCTGGCTGATGGTCCGCACCGGCAACGGCGCGGGCGGTTGCCCGGGCGACAGCCGCCTCTACCGCGTGGACGCCGCCATCCTCGACGCCGACGGCGACGAGGCGGCGACCAACGCCGACAACCGGTTGGCGTACAACGATGACTTCGGCGGCGTCTGCTCGCGGCTCCTGGAGTTCCTCCCAGCGGGTGACCACCACTTCCTGGTCGACGAGTTCGGTCGAAACAGCCCGCTGGACTACGTCCTGACGGCGCGCATCGTGGAGGCAGTGGCCGCCGACGGTCGCTGCGACGCCCTCGGCGTCGAGAACATCTGCGGTATGGGCCACGAGTGCACCGACGACTCCGACGACAACGCCGGCGTCTGCACCCCCGTCGAGGAGTCGCGACCCCTCCCCCGCCGGGCTCCACCGGGAGCCCGGCCCCCACCCTACTCCACCGGCCGAAAACGGAGCCGAAAGGGGCACTCCCCGTGCCCCGCGGCGATCGTCGCGTCACGGATCAACACGACCTGTGACTCGATCTGCCCCAGGAAGCGGGCGTCCGCCTTGCAGAACAGACGCGCGAGCAGCGACTCCCCCGCGGCGGCGCAGAGCTGGGCGATGCGGCAGCCCGTCACCGTGAAGCGGAGCTCGTCCACCTCCACCCCGTCCCATCGAATCTGAATGCCCGGGAAGCCGGACGCTCGCTCGGCGAGCCACTCCGCGCGCGTCTCATCGTCGATCTCGACCCAGTCCCGGCGGCGGATGGCGCCCACCGTGCGGTTGAGGAAGACCACCATCCCCGCCTCCACGGCCTCGGTCGTCAACGCCAGGGGATCGTCGACCTCCACGGTCTCGGTGAGCTCTCGGAAGAGCCGTATCGCCGCCCCGGCGAGTTGACGGCTGCGCGTCTCACCCAGGGTGCGCGCCGCCGGCAGGTGCCCGAAGGGTTCCCCCTCCTTCTCACGTCGCCGCAGATGCAAGAACAGACGACCAGCGAGACGCGCCCCGAGGTGCCGATGCACCACCTTCACGGCGGCGACGTCGATCGTCCCCGGCATGCTTAGTCAGTCACCACAGGCCGCGCTCAGATCGGGGGAGGCCCCCGTGACGAAGTCGACCTTGCCCGCGCAGGCCGGGGCGTTGTCGATGGCGGCGACGAAGGCCGTGCGGTCGCCGCACAGCGCGTAGCACCCCTCGAAGAAGGCCGCCTGCCCGCGCCGGTTGACGCCCGAGCAGCTCTCGCCGCCCCCGGCGCACTCGGCGACCACGGCGCAGACCCGCGTGCAGTCCTCGCCGGCGTGCTCACGGCAGAAGTTGATCTGCGCGCAGCTCCGCTGCCCCGCCAGGCAGGTGTACAGCGCGGCGTGGTCCCCCTCGGTGGTGCAACGTTGCTGGCAGACGTCGGGGTCAGACATGTGGGCGGGGGGATCGTCGGGCAGGCAGTTGGCGAAGGTCTGCTTGGTGCAGCCTCGGCCGCAGAGCTCGGGATCCAGGCCCCCCACCGGCGGGGGATCGTCAGCACAGGCGTCGTCCAACTCCGCGTCGATGTAGCGTCGCACCGCTCGACGCAGCCCGGTGTCCGAGCAGGGGGTCGCGGCGACCCGTGTCGCCTCGTCCGACGTGATCTCACCCGACAGCACCGACTCCTCGCAGGCGCGCAGGAACTCCGATCTCATTCGACCCATCCCGCCCACCCCCGGGCACAGCTCGCCGATGCAGGCGACCACCGTGTTCGCGTAGTCGTCGCAGACCTTCTGGTCCAGCGAGCAGGCCGACGCGAGCCCGTCGCGCTCGGCGTGGGCGATGTCGATGATGGTCCGGCAGTTGGGCGCGTCCCGGACCTCCCGAGCCCACTCGCGCGACGGGCAGCCGCGCACGCAGACCCGCTCGATCCAGGCGGCGTCGCCGGTGTTGCAGTCGTCGATGACGCCGCAGCCCACGTAGTCCCCGCACGCCGTCGCGCAGATCGCCGCGATGTCCGGCGCAGGCTCCGGGCCCGCGTCGCGGCGGATCGGCACCAGCGCCAGCCCGCCGCCCCCCGGCCCCGCGTCGAGCCCCGCGTCGCCCGTTGCGAAGAGCGGGGTGTCGCGCGAGCAACCCAGAGCACACAACGAGATCAGCAACGGCGTCCAACGCGTCAATCGAGGCATGCCTCAGTGCTTATCGTGCTTTGGGTGCTCGGCGCAAAGTCACGGCCGCCACGGAGCCTCCGACGTTTTTTGTCACATCGGGGGTACCCTCGCCCGTATACTGATGCGCCCCGCTTTGGGGCCCCAACGAGAGGACGAAGCAGATGCGGTACCTGTGGATCGCGGTGACGACGCTGGCGCTCGCCGCGTGTGGCCAGGTCGAGGACGGCGAGACCCAGTCGTACGAGCAGAACACGATCGACCTGCGCGTCGCCGACCAGTCCCACGAGGTGGCTGTGGACGGTGCCCAGGACGTCAACGTGGTGCGCCGGGATGGCCAGGTAGTCCCCTTGAACGACTGGATGGCCGATCTCGGCCAGCGCCACGGCATCAACATCCACGAGCGGCTCAACCCCGACCACGACCGCCTCACGATCCGCGCCGGCGGCCCGTCGGACATCGGCGAGCAGCAGCAGGTTCAGGGAGACGGGCCCGCCGACGGCCTCGACGACGAGCAAGCCGGCGTCGGCGCCTGCCCCGAGACCTGCCTCCACTGCCCGGAGGACAACGCGTTCCTCTGCGCGCAGCTCTGCCAGTAGCGTACCCCTCGGCTACCCCTCGGCGTGGGCCTTCTCGGCCCGCGCCACACCGCTCCTCGCGACCTCCACATTGAGGGCCAGGCCCCGCTCGACCTGAGTCGGCGTGCGCCCCTCGAGCAGCGCGGCACGCTCGGCGCACGCAGCCTCCGTGCGCGCGATCGCCTCCCGCTGCGCCTGCTTCGCCTCCGCCGCCGCGGCCTGCATCGAGGCCGCCCGTCCACGCAGCTCGGCCACTCGTGCGACGTCCGGCGCGCCGCGCTGCGCCCGGACGGTAGCTTGGCATAGGGGGCACGGCGCCCCCGGGACCAACGACGCCCGGAGCGCCGCGAGCCCGTCCAGATCGCCCGGGTCGCCGGTGGCGGGGGTCTCGCGTTGGGCTCTTCGCAAGCTCGCGGCGGCCTGCTCCGCCTCCATCGCGGCCTGCCCCGCCTGCCGCGCCGTCGCCTTCGCCAGCGCCCGCGCCTCACCAACGACCGCGCTGAGCCCCTCGATCGTCTGGTCCAGGGCTCGCGCGCGCGAGAGCTCCAGCGCCGCCGCCTCCTGGGCCCGCAGCGCCGCCTCCAGCGCCTCCCGGGCCCGCTCCAGGTCGTCGCTAGCGGAAATCGTCGGCGTCGCCGTCGGGGAAGTACTGACACTCCGCCGGGACGCGATCCCGCGTCTCCTGGTCTTCCCACTCATCCGGGAGGAAGAGCCGGTCGGCGCAGTCGGCGTCGTTGATCTCGTCCTCCGAGATCGCCCGATCGACATCCCGCTCCCCCTCGTCGTCCAGGAAGCCGCAGTGGTAGACGGCGAAGATCAGGCAGTGGGCGTCGACGTCCTGGCCGTAGAGCTCGATGGCCGCCTGGACCCGTCGCTCGTCGAGCAGCTCGATGCCGTCGGCCACCAGCTCGAGCCCCAGGACGTGGAGCGGGAAGCGGTCCCGACCCCCGCCCCGCGACGCGACGGTGTTCTTGATCGACGCCTGCGTGAAGAAGCGGACTATCTGCGTCAGCGGCCACTGGTAGGCGCGAACATAGGCACCTTGGTTCGCCGCCACCTGGCTGAAGTTCGCCACCGCGCGCAGATCGAGGAGGGCGTCGACGTACTGCTCGTCGGAGATCCCCTCGTCGGGGTCCTCGAAGGTGCGGAAGCCGTCTTCGACCAGCACGTCGTAGATCTCCACCACGGCGTTGAGCCGGTCGCGGATCTGGCGCATGACGTCGGCGGCGGGCGCGTCGGCGAGCTGCAGGTAGCGCGTGAGCTCGGCGACGATGGCCCGCGCGATGTTGCGACCACGCTCGTACTCGGCGTCGATCGCCGCGCCGTCGAGACCGTTGGGCTCGAAGTGGTAGTCCATCATCCAGCCGCTGCGCGCGCTCTTGGCGTGGAAGAAGCCGAGCAGGGCGTTGGCCGCCCCCTGGTTGAAGGCGTCGTTCTCGATGTTCTCCAGCAACAGCTCGAGGGCTTGCCCCGTGCGATCGACGTCGGTGTCGAAGGCGTTGCGCAGGAAGCGCGGATCGGCGACCCGGTCACGAGCGTTTGCGTCCGCCAGCAAGAGCTGCGCGTCGGACCACCCGAGCTTCAGCAACAACGCGGTGGCGTCCCGAATCTCCGCCCGCGTCTCGCCCTGGGCGACGCCGATCGCTTGGACGAGCAGGGTCGTGGCCTCCTGCACCTTGCGCAGCGAGCCGCCCAGGAAGACGGGGCTGTCGAAGTCGGAGTCGCCGTCCGTGATGTCGGCGATGTCGAGGGCCTGATTCAGGCGACCGGACGCCTGCGCCACCCGCTGGACGACCGCCCCCGGGGCGCCGTCACGCGCCTCCGTCAGCCGCTCGATGACCCGCGGGATGCCGTCGACGAGGTTCGAGCTGATGAACACGCCGCTCGTGCTGCCCGTGTTCCCGGCGAAGTCGGTCGCCGTGACCACGATCCGGTGGACGCCGACCGGCACGTGGCGCAGATCGAGCTCCACGTCCCGGTTGCAGAAGCCGTCGCGGACGTTGACCCCCTGAACCACCCGCACCTGCTTCTCGCAGCCGACGCCCGACACCACACGATCGCCCTGGCTGGGCACGCCCTCCCCCTCGTAGTCGTGGTCGGCGAGGACCCGGTTGAGGCCGTCGGGATCGAGGGTCACCGTGACGTTGGCGATCCCCGAGGAGACGCCGTCGGCGTCCTCACCGCCCCCGGCGCTCAGCGCCATCCGCTCGGCCCGCACGAAGAAGGGGTAGCTGAGCTCGTCGTTCGAGGCCACGCCGTTCTGCGCAGGTCGCGCCAGGGTCGCGAAGGGATCGGCGCCGTCGATTCCGAAGCGCACGCTGTTGTCGCGGCCGACGTTGTCGTCGTCGTCTCGAACCTCGATCTGAAGCCGGTAGAGCCCCTCGTCCTGGAAGGTCATCGTGAAGCGATTGCCGTCCCGCACCAGGTCGTCCGGCCGCGGGACGATGTTGACCTCCATCTCGGCGTTCGGATCGGCGCACCCATCCGTCACCTCGATGACGACCTCCTGCCCCGGTTGCAGCCAGCCGCTATCCGGCGCATCCACGACCTCGATCTCCGGGACACCGTTGTCGTTGATGTTCACGTTGAGATCCGCCACCGCGGTGTTGCCCGCCTCGTCCGTCGCCGTGTAGCGCAGGACGTGCTCGCCCTTGCGCAGCCGGAGTTGGCGGGGGAGCTCCTCGTACACGGTGTTCGCGCCGTCGGGATCGACGATCAGGCGGATGACCAGATCGTCGGCGCTCGAGCCGTTGTCGATCCACACCGCGGCGGGCACGTCGAAGGTCGCGCCCTCGGGGTTCTCGCACTCGGCGTTGATGACCCGCGGCAGCGCCCGCTGCAGGCGCGGCGGCGTCGTGTCGACGATGCGGATCACGATGTCCTCGCGCGCCTCGTTCCCCGCCTCGTCCTCACAGAAGAGGGCCACCTCGGTGTTCCCGAGCTGGTAGCGAAGCTGGTTGGGGTCGCGAGAGGCGGACGGATCGTCGTCACACTCGTCGACGCAGTCGTACTCGACAACGACGCGGGTGCCGAGGGGCGAGGCGGCCTCCCGGGGCTCGTTGGCCGGCGTCGGGTTGGGGACCGGCCGAAAGACCGGCGCCCGTAGATCGACGACGTCGAGGCGGTAGGTGACCTGGGAGCGGTTGCCGTAGCGATCGACGGCGACGATCCGCACGTCGTAGCTCCCCAGCGGGACGTCCGTGACGGTCTCCCCCTCGGGATCGATGTCCTCCGCGGGATCGGTGAGCAAGGTCACCGTGACCCGCGGGTTGCGGTCCCGGTTGTCGGTGACGGTGACCTCGGGGAACTCGACGTCCGCCTCGCAGGCGTCGGCCCCCGTGGAGACGCGGATATTGTCGGGGCGCCGGATGTCCGGCGGGAGCTCGTCGGCGACCCCGCCCCCGATCCCGTGGGTGACGACGATGCCACCCCCCGACGCCCGCCCGCCGGCGACACCGATGCCCGTCGTGCCGAACCACTTGTTGCCGCCGCCGTCCGCCTTCGCGCTGTTCCCGGAGGCGTGGTGGTTCCGAATGATCGGCTGCGCTGACGCCGGCACCGAGAGCAAGAGCGTGCACAGAGCTGTCACGATCGCGTTTCGCACGGCACCCCCCTGGTAGCGTCTCAGCCTACCGAGTCCGCTTCACTTTCCGCAACTGCCGGATAATTACACCTCTCAGAACGGCGGCGGCACGCGGGGCCATTCAACGCCGGGGGTCTCCGGCGGGATGTCGTCGCAGGTGTCGCCGTCCTGAATCAGGAGCGTGTAGTCCAGACGCTCGTCGTCGTCGTTGATGCGATTGATGGCGAGGGGGACGACCTGCACGAAGAGCTCGCGATCGCCCCCGAAGGGCTCCACCACCACGCACTGCTTGGAGTTGTTCCGCGGCACGATGGCCGTCGTCACCAGCAGCTCACCACCGGCGTCGTACACGTCCAATGACAGGTCCCCGTCATCGCCGAAGAGGAACTGAGCCGCGACGGTGCGCGTGGCGTTGCCCTCGACGAAGAACTGGAAGGTGTCGACCTCCTGTGGGACGCGGTCGCAGATCCACTGCGTCTCACGCTCGACGAGGGCGTCGTCGAGATCGATGGCGTCGTCGAGGCTCTCGTTGGGCTCGTCGGGGTCGTCGCGGCAGACGAAGGCGCGCTCCTCCACGGCGACCCGCAGGGCGTACCGCGCGCTGCCGGCCCCGAGGGCGCTGACGCGGACGGCGTAGCGCCCGGCGAGGCGGTCACCGAGGGCGACGAGCTCGTCGTCGCTGTTCGAGTGACCCTGGCCGTCGTTGGCGTTCTCGGCGATGAGCTCGTCGTCGCGGTAGACATCGAGCTGGAGGTTGGCCTGGTCGTGGTCGAAGCTCAGCTCGACCTCGATATCCGCCACGCCGTCGGTCTCGAAGACGAACCAGTCCTCGTCTCCCCCGTCGGCGCAGAGCGTGAGGTTGTCGAGCTGCCCCGGCTCGATCGGCCGCGCCTCCCCCCGCCCGTCGTTGGGCGCCGCGACGTCGAAACGATCCGCAGGACACGCCGCCGGACCCGCCGTCCGGTCGACGACCAGCCGATACTGGCTCTCCGTCTCGGGGATGATCGCCGTCACGCCGACCCAGTACACCCCCGCCTCGAGGTCCTCGGAGCGGGTGGAGTTGTCGGCCCGCGCGTTCCGGCCGGGGTTGCCCACGACGTCGCCATTCGCGTCACGGATCTCGACTTGGACGTCGCCCTCGATCTCGTCGTCTGTGCGCTCGATCGCCACGTCGAGATCGTCTCCATCGCGCAGCTCCAGACGAAACCAGTCCTGGTCGCCGCACAGGGACAGCCCCTCCAGGGCGCGGAGGCCCGGGATGAGCTCGACGCCCCCGTTGATGTGCTGGCGCACGAGGCCGTCGACCTGCATCAAATCGAAGGCGTCGTCGGCGTCCCCGTTCGGCTCCGCGCGGTCCGGCAGGCAGAGCTCGCGGTTCCGCTCCACCTCGACCCGCAGCTCGTAGGCGCCCCACTGGTCCTCGTCGAAGCCCCGAACCTGGATGAAGTACTCGCCGGGATCGATCTGCTGATTGCCGACCTCGGCGGCGAACTCGAAGAAGCGCTGCACCGCCCCCCCGCCCCCGACGTTGTTGGGGAGGAAGGTCGGCTCATCGCCCGCCTCCGGCATCCCGGGACCGAAGATGTCGAACTCAACGACGTTGTTCGCGTCGTGTCCATTGCCGCCTTGGAAGACCCGAACCACCAGGCCGTCGCCCTGGCCGAGCTGGAGCCGGAACCAGTCGGCGTCCCCCTCGCAGAGCGTCCGGTTCCGCACCCGATGCGTGACCTCGGCCCCCTCCGACGGGAGCAGGACGGCGTCGGCCGCGGTGTCGTCGCCACCGTCCTCCTCGGCGTCGTCGGGCACGCACTCCGCCGGAGGCGTGAGCTCCACGCGGAGGGTGTAGCGGTTGCTGTCGTCGCCGCGTGGGAAGACCTCGAGCAGCCACTCCCCGCCCCCCTCCGCGACGACGTCGATGGCCTCGTTATTGGCCTGCCCCTGGGCGGCGATGGCCTCGCCCACGGCGGGGTGCAGCCGCGCGTCCAGATCACCATCGGCGTGGGTGAACAGCACCGCGATGCGCACCCGCCACCCGGCGCCGGGCACGTCGATTCGATACCAATCGCGGTCCTGGGGGCACGCGGAGAGTTCCTCATCGAGGAAGACCCCCTCCCCGTCGAAGACGAGCCGCGCCGCGTCTTCCTCATCGTCGTTGGGCTCGAGCCCGTCGCCCCGGCATCCATCGACGCAGCGCCCGCCCTCGCAGATCTCTGCGGCGAGGCACTCGGAGTCCATCCGACAGGGCGGCTGGCATTCGCGACCTTCGCAGTACCAGCCATCACCGTTGCGCGCCTCGCACTCCGCGTCACCCGCGCAGCCGTTGCCGTCCTCGCAGCGCCGCGCCGGACCGCAGAAGCTACCCCCCGGGCAGTTGTCGGGTTCCCGACGGCAGCCGAGGAGGCACTCGTCGCTGCCCGCGCAGAACGACGCGTCCTCGCAGTCGGCGTCGACGGCGCACCGTGGCAGCTCGCACTCGCGGCTGGCGATGTTGCAGGCGGCGCCGTCCGGGCAGCCACCCTCGCGGCACCCGCGCCGGCAGAACCGGTCGCCGTTGCAGAAGTCGGCCTCGCCACAGTCCTCGTCGGCGTCGCAGCGGTCCACGCAGGGGTTCGGGTTGAAGCAAGAGCGCTCCTCCACCGGCGCGTCGCAGGCGAGGGGCAAAGACGCAAAGCAGGTCCCGCCGTCGCAGCACGGCCGGGTGGTGGTGCACGCGTGGGTGGAGGGCTCGCACTCCGTCGGCTGACCCGCCGCGTCGTCGGGGCAGGGCGCGTCCACGCGGCAGCCCGGCTCGCAGTGGTTCGCCTCGACGTCGCAATACTCCTCCGCCGTGCAGTGCTCGTCGGCCTCGCAGGTGAAGTCGCGCTCGCATTCACGGCTCTCGGGGTTGCACACGGAGCGGTCTGGGCAGTCGTCGGGCTCGGTCTTGCAGCCGGGACCGACGCAGTAGCTGTCGAAGCCCGTCGGATCGGGTCGACAGTACTGGTCCTCGGGGCACTCGTTGTCCGCGAGGCACGTCACGGGCCCCAGATCGGGAGGCAGATCGGGGAAAGCGTCACGGATGATCGCGTCGGTCGCGCCACCGTCGGCGGCGTCCGCCGGATCCGTCGACCCGCCGCTCCCCTCGTCGTCGCAGGCCAAAACAAGCAGCGCGACGAGCGCTCCCCAAGCAGCGCGAGACATCTACTCCCCCCGGTCTCTCTTGCGTCGGAGTCCGAGCCTACTCGACACGCGACGATGACGGGAAGTAGAGCCCGGTGGTACCGTGCCGCGACCCGGGGGCCACCGAGGAGAGATTGCCGATAATGCGTTGGTTCGCAGCCCTGCTGCTGGTGGGCGTATCGCCAGCGATCGCCCAGCAGCAATTCCGTCCGCGCATCCTCCTCGTCTTCGACACGTCGGGGAGCATGTCGGTCGACCTCGCCACGGGCCAGCCCACCGGCGGCGACAACTCCCGCGAGTACCCCGGCGACGGCAACACCAGCCGGCTCTTCGTGGCCAAGAACGCAATCTCGGCGCTGGTCGAGACGACCTCCGAGGTCGACTTCGCCCTGCTGCGCTACCCGCAGCGGGAGGGGGACGGGATCAACCGCGGCCCCGTCGACGGGTTCCAGCAGAACCTCTACGACGGCCTCGAGGAGAACCCGCTCAACTACGGCGGCGTCTGCAGCGGCGTGCTCCGCGCCCGAGACGCCAACGACTTCTTCAGCCTCCTGGTCCCCTTCTCGCGCGACAACGAGGCCGAGATCGTCGCCTGGTTCGACCACCACGAGGACTGGCCCGCAGACTCCGAGCTGCGCGCCGACGGCCCGACGCCTATCGCCGAGACGCTGGGCCACGCCGAGGAGTATTTCCGGGAGGTCGCCGCCGCCGACGCGGGCGCGCGCTGCCGACAAAACGCGGTGCTGCTGCTCACCGACGGCGGCGAGTCCTGCGTGCCCCGGGACGCCCGGGTCGAGACGCTGCGCGCCCGCGCCGCGGCGCTGCGCAACATCGAGGTCATGCGCGGCGGCGAGCCGGTCAACGTGGACGTGAAGACCTACGTCGTCACCTTCGCGGTGGCCCGCAAAGACGAGCTCGTGGCGCTGGCGCGGGAGGGCGGCGGCGTCGATCCGTTGCGCGGCGAGCCCTACAGCGCCATCGACCAGGCCAGCCTGCGTGCGGCGTTTGCACAGATCCTGCGCGACGCCATCCCGGTCGAGGCCTGCAACGGCGCCGACGACGACTGCGACGGCCGCGTCGACGAGGGGGTGCTCAATAGCTGCGGCGAATGTGGCGACGACCCGGTCGAGGCCTGCAACGGCGAGGACGAGGACTGCGACGGGCGGATCGACGAGGGGGCGCTCAACGCCTGCGGTGTCTGCGGCGAGACCCCCGAGGAGATCTGCAACACCCTCGACGACGACTGCGACGGCGCGGTCGACGAGGGCCTCGGCGAGGGCTGCGAGTGCCAGGGCGTGCAGCAGGAGGACTGCAACGGCGTCGACGACGACTGCGACGGCCGGGCGGACAACCTGGCGGGGAGCGAGGACCCGCTCTTTCGGCCCTGCGGGCGCGACACCGGTGAGTGCACGGTGGGGCGCGAGCTCTGCGTGGGGGGGGAGTGGCAGGACTGCGACGGTATGGGCCCCGGCGAGGAGGCCTGTGACCTGCTCGACAACGACTGCGACGGGGTCCCCGACGAGGCGGCCCTGCCCTGCGGCCCGGCGGCGGAGATCGGTGACGTCGGCGAGTGCAAGGTCGGGGCGCGGATCTGCGACCCGGCGACCTGCGAGGAGGACGCGGGCCGCTGTGGAGAGGACGGCTTCGTGCTGGCCTGCGACGGGGCCGTCGGTCCCAGCGACGAGATCTGCGATGGGCGCGACAACGACTGCGACGGCGAGGCGGACGAGGGGCTCTTCAACGCCTGCGGGTTCTGTGGTCCGAACCCGCCGGAGGCCTGCAACGGCGAGGACGACAACTGCGACGGCCGCATCGACGAAGAGGCGCGGTGCCCACCGGGGCACCTCTGCTTCGCCGGGGAGTGCGTCCAGCCCTGCGACGCCAGCGGGGAGTGCCGCGGCGGCTATGCGTGCGTGCCGGTCTACGCGCCCGACGGCCGCTTCTGCCACCCCGACCCGTGCGCCGGCGCCCGTTGTCCGATCGGGACGGTCTGCGAGACCGAAGCGCGAACCTGCGTGGACGCCTGCGCGGAGGTTGAGTGCGAAGAGGGCGAGGGCTGCGACACGGGCGAGTGCGTCCCCGAGACCTGCCGGCACACCGGTTGCCCCGAGGGGCAGATCTGCTTCGCCGACGAGTGCCGCGACGACCCGTGCGTAGCGGTCGAGTGCGGCGAAGGCGAGTTCTGCCGCGAGGGGGACTGCGTCGAGGCGTGCATCGGCGTCGCCTGCGGCGAGGGGGCGCGCTGTGAAGACGGCGCCTGCGTCGACGATCCATGCGGGGGACGCTGCCTCTTCGGGCAGATCTGCGACGAGGGCGACGGCGTCTGCGTCCTCGACCCCTGCCTGTCGGTCTATTGCCCGCCGGGGATGGCGTGCACCGACGGCGAATGCCGGGCCGACGCGCCCTGCGTGGGCATCGATTGCCCCGCCGGGAGCACCTGTCGTGACGGCCTCTGCACCGACTTCACGCCGGGCATCCGGCCGAACATCAACGAGCGACCGCCGCGGCCCGACTTCGGGCGGCCCGACGGGGGCGCCGCCGACATGCGCGTGCCCGACGCGGGGCCCGCGCCGGACATGGCGCTGCCCGAGCCCGCCCCCGACATGGGCGGCGGTGGTGGGACCCCGGATCCCGGGGGCTGCGACTGCGACGTCGCCGGGCGCGGCGCCGGGTTCCCCGGGGCCTGGATGCTCGCGCTGCTCGCGGTGCGCCGACGCCGGCGGTGAGACGACTCACCCTCGCCTGCCTGGCGTGTCTGGCCTGTGAGCCGACGCCGGCCCCCGACTCCAGCGCGGCGCTGAGGCTGCTCGCGAGCACGAGCGCCGACGCCCAGGCGCCGGAGGTCTTCATCGCCGAGCCTCCGACCTTCGTCCGCCGGCTCCGCGACTCCGAGGCGGCGGCGTCGGAGGTGAGCGGTGGCCCCGCCAAGAAGCTCTGCGCGGGGCTGCGGGCGGGGGACGAGGTCACCCTCGCGGGAGCGCTCACGGGCGACTTCCTCGGGCGGCTGACGGGGCCGGGACAGACCGTCGACTTCGGCGACGAGGGGGCCGTCGTCCGGCGCTTCCCGCCGAGCCCAGAGTCCCTCGAGCGAGGCGCCTTCGTCACCGGGCTGCGCGCGTATCTCGCGCCGTTCACCGTGGTCGAGCGGTGCAGCTTCAAGCCCTTCCGGTTCAAGCTCGAGGCGCCGGGACGCGACCGGGCGGTGGCGACCCATTGGTTCGAGGTCGCGGGGCGCGACGCCGAGGGGCGTGGCGTGGAGCTGCGCGGCGCCGTACGCGCCGAGCTCGAGAAGGGCGAGGGCTGGCATTTCCGACGGCTGGAGGTCGAGTCGCTGCGATCGGTCGCCGTCCGGGCGTTGTTCCGCGATGTCTCGGGGGAGACGGGGATCGGGCTCCACCGCGACACGCTCACGACCCAGAGCGTCCAGGCGGTGACCAACGACCAGACGATCGAGACCATCGGCGGGGTGGGCGTGGTGGACTGGGACGCCGACGGCGACGACGATCTGCTGGCCTGGAATCGTCGGATGACGCTCCAGCTCTTCCTCAACGACGGCGCCGGCGGCTTCGACAAGCGCGTCAACCCCATCCCCCCGCGGGCGGTGGGCTACTTCAACGTGCTCGTCGATCTAGACGGTGACGGCGCGCCGGAGCTCGCCTCCACCGAGGTCATGAGCTGCGTTGATGGTCAGGCGTCGCTGGCGCTCTTCACGCGGCGGGGGCAGCGGCTCGTGCCCCTCGAGCGGCGCCTCGTCTTCGAGCAGCCCTGCGCCCGCATCGACAAGCTCGAGTACCAGCACCTCGTCCCCCACGACATCGACGGCGACGGCGATCTCGACCTCTTCGCGGCGGGCTATATGAACCAACACTCCAAGGGCGACACACACAACCTCTTCCAGGCCCGGGATGGGCAGCGCGACCTGCTCTTCCTCAACGAGGGGGGCCTGCGCTTCCGCGAGGTCGCCCGCGAGCGCGGCCTCGACACCCGCTCCTTCGGCTACACCGGCGTCTTCTTCGACTACGACGACGACGGCGACGACGACCTCTTCGTGGCCAACGACTACGGAAGAAACGACCTCTGGCTCAACGACGGGGCGGGTCACTTCTCCGTCGGCGGGGGCCCGCTCACGGCCAACGGTCAGTCGATGGGGGTCACCATCGCCGACTTCGACGGCGACGCGGAGCTCGACGTCTACGTCTCCAACATGTTCTCGAAGGCCGGCAACCGCATCGTGCCTTTGATGGAGGGGGTGGTCGCCGAAGACACCTACGAGACGCTGCTGTGGCTCGCGCGGGGCAACGCCCTCTACCGGCGCGAGGGCCCGGGGCGCTACACCGAGGTCGCCGCCGAGCAGGGGGTCGCGCGGGCCGCGTGGGCCTGGGGCCAGGCGGCCTTCGACGCCGACAACGACGGCGACCGCGACATCTACGTGCTCAACGGGATGACCAGCCACACCGACGCCGCGGCCCCCGACTACTGAACGTACTTCTGGCGACAGGTCGTCGCCGACGCACGTGGCCACGAGACGAAGAGGTCCGGGGCCGCCTTCCAAGACCAGGCTGACGGCCCCGCCGTGAAGAGCTTCCGGGGCAGCTTCAGCGGCTACGAGCGAAACGCCTTCTTCCTGCGCGGGCGCGAGCGGTTCGTCGACGCCGCCCACGGGCTCGGCGCCGCCTTCGACCACGACGGTCGCGCCGTGGCGCCCATCGACGTCGACGGCGACGGCGATCTCGACCTCGCGGTCTTGAGCCTCCAAGGCTTGCAGCTCCTCGAGAACACATCCAAGCCCCGCAACTGGGTCCGCTTTCGGCTCCAGGCGAAGCGGTCCGAGGGCCACGCGCTCGGCGCGACGGTGAAGATCCACGCCGGCGGACGGACCCAGATCGACCGGGTCCGCCTCACCGCCGGCTTCCAGACGCAGGTCTCCCCCGACGTCCACTTCGGGTTGGGCGACGCGATGCGCATCGAGGGGGTAGAGATCGCCTGGCCCTCCGGCGAGACCCTCCGCCTCCGGGGCCTCCAGGCGAACCAACGCTACCTGCTCGTAGAGGGCGAGCCGGAGCGACCGTTCCCCCTCCCTGCCTGGCCCGAGGACACCCGGCCCCGCGGTCAGTCCGCCTACAGCCTCGACGTGCCGCTGCGCACGATGGACGGAGCCCCCGGCAAGCTCGAGCCCCGGCCGCAGCCCACGATCCTCAACTTCTGGGCGCCCTGGTGCGAGGCCTGCACCCGCGAGGTCCCGGCCCTGGCCCGCATCGCGAGGCGCGGCGTGCGGGTCGTCGGCGTGTCCGTCGAGACCGCCAAGCTCGAGGAGGTCCGCGCCTTCGTCGCCAAGCACGGCCTCAGCTACCCGCAGCGGCTCGCCACCGACGCCGCCATCGAGGCCTTCTTCGGCCCCGGCGGTCGGATGACGCTCCCCGCCACCTTCGTCTTCGACGCCGAGGGGCGTCTGAGGCGAAGCCACTTCCGAGAGATAGACGAACAGGATCTCACGGCCACCATCGACACCCTGCGCGCCCCGGCCTCGGCCCGCGATCACGCCGAGCTCGCCTCCGCCTACGCCAAGCGGGAAGGCCCCAAGCGCGGCCTCGAGTTGCTCGCGCGCGCCATCGAGCTCGATCCCAAGAGCGCCGACCTGCGCTGGCAGCTCGGGATGGCCTCCCTCCAGACCGGCCACCACCCCCAGGGCCTCGCCGCCCTCGAGGCCGCGGTCCGCCTCGCCCCCGACGACGACGGCTTCCGGGCCGATCTCGCCGGCGCCTATCGAGCCGCCGGACAGCTCCCCAAGGCCGAGTCCACCCTGCGAGCGGCCGCCCAGCGCTGGCCCACCAGCAGCCGAGTCTGGCGAGACCTGGGCGCCCTCCACGCCCACCAGGGCCGCTACGACCTCGCCCGCAAGGCGTTCCGGGAGTCACTGCGCCTCAGAGACGACCAGGCCCGCCTCTGGAAGGAGCTCGCCGAGCTCGAGGGGACGATGGGCCGCCTCGGCGACGCCCAGTCCAGCCGCCTCCAGTACGAGCGCCTCACGGGCAAGAAGAACTTCGCCGGCGGCGAGTGAGCGCCTGACAACGTCACGCTTGCTCGAGGCCCGTGGCGTGCTGCGTCGCACGCCCCACGACCGGGTCGTTGCACGACGGGCGTCACGAGGTCGCTCCCTGCGCCTCTGGGGGCACCGGTCAAGACAGCGGCGCTCGCTGCACAACTCGGGGAGCCGCGGACGACGTGGAGACGCGGCTGGCGCGGCTGGCGAAGGTGCAGGCGAAGTGCAGTTGGGCCCTGGGCGAGGTCTTGGTGCACCTCGGCGAGGTCGACCTGCGGTGGTTGTTCGCACGGCAGGGGGTCTCGTCGATGCACGCGTACTGCGTGGAGCAGCTCGGGATGACCGAGAGCGGGGTGTACAAGCGGATCACGGCGTCGCGGGTGGGGCGCCGGCACCCCGCGCGCGTGGAGGCGTTGCGCGACGGGCGGCCGCACCTGAGCGGCGCGCTGGTGCTGGCGCCGCGACTGACGGCGAAGAACTGCCGGCCGCTGTTGGCGGAGGCGGCGGGGAAGAGCAAGCGCGATGTGCAGGAGGCGGTGGCGCGGTGGCTCCCGCAGCAGGTGGCGGCGACGTCGATGGAGCCACGGCTGCGCCGAAGCCCACGGGTGGTGTCCCGCCGTACGCCGAGCCGGCGCCCGGCGCCGTGCCCATGCTCGCGCCCGTGCCGGCGTCGAAGCCCGGGCCGCCGGCGCCGGCCCCGAAGCCGGAGCCGCTGTCCGAAGGCCGCTACAACTGCGGTAGACAGAGCGACCAAGCGATGCTCGCGCCCGCCGGCCGAGTTCAAGGCGCGAAGTTGTAGCGATATCGGAAGATATCGGAAGGCTTCGCAACGCCGAAATCGGTTGGCGGGCGCGTGCAGCGCGCCGCGTCGCGCGCTCTGCCGCACCGTTCTAGGACGGTGCGGCAGACAAAGCGACCAAGTGATGTGCGTGCCCGCCGGCCG
>CAYOBQ010000188.1:0-19591 GCA_964402225.1 uncultured Nannocystaceae bacterium | reverse complement strand
GGTTGGCGGGCGCGTGCAGCGCGCCGCGTCGCGACTCTGCCGCAGCGTCCTAGCGATCGGCCT
Source organism: uncultured Nannocystaceae bacterium (assembly GCA_964402225.1). Classification (GTDB taxonomy): domain Bacteria; phylum Myxococcota_A; class Bradymonadia; order UBA7976; family UBA1532; genus CAYOBQ01. Next base: position 19,528 of record CAYOBQ010000188.1, on the reverse strand, counting down.
CGAAGAAGGTCCGCAACGCCTGGCTGCGGTGGGCTTGGCGCAGCTTCCGGATCGCCTGGGCCTCGATCTGGCGGATGCGCTCACGGGTGAGGTCGAAGACCCGACCGACCTCCTCGAGGGTGTGGTCGTTGCGCACGCCGATGCCGAAGCGGAGGCGGAGCACGCGGGCCTCGCGCGGGGTGAGGGTGTCGAGCACTCGGCTCGTCTCCTCGCTCATCAGGAGTTGGGTGGTGGCGTCGCCGGGGGAGACCAGCCGGGTGTCCTCGATGAAGTCGCCGAGGTGGGAGTCGTCGTCGCCCACGGGGGTCTCGAGGGAGACCGGCGAGCGGGAGATCTTCAGCGCCCGCCGAATCTGGTCGGGCTGCATCTCGAGCCGCACCGCGATCTCCTCGGGCAACGCGGGGCGCTCGAGCTCCTGCTCCATCGTGCGCGCGACTCGGCTGATCTTGTTGATGGTCTCGATGAGATGAACGGGGATTCGGATGGTGCGCGCCTGGTCGGCGATGGCCCGGGTGATCGCCTGACGAATCCACCACGTGGCGTAGGTGCTGAACTTGTGCCCTCGACGGTACTCGAACTTGTCGACCGCCCGCATCAGGCCGATGTTCCCCTCCTGGATGAGGTCGAGGAAGTGCAGCCCGTGGTTGAGGTAGCGCTTGGCGATGCTGACGACGAGGCGCAGGTTGGCGAGGATCATCTCGCTCTTGGCCCGTTCGAGCGCCCGCGCCTCGCGCTGGATGCCGAGCACCGTCTGGTGAAGCTCGTCGGTGCTCTGCCCGACCTTGCCTTCCAGCTTCTCCACGTCGTGATGGACCTTCTCGGCGCTGCGCCGCAGCTCCTCCCAATCGTCGGCGCCGAGCCCGCTGCCGGCGGTGGGCTCGCATCCATCGATGAGCTCGGCGGCCGACACCCCCGCCATGACCTCCATCTCGACGATCCGCGCGCGCCCATCGCGGAGCGTGTCGCGGTAGGTCTTCAGGTCGTCGCAGATGCCCTGGACGACGTCCCAGGAGGCGTTCATGCGGATGACGAGGTCGCGGAGCTCATCGTCGTAGTCGCGGTTCTTCCGCCGCGTGGTCTTGCTGACTCGTCGCTTGGACCGCAGGCGAGCCCGGGCGACGCTCTTGAGCTCTTTGGCGATGTACTCGACGCGCTCCAGCCCCGTCAGCCCGGTCTCGGCGTCGGGCTCCTGGTTCGACGAACCATCGAGCAACTGGCGCAGCGTCTTCTTGCCGCCGCTGACGAGCCGCGGGATCTCGATGAAGGCGTTGACCCCGGCGGTCGTCGAGAGGATGCCGTCGAGGACCCCCACCCGCGCGGCTTCGATCCGCTTGGCGATGTCGACCTCCTGATCGCGACTGAGCAGGTCGACGCAGCCGATCTTCGAGAGGTACATGCGGACGCTGTCGAGCTCGGCGGTGTTCTCGCTGGCCTTGCCCGCCTTCTTCTTCTTCTTCTTGCGTCCACGCCGCGGGGGATCACCCTCCGGGGGGCGCGTTCGCTCGGACTCGAGCGTGACGCGCGAGGTCCCCTTGATGAGCTCGCGCGCGTCTGACTGGCTCAGTTTCTCTTCCGCCATCACCGAGGTCCTCCGCGCACCGGGCGCAGATGTCGCTTGCAACACGCGCACCACACTAAACGGAGATGCAGCACGACGACTTGAGTCGCACAGTCAGACCTGTTTCTGCTATATTCTGCGACCCTCGCACCGCCGCGAACCCCTCGCGACCCCACACCGACAAGCCGCGACAATCTGCGCCTCGCTGACAGAAATGTCAGAGTCCTGGCGCCGTTTCCAGCGCCACGCCGGTGTGCAACTCTTGCGGGGCGCGCGCAGATTTGTCACGGCAGGACGACACCGCGGCGAGCACCCGCTCCACCTGTAGGTCATCCAGGCACGTCCGTCGACGCGCGCGACAGGGACGAGCGCCGTGGTCACTGCATGGTCCACACGCGGGGTCGAGTGTCACCACTTCGCCCCGGTCCGGGGGGGGCCCCCAACGCCCCGGGGGCGTCGGCCCGAAGACGCCGACGACGCGCGTGCCGACCGCCGCGGCGAGATGCAAGAGCCCCGTGTCGTTGCCCACCACGACAGCGGCGCGCTCGAACACGGCGCCCAGGACGCCGAGGCTGGTCTGGACGCCGACGACGACCCCGTGGTCCCCGGCGACGGCTCGAAGGCTCCCCTCCTCCCCCGGACCGCCCGCCACCCGCACGGGGAGCCCCTCGGCGGCGAGGGCGGCGGCGCAGGCGCGGAACCGGTCGAGGGGCCAGCGCTTCACGGCCCTGGAGGCCGCCGGCAGGATCACGACGCAACCCGCGGGCGCCAGCGGCGCCGCGGCCTGTCGCCAGGCTTGCGTGAGGTGGATCCGCGGCGCCCGCCGGGTAGTCATCCCAAGGGCCGCCGAGATCCGCTCGACCTGGTGCGGACCCCCGCGGTAGTCCCGGTGCAGCGGACGCCCCAACGCGGCGTACACGAGATCGACGCCCCTCCGTTTCCGCCAATGGACCCGGCGGCGGGCCCGCAGCGCCAGCCGGCGCGTGTCGAAGCGGTTGTGCAGGTCGACGGCAAGATCCGGCCTCGGAGGGGCGGTCTCGAGCGTGCATACGGCGTGCACGGCCGGATGAGCTCGGTACAGCTCGGCATAGCGCGCCCGGGTGACGAGGTCGATTCGCGCCGCTGGATATCGGGCCGCGAGCGCCGCCACGGCGGGCTCACAGAGCACCACGTCGCCGAGGGCGCCGAGGCGCAGGACCATGATGGACTCGACCTGCCTCACAGCGCCTCCTCCGCCTCGAGGGCCAAGGCGCGGAGGCGCGCCTCGAGGGCGGCGCACTCCGCTCCCCGCGCTGCGCCGGCCTCCACGTGGAAGGGATCGCCGACCAGGACCACGGTCCGCGTGAAGGGGCGTGGGAGCAGGTAACGGTCCCACGCCCGCCGCAGACGCCGCCCACGCTTGACGGCGACGGCGACGGGCCACACCGGCAACCCGGTGCGCTGCGCGAGGTAGACGACGCCCGGCTTCACCTGCCCTCGGGGGCCGCTGGGCCCATCCACCGCCATGAGCGCCACCGCGCCCTTTCGCAACGCGCGCACCAAGCCGCGGAGGGCCGCGGCCCCGCCGTGCCCCCGCGATCCCCGCACGCCGTCGATGCCGATGCGTCTCAGGACGACCTCCTGAAGCCGCCCGTCGGGGCTGGTGCTGACGGGGGCGACCAGCCGGCCCGCCGGACGGGCGCCGAGGAGCGGGAGCTGATCGCCGTGCCAGAAGGCGACCAGGCCGGGTCGGTCGATGGCGGGGCCCAAACGACGGTATCGGAGGCTGCGGATCCAGCCCCGCAAGACAAACGCCGCGAGCCACGCCGCGAGGCTCCGGCCCAGCGCCCCCCGTGGCGCCGCCGAGCGGTGGCCGTCACGACGCGCCCGCATCATGGTTGGGGTCAATCCAGCGGCTGCGCGAGGCGGTCGGTCACGTGCTCGAGGGCGTGGCGGAAGTGCTCGTTATCCGGTTCGAAGGCGATGGCGACGCGAAGCAAGCGGGCCGACTCGCGGAGCGCCGGGCGGATGTTGCGGTCATCGCCGCGCACCTCCTTGAGCACCTCGCGAGCGGTGGTCCAATAGAAGTCGCCTACCCGCGTGCTTCCCCGGCGGACCCGCTCGCGCCTGCGGGCCTGCTCGTGATCATCCTCGCTGAGCCGAAGGACCCAGGTGTGCGGCGGACCGGCCAGGCCCTCGTCGTAGGCCTTGCGCCGATGCGAGCTCTTGAGCACCGCGTAGGCCTCGTTCATGCGCCGATACACGGCGTTGACGGCGCCCGCGACCTGGGCGTCCTCGTGGGCATGGAAGAGGTCCGGGTGAAAGCGCCTCGTCAGCCCGTGGAAGTGGGTCTGGAGCACGTCGAGGGCGATGTCGTTGTCGACCCCGAGGAGCTGGTAGTACGTCAGCGTGTCGATGCGATTCGCGCGATCGAGGATCTCGTCGCGCGTCGCCGTGGGCGGTGGCGCCGGTCGCGGGGCCGCCGGCTCGCGGTCACGAAAGGCGAGGGCCGCGCGCAGCCCGCCGAGGTAGGCGTCGAGCCAGTCCACGTCCCGGGGCTGGAGCGTCACCTCCACGCGGAGCCGGGCCGTCCCGTCCGGGCGCGGCGTCACCCGGGTCGCCGTCCCGTGGAGGCGGAGCTGGTCGGGAGCCCCCGGTGGGCTCACGATCACCAGCATCGAGGTGCCCGACGCGATCGCCTCTGGATGCCTCAGGCCGACGAGGTTCTTCGAGAGCTGCTTCTCGTAGAACTGGAGGAACTTCTCCGGATCCTCGAAGCGCATCCGGGAGGCGAGGAGCTGGGGCCCCGGTAGGTCGACGTCGGGGCGGGTTGGCTCTTCTGGGAACTCGTCCACTTCCTTCGCCCTAAAACGCCGTCGACCAGCCGAGGGAGGCTCCGTCGGGACCGGCGCTGAGCTCCATGCGCCCCTGGGCGGCGGCCTTCGAATCGGCGCGCAAGAACAGCCAGACGGCGACGCCTATCCCAGCGGCGCCGACGCCATAGAGCACATCGGCCACGAGGGCTCCATCGGTGGCGGACGTCTTGAGCCGCTGGGCGTCGGATCGGTCGGAGGCCGCGCGGGCCGCCTCTGCGTCCGCGAGGGCCGCCACGCCCAAGGCCACCCCCGTCGCCGTCGCCGCGACACCTGCCGCCGCCGCGACCCAAGGCCACGGTCCGGCGCCGACCTCGACCAGCCTGGGCCCCGTGGGGGCTCGAGGTCCGATGGGCTTCACCGGCGCCTCGGCGGGGGTGGGATCTCCCCCGAGCTGGCGAACGCGGTGGATCACCGCCGTCTCGTCGGTGGGCCTGGTGTTCAAGTACGAGCGATACCATCGCACCGCTCCCTTCCCGTCGCCGAGCCGCTCACGGCTCCTGGCCACGTTGAAGAGCATGTCGCGGTGCCCGGTGAGGACGTAGGCCTCCTGGAAGCGGAGGGCCGCGTTCTCGAAGCGCCCACCGTGATAGTGAGCGAGGCCCTCGAAGAAGAGCGCCTCGGCGCGATCGAGCGTGCCCTCGTCGAGGGACGCCGCCTCGCGAACCTGCGTGGCGTCGGGCTCGACCTCGGGCGCCTGCGCCCACGCGGGGGCACAGAGGAGCGCGAGTATCGAGACGACGCGCCCCATCGATCAGAGCCCCTGGCAGTCGTCGAGGGGGCCGGAACAGTTGGCGCCAGCGCCGCCGATGCAGCAGCCAACTCGCCCCGCGAAGCCATCACGGCCACGTTCCCCGTCGGGGCCACAACCCTCGCGCGAGCCCCCGAGACCGGGCTCGCCGGCCTCACCATCGCCGAGCGCGCCCTCGGGTGTCTGACCGATCAGCACGCCATCGAGGCCGCGGAAGACGATCGTGGAGTCCGCCAGCGTCGCCGCCTGGGCGCCGCTCGAGACGCGGAAGACCGAGAAGCTCGGCCCCCCTGCGCCACCGCCGGTGTGGCCGCCACAGCCGCCGGCCCCGCCTTGCCCGCCCAGCCCGCCGTTCCCACAGCTATTGCAGTTGCCGCGGCTCCCGCCGTTGCCGCCCAGGCCGCCGCTCGCGCCCACCCCGCCACGACCGCCCACGGCTCCAGCACCTCCGGTGCCGGCCCGCAGCTCGACCCGAGCGACGGTCTCCCCGCCGATCTCCGTGTGGATCAAGATCACGGTGGCGTTGAACACCATCAACCCGAAGGAGCCGCCGCCGCCAAAGGCGTCGCGCACGCTCCCACCGGGGCAACCACCCGCGCCGCCACCGCCACCGCCACCCCCGTGGCCCACCGCATCGGATGTCGATCCGCCGCCTCCGCCGCCCCCGCCCCCGCGTCCAGATTCCCCCTCTCGGCTCGGCAGCGCAGCGCGGGGAAGCCACTTGCCGTCCGCGCTGATCCGACCGCGGGCCGACCCCGCCCCACCATTCGCGCCGTGGGCGCCGTCCGCGCCCGAATCGCCGCCCTCGCCGTCCTCACCGTCCTCGTTGCCGTCACCATTCGCCCCGGCTTCGCCCCCCTCACCACCGGGGGCATCGTCGTTCCCCCCGCGCTCTCCATCCTGCGCTTGGTTCGCCCCAGCCGGCCGCCTCGCGCCGTCTCCGCCCCCGCCCCCAGCCGTCGCGCCGGGGCACCGGCCATTGACCACCGGCACACCGCCACGGGCCGGTTGGTCCGCCGCGGTGCCGGCCTTGCCGGAAGCACCCGCGGGTGTGTTCAAGGGGGCGTCCTCCCCGGGGGTCGCCGTACGCCCGGCCCCGCCCGTCCCCGCCTGGACGACTACGTTGATCAGGGTCAGATTCGCGTCGCTGTCAGCGACGGAGATCCCGATCGATGCGGTGTTGTCCGACTCGTCGTCCGCGGCCTCGATCCGCACGTTGTCCAACGTCACCGGGTCCTCGTGCTCAACGTAGTTCAACACGACCGGGCTTCCGGTGATGCGCGTCTCGTGAAGGTAGGTGCCGTTGGGGAGCCGCGTCAGCGTCCCTCGACCCCAACGGTGCTCGGGGTGGTCGGGGTCGTAGGCGTAACCTCCGTGCACGCTGACCCCCGGCGGAATACGCAGCCCGTCTCGAACGATCGCGTTGCGCACGGCCGGATCGTCCACGCCCTCGAGTACGTCGTAGACGCCCTGGTCGACGATCACGTCCTCGACCCCCTGATCGTCGGCTTGCTGAAGCGCGTGGAACAGCGTCTTGAAGGGCGCGTCCTTCTCTCCGGTGGAGCCGGCGTCGGCGCCCTCGGCGGTCGAGACAAAGATGGAACGCCCCGCGTGCCCGTCGACGTGGTCGCAGTTGCTGTCGACGTAGACGTACCCGCGCTGCGCGTCGAGCTCGAGGCCGGGCTCGTCAGCCGAGTTGGCGTTGCACTCGCAGCCGTTCTCGTCGACCCCGTCGAGGTTCTCGAAGTCCCCGATGCAGCCCGCCTCGCGACACTGGCCACCGGCGCACTGGGAGATGGCGTTGGGCAGCTCACAGGCCTGGCCACACCGCCCACAGTTGTCCTCGTCGACCTGGAGGTTGAAACCCTCGTCGGTGTCGCCGTCGCAATCGTCGTCGAGTTGGTTGCACTCCTCGGCGTGGCCGACGAGAGGCACGGCGCTGCAAATGACCTCCGAGTCGTCGTCGGGATCGCACACGTACGCCCCCGCGTCCGGGGGCCTGCAGATCCCGAGCCCGACTTCGCACACCTCCCCCAGGTTGGGGTCCTCGGCACGATTGCGGAAGGTCTCGTCCACCCGCCCGTCACAGTCGTTGTCGAAGTCGTCGCACACCTCCGCGGCCCCCGGCTCACCGGCGACGGCGTCGCAGACCACCGCCGTCTGCGTCTGCGCGTCGCAGATGTAGTTCCCCGTGTTCCGGCACGCGCCGTCCCCCACTTCACACGCTTCCCCCAGGTGAGGGACGCCGTCGGCGGGATCGCCCCTGTACTCCTCGTCGATCTCCCCATCACAGTCATCGTCCGTCCCGTCGCAGGTGTCCGCCGGGCCAGGCGCCACGACGTCGGCGTCGCACTGCCCCGCGGGCGTGGGGTCCTGCTCGTCGCAGTAGACCGTCCCCATCCGCTCGCACTGCCCCCGGCCGACCTGACACGGCTCCCCGACCAACGGACCCGCGGGCCCCTCGAAGCGCATGCCCTCGTCCGTCTCGCCGTCGCAATCGTTGTCGAGCTCGTCACAGACCTCTTCGGCCTCGTTGGGCACCCTCACGGGCTGCTGGTTCTCGTCGAGACAAGCGCCGAAGCAGCCCTTGGCCGCCCCCTCCGGGATGTCGCACGCCTGCTGCCCCGTGTTGCAGATACCCACCGCGAGCCCGCAGCCGAGGGTCTCGCCGGGGCCGCAGCAGCCGTCGATGCCCTCGTCCGTCTCGCCGTCGCAGTCGTTGTCGAGCCCATCACACAGAGCCTCGCAGGCCGCCCCCGCCTCCTCCTGCTCCGGTGGATCGCCCGCGACCGCGTCGCACCTCGTGCCGGCGCCGTCGGCGGCGCACACGAACTCGCCGACGTTGGCGCACACGCCGGCCCCCGCGGCGCACGCCTCCCGGAGATTCGCGAAGGCCTCGTCCGCCACCCCGTCGCAGTCGTTGTCGATGCCGTCGCAGAGCTCACCGTCCGATTCGCCCGCCACGCCCATCTCGGCGTTCCACATCGCGAAACACGCCCCGTCGGCGCGCGGGAAATCGAAGACGGTGGTGCTGCGATCGCTGTCGCCCTCCCCGGCGGCGACCGTCACCTTCTCCTGCACGAACTTGGCGACGCAGAAGATCCCGGCGTTGCACTCACTCCCAAAAGAGATGCCGTCCGTCGAGCAGGTGTTCACTCCGGCGCCATCGGACAGGAAGTACAGCTCGGCGTGCATGTCCCGGCCGGCGGGCACCGCGATCGAGCCCCCGGAGACGCGGGTCAGGTTCGTCCCGTCCCACTTCAGCCCCAGGTAGTGCGTCTCTCCGCCGATCTCCTCGAGCAAGAAGCACGCGTTGATCTCCCCCGTCCCGCTGCGGTCGGTGAGGCGCTGACGACACGTGTTGGCCTCCACCGCGCCCGAGTCGTCACCGAGGCACGGCAGCAAGTCGACCAGCACCTCGGTGGTGATGATCTTCTCCTCCGCGTCACGGCAACCGGACAGAATCAGCAACAGGGCCGCGGCGAGAAGCCTGGCATTCGAGAGCATCATTCCACCTTGAACAGCGTCGGGGCCCAGCGATCGAAAGCCGGCAGCGCGTCCGCCGGATCGAGCGCCTCGCCAAAGCGAGCCTTCCAGAATTCTTTCAGAGCGCCCCGGTGAGCATCAACCTCCGGGGCAAACGCGTACTCATAGCGCTCCACCCCTTCCTCACCGTGGCAGAACAGCGCGAGCGCGAGACGACCGTCGCGGCCGCGCTCCAGGTAGCCGGACACCAGATCCGTCACTCGGAACTGCTCGGCCATCGTGAACATGAGATCGGCGATGTAGTCCTCGCTGAAGGCGTCGTCGCCCCGGAAGATCAGGGTCGCCAGCGGGTCGTAGTCCTCTTTGCGGTTCCGCGCCTTCTTCAGCTTGGCCCGAACCGACTCGCTGGCGCCGTTGCTCAGGTTGAGCAGCGTGCCCCACCGAACATAGCCCGCCTTGCGCACCTCGACGATGTGCGGCCCCGCCGAGATGAACGGGTTCACGTACGGCAGCTCGCGCCCGATCACGCCGACGCGACGCTCGTCCACGTAGACGTGGGCCCCATCGACGTTGGCCCGCACCTTCAGCTCGGCGGTCCCGGCGACGGTGGTCTCACCGCACTTGTCGGCGAGGGGCTCGAACTGCTCGATGGGCCCCGCGCTCCCGGCGAGGTTTCGGGTCAGCGCGACGTAGGCGCAGTAGCGGTCGCGAGCCTTGCCCGCAGCGCCGCTCTGGAGGTCCGCGAGGTAGTAGTAGAAGAAGATCCCCCGCAAGAGCGGCGAGTTCGCCGAGTAGGGCATCGCCTTCTTGTAGAAGCGCTCCGCGCGGAAGAGCTGTCCGTGGGCCTCCTCGTGGTCGCCCTTCTCGAGGGCCCGCTGGGCGTTGTTGAAGTGGCGCTCCGCCTTGGCGAGGTTCCCCTTCGTCAGGTTGCCTACGTCGAAGCGCGGCTCGATCTCGAGCACCTTCGGCGCCTTGGGCGCGGCGCTGTCGTACATGTTGCGCAGGTCACGCTCGATGCGCACCGCGGTGTTCGCGTCGGCGCCGCGGTCGAAGACCAGCACCACGACACGACCCGGGCCATCAGCGGCCGCCGCGGCCGGGGCCAGCAGACCCAACGAGAGGAGGACGCGGAGCATCTACTCCTTGGCCGGCTGGAGGTCGGACATCGAGAACGTCACGAGATAGAGCCGCTCCCAGGTCTTGTCGGTGGACCCCTTCTGACCCAACGCCTTGAACGCCAAGGCGAGCTGTCCCGCGCGCAGATGCAGCGCGAGGTCGGAGTTGAGCTGCGTCCCGGTGTCGAGGGCGCCCCCGCCCGACCCGTCGGCGCGCACCCAACGAACCGGGTTGTCGGCCTTGAAGTCGCGCTTCACGAAGAGGATCGAGGTGCCGTCCGGCGTCCAGGCTGGCCCCTGGTGGTCGTCGACGACGACGTCCCGCGCCAGCTTCTTGGGGTTCTTCCCATCGACCCCCACCACCCAGAGGTCGAAGATCTTGTCGTTGGCGTTGCCCTTGTTCGAGTAGAACGCCACTCGGCGCGCGTCGGGAGCCCACGCGGGCTGGACCTCGTCGCCGCGCCACTCCGTCACCATCTTCATCGTGTCCTTGGGCCGCGTGACGTCGAGCACCAGACCGATGTCCTGCCCGCGATTGCCGGGCATCGACCGGGTGAACATCAGGTAGGGCTTCCCCGGGGCCCAGCGCGGGCCGTACTCGGTGCCGTTTTGCCACATCGTGACCCGCTTGGGCTTCTGGTCGCCCATGATGTCGATGACGTAGATGTCGCCACCGGCGCGGCGCTGGGAGGCGTAGGCGATGAAGCGCTTCTCGCCGAAGGAGGCCCAGGCCGGCTGGCCGTCGTTGCCGGGGTTGGTCGTCAGCCAGCTCCCATCGATGAAGAGGTCGAAGTTCTTCTTCGGACTCAGCGAGCTGAAGACGAAGGGGTTCGACAGCATGTTCATGTCCGGCGCCCAGGCGAGCTCGACGACCGGCGGCTTCTTCCCACGCAGCAGCGCCGACGCACGCCCGACGCCCGCCGAGATCTCCTTCATCGCCCCCGTCTTCGGCGAGCCGCTCCCGTTGATCGGGACGATCCAGACCTCACGGGTGTCCTTCTTCGGGTTGTAGACGTCGTAGGCGAGCTGCTTCCCGTCGGGCGACCAGCGTGGCGCCTGGCAATGGGCCGATGGTCGATCCGCGAGCATCCGCGGCGTGCTGACCTCGGCAGAGGCACCGACGGGGGCGAGGAGGAGCAGCACCAAGAGCGCGCGCGTCTTCATTGGGCGGCCTCCGAGCTCGTTTGGAAGATGGGGACCATGTCTGGCGTCTCGACGGCCTCCGGCTCCCGGAAGAGGAAGAAGGCGCCCACCGCGAGGCCCGCGGCGACCGCCGCCCCGCCGCCGACGTAGACCCACAAGAGGCCGTCGTCTGTGCCCTCCTCAATCACCACCTGGAGGATGATCTTCACCTTCGGCGGGTCCTCCCCCTGGGCGAGGGTGAAGGGCACTTCGTTGGCCTTGTAGGCGCCATAGGGCAGATAGACCGTGATCGGGAGGTCGATGTTGGTGGTGCGGAAGCGCTTGCGGATCGACTGGAAGCGTTGTCGCTTCTCCTTGTTGATGATCCCCGTCTTGGCCTCGAAGAAGATGCGCCCTCGCTTGTTGGTCTCCCCCTCCGCGGGCTCGAAGGTCACCCCCCCGTAGAGCTGGGACATCTCGTCGAGCAGCTCCAAAGCGCGCCGTTTCTGGCGCTTCTTCTGGGCGAGTTTGCCCGCCAGCTTGGCCATCGCGAAGGCGTCCTCGAGCAGCAGCAGCTTGTAGGCCGTCTGCCCCCGGTAGAAGACGGTCTTGAAGTCGGCTTCGCCCCCCTTGGCCGCGAACGCCTGATCGAGGACGCGCTTGGCGGGGGCGTAGCGCTTGCGCTTGTAGTACGCGACGCCCTGGTCGCGCAGCTCCTCCATCGAGCGTTGATTCTCCTGCGCCCACACCTCGGCGGGGCGGAGATGCAGCAGACCGAAGAGCAGGGGGACGGCCAGGGCGAACAACACTCGATGACTCATTTCCTCGCTCTCTCCTCGGCCGCGAAACACGCTATCCAATGCCCCGCTCCGATCTCGACTGGTCCCGGACGCTCCGCGGTGCACCGACGGAGAATGCCCAGGTCGGTGGCAAGGGGGCAATCGCTGGCGTGGACGCAACCTCGGTGCACTTCATTCGCCTGTCGCTCGAGCGCCGCGAGATCGATGCCCCGCGGGAGGCTGCGACGCTCGCGAGCAGGTTGACCATGATCTTCCAGCAGGTCGGCCGCGCGCATCAAGCGCCCTGTGTAGGGATGATGGTCGGCCTCGGTCCCCAGCATGCTCGCCGGGACCTCTTCGATGACGCGCCCCTTCAGCATGACCAGCACCCGATCCGCGATGCGGCGAACCAGCGAGAGGTCGTGGCTGATGAGCAAATACGTGAGCGACTCTTCCTTCAGCGACTTGAGCAGCTCGATGGTCTGGAGCTTGATCGCCGCGTCGAGCCCGGAGGTGGGCTCGTCGGCCACCACCAGCTTCGGCCGGGTCGCCAGGATGCGCGCCAGGCCCACGCGGCGCTTCTCGCCCCCCGAGAGGCTGGCGGGGCGCTGGTCGGCGCGGGCCACCAGGCTGACGCGATCGAGGAGCTCGTGGGTCCTGCGCCCGCGCCCGTCGGCGTCGAGGTCCGGGCGGTGCAGCCGCAGCGACTCGTCCATCATCTGGCGCACCGTCATCTTCGGGTGCAGGTTCGCCGACTGGTTCTGGAAGACCATCTGAAAGTCGTGACGCGCGGCGCGCAGCTCGGAGCGCGACAGCGCAAAGACGTCGCGGCCCGCGAAGCGCACGCTGCCGGCGTCGAGGGGCATCAGGCGCAGCAGCGCCTTGCCGAGGGTCGTCTTCCCGCTGCCCGACTCACCGATGAGGGCGACCACCTCGCCGGTGTGGATCTCGATGGAGACGTCGTCGAGGGCACAGGTCTCCGTCGACCGGCGCAGAAAGCCCTTCGCGCGAAAGCGCTTGTGCAGGCCCGTGGCGATGAGCAGCGGCTCGGTCACGCGGCGGCCCCCGGGTGGAGATCGGCGGCGGCGAGCAGCATCGCGGTGTACTCGTGGCGCGCGCCGATGCCATGGCGGAGGTCCGCGGCGGTGGCGGTCTCCACGATGCGGCCGTGGCGCATCACGATGACCCGATCGGCGAGGTAGAGCACCTCGCGGATGTCGTGGGAGATGTAGAGCATCGAGCGGGTGTGCTTGGCGAGCAGGTCGCGGAAGAGCTCGACGATCTCCGCGCGCACGGTGGTGTCGAGGCCGGTGGTGGGCTCGTCTGCGATGAGGAGCCGCGGCTTGCGGGCGAGGGCCACCGCCACCATCGCGCGCTGGCACATGCCGCCGGAGAGCTCGTGGGCGTAGCTGCCGTAGACGCGCAGCGGATCGTTCATCTGCACCCGCTCGAGCCAGGCGATCGCCCGGTCACGGGCGGCGGCCCGGTCGAGGGCGGGATCGGCGAGGCGCGCCGACTCGCAGACCTGGGCGCCGACGGTCATCAACGGATCGAGGCTCGCGCGCGGGTGCTGGAAGACGGCGGTCATCGTGCGACCCCAAAGGCCCCGCATCTGCTGGTGAACCCGGCGGCGCCAGCGGCGGACGTCCTTGCGGGGGGGATCGCCTTCCCTTCGGGCCGGGCGGATGAAGTCACCGAGCCCTCCCGTCAGGTCGTGGATCTGGTCCCCATCGTGGAGGAGGATGTGGCCCCCCATCACCCCCGGGCGGCCGTCGACGAGGCCGAGGACGGCCTGGGTCGTCATCGTCTTGCCGCTGCCGGACTCACCGAGGATCCCGAGGACCTCCCCCTCGTCCAGCGTGAGGCTGACGCCGTCGACCACGCGTCGGCGCCCATCCCGGGTGTCGAACTCGATGACCAGGTCACGGATCTCGAGGAGCGGCGTCGTCAACGGGCCGCCTCCTCGTCGCCGCGGGCGACCAGGTTGCCGAAGGCGAGGGTCGCAGAGATCGTGATGATGATCGCGATGGCCGGGAACAGCCACGGAGAGAGATGCTGCGCCCCGAGGGACTTCGCCTGCGCCACCATGTTGCCCCAGGATGGATCCGGCTCCGGGACACCGTAGTCGCCGAGGTAGGACAGCGCCGTCTCCACGAAGAGCACGTAGCTGAAGACGAAGGTCGCCTGGCGCACGAGCATGGACCGGCATTGGAGCCAGACGATGTGGTAGAGCAGGATGCGCCAGGGCGGGAACCCGTGGGCGATGTGGGCCAGGATGTAGTCCTCCGAGCCCAGCGCCTCCACCTTCCGACGAATCACGGTGGCCACTGACGGGATGAAGAGCACGCCCGTGACCAGGGCGATGAGGCCCATCGTGGGCTCCAGGATGGTGCACACGAGGATGATGAAGACCAGCCGCGGCAGGGTGTCGGTGAGTTGGAGCAGCCAGAGCACGGCCTCGCGCACTGGGCCCACGAGGTAGCCCGTTATCGCCCCGGCGAGGGCGCCGGCGATGACGGCCAGCAACGCGGCGAGCAGGCCGGGGAGGAAGAAGGCCTCCGTCGCCTCGAGGACCCGGATGGCGACGTCGCGACCTTGGCTGTCGGTGCCGAAGATGTGGGCCGCCGACGGGCCCTGGTCGCGGACGCTGAGGTCTACGGCGCTGGCGGGGTCGTAGGGGACCACCAGGGCGACGAGGCAGAGCAGGAGCACCAGGCCGACGACGGCCCCGCTGGTGAACAGCGCCAGGCGATGGGGGCTATCCGCCACGCGCGACCTCACGGGGATCGACCATCGCGCGAAGGATGTCGGCGCAGATGTTGACGGCGATGATGACCGCCGTGAACAGGACGCTCACCCCGACGACGACGGGGAAGTCACGGGCCTTGGAGGCCTCGAGGAGCACGTAGCCGGCGCCCTCGATGGTGAAGACGTACTCCACGATCACCACCGCGCCGACCACCATCGGGAGCCGCGAGGCAAAGGCGCTGACGACCGGGACCACCATGTTCCGCGCGATGTGGACCAGGATGGAGGCGCCCTTGGAGCGCACGGCGGCGATGAATTGCGCGTGCCGCAGCGCGTGGAGCTCGGCCCGCAGCGCGTTGAGCAAGTCGATGAAGATGCCGTCGCTCGCCACCAGCACGACCCCCGCGAAGACGAAGGGCATCAGCGACTCGCTCGCGGAGACGAAGCCCATCAGCGGGTGCCATATCGGGGGTTCGTAGCCGCCCTGGACGATGTATTTGTCGGTGAGGAAGTTGACGCCCTGGGCGAAGACGACGGCCACCACGAAGGCGGGGGCGACGGTCAGGACGTAGAGCGGTCCGGTGATGAACTGCTGCCCCGGGCGCGGATCGCCGAGCAGGATGGCGCCACCGAGGGCCAACGCGACGCTCGCCGCGAGAGCCGCGCCGCACAGCGCGAGGGTGCGCTCGAAGGCGGGCCAGGCGAGGGCCATCACGTCCTGCCCCGCCTGCGTCGACAGGGAGACACCGAAGTTGCCCCGAAAGGCCTCCGCGAGCCACGCCACGAAGCCGGTGATCGGGCCCCGGTCGAGGCCGAACTCGGCCATCAACTCGGCACGCTGGGCCTCGGTCGTCGCCATCGAGCTGATCGCGTCGACGGCGTTGCCCGGGGCGGTGCGAACGGTCAGGTAAATGACGAAGCTGGCGCCGATGAGCAGGAGCAGACCGGCCACCGCCCGCCGCCCGATCGCGAGCAGCAGCAGCAGAACGTGGCCGCTCACTGCGAGAGGTCCCACTCCCTGAAGAAGGTGAAGTAGTGGTACGGCGCGATGAAGACGCCCTTGACCCGCTTGGAGATGCCCGAATACACGTCGAGGGACCACAGGAAGTAGTAGGGCAGGTCCTTGTAGAGGACCGCGTGGAGCTGCTTCATGTACTCCTTGTACTTCTTGTAGTCCTTCGTCGCCTTGGCGGTGTCGAGGAGCGTGTCGACCTCGGGGTTGTCGTAGTTGATGAAGTTCATCACGCCCTTGCTGTGGAAGAGCGGATAGACGTCCTCGACCTCCTCGAAGGACCAGACGTTGAGCGTCATGTCGAACTTGCGTTTGGTGAAGACCTGCTCCCGGTAGCGGGCGTGGTCGACGTACTGCGGGCGGACGACGATGCCCACCTTGCTGAGCTGGGCCTGGATGCCCAGGAAGAGCGCCTGATTGCTGGCGAGCTCCTTGTCGAGCACGAACTTGAAGTCCAGCTTGGCGCGCCCCTTCTTGCGGTACTTGCCCTTGAGCTTGTACCCGGCGTCGTCGAGCATCTGCTTGGCGCTCTCGAGGTCCTGCTCCCGGGGCTCGACCTCGAAGTTGTAGAAGGGGCTGGACTCGGTGAAGGGGCCGCTGAGGATGTCCCCCCGGCCGAGGTGGGCCTGGAGCAGCTCCTCGCGGTCGATCGCCAGCGCGATGGCCTCACGGACGACGGGATCGCGCAGCGCCCTGTTCTTGGAGTTGTAGGCCAGGTACCACCACGAGACCGTGTGGTAGGGCTCGAGGGACACGGAGTCGGAGTTCTCGAAGAGGGGGAGGTTCTTGGGCGGCAGGAAGATGACGGTCTGCACCCCCGCCTTGCCGCCGGAGTACTGCAACAGGTTGACCTGCGCCGACTTGTCGGGCGTGTGCTGCATCAAGACGCCCGCGACCTTCGCCGGCGCCCAGTAGTCGGGGTTCGCCGTCAGCGTGACCGAGCGCAGGCTGTACTTCTTGACCTTGTAGGGGCCGGTGCCGATCGGCTTCTTGTTGAAGCGGTCGCGGCGCTTGATCGCGGGGCTCTTGAACTTGTGCTTGGGCAGGATCTTGAAGCGGAAACGGCGCTCGGGCTCGGCGACGGGACGATCGAAGGCGAAGTGCACGCCGAACTGACCGTTGGCGGTGGCCTCGGCGATGAAGCGGTACTTGCTCTTGGAGTTGAATCTGGTCTTTCTGTGCTGGGCGGCCTTCACCGTGAAGACCACGTCGGCGGCGGTGAAGGGCTTGCCGTCGTGCCAGGTCACGCCCTCGCGGAGCACGAAGCTGATGCCGCCGCCGTCGGGGTCACGCGTCCAGGACGTCGCCAGCGCCCCCTCGATGTCGCCCCGCTTGTTGATCACGACCAGCGAGTCGAAGACCAACTCGGTCATCCGCACCGAGCTCATGTCCTCGGCGAAGAACGGGAGCAGCGAGGTGGGGCGGGTGTCCTCCGGGTAGCGGAAGGTCTGCGAAGCGGCCGGGCACGCCAAGGCGAGCGCGACGAGAGAAGGCAGGATTCGAGCGGCGCTGTTCATCGCGGGTATCGACTCCTCGGGCTCCCGGGCTGTGGCGGACCGGTCCGCCGCATCATGCCGTGGACGGGGTTTGAGCGCCACGTCTCTATTGGCCGGTGGTGGCGCCCCCGCCTTGCCCCATCGCGCGCATAGCGAGCACGTCGCGCAGCATCTCCACGGGGCCAGCGACGGCGGGGAGGCGATGGCCAAGGCGGGTCAGGTACTTCAAGGCGATCCGCGGCTGCTTGATGGTCACGTAGGCGTGGGCGCTGTTGGCCAGCGAGGACAGGGCGTTTCTCGCCGACGGGGTGGCCGCCTTCGCCTTGTCCTCGGCGCCCTCGTGCATCCGCACCGCGAGCGCGCGCTTGTCGGCCGCCTCGAGCGCATCGGCGAAGAGGCGTTGGAGCGCGTCGACGTAGCGGTCCACGAGCTGGAGTTGGGCGACGTCGTCGGCGCCGGCCTTCTTCGCCTGGGCGTCCAAGGCAGCGAGGACGGCCCGACTGAGCTCGCCACGATCGCCAGGGAACGCGGCGGCGTCGATCTCGGTACCCGCGGCGGACTGCGCCCACGCTTTGAAGACGCGGCGAGCGACGGTCTCGTCCCCGAGCTTCGCCACGAGCGCCTTCGCGCCGGCGGCGTCTCCGCCGCGGACCTTGGCGCGCGCGTGCAGGGCGTGGGCGTAGGCGTTGAGATCGGCCCCGTTCAACGCGAGGGAGAGGACGAGCTGGCTCAGCGCCGGCTCGGCGGCGGGCGGGCTCGCCAGGAGCGTCGTCAGCCGCTGGTCGGCGGCCTTCGCGCGGCCCAGCAGGAGCTCGGCCTCGGCGGCCAGAATCTGGGGCCACCCCGCCGCGTCCTTGGTGGCGTCGAGGGCCAACGCGGCGTAGACGTCGCCCGCCACGTCCGCGGTCAGCGGATCGCGGAAGGAGACCTTCGCCTCCCCCGCCCCGACCTCGAGGTCGGGGTGCCGAGGATCGATCCGCTTCAGGCGGGCCCGGGCCTCACGGACTCGGCCCTCGACGACCGCCGCGCGGATCGCCAGACGATGCGCGTAGCTCTCCGTGGCCGGGTACGGGGCGGGCTGCGCGGGCCTGGCGCCGGACCCACCCGTGGCCTCGGCGTGCCGCGCGAGGATGAACGCGCGTCCCGCCGCCGAGGCGGCCGCGTCGGGGCGCGTCGACTGCGCCTTCATCAGCGTCGGCGTGAGCGCGATCACCACCCGACCCAGGGCGCGGTGGGCCGCCGCGAGCTCCAGCGCGGCGCGGGCGTAGCCGATGCCGGCGTCGGCGTCACCGGCCTTCACGCCCGCCTCGAAGGCCTCGAGGGCCGCCACGGGCTCGTTCCCGAAGACCGACTTCCACCCGGCGTTCGACTCAGCGAGCTTCACCAAGGGCTCGGCGTCGGCTTGGAGCGCCGACAACCAGCTCTGGGCGATCTGGGCCTCGTCGGCCTTGGTGTCAATGCTCGGCGGAGGCGCGCCGACGGTGCGACCCCCCGCCGTTTTCTTTGCGGGCGTGCAGCCGGCCGCCATCAGGGCGACGCCGACGATCCATCGAGACACGCGCTACTCCCCGAGATCCATCTGACCCTTGAGCTCTTGGAGCTTCTTGATGCGGTCGCTGGCCTTGCGAACACCAGCCGGGTTCGCGCCGCGCTCGAAGGTGCGATAGCGCTCCCACTTCTCGATGGCGCGGTCGAGCAGGCTGGGGTTGGCCCGCTTGGGATCGTCGTTGTGCTGCCGGAGGAACTCGAACTCGAGCATCTCCGCGTAGAAGCGGTAGGCCGCCCCTTTGCGACGCGCCGGCATGTTGCGCATCTTGGACTCGACGCGCCGCATCGCGCCGAGGGCCTTGCCGTAGCGGCGTTGCTTGCCGTAGGCCTGCGCCAGCGAGAGCAGGACCTGGGGATCGTGCTTGTAGCGCCCCCGCTTGGTCGCCTCCTCGAGGGACTGCGCCTGCCGCCGGAAGTCCTTCTGCTTGTAGTGGTAGTCGGCCAGCAGCCGGTGTGCCTCGCGGTACTTCGGGTGCTTGCGCCCGATCTGCGAGAGGAAGTCGACGTCAGCGCGCATCAGGACCTTGCTGCTCGCCAGGCGCCGCTTCACGTCCGCGACCTGCTCGGTGACCTGGGCCTTGCTCATGCCGGAGACGCTGGGGCCGCCCGCGCCGCCGATGCTCGCCTTGGCGGTCGCCGCCGACGGATCGACCACCGCGCCGTCGTCGCCGGCGAGCTCGTCGGCGCCCGAGGGCTCGTCGCGCCGCGCTCGGGCCGTCGAGGGGGGCGGCGTCTCCTCCAGGAGGTCCAGCCCTCCGCCCGCCGGCTCGGGCTCCTCCGCCGCGGGGTCGTCGAGCAGGTCGAGACCATCGCCGCCCCCGTCATCGATGGGCAGCGGGTCGGGCGCCGCCGCGACTTCGACCTCGGGCTCGGGCTCGGGCTCGGGCCTCCGCTCGCGCCGAGGCGGTGGATCATCGTCAGGTGCGCCCCATTCGACGGTCTTGGCCCGAGGCCTCGCGGCGGGGGCAGCCCGGCGGGCCGGCGCGGGCTCCGCCCAGGGGTCGTCGGGCTCTGCTCGGGGCGCGGCGGCGACGGGGGTCGGCGGGGGCTCGGGCGCCGCG
>CAYOBQ010000187.1:0-19599 GCA_964402225.1 uncultured Nannocystaceae bacterium | reverse complement strand
ACATCTATCTGATATTATTGTATATTCTTGTCGCACCACTGGATCTGCACCCATTTCGATTGCCCACCTCCGGGCGGCGTGGACGCGCCGCCCTTTTCGCTTTTCGAAGGCGTGAAACGCGTGTGAATTCAGCGCATTGCGTTATTCGTGCGCTTTTATTGAAAAAATTACTCATGCCCACCCCGAGACGGACGATGTCGCATATGAGAACGAAGACCTTTCGACCCGATCGATGGCCGGGGTGGCCGGGGCATCGGAACCTGAGGAAAGGAGAAGAAGCGTCTCACGATGCTCGGCGCAAGGCGGCGCCTGATCATGTGGGTGAGGTCGACGTTCGATTAGTGGGTCAATGAACACAACAGTCGTGCGTCGCAGGGGTGCGGCAAACGACGAACGCAGAGGCGTGCCAGGGAATGGTGCGTCGCTCGGCGTCGCCAGGGGTGGGGACGTCGCGGAGGGCAATGGATTGCCCCCGGCAAGACTTCAAGGAGTGAAGAAAAGTGGCTCTCTCAGTCAACACCAATGTTGCGTCTCTCAGTGCGCAACGAAACCTCGGCAAGTCGACGCAGTCGCTCGCCAAGTCGTTCCAGCGGTTGTCCTCCGGTCTGCGCATCAACAGCGCCAAGGACGACGCCGCCGGTCTGGCCATCTCGTCTCGTTTCACGTCGCAGATCCGCGGCTTGAACCAGGCGGTGCGAAACACCAACGACGGTATCTCGCTGGCCCAGACCGCAGAAGGCGCCCTGCAGGAGTCCGCGAACATCCTGCAGCGCGTTCGCGAGCTGGCGGTTCAGTCCGCAAACGACACCAACACCGAAGGCGACCGCGTGTCGCTCCAGGAGGAGGTGGATCAGCTCATCGGCGAGCTCGACCGCATCGCCAGTACCACCAACTTCAACTCGAACAAGATCCTCGACGGCTCGTTCCTGGGCGCGAACTTCCACGTGGGCGCCAACGCCCGGGAGACGCTGACCGTCAACGTCTCGGACGCCCGCTCGACGGCCCTCGGCCGACAGGTGCGCGTCACCGGCTCGACCTCGGTCGGCGTCAGCGCCGTCTCCGGAAACTTCGCGGCGGGGGACGTGGTCATCAACACCGTCACCATCCGGACGACCGTCGCGGCGGACGACACGGTCTCGACGACGCTGAAGTCGGCGTCGGCCATCTCGAAGGCGAAGGCGATCAACGACTCCTCTGAGTTCACGAACGTCCGCGCCATCGTCGAAGACGCGGTGGTCACCGGCGGCGGGATCGCCGCCACGGTCCTCGACTCGACGAACTTCATCACCATCAACGACGAGACGATCACCGGCATCACGATCCAGGACAACGACGCCGACGGCGCCCTCGTCAACGCGATCAACGCGGTGGCCGGGGACACCGGGGTCGTGGCGAGCCTCGACAAGCAGCAGCAGCTCCTCTTGACCGCCGCGGATGGTCGCAACATCGACGTCGGGGTGACCGGCGCCGGCTCGGACACCGGCCTCACGGCCGGCGTCACCGGAGGGGGGCTCACGCTCCAATCCGACGAGCAGGTGCGGCTCACGTTGGCGGCGGCGGGGGCGACCAAGCTCGGTGGCCTCGGCGTCAGCGGTGGCACCGCGATCTTCGGTGTCAACTCGGACAAGGCGGTCAGCACCATCGACATCACCTCGCGATCCGGCGCCAACCTGGCGATCGACATCGCGGACGTGGCCCTCGACCAGGTGTCGTCCATCCGAGCCGAGCTCGGTGCGGTTCAAAACCGCCTCGAGTCGACGGTGAACAACCTGACGGCCACCTCCGAGAACCTCTCCGCATCGCGGAGCCGGATCCTGGACGCGGACTTCGCCGATGAGACGGCGCAGTTCTCGCGGAACCAGATCATCCAGCAGGCGGGTATCTCGGTGTTGGCTCAGGCAAACCAGCAACCTCAGGTGGCGCTGTCGCTGTTGGCGTAAGCCACCGGAGGAGGAGCGCGCCCACGCTTGATGCAACGGCGCGCGGAGGAGTGAGTTAGAGATGGCCATCAACGTCAACCAAGCATTCGCGGGACAAGGGATCCGCCGGCCTTCGGTGGGCGAGTCGTTGAACTCGCGGGGCGGTAGCCCAGCGAACGCGACGGCACCGGCGGCCGAGACCGATCTTCAGGAAGGGGGCATCGCCCCGCCCAAGGTCGAGCCGGGTTCGCCGGCCGATCCGGCGGAGCAGGTCCAGGCCCCGCAGAGCCTCGATCGTGCGATCGAGGAGGCCAACGCCATTTCGGAGGCCAACCTGCGAGCCACCAACCGATCGGTCACGTTCAGCAAGGATGACAGCTCCGGCCGGATCAAGATCACGATCCGTGAGGAGGGGATCAACGGCGAGGAGGTGCTTCGGCAGATCCCGCCGTCGTCATTCTTCAAACTGGTGGACAAGCTGCAGTCGCTCGGCGACGGCAGTGGAGACCACCAGGGCGCGCTGGTCGACCTGGAGATCTAGGTCGGCGCCCACAATTCGAGGTGGGGCGTGTCGGGTTCGGTACCAGCCGACCCCGGCACGTCCGCTACCTCTCCCCACCCGGCACACTCGTTGCTAGGGTACGTATACGCGCGTTCGACATCTGAGACTGGGAGGTTTCTGAATGGGCATTTCCGTCAGCGGTCTCGCCAGTGGGCTCGATGTCGACGGCATCATCGGCCAGCTCCTCGCCATCGAGAGCCGGCAGATCATCATCCTCAATCAGAAGATTGGGGCCCTCGAGGCGAAGAAAAGCGCCTACTCCGATCTCGACGGCCGGCTATCCTCGCTGCGCAACGCCGTCAAGAACCTGAACGACGACGATCTCTTCGGCGCGATCGGCGCCACCACCAGCGACTCGAGCGTCGTGACCGTGACCGCGGACGAGGACGCACCCGAGGGCAGCTACGCCTTCAAGGTGCTCCAGCTCGCCACCACCCACCGCCAGGCCTCGCAGGGCCTCGTGGACGACACGGCCACCGCCGTGGCCAATGGGAACGGCACCTTCGAATTCACCGTCGGGGACGGCAACACCGTCTCGATCGACGTCACCAACTCGACGACCCTTCGTCAACTCGCTGACGCAATCAACGACAAGGACGCCGACGTCCAGGCCGACATCGTCAACGACGGCACCCTGAGCAACCCCTACCGCCTGGTGCTCACCTCCGAGAAGGAGGGGGACGACGGCCGCGTCACGGTCGGCAACAACGACACCACCCTCGACTTCGCCAACACCGTCATCGAAGGCGCCGTCGCCGATCCGGGCAACGCCGCGGACTACACCGGCGTGGTCACCTCCTCGGGGGCCTACACCGGGACCGACAACAACACCTTCCTGGTCGAGATCATCACCGCCGGCCAGGCCAACGGCGCCGCGAAGTTCAAGTACTCAACGGACGGAGGCTTGAACTTCGACGACAACGGTGGCGCCGGCTACGACGTGACCTCCGCCGGGCCCATCGCGCTGGCCGACGGCGTCGAGGTCAACTTCACCGACGACGGGACCGACCTCCAGATCGGCGACACCTACTACATCGACGTCTTCACGCCGGAGCTGCAAGCGCCGCAGGACGCGATCGTCGACATCAACGGCATCAACGTCCGCAAGTCGTCCAACACCATCACCGACGTCTTCGAGGGGCTCACCTTCAACCTCCAGTCGGCGGACGTGAACAAGACCGTCTCACTCACCGTCGCGAAGGGCGGCGCCGACCTGACCAACCAGATGGGGGCCTTCATCGGCTCCTACAACGCGCTCGTCGGCTACCTCAACGCCCAGTTCTCCTACGACCCCAAGTCGAATCAGCCAGCCCCACCGCTCAACGGTGACTCGGCGGCGCGCCAGGTCCAGCGGACGGTGAAGAACTTCCTCACCAGCCGCGTCGGCAACCTCGGCAGCGACGTCATCAGCTCGCTGGCCGAGTTGGGCGTCGAGTCGAGTGAGGAGACCGGCCTCGTCTCCCTCAACAGCTCCAAGCTCGACACGCTGCTCAAGGACAGCCCCGACGACGTGCGGCGCCTGCTGACCCAGTTCGGCGAAGCGCTCGAGGACTCCGACTTCACCTTCGTCGACAGGACCGCCAACACCAAGCCGGGCACCTACGACGTCGAGATCACCACCGCGCGCACCCGCGCCGAGGTCGCGGCGGGCGTCGCCGCCGAGGACCTCACGGCCGACGAGACGATCACCCTCGACATCCACGTCGACGCGCAAAACGCGGCGGCGAACCCGACGCAGGTCGTGGTGAACCTGCTCAACGGCGACACCACGGCCCAACAGATCTCGCGGATGCAGACCGCCCTCGACGACGCCAGCCTGGACGTCACGGTCTTCTTGGACGCCGGCGGGAACATCACGATCCGCTCCGACAAGTACGGGGACGACTTCCAGGTCACGGCCGTCTCGGACCGCGCCGCCGGCGTGGGTCTGGGCACCACCGGCATCGGCAACGTCGCGATCAGCGACACCGGCACCGACCTCGAGGGCACCATCGGCGGCATCCCCACCGAGGCCGAGGACGACGTGCTTTCGGGGAAGAACGGCTTCTCCATCGAGGGCGTCGAGATCCGCATCCCCAACGACACGTCGGGCGATCTCGGTCAGCTCCGCATCGTGGACGGCATCGGCGCCTCGCTACCCGACATCCTCGACAGCCTCGGCCTCGGCGGCAGTGGCCTGCTCCAGAGCCGCCGGGACGGTGTCGACAACTCCATCGAGGACCTCGACAACCAGATCGACCGCGCCTCGCGCCGGACCGCGCGGGTCGAGCAGCGCCTCCGCCGCCAGTTCACCAACCTCGAGGTGCAGATCGCGCAGCTCAACGCCCTGGGTGACTACGTGAGTCAGCAGATGGCGGCGCTGTCGGGCTCCAAGAAGAAGTAGCGGCCCTCAACCGCGGCCGTGGCGAGCCCCGGGCCGCCCGCGGGCACCCAACGAGTCCCGATAACCGCTCAGCCCCTTGCGCCCGCGAACCGCGTCCTTCAAGCGGCGCTCAGTTTCGCCGCGCAGGGCGTCGACGGCCTCCGTGACGCTGGCGTTGATCTCAGCGAGCTCCTCGAGGCGGACGCGACACGCGTCGGCCTGGGGGTGGTCGGGGGGGATGTCGCCCATCGCGAGCAGCGCAGTGAGCGAGGCTTCGCGGGCGTCCGTCAGCGCTTGCAGCGCGGCGGCGTCGCCGTCGGTGAGCGCTCTGATGACTTTTCGAGCGTTGGTGAGGAGATCGTCGAGGTGACGAAGGTGGGTCAAGCAGTCCGGCTCCGGTCGGGCGGCGATGGATCGGTCGGGAGCGGCGACACCGAGGGCTTTCCGGCGCCCTTGGTGGTGATGCGCCCAACGTCTCGACCCACAGTAGGGTCGTTCGGCAGGCTGGTCAACGCCTGCCCCCAGCCCTCTCGCAGCGTCGTGAGCAGCTTGATGCAGAGATCGATGGGCTCGATGTCCACGTTGACGTTGGCCTCGGTGAGCTGCTCCATCATGTAGATGTAGAGCTGCTCGAGCTGCGTGCACAGCTCAGGGGCGATCGAGAAGTCGAGGCTCCCCATCAGCTCGCTGATGATCGCCTGGACCTTCCCGATGTAGTTGCCCTTCCCCGAGAGATCGTCCTCTTCGATCTTCTTCTTCGCGATCTTCGCGAAGCGGATCGCGCCGTCGTACAGCATCAGCATGATCTGCGCCGGAGAGGCGGTCTGAATCTTGACCGCTCTGTAGCGCTGATAGCTGCTCTGGCTGTAGCCGTTCTTGGCGTACATCGACCCTCCGTTCGGCGTGCCGGCGGCGCAAAGGCCACCACCTTTTTACGGGCGGTGCGCCCCTTACTCCCAGGCTATCGTCGGGCGCCGACACGACTTGAGTAATTGTTGCGCGGCGGCCTCATTTTTTCTAGCGAGCCCCTACAACTTCCATCGCATCTTGGGGCGCTCGTACTTCTTCAGCGGGTGCCGGCGGCGGTGATCCTCCTTCTCCGTGACCTTCCGCTCGGCCTCGAGGCGCCGTTGCTCTGCCTTGCTGAGCGAGGGCGGAGGCGGTGGAGCGGGCGGGCGCACCTCGAGGCGCGCGACGTCCCCCGCCATCACCGCCGGCAACGCCCCCGCCACGGCGGTCCCCTCGCCGGCCGGCAGCAGGGCGTGGGCGACCACCACCCCGGGCCGCACCGTCACGACCTTGATCCGGCCCACGACGACGTCGATCGGCGCGGTCTTGACCGTCGGCGCGACCGGCCGCACGACCGTGTCGACCCGCGGGGCTCTCTGCTTGGCAGCCTGCGCCTTGGCCTCGACCTCCGCCTTGGCCTTCGCCTCGGCCTCGGCCCTCTCCTTCGCCGCGCGCTTCATCGCCGCCCGCGAGCGACGCCTCTTCTTGGCCGCCTTCCTCTTCTTCTTCTTCTTGACGCGCTTCTTGGCCTTCGGCTTCGGGGCCGCGAAGTCGACGAGCGCTGGTACCGGCACCCGCCGCCGCACCTCGAGCGTCTTGCCCACCAGCGCCTCGAGGGGCCCCGAAGCGCTGATCGGCTGCAGATACACCTCCCGCGGCGCCATCACGGTCCGCCCCTTCAGGGCGATGGGTCGGTAGACGCCCACCACCTTGAGCGCATACTTGCGCATCTCGGGCTCCGCCGGCTCCTCCCCCTCCGCCGCCACCGCGAACACCGCCAGCAGGCTCCAGGCGACGATCCTCGTCGGGATCATGGGTTCGCTCCTTCCCTGGAATCGAACTTCGTCTCGCTCATGAACACGCCGCCGCGCCGCGCGGCGAAGGCGGCCAGCGCCCGCGCCATCCAGCGCTCGTAGAGATCGATGAGGCGTAGCTGCTTGACCACCCCCGGATCATAGCCGCGACGGTGGTGGGCCTTCCCAAAGTCCACCGACGAGCCGTCGATGAGCAGCGCGTTCGGGTCATAGCCGATGCGACCCTCCATCGCCCGACGCGCCGCCCGCAGCGCGAAGCTGCGACCATATTGCTCGGGGGAGAACAGCTCGTCCCCGCAGCGGATCGAGACCCCCTGTCGGCCGCGGGTCGTGTCGCCCACGAGCCAAAGCGTTCCCTGCCGTCGCTGCTCCTTGGCGAGCTCACCGAGCACCCGCGCGGTGTCCTCGGCGAGCTGCGTCGGCTGCCCCAGGGCGCGCCCGCCGCGGAGCTCGAAGACCCGCAGCGCGCGGCGCAACGCCTGGGCGCTCTCGACGTAGGTGCGCAGGTGTTGCAGCACGCGCCGCACCAGGCGCAGCACGAGCGCGTCCACCGCCCCCTCACCGCGGGCGGCTCGCAGGTACACGCGTCGCGTCGCGTCGCACACGATCACGTAGCCCGTGTCACGCACCTGCCTCCACCCCAGGTAGAGGTGGGGATCGCGATCGGCGGTGTGGCGCTCGAGCACGGCGCGCAGGTCGCCGAGGCTCGGCGAGAGCCGGTCGATGTAGACCGACTGCTGGTCGTAGCCGCAGTTGCCGAGCAGGCGCGCCACGCCTCGCACCGAGCGCGCCACCGAGAGGCGCTGCCCATCGCCGCCGCGGTGCACGACCTGGAAGCGCCCGCCCACCTCGTAGACGAAGGACCGGCTCTCCCGAGGTGGGAGCTCGTCGAGCAGGACGTGGCGCGACAGGTCGAGGACCTCGCGCAGGCGGTTGCGCACCGCCGGCAACGTGCGGTCCTGCGGCGCCAGGATCTCGGGGTCCGTCTCCATCGGGTCGTCGGGATCCACGCCGTCGAAGAGCTCGCGCAAGGCGGCCGGGAGCGCCCTGTTGCCCAAGTAGCGCCGGCAGAAGACCTCACCCCAGGAGTTCAGCGTGACGACGGAGACGTCGACGAGCTGGCTGGTCCGGTCTCGCCCGTAGTTGAGGACGTCCCAGTTCTCCGGCAGGTAGTACACGCCCGCCTGCTCGCTGGCGTTCTCCACACCCTTGGTGAGATCCAGGTTGACCACCATCGCCGCCCGCCGCGTCTTGCGCGGCGCCAGGAAGCTGGTGGGCGCAATGCTGAAGGGGTCCGGACACTCGAAGGTGCTGTGGAAGCGCTCCAGCATCGAGCGGAACTCGGCGGTGGTGGTCTGCGACTTGTGACCGATCAGGCCGACCACCGTCCCCGGATGGAACAGACCGTTGAACGTGAGCCACGCCGCGACCTCCGCCAGCGTGCCGGAGGACATCATCGGCGGGGGTCGGTTCTCGATGTTCTCCCGCTTCAGGTCGCGGTGGACCTCCCAGCGCTGCTCGGCCGCGGCCTCCGGCGCCTCGAGCACCACGAAGCGCTCCTCGGTCCGAGTCTCGCGCAGGAAGTAGGTGAAGAGGTGCCGCACCTTGCCCTGCTCGTGGCCGAAGCACGCGAAGAGGCGGCGCCCGAGGATCGTGACGTCCGTCTCGTTGATCCGCACCGCCACCGAGCGCGCGCGGTTGATGAGGTGCCGATAGAGCCCGAGCATGAAGTGCCGGATCTCCTGACCCAGCGCGTCGACCCGATCCGCCGACCACGTCTCCAGGCTGTCGAGCTCGGCGAGCAGCTCGGCGTCCCAGCCCCAGCGGTTGATGTAGGCGCTCATCACCTTGAAGCGCTGCACGAATCGGGCCCGCTCGACGCGCTGCCGGGAGAGCTTCATCCCCACCTTGAGGTAGAAGCACTTCTGGACCAGCCGGAACGCCTCCCAATCCCCGCGATTGGCGAAGTACTCGCTGATCGCGTCGAAGAGCAGGACGTAGGGATCGGTGAACTGCGGGGCGCTCTCCCCCCCGAAGACGCGGGCCTTGAGCGAGTCACACAGAAGCGCCGGCTGCTCCTCGTCGAGGTACTTCGCGAGCAGCGCCATCTTGAGCAGGCTCTTGAACGGGCTGCGCAGCGACTTGTTGACCTGCCACAGCGCCGCCCCGAAGAACTCGCCGCGATCGATCTCACCCACGTAGCCGAGATCGACGAAGCTCAGCGACGGCGGGAGCGGCGCGACCTCGATGGCGCCCACGAGCCGCTGGTAGCCTTCGTGATCGACGCCCACCGGGGCGATCCACCACACCGGCATCTGGCCGCAGATGAAGACCGCCGTGCGGTAGAACTCCTCCTTGAGCAGCTTGCCCTGGGCGCTGCCGCCGGACTCCGCGTCGTCGCCGGCGCCGCCGAAGTCGTTGCGCTGGGCGCGCCGCGTGTCGACCAGGAAGAAGTGGCAGTCGAGCCCGCGCTTGCGAGCCCAGGTCTCGATGGCCTCGATGCGGGCGAGCAAGAGCTTTTGTTGATGCGGGGCGAGGGACCCCTCGTCGACCACCACCCAGTAGTCGATGTCGCTCTTGCCCGTCTGGCCGATGGTGCCCACGCTCCCCATCGCCAACAGCGACTGGACGACCGGGCGGAAGACCGCCTGATGCCGATGAACACGGCGTCCGGGAAAGACCTCCACCAGCGCTTGTCGCACGGTGGCGTTGAGCTCGAAGTTGGTGACCCCGAAGGGCGCCTCGTCGCTCGCCTGGTAGCCGGGCAAGCCGGGCACGTTGGCGTGGAGCAAGAAAGGGATCACCGAGAAGGTGTCGCGGTCCTTGGTTCGCAGCGCCTCGTAGACGTTCGTCAGCTTCTCGCGCGTGTAGTGGAGATACCGCTCGACGTTGCGCGCGAGCTCCGCCATCCCCGCCGTACCCGGGAGCGTCGCGCAGGCGCGGAGCACCTCACCGAAGAACCCGAGGGCGTAGGGCGCCCCCTCGCGGGGCAGGTCCGGCGACGGGGAGAGCTCGATCGGCCCGATCCCGGCGGTGGGGACGGGGGAGAAGGTGTTGCGCGTGAAGGCACCCTCGGAGGTGCCCGGCTTCAGGCCGCGAAGCCAACCGGAGAGGTCGTCGTCGTGCGGGGGCCCTTGCGCCACGTCACCTCAACGAGATGGACCGGGGCTCCTGGGCCTCGGCGCCGGGGTGGGCGGCGGCCTGCGCGGCGTCCTGCTGCTCGCGCATCACGTAGTACTTCACCGGGTAGCGGTGGTCCGTGAGCACGTACTGCATCCCCATCCGATTGGACATGTTGAAGATCAACGGCGCCAGCAGGTTCGCGCTCATCTCGCTGGGGTCGGTGGGGACCGTCATGATCACCGAGACGACCAGATCGTCGACCGTCGCGGGATTGATGACCTGGAGCTCCGCGCGACGCACGGAGAGGTGGTAGTCGCGCCGGAAGAAGAGCGGATCGGTGATGATGAAGGCGAGATCGCCGTCCTCCACCGACTGCATCCACTTGAAGGGGCTGTCATCGCTGTGGTCGAGGACCACGAAGCGCTTGTGCTTGGCGAAACCCAACAGGCCCATCGGGAAGGTGAAGATCCCCTCCTCCGACGCGTCGAGCACCCCGAAACGTGCGGTCTCGATACGCATCAGGACCCCTCCCCGCTCTCGGGCGCCTTCGGCGCTGGCTTCGACGTCCCAAAGATGCTGCTGATGGAGTCGAGGATGTTGACGTCCGTCGCCGCCGTCGCACCTACGTTGGCCTGATGGATCTTCAGGTAGAGCTCCTCTCGGCAGACGTAGATGTCGCGCGGGGCGATGATGCCGAGGCGCACCTGCTTCCCCTTGATCTCCTTGACGACGATCTTCACGTCGTCGCCAATGCAGACCGATTCGCCGATCTTGCGGGTCAATGTGAGCACGTTTTGGACCACCCTCCTGGCAGTTGCGCCGGGCCTCGTTACCGCAGGAAGTCGAGCAACGAGGTTCCGCTCATGAGACGGCTACTCGATGACAACGTCGCCTGCAAGGCATTATCCGTGAGCTGAAGTTCGCTCACCGCCTTCGGAAAGTCGAGGTCTCGCAGGTTGGCGAGGTCCGTCTGGAGTCTCGTGTCCTGGTTCGCGTTGACCGCGCGGGCCGCCTCGATTCGCACCATCAGGCCGCCCATGTTCGCCCGGCGATCGACGACTTGCTCGATCGATTGCTCGAGCCGCTCGAGCTCGTTTTGGGTCGCGGGCTCGTCCTGGGCGATAATCGCCGCCTGGAGCGCAGTGAGGTTGCCGAAGACGTCCACCGTGTTCGCGGTCCCGTCGCCGAAGGCGCTCCCACCGGCGACCGAGACCTGCGCCAGGTTCTGGTCGCCGATCTCGATCTGCACGACGTTGGTGTCCCCCACGAACTGGAAGTTCGCGTCGTAGGGCTCGATATCGTGGCGGAAGCCGCCGAAGAGGAAGCGGTTCGCCGAGCGCGTATTGGCGACGCTGCGCAGGTGCTCTTGCAGGTGCCGGATCTCGTTGGCGATGGAGCGGGCGTCGGACACAGACCGCACCGACGTCAAGCTCTGGATGGTCAGCTCCTTGATCCGAAACAGCGTGTCGGCGGCGTCGCCCAGGGCCTGCTCCGAGTGGCTGAGCATCGTGTCGGCCGTTCGTAGGTTGCGGTCGTACTGCTCGACCTGACGGGCGTGGCTCTCGACCTCGTGCGCCTTGAACGCGGACAACGGATCGTCGGAGGGGCGGTTGACCCGCAGCCCGGTGCCGAGCTTCTCGGTGACGGCGATGTTGCGCGCGCGCAGCTTCTGGATGCGCTGGAGCGGCAGGTTGAAGCGGAAGCGCTCGGTGACTCGGATCGGCATCGGGCGCCTCCTACTGGACCATCTGCATCACGGTGTCGAGGAGCTGGGTGACCGTCGAGATCACCCGCGAGCTGGCCTCGAAGTGCTTCTGAAAGCGAGTGAGGTCGAGCATCTCGTCGTCGATGCTGACCCCCTCGACCGACTCGCGTAGACCCTCCGACTGGCTCGCCCGCACAGCGTGGTATTGCAGGGCGCGGTTGTTGTCCGCCGTGGTCTGGCCGACGTCGTGGAGGATCTCCGCGTAGCGGCGGTTGAAGGTCGCCCCGCCGAGCCCCGCGTGGCGAGCGCCCTGCAGATCTGCCAGCGCCAGGAAGTTGCGCTGGTCACCGGGCAACGCGGCGGCGTCCTGGGCGACGCCGAGCTGGCGCGGATCGGCGACGATGCCCGGATCGACCTGGAGGTTCGCGGCGGAGAACTGCGCGCCCCCGGCCGGCGGCACAAAGAGGTCGCGCCCGCCTACTCCGTCGAGGCCGAAGCCCTGCCGGTGGACGTTGTTGACCTCGGTGGCGAAGGTGAACGCCAGCGTGTCGAGCTCCGCCAGGTCGCCGGCGAGCACGTTGTCGCGGACATCGAGGAGGCCGCCGATCTCGCCGCGCGTCAGGAGCTGCGTGATGTCGGTGCGGCCCCCGTTGATGCCCACTAGCTCGATGTTGATCAGCCCCTGCTGGGCCGGCCCCTGGGGGGTGCCCTCGAGGGTGGAGGACTGGTCGCCCTGGACGATGTTGAAGCCGTTGCCGATCTCGACGCTGTAGGTCCCGTCCTTTTGCGGCAGCACGTTGACCTCGACCAACTCGCTGAGCTCGCGGATGGCCTGGTCGCGCTGGTCGCGGAAGTCGTTGGCGTGCCCCTCCCCCGCCTCGGAGGTCACGATGCGGGCGTTCGCGTCGGCGATGCGGGCGGCGAGGGTGTTCACCTGGAGCATGCGGTCGCGCAACGTGTCGTCGATCCCCGCCTGGAGGACCCGCAGATCGCGATCCATGGTCGCAAAGGACTGGACGATGTCCTCGGCCCCGCGCACGAACTCGAGCCGCGCGGCGAAGGCCGTGGCGTCCTGCGTCAGCTCCCGGGCGGCGTTGAAGAAGTCGTCGAAGGCCGCGCCCAGGGCGGGATCGACGTTCTCGGTGTAGAGCCGCTCGACGGACGCGAGGATGGTGTCGCGACCGCCGAAGTAGCCGCTCGTCGTCCGGTCGCGCAGCACCTGGAGCTCCAGGAACCGGTCGTCGGCGCGGCTGATGCGCTCGACGAAGGCCCCGCGCCCCATGAAGCCGGTGTTGGGGCCCAGGCTGACGGGATCGTAGGCCGAGATCTCGGCGCGCTGCCGGCTGTAGCCCTCGGTGTCGGCGTTGGCGATGTTGTTGCCGACGACGGCGAGGCCGTTCTGGCTGACTCGGATCCCGCTCGAGGCGGTGTGAAAGGCGCCGTTGAGGCCCATCGCTAGAACCTCCCGCGGCGACGTTGGTTGGGGCGCTGCGCGTGGAGCCGCGCGTCGCCTCCGTAGACCGGGTTGCGGCGCGCCCTCAGCGTGCGGAGCGTCTCGTCGACCCGGAGGCGCCCCATGTCGGCGAGGGCCATGTTGTGGGCGCGGAGCCGGCCGACCCGGTCGCACAGGTCCCGCAGCCGGCGCTGGCGTGGGGCGATCTCGTCGTCACCGCCGGGCCTCGCTTCTTCACGACCAGCCCCCTCTTCCGGGCGACCAGCAAGGATCGACCGCAGCTCGGTGAGGGTGTGGGGGCGCGCCGCGCTGGGGGCCACCGCGTCGATGCAGGCCGTGCGCTCGCACACCAAGGCCTGGTGAGTCTCGACCAGCGCGAGCTTCTCGCCCGCGTAGCGAACCAACTCCTCGCGGCGCAGGTGGCGCAGCGCGTCGGCCTCCGCCTCGAGGATCCGCACCATCTCGGTGAGGCACTCCTCCTCGCGGTCGAGGTTGAAGAGCAGTCGCTCGATGTTCTCTTGGCCGGTCATCGCACCCTCCAGCGGCGCCGGGTGCCTACGTGTCGCTCAGCTCGTCGGCGGGGGTCTGCTTCCTGCAGCCCCCCGCCGACAGAGTAGAAGCTTCACGTAGGCGCCAACGGCGCCACGACGAAGCCTCGACCCGAGGGTCGAGATGTTCGTGGGGTGAACCGGGGCGCGCCAAGCGACTCTGCGGTCAGCTCGGCGGCGAAGTGAGGGGAACGAGCTCGGTTCGGCCTAGGCCTTACCGACGGCGAGCGCTTCAGCGATGATGCGCTCCGCCACGACCTTGAGGTCGGGATTGTAGTCACCGCTCGCGATGGCGGCCCGGAGGGCGGCGATTTTCGCCTCGTCGACCTCTGGAACTCCGCTGCTTGCGGCTTTCGTTGCGGAGATGGCCGATTCCCTCTCGGACAGGTCGACCTTCTCGCTACGACTCCCGACTTCTCCGGTCGGCTCCTCCTTCTTCTTCGCCGTCGTGCGACCACTCGATCGACCGACGTTCCCCGGTTGGACTGGACCGTTTATGCGAACAGCCATCGTTCAGACCTCGGGGCTTGCCTTCCCGTCCTTGAGAAGGCTTCCACCCACATCATCGTCCGAATCGGCTCCGACTTGAGGGAAAAATCCCGAGCCGGTCGATTTCGGAGGATGGATGGCGTCATCGTACGGTCCAGTCTTCCCCCGTCAACTTCGCAGCGGCCCAAAGCCGCGCAAAGCCTCACTGTTGCGCCCTCAGGAGCGATGCCGGATCCACCGGCTCGCCGTCCCTGCGGACCTCGAAATGCAGGTGCGGGCCGGTGCTGTGACCGGTGCTCCCCACCTGCGCGATCTCCGCGCCCTTGCGGACGCGCTCCCCCTCGCGGACGAGCAGCTCGCTCGCGTGGGCATATAGGCTCTTGGTGCCGTCGCCGTGGTCCAGGACCACCGTGTTCCCGTAGCCGCCGCGGACGCCGGCGAACTCGACGACCCCGCCGCGAGCGGCGTGGATCGGAGCGCCATGGGCCGCCGCGATGTCCATCCCGTCGTGCATCCGGGCGTGCTCGTCGTCGGCGAGCTGCCGCATCCCGAAGGGGCTCGAGAGCCGCCCTTCGACGGGCATCGCCCAGCTCTGCGAGGACCGGGCGCTCGCTCCATAGGCCCGCATCCCGACGGCGTGGCGATGGGCGGCGGGCGCCGAGCCCGCGGGCTGGTCGGAGGCCCCCAGATCGTTGGCGATGAGCGTGGCCAGGCCGAGGGAGCCGGTGGCCGACGCCTGCTCGGCGTATTGCTGGTCGAGCATATCGGTGAAGACCTGGCCGCCGAAGCCGCCGCTGAGCCAGCCGTCCTCGGGCAACGAGGCGCGCATCGACTTGAAGACCTGGTGCAGAAAGACCGACTCGAACTGCCGCGCGGCGTCCTGAATCGCCTCGGCATCACCGGACTTCGGCCCACCGGGGACGCGGGTGGCGCTCGGATCGAGCAGCCCCAGACCGAGGGTGGCGGCGTTGGCCTTCATCGTCAGATGACCTCGACCTCGGCTCGCAGGGCGCCAGCCTGCTTGATGGCCTGCAGGATCGTGATCAGGTCGCGCGGCGTCGCGCCGAGCTGATTCAGACCATCGACGACGTCGGCGAGGGAGGCGCCCTCCTTCAGCGTCACGAGGTTGCGCTCCTCCTCGGTGACCTGCACGTCGGTGTTCTGCTCCACGGTGGTCGCCCCGGGCGTGAGCGGAGCCGCCGGGACCGCGCGGTTGGTGGCCTTGATGCTCACCGTGAGGTTGCCGTGGGCCACCGCCACCGGAGCGAGACGCACGTCCTGGCCCATGATGATGGTGCCCGTGCGCTCGTTGACGATGACCTTCGCGACGGCGTCGGGGATGACCTCGAGGCGCTCCACCAGGGCGACGAACTCCACCAGCTTCCCCTTCTGGTAGGGGGGCGGCAGCTTCACCGTGATGGTGCCGCTGTCGACGGCCTGGGCGAAGGGGCCGCCGAGGTTCATGTCGATGACCTTGGCCATGCGCGCGGCGGTCGTGAAGTCGGCGTCCCGGAGCTGCAAGGTCAACGTGTTGTCCGCCGCGAGCTCCACCGGCACCTCACGCTCCACCAGCGCGCCGTCGGGGATGCGCCCCACCGTCGGGTGGTTCTTGGTCTCCCCCGCCCCGCCCTTGGCCGAGACGCTGAAGCCACCGACAGAGAGGGGCCCCTGGCCGATCGCGTAGATGTTGCCGTCGTGGCCGCGCAGCGGCGTGACCAGCAAGGTGCCGCCCGTCAGGCTCTTGGCGTCGCCGATGCTGTTGATCGTGATGTCGATGGTGTTGCCCACCCGGGAGAAGGCCGGGAGGTTCGCGGTGACCATCACCGCGGCGATGTTCTTGAGCTTGAGCCCCTTGGCGTCCACCCGGACGTTCATCCGCGAGAGCATCGAGACGATCGACTGGATCGTGAAGCGCGTCTTGTCCGAGTCCCCCGTCCCGGCGAGACCGACCACCAGCCCGTAGCCCACGAGCTGGTTGTTCCGAACGCCGCGCACGTGGGCGAGGTCCTTGATGCGCTCGGCGTGGGCCGAGGCGACGAAGACGCAGACGAGGAGGGCGATACGCAGCATCTAAAATGGCCAAACCGTGTCGAGGATGCTCGAGAACCAGCCCTTGGAGGAGCCGTTGGTGAGGACCCCGCGGCCGGTGAACTCTATCTGGGCGTCGGCCATCCGCGAGGAGGGCACCTGGCCCTTGCCGTCGATGTCGTCCGGGCGAATGACCCCCGAGATGTAGAAGTGGTGCTCTTCCTTGTTCACCAGCACCACCCGGTGGCCCTCCACGAAGAGGTCGCCGTTGGGTAGGACCTTGCGCACCATCGCCGGGACCGTCGCCTGGAGGCGGTCGTTCCTGCTGGTGCGCCCGTCGCCCTTGAACTCCGACTTCATCGCGATGTCGAGGGCCTGGGCGCCGTTGAAGTTGGGGTGGTCGTCCTGGATCTCGGTGATGAAGCCGAGGATCTGCGTGAGCTGGGCCGACTGCTTGTCCTCACGGCTCGTCTCGGTGCTGGTGTCGCGTTGGGCGGTGGCCTGCTCGTCGATCACGATGACGACCACGTCGTTGACCTGCTGGGCACGGGCGTCGGTGGTCATTCGGGCGGCGGCGCCGGCGGGATCGAAGAGCGAGCCGGTGGAGCGCGAGCCGTCGGTGGCCTGGTGGGGGACCGGGAGCTCGTAGGCGCGCCGCTTGGGCTTGTAGGGCGCGATGTGCGTCACGCAGCCCGCGAGCGCCAAGGGCAAAGCGACCAGGGCTGCGCTCATCATGAGGTGGCGCATCATCTAGAACTCCATGACCACGAGGTTGGCGGCGTCGACCCGGCCGCTGATCACCTTGCGGCTGGCGACGTTTCGGACGCGCACCGTCTGGCCACGCCGGCCGTCGGCGAGGGCCACGCCGGTGGCGCTGAGCTCGACTGTGCCGCGACGGGCGACCATGCGGACGCGGTCGCCGCGCTTCACCAGCGGCGGGACCTGCAGCCAGGCGCGGCGCAGCGGCTCACCGGGGCGTACGGCGCGGCGTAGCTTGGCGCGGGAGACCTCCTCCGGCGAGCGGATCGCGTCGGGGGGCACCTGGCTTGCGGGCAAGCGGAGGGCGACGAGCTCGGCGGGCTCGAAGGTGTGACCACGGCGCGCGGATGCGGAGACGCCGTAGGCCGTCGTGAACACATCGAGTCGGACGCTCACGCGGCGCGTTTGGACCCGCGCTCCTCCGTCCGAGACGATGACCGTGGCGGTCAGGTTCGGGCCCTCGAATCGTTCGCCCTTGGTGAACTGGATCTCGATCTCGGCGCCGTGGGGGACGCGCAGATCGGGGAGCCGGGGGATCGCGAGCTCCGCGACGTCCCCGTCGGCGTGGGGCATGCGGCGACGGACGGCGGCGGCGACCCGCTCGCGGAGCTCGGCGCCGCGTACGGTCCGCGCCTTGCGGGTGACCTCGAGGCGCCGCGGCAGCTTCAGACGCACGCCCGGGGGGACGCCGCCCTCGCGAATCCGCGTCGCCAGAAACGCGCGCGGCAGCAGCTTTCCGGTGCCCACGCTCGGCGCGCGCCCCAGCTCGATGGCGGCGAAGCGCGCGCGGGCCTCGCGGGAGAAGCCGCGCAGCTTCGCCACGTCGCCGAGGCGCACGGTGAGGTGGTCGACCTCGGCCCGCGCGCCAACGCGGATCGTGGGCGCGGCGAAGGCCGGTAGGGCGAGCGCGAGGGTGAGGAAGAGACGCATCGGCTACCTCAACTGACTCAGCTCGCGCAGCATCCCGTCGGCGGCCTTGACCGCCTTGGAGTTGAACTCGAAGGCGCGCTGGGCGGTGATGAGGTTGATCATCTCCTCGACGACCTTGACGTTGGCCATCTCGAGGAAGCCCCCCTCCACGGTCCCGAAACCGTTCTCGCCGGGGTTGCCGATGACCGGCGGCCCGCTCGAGCCGCTCTCCTGGAAGAGGTTGCCGCCGCTGGCGATGAGGCCCGCGGGGTTGATGAAGGTCGCGGTCTGGATCTGGCCCACCTGGACCGGCTCGGCCTGCCCCTGGGTCTGGGCGGAGACGATGCCGTCCTGGGAGACGTGGATGAAGATCGCCTCGGCGGGGATCTGGATCTGGGGCTCGAGGGGGAGCCCCGAGGCGTTGACCAGGGTCCCCGTCTCGTCGAGATGGAAGTTCCCGTCCCGGCTGTAGGCGACGGTCCCGTCGGCCTGGGTGATCTGGAAGAAGCCATCGCCCTGGATCGCGAGGTCCGTCGGCTGGTCGGTGAACTTGAAGCTCCCGTCGGAGAACACCTTCTGGGTGCTCGCCGTGCGGACGCCGAGGCCGACCTGGATACCCGTCGGCGACTCCGTCGTCTGCGTGGTGTTGAGCCCAGGGGCGCGGGAGACCTGGTAGAAGAGGTCCTGGAAGTTCGCGCGGACCTTCTTGAACCCGGTCGTGTTCACGTTCGCCAGGTTGTTCGACGTGACGTCGATATAGGTCTGCTGGGCGTCCATGCCCGTCGCCGCTGCGTGTAGTGCGCGGATCATTCGTTCCCCTCCTTGGGCGCGTAGCTAGCCACGTCCGACCTCCTGGATGGCGCTGTCGTCCATGGCCTTGTAGGCCTGCAACGCCTTGGTGTTCAGCTCGAAGGCGCGGTTGGTCTTGATGAGCAGGCTCATCGTGTAGACCGGGTTGACGTTGGCGCCCTCCAGGAAACCCTGATGCAGCGTGGCGTTGTCCGCCGGGCGCGGCTGGACCGCCGGGTCGGGCTGCCGATACAGCGAGCCCCCCATCCGCTCGAGGCTCTGTAGGTCGTCGAAGGTCACCAGGCCCAGCCG
The DNA here is from genome assembly GCA_964402225.1 of uncultured Nannocystaceae bacterium. Taxonomy (GTDB): domain Bacteria; phylum Myxococcota_A; class Bradymonadia; order UBA7976; family UBA1532; genus CAYOBQ01. Next base: position 818 of record CAYOBQ010000187.1, on the reverse strand, counting down.
CCCCACGGGGGCTTCACCCACCTGGACGAGCCCCTCCTCCGAGACCTGGAAGCGGCTCTGGTCGCCGGCGATCTGGATGGTTCGGCCCGCGTCGTCGAGGACCGCGAGGCCGTCCCCGTTGACCAGCGTGCCGTCCTGCGCCATGCGCAACGAGCCGTTGCGCGAATAGAGGACCGCGTCGTCGGGCCCCTGCACCGTGAGGAAGCCGTCGCCCTCGATGGCCAGATCGAAGACGTTGTCGGTGACCTTCATCGGGCCCTGGGACCAATGGGTCCAGCGCTCGTCGATGAGCCCGGGGAGACGGTCCTCGGGCAGGAAGCGGACCGGATGGTGCAGCCCCATCGCCTGATTGGCGTCGCCCATCTTCGTGGCGTCGTTGTGGATCTGGCGGTACACCGCCTCGTGCCGCTTGAAGCCGGGCGTCAGGGCGTTCGCGAGGTTGTTCGACAGCGTCTCGAGGCGCTGCTCTTGCATCCGCGCGCCGCTCATCGCGACGTAGATCCCGCTGGCCATGCCAACCCCTCGAGCGGGACACCCCCGCCAGGTCTCGGGGAACGCCCCCGTCGCCGTCGGGTAGAGCACACACCGTGCCAGGGCTCCGGGATAACGGCCTTGCGGGGTTATGCGGCGCGGGCGTCAAGCCAATGACACCCGAAGAGTCAGAGGAATGTCGCGGGATGGTAGAGTGGCCCATGGACGACGAAGCCGCCCGCCGCCAACGCGCCGGTGAGCGCCGTCGCACCTGGGTCATCCAGAGGTTGAGACAGGGTGCATATCCCGATTCTGACGGAGGGAGTGTGGAGGGCTTTCAGCACTCA
>CAYOBQ010000186.1:0-19791 GCA_964402225.1 uncultured Nannocystaceae bacterium | reverse complement strand
CCCCCTAGTTGCGGAAAGGATTTCGGGCCTCCGGTACTAGGACGGTGCGGCAGAGCCGCGACGCGGCGCGCTGCACGGGCCCGCGAATGCAGAATGCACCCGCACCTGTCGGGGCCTTACTTCTTCTGCGGGGCGGGCGACGGGGCGGCGACGGTCGTCGGCGGGCCGAGGTCGGCGACCTTGTCCTTCATCTTCTTGATGAGCCCGGCCCAGCCGTCCTCGGCGATGATCTTGTTGAACTGCTCCCGGTAGTTCTGGACGAGGCTGACCTCGTCGATGACCACGTCGGTGGCCACCCACGCCTTGCCGTCCCGGGTGAGCAGGTGGAAGGCGAGCTCGATTTCGACCTTGCCGGTCTCGGCGACGACCTCGACGAGGGCGCCCTTTCGCCCGCGCTGCTCCTGTTCCCACTCCTTGAGCTTGTAGGCGTCGTTGGCGCCGCGGACGCGCTCCAGATAGGAACGGAAGACGAGCTCGCGGAACAGCCCCACGAACTCCGCTCGCTGCTCCGGCTTCAGCGTGGGCCAGTGCTTCGCGAGGGCGGCCTCGGCGAGCTTGTCGAACTCCATCACCGGATCGACGACGGCCATCAGCTTCTGGTCCAGCTCGGCGGCCTGGGGCGTACCGGCGGCGACCTTGGTGGCGATCAGGCCGCGCACGACCGTGATCTGCTGCTCGAGGAACTTCTGGGGCGGTGCGGCGTTGGCGCCGCTGGCGAGCAGCACGGCCACGACTAGGAAGCGGTTCATCTGGACTCCTCGGGTTCGTACATGGCGGGGGACGTGGACTCGCGCGGGCGCATTCACTCCACCTCCAGGGGGGCGGGGACGGCGAGCTCGGCCCCGACGGCGCGCGAGAGCTGCGCGACGGCCAGGTTGTATTTGTAGATTGTCTCGAAGTACTTCAAGCGGGCCTTCGACCAGGCGACCAGCGTCTTGACGAGGTCGTCGGTGTCCGCCGTACCGATACCGAAGTTGAGCGTGTTTCGCACGAGCATCGACTTGCGCAGCTTCATCGCCTTCTTGCGCGTGACCAGCGCCCGCTGGTGGCGCTGCATCTGGTAGGCGGCCTCGCTCACGTCGAGCTCGATCTTCATCGCCAGCGCGTCCCGCTCGGCGCGCTGCTTGGAGAGGGTCGCCTCGGCGTGGTTGAGCTCGCTGAAGAGCCTGGCGAAGTCGATCTTCCACGACGCCCCGAGCACCACGCCCCAGTACAGGAAGTTGTACTCGTCCTTGGCGAATGGATCGGGGGAGTCGTCGGCGGTCGTGCCCTTGGCGAACCCGAAGGCACCGATGAGCGCGATGTCCGGGTAGAAGTCGGCCTGGGCCATCTGCACCTGCCCCCGGCGGGCGCGCACCGCCGCCTCGGCCATCCGCAGATCAGGCCGGCCGACCAACGCGAGCTCGACGTAGCCCTCCGCCGTCCGCGGCTCGATGTGCACCGCGCGCAGGTCGTCTGTGTCCAGGGCGAAGCGCTCGCCGCGCCGGATGCCGCCAGCGAGCTGAATGGCCAGCAGGGCATAGCGCTCCAAAGCCCTGGTCTCGTCGTGCCCCGCCTCGAGCTCGAGCCCCTCGACCTCGAGCTTCGCGAGGTCCTGGCTCGTGAAGCGGCCCGTCTCGGCGTCGAGGTCCTTCTGAACCCGGCGCTTCGCCTTCCGCATTCGCTTGCGGCCGTCGCCCAGGATGTCGAGCGCGCTCGCCGCGAGCTGGGCGCCGTAGTAGGCCTTCTTGACGAGGAGCTCGAGCTCGCCGCGGGCATAGGCCACGCTCCCCTGCCCCACCTCGACGTTGGCCCGAGCGGCGCGCTGGGCGGCCTCGATCTTCCCGAAGGTGTAGATCGGGAAGGTGAGGCGCGCGGTGGTGCGCGTGAGGATGCCGATCTCGGTGTCCGGGGTGATGCGCTCGTCGGTGGCGAGGTCCTGCCCCGGGCAGGGCTCGACCACGCCGTCGACGACGCACTCCCGCAGCAGCCGCCGCTCGGGCAACGGCGCGAGGACCGACTCGATCTTCAAGGTCGGCGTCCAGGCGTAGTAGGCCCGGTCGAAGGTGGCGACGCGCTTCGCGAGATCCGCCTGGGCGATGCGCACCACCGGGTTGTCGCCCCGCGCGCGACGGAGCAACTCGTCCAGCGTCACGACGATGGGATCGGCGGCGAGCGCCGGGCCGGATCCGAGCAGCGCGACCAACAACAGCGGCGTGACCGGGCTGCGGAGCATCGGCGGCATTGATGCCCCGCGCCCCGAGACGTTGTCAAGACAGGGCCCTGGCGGATACTTTCTCCGAACGCGCCCCATTCAGGCTGTGGTTCTTCGTGCCGACCGACTACCAAAAGGAGTTCTCGCGCTACCTGGAGCGCTTCGACCGACAGGTCGGCGCCATCGAGACCGGCCAGTACGGCAACTACCGCGGGCGCCTCGTGTGCAAGCTCGACGCCGAGGCGTTCAAGCACCGAGTCGATGCCTACATGGACCTCGGGCGCCGCTTCACGGCCATGCTCTCGTCCGGCGACACCATCGACGACGCCCTCGCCGTCGAGCTGCGCTCCACCGAGATCGAGCTGGTTCTCGAGAAGTCGATGTTCCTCCCCGGGCCCCCCTTCGGCCCACAGTGATCCGTTGCCTGCTGCTGGCCGCGCTGGCCTTCGGGTGCCAGCAAGAGAGCGCCGTCGGCGATCCCGACGCTGACGGCGGCACGCCCGACGCCGGTCGCAGCCTCCCCGACACCGGAGGCCTGGGCGGTGGCGGCGGGAGCGGCCCCTGCGAGGCGTCGGACGAGATCTGCAACGGCAGCGACGACGACTGCGACGGCAACACCGACGAGGGCTTCGGGATCGGCGCGCCGTGCCTCGATGGGATGGGCGAGTGCCAGGTCGAGGGACGCATCGAGTGCGGCCCAGACGGCGCAGCGACTTGCAGCGAGCTCGCCGAAGCCGGCGCGGCCGAGCAGTGCGACGGCTTGGACAATGACTGCGACGGCGCCATCGACGAAGACTTCGACACCACCACCGACCCCGACCATTGCGGGGGCTGCGGCGCGTCCTGCCTCTTCGCCAACGCCCAACCGGAGTGCATCGACAGCGCGTGCACGCTAGCGGTCTGCCTGCCCGGCTTCGGTGACGCGAACGGGGTCTCGGGCGACGGCTGCGAGTGCGAGGAAAGCGCCGGTGGCGGCGAGGTCTGCGACGGCGTCGACAACGACTGCGACGGCGAGCTCGACGAAGGTTTCGGCGTCGGCGACGACTGCGAGGTCGGCGTGGGCGCGTGCCTCCGCGAAGGCGCGTTGGTCTGCGACGACGACGTCGCGGCCTGCGACACGATCCCCGGCGACCCCGCCGTCGAGATCTGCAATGGCGTCGACGACGACTGCGACGGCAACACCGACGAGGACTTCGACGCCGACGGCGACGGCGCGGCGGTCTGCCCGGACGGGTGTGAGGGCGACGCGTGCCCCGCGGAGGACTGCGCCCCCGACGACCCGGACCGACACCCCGGCGCCCTCGACGTCTGCGACGACGGGATCGACCAGAACTGCGATGGCCGCGACGCGCCCTGTGACGCCCCCGCGGGGCGCATCACGGCGATGGCCCTCGACGACGGCCGTGGCCTCGGCTGCCGCGACTTCGATGGCGACAGCGTCCCCGACAACGCCCTCGCCGCCGCCGCCGGCCTCGCCAACGCCGATCTCCGGGGGGCCATCAACGGTCGCCGCCTCAACATGATCCTGCTCGCCATCGGGCTGGTAGCCCCCGCCGACAGCGGGCGCTTCGACCTGGGCATCGTCGTCGGGCTGCCGCACGTGAACGGCTCCTACGACCTCGACCCCGACTCCGTCGACGACGGCCTGCCGCGCGTCATGCTCCCCGGCGAGGCCGACGAAGGCGCGATGCTCGCGGGCCCGGGCGTCTTCAACTTGACGGTCCCCTTCAACGGCGTCGACATCCCCCTTCGGATCGACGACGCGCGCCTCACGGGGACGCTCTCCGTCGTGCCGGCAGGGGTAGAGGTGGAGGACGGCTGGATCACGGGCGCCGTCCACGACGCGGAGCTTCGCCCATTGTTGATGCTGTTCCCGGCGAATGTGCGGCCGTTCATCGAGATGCTGCTGGTCCCGGACGTGGACACCAACGGCGACCGCGTCGCCGATGCCTACAGCGCGTGCATGACCTTCACGGCGGCCCCAACGACCCTCAACGGCTTTCCACCGTAGCGAAGGCTCACCAGACGCCGGGCACCAGACTCCAGCGGACGCGACGCGCGTAGTCCCCGTAGACCGGGTCGCCCGCGAGGAGCGCCTCCTCGGCGCCGATGCGCAGCTTCAAGGCGACGGCGAAGAACACGAGGAGCGCGAGGACCGCCCAGGGGTGTCGAGGCGACGCCGCGAGACCGCTCGAGACCACCATCAGCGCCTCTCCGGCGTAGGCCGGGTGACGCAGCAAGGCGTAGGGGCCCCGCGCGACGACGCCGCGCGCCGCGGGGAGGACCGCGAAGCTCCGCCCGAGGTAGAGCAGCGACGCGGCGGTCCTGGCGGTGCCGAGCACGAAGAGCGCGGTGAGCGCTGGCGGCCACTCGCCGAAGGGCTGGGCGAGCACGAAGGCGAAGCCCCCACACACGATGGCGGGCGTCGCCGCGACGAGGTGTCGAGGGCGACCGGCGAACCGCAGGGGCTGCCGCGTCAGGAAACACCAGCCCACCACCACGTGCAGCGCGCTCACGGCGACACGCACGGGTCCGGGCGCGGCGTCGTTGAGCAGGCCCAGCGGCGCCCAGCTCCACACCGACAGGGCGCACAGCAGGTTGAGGACCCGCTCCGGCGTCAATAGAGCCACCACCCCCAGTCGAAGAGGGCGCTGAGCACGTTGAAGCCGATCAGCAGGCCGATCCAGATCAGCCACCCGCCGCCCTCGCTACCCCCGTCGTAGTGCACCGGGTCGTCGTCCATCGAGGCGCGGTCGATCTGCTCCTCCTGCGCGTGGCAGGAAGGGCAGACCTCGCCGTTCGCGCTCAGGTAGAGCTGCGCTTCCGAGGTCGCCGCGCCGCAACGGGCACACTGCTTGACGCCCATGATCTGCTCCCTTTTTGTGTCTCGAGTTGGAACTCGCGTGCCACAGGGACGATTCTCTCACGGGATCATTGCAGAAAAGAAGAGACCCTCAACGACACGCGAGCTCCTTCTCGATGCGACCGCAGACCAGCTCGCAGAGATCGAAGATCCAGGGGTCGGAGACCTCGTAGCTCGCGTCGTCGTTGGAGCGTTGCAGGACGCCGTGGGCGAGGAGGACGGCGAGGCCCTCGGAGACCTCCGAGGGGGGCTCGCCGAGGCGCGCCGCGAGGTCCGACACCGCCGCGGGCTCGTCGCGGAGCCCATGGATGATCGCGAGGCGCCGGGGATCCGCCAGGAGCCCAAAGCGCGCGGCGACGAGCTGCAAGGTCGCGTCGTTCATTCCCATCGGGGGTCCCTCCTGCGTCAGGATACGCCGCCGCGACGGGCTCGACCACCCTGTCAGGCGGCGCGCTCCACGGATCGAACACCGCGGTTGGGTCCGAGGGTGAAGTAGAACGTGGCGCCGCAGCCGGAGCTCGACTCGGCCCAGATGGAGCCCAGGTGGCGCCCCACGACCTGCTTCACGGCGGCGAGGCCGAGGCCCACGCCGTCGTCGGCGCGGAGGCGCGCGAAGGGCTCGAAGACCTTCGCCGCTTCGGCCTCCGAGAGACCCACGCCGTTGTCTCGAACGAAGATGACATCGGGATCGGAGTCCAGCGCCCCCAGCTCGATGAACGCGTCGGCCGCCTGGCCCGTGCAGCGCCAGGCGTTCGACAGGAGGTTGCGAAGCGCGAGGCGCAGCAGGGCGGGGTCGCCATCGACGAGCAGCCGCTCGGGGGCGACGAGCCGGATCTGCCGCTGGTGCTCCGAGGCCGCGAGGGCGGCGAACTCGGCGCGGGCGATGGCGGCCAGATCGACGACCTCGCGAGTCGCGGGGGCCTCCGCGACGCCGGCGTAGTGCACCAGGGAGGTGAGCAGCGTGTCCATCCGCTCGACGTTGCGCACGACGCGGTCGAGCAGGTCCGCGCCATCCTCGTCGAGGCGGCCGGCGAGGTCGTCGCCCAGCAGCGTGAGCAGGCCGCCGATGGACCGCAGCGGCGTGCGCAAGCCGTGGGCGGCGGAGTGTACGAAGGTCTCCAGCTCGTCGTGGGCCAGCTCGAGGGCACGGCTTCGCTCGGCGGTGCGCCGCTCCACGTCCGCCGAGAGGGCCCGCAAGGACGGCGGCGCCGGGGCGCGATCGATGGCCGAGCGCATGACCCGCCAGAGGAGATCCCCCATGAGCCGGCCCTTCACCAGATACTCGCTGGCGCCGGCCTGGATGGCGGTCGCCGCGGTCTCCGGCTCGTCCACCGCCGTGAACACGACGATCGGCGCGTCGGGCTGCGCCGCCCGCACGCGGTGCAGGGTCTCGAGGCCCAGGCTGTCGGGGAGGTTGAGGTCGAGCACGACGATGTCGGGCATCGACACGGCGAGGTGCTCGAGGGCCGCCTTCAGCGTGCCGACATACGTGATCTGCGGCAGCACCGCCGGCGCCTCACCGAGGACGTCGCCGACCATGCGCGCGTGCAGCTCGTTGTCCTCGACGACGAGCACGGCCACGCGGTCCCGCGCGCGCACCATCATTCGCTTCCCTGCGAACTCCATCAGGCCCTCCTTGGCCATCGTTGTGTGATGACTGTAGAGGCAGGCCAGGAAACGTCAAAGAAAGGCGATCACCGCTGCTCGGGGATGGCGTCGAGATCGATCTGGCGCAGCGCCTCGCGGATGAGGGCGGACCGGCTGGCCCGCGTGTGGCCCCGCGCCTTCATCTCGCGCACCAGCGTCGCCAGCCGATCGATGTCGTCGTTGTAGAGGCTGATCGAGACGACCTTGTAGTGCTCCGGTCGCGACTTCGGCGCCCGCGCCGGAGCCCGCTTCGGGGCGAAGAAGTCATCGACCGCGCGATCCTCGTCACTGAAGAAGTCCGTCGACACGTCGCCGCTCCTATCCCGCCGCCATGGTGATGGTGGTCGGCGCTGCGCTGACCGGGGACTGACACAGCTCGACCACCCGCGCCACCAGGGCCCGATAGTCCTGACTGCCATGGGAGTCGGGGGCGTATTCGAAGATGGTCTTCTTGTGGCTCGGTGCCTCCTTGAGCCGGGTGTTGACCCGGATCGGAGGCATCACCCGTTCCTTGAAGTAGGCCGTGAGCGTGTTGACGGCCTCCACCGAGATGCGCGTGCGCATGTCGTAGAGCGTAGGGACCACGCCGAGGATGCTCACCGGGTGCAGCAGCAGCTCGTTGACCTTCTTCAGCGTGCGCAGGATCTGCTTCACGCCGACGAGGGACAGGTAGTCACAGCTCACCGGGATCAGGATGTGATCGGCGTAGGTCAGGGCGTTTTGGTTGAGCACCGAGAGGCTCGGCGCGCAGTCCATCACGATGAAGTCGTAGTTGGTGACCTGCTCCATCCGCTTGGCGAGCACCTTGAAGCGGTCGCGGGCGTTGACCAGCTTGACCTCGGCCTGGGCCAGCGCGGTGTTGGAGACCAATGCGTCGAGGTTCGGCGCCACGTTGATGATGCAGTCCGCCGGGTGCGCCCCGTCGACGATCACGTGATAGACGTTCTTCTGCGCGCTGAGACCGAGGGAGACCGCGACGTTGCCCTGGGCGTCGAGATCCATCAGCAGGACCCGATAGCCGGACTCGGCCAGCCCCGCGCTGAGGTTCACGCTGGTGGTGGTCTTGCCGGTGCCACCCTTCTGATTGAGCACGGCGATGCGGCGGACCTCGCGGGTGCGGCGTCGGACGCCCTCGAGCTCGGCGGTGCGGCACTCCGTGCTGCAGTAGTAGTGCACCTCACCGTCGACCTGCGCCTGCTGATAGGCGTACTGGAGCTCGAAGTCGGTGGTGCACACCGAGCAGCTCTTCTGCCGGGCGCTGAACAGGTGCTTCTCGTGGCACTGCTGACTACAGAAATGGAAGACCGAGTCGGGCGTCCGCAACACCTGGTAGGCGAAACGTAACTCGAAGTTTGTCCTACATACGCTGCAATCATGGACCGGAGTAGACATTTATCTGACCCCAAGCGACAGAGACCTACATTAGCCCCCTAAACGCTTATAGAAGTCCGGCCTCGGGGGTGTCAACGGAAGAATCCGCTGACTACTGATGTTTCCGGCGTTTCCTGGTCGCGCCGCGCGGGTGTAGCTTGGCGATATGCGAGAGACGGATCGACAGGCGGCGTTCGCGGGGCGCTTCTACCCAGGGCGCCGCGACACGTTGGAGGAGACCCTCTCGGAGCTCATGCCGACGGGGATCGCCCGCCCCGCGCGGGCGGTGATGCTGCCCCACGCGGGCTACGTCTACAGCGGCGGCGTCGCGGGCGTGACGGCGGCCGTGACGCAGGTGCCGCCCACGGTCATCGTGCTGGGTCCCAAGCACACCTGGGCCGGGGCCCTCACCGCGATCAACACCCGCGGTGTGTGGCGCCTGCCCACCGGCACGGTGCCCATCGCCGCCGAGCTCGCAGACGCCGTGGTCGCCGCCCTCCCCTTCCTCGAGGACGACGACGCGGCCTTCGCCGGCGAGCACAGCCTCGAGGTGGAGCTGCCCTTCTTGTTGGCGCGCCAGCGCGATCTCCGCATCGTGCCCATCGTGATCGGGGCGACGCTGGGCCCCGAGGCCTGCGTGGCGGCGGGGCAGCGGCTGGCCGAGATCATCGACGGGTGGCCCGAACCCGTCTTGCTGGTGGCCTCCACCGACATGCACCACCAGGGGACCGACGACCTCCCCGCGGGCTCCACCACCTACGACGAGGTCCGGCGGCGCTCGGCCCGCGCCCTCGAAGATGTGGAGGCGATGGACGCCGCGGGCCTGGTGCGCCGCTGCCGCGACGAGCACATCACGATGTGTGGCGTCCTGCCGACGGCGATCACGATGGCCGCGTGCGAGGCCCTCGGTGACACGAGGGCGGAGCGGGTCCAGGTCACCGATAGCCACGCCGTGCGGCCGAGCGACGGCCTCTACACCGTCGGCTACGCCGGCTACCGGTTCACCGCTCGGTGACCATCAGGGTGTGTTCGGCGATGGCGACCCCGCCGCGCCCGTCACGCATCACCACCCAGATCACCAACGGCCCCGGCGTCTCGGGCAGGGACAGCACGGTCTGCGTGTCGTCGTTGACAGCGATCGGGTTGCTGAACTCACCATCGGTGGAGAACCACTGGTAGATGAGGTCTTCCTGGGCGGGCTCGAGACAACCTTCATAGGCCGCCGTGCGCGTCACGGGATCGTCTGAAGCGCCCTCCAAGGCGTTGGCGAAGCACCGGTTGTCGAGGGCGTCGAAGGTCTCCCGCGCGTCCTCTTCGGGTACCACCTCGAGCTCGATGGTGGTCGTGGCTGGCGCCGACTCGACGACGCCGCTGAGGTGCGGAAAGCGGATGCCTTGGAGCCCGGGGTTGGTGTTCGCCGGTTCCCGAGTGCGGATCAGGATGCGAAAGACCGTCTCGAGCTCGGCGGCGCGGGCCTCGCCGTCGTCGGTCCACGCCGCGCGGCTCTTCAGCCGGACGTAGGCCTCGAGGCCCTTCTGGTTGAGGTCGAGGGCGCCCCCCATGCGGTCGATCCCGGCGACGGGCGCCCCCATCGCGAGCCGCCCGAGGATCTGCGGCAGATCGACGACCACCTCCCCCTCCGAGCCCTCGAGGGGGATCTCGAGGGCGGCGTCGACGCAATCGTAGTCGTAGAAGCCGCCGAAGGAGTAGGCGCAGAAGGACCACGCGCGCTCCACGGTGGCGTCGTCGGGGACGTGCTCGAAGGCGCGCACGTTCACCCGCTGGTCGGGCCTCGCCTCCGGCAGGTCGGCGCGGATGGCCAGAACACGGTAGCCGAGCACCTTGCTGCGCGGCTCGAAGGGGGGATCACCGCAGGCGGTCAATAGCACCAGGAGTGGCAGCCAGCGCATCAGAACTCCCCCCGGATGCCGAAGGACGGGATCACCGTCAGCCCCGTCACGAAGGTGTGGTCGCTGTAGTCGTAATTGTACTGCAACGTCTCGGGGTTCTGCCGGTTGTAGGCGTTTTGCAGCTCCAGATACGAGGTGAGCCGCCAGGTGTCGAAGGTCCAACGCCGCTCGGCGCGGAGGTCGAGTTGGTGGAAGGCCGGGAGGCGCTCCGAGTTCTTGGCCGCGACCTCCCGGGGCTCGTAGACACCGAAGGTCGCGTCGAGGACGGGATCGCCCAAGGGCGTGTAGGGGTTCCCGCTGACGTAGCGCCAGCGCCCGCCGATCTGCCAGTCGCTGGTGAGCCGGAGCTGCCCCAGGATCGTGAAGATGTGCGTCTGATCGAAGTCGAAGAGGCGGAAGTCCTCCCCCGGTCGGTCCTTCCGCTCGGAGCGCATCAGCGTGTAGCTGATCCATCCGAAGAAGCGCTCGGACTGGTCGTGGCGCAGCAGCACCTCGAGCCCGAAGATGCGGCTCTTGCCCTGGTTGAGGTACTTCAGCTCCGCGGCGCGCTCCTGCTCGGCCTGGGAGTCGTCGCGGGGGACGACCCGCGTGACCTGGTCGAAGCCCTGCTTGTAGAAGCCGACGACGTCGAGCTCGGCCAGATCACCGAAGCGCTGCTCGAAGCCCGCCGAGTAGTGGACCGTCTGCTCCAGATCGAGCTCGGGGTTTCCGAAGTCCACGTCGGTCTCGTCGGGTGAGGGGCGCTGCATGAACAAGCCCACGCCGCCCTTCAGCGTCGTGGCCTCGAAGAGCTTGTAGCGAGTGGCGAGGCGCGGATCGATCGCCCAGTCGGCGATGTGGCTCTCGTAGTCCACACGCAGGCCCGGGACCACCAGCAGGTCGCCGCCGAACCACTTGCTCTGCAGCTCGACCCACAGCCCCGGATCGACCACCCGGAAGTCGCGGTCGATGGTGATGTTCTCCGCGCCCGTGAGCTTGCGCCCCACGCCGCCGTTGTCCCCCTCCTTCGGCGGATCGGGGGCGTCGACGAAGACGCGACCGAGGAAGGCCTCCGTGTCGATCCCGACGCGCAGACGCAGCGTGTCGGATAGATCGATCTCGACGTCCTCCCGGGCTTGGAGGATGTAGACCTCGTTCTCGAAGCTGAACGCCCCTCCAGCGACACCGACGAAGAGGCTGTTCTTGCCGAGGCTGACGCCGACGGAGTTGCGCACCGTCTCGCTCGCGCGCCAATCCCAGCTCGACAGCAGCCGCCAGAAGTCGGTCTGGTTGCGGAACTCGCCGCGGATGGCGGGATCGGCCTCGAGGGGGTCCTCCAGCAGGAAGCGCACGGAGTCCTGGGAGCCGAAGAACATCGTGCGCACGTTGTGGGGGCCATCCTTCCAGTCGTAGACGGCCTGGTGGTCCTGCCAACGCGGCGCGGTGCTGAAGTCGATGCCCGCGTCGTCGGGGAGGACGGCGGGCAGGATGAGATCGATGTAGCTGCGGCGGGCGGCGATGGCGAAGGTGCCGTTTCGGTGACCGGGCCCCTCCAGGAAGAAGCCCGCGTCGAAGATGTCCGCCTGCACGTGGCCGTGGATCCCGTCGTCCTTGGGCCGGCGGACGCGCACATCGACCACGCCGCCGCTGAAGCGCCCGAACTCGGCCCCGAAGTTGCCGGGGTAGAACTCGATCGACTCCAGCAGCTCGCTGGGGAAGATGCTGCGCAGGCCGCCAAAGTGAAAGACGAGCGGCACCCAGTGGCGGTCGATGAGCGCGCCGGAGTCCCCGGGGTTGCTGCCGCGCACGATGAGCCCCCCGCCGCCGAAGGGAATGCGCGCCACCCCGGGCAGGTTCTGCACGACCTTGATCGCGTCGCCGCTGGTGCCGGGGATGCTGCGGATCTCCTCCATCGTCAGGGTGCGGTGCGCGACCTCCTTGCGGACGCGGCGACCGACGACGGTGATGCCCGTGTCGGCCCCCTTGCGCTCGACGTAGTACTTGAGCTCCGTGATCTCGCCGGGCGTGACCGCCTCGGCGTCCTCCAATGTGTAGTAGCCCTCGTCGTCGAGCTCGATCACGACCTCCCCCGCCGGGAGCCCCTCGAAGCCGAAGCGACCCTCGTCGTCGGTGAAGGTCTCGGCGCCGAGGGCGGGCAGCCGGACGGTGAAGCCAGCGAGGGGGCGGCGCGTGCCCCGCTCGAGCACCAGACCCGCCAGGGAGCCGGTGGGCTTCTCCTCATCGACCTCCACCGGCACCTCGACGGACTCCTCCTCCGGGGCGAAGCCGAAACGGAAGAGGATCTGGACCGGGGCGGGGACGCCGTCTGCGAGGGCGGGCTCGAAGACCAGCTCGCGCGCAGCGGCGAGGGCCGACTCGTCGAAGCCGTACCCCGCCGCCTGGTCGATCTCGGCGTCCGTGACCCGGCCCGAGGCGTCGATCGTAATGCGGACGACGACCTCCGCCGAGCGCCGTGCCTCGAAGGCCTCCGGCGGATAGACGGGCTCGACCTGCTCGACGAGCTTGGGTGGGGTGATCGTCGGCGCTGGGGCCTCGACGTCCTGGGCCGAGGCGGTGACCGCGAGCAGGAGAAAGGCGCTAATCCTCGAGGACGAACTCAACCGGTACCCGCTTCGTGCTGCGTTCGGCGACACCGTCGCAGGTCTTGGCCCGGAACTTCCACCGTTTGAGGGCCTCGACCGCCGCGGCGTCGAGGCCGAAGCCGAGCTTCCGACCACGCTGCGCCACCTTCACGACGTTGCCGCGTGCGTCGATCGTCACCACGAAGACGGTGGTGCCCTCGACGCCGGCGCGCAGGGCGGCCCGCGTGTACTTGGGCTCGACCTTGCGCTTCACCACCGGGGCGCGGCAATCGGGGGGGGCGGAGACGATGGTCTTCTCCGCGACCGGCGGCGGCGCCGTCACCGGCTTGCGTGCCTTGCGCGAGACCTCGCCGCTCTGCGTGTTGCCGACCTGCCACGCCCCGACCCCCGTCTTGGAGGTGGAGGCCGTGTGGATGCCGGGCAAGACGATCGGCGTCTTCGGCGGCTTCGGCTTGGGCGGCGCCTTCGCGACGGGCTTCGGCTTGGGCTTGGGCCGCCTCTTCTTGGGCTTGGGCTTGGGCCTCGGCTTCGGCGGCTCGGGCGGCGGCTCCGGTGGCGGGGGCGGCGGCTCGGGGGGGGGCGGCGGCGGCGGCGGCGGCGGCGGCAGCTCGAACTCCACGAACTCGCTGGCGGGGGGCGCCTCCTTCGTCGGCGGCGCATACGCGTTGGCCGCGTAGAGTCCGCCCCCCTGGACCCCCGACGCGATCAGCACGCCCAGCGCGAGCACCCACAGGCGGTGCCCCTTCTCGGGCTCGTCCTGGAGCGCGTAGAGCATCAGTTCGGGTTCTTGGCCACTTCGGGGTCGATGTTGATCGCGAACTTCAGCACCCCGTTTTTGCGCACGGTGTCGATGATCTGCACCACGCGCCCGTGGACCACGCGCTTGTCGGCGGAGATCATCGCCTGGGCGCCGTCGTCTTTGGCCCTGACCTCCCGGCACTTCGCGGCGATCGCCTCGATCGTCGAGGGCTCACCGTTGAGCTCGAGCCCGCCGCCGGTCGACAGGACGATCGACAGCGTGGTGTCGAGCTGGTCTTCGTTGCCCGTCGCCGCTTTGGGCAGCTCCACCTCGATGCTCGGCTTCACGATGTAGGTCGAAGCGACCATGAAGATGATCAGGAGCACGAGCATGATGTCGACGAGCGGCGTGACGTTGATCGAGTTGATGCCCTCGTCGTCGTCGAGATTCGCCCCGCCCGCCATCTTCAGTCTTCCTTGCGCTCGTGGCCGAGCTGCGCGAGCACGATTCGGCCCAGGAAGTCGGTGTTGCCGACGCGCGACTTCAGCGCGCTCTTGAACATGTTGAAGGCCACCACCGCGGGGATCGCGACGAGCAGGCCGACGGCGGTGGCCACCAGCGCCTCGGCGATGCCGGGCCCCACGACCTCCAGGCCGCCCTTGGGATTCGCCCCCAGCTCCTTGAAGGCGACGATGATGCCGATGACGGTGCCGAAGAGGCCGATGAAGGGCGCGTTGTTGCCCAACGTGCCGAAGTAGGGGAGGTAGCGCTCGAAGCGTTGTCGTTCGCGGGCCAGGGAACTCTGGAGGATCTGGTCGACGGCGTGGGCGCCCCGGTCATAGGCCTCGAGGGCATCGGCCAAGACCCGCTCCTCCATCGCCGCGCCGCGGGCGAACATCTCCCGGGCACCCTTCACGTCGCCGCTCTCCAGGAGCTCAACCAGCCGGCGCGCGATCCCCGGCGCGTCGACCCGCGTCACGAGATACAGGCGCAGGCGCTCGACGAAGAGCACGATGGCGAAGAAGCCCAGCGCGATCATCAGCCACATCACCCACTCGGCGCCGAGCTCGGCGAACTGCAGAAAGGCGGCGACCGGCGAGAAGCCGTCGTTCTCTACGTGCATCAGGCGTCCATCGGGGTTCGGGGGGCGCGCAGTCTAGCGTTCGACCCTCGCACGATCAACGCGCGTGCGGGGATGGTGTATCTACGAGCATGTTCACGAAACACACGCCCTGGCCGATGGCGTCGTCGAGGGCTTCGTGGGTGTGGGGCGGCGCTCCCTGCGACCACCGCCGCGGCCAGCTCTTCTTGTGAGCCTCGTTGTATCGTCCGCCGAGCCGGGTCCACGCCAGCGTCTTGATGTCGAGGCCCTGGAAGCCGAAGGGCGCGCGCTCCCCGTCCTTCAAGCCGCCGAAGGCCATCGTGTACCAGTAGACGAACATGAAGTCGTAGGTGACGGGGTATCCAACGATCACGGCGCGGCCAGGGAGGGCCCGGACCCACGCGACGAACTCCGGCATGACCTCGGCGGCGGGTCGCGGGTCCTTCGTCGCCGCCGCCCAGGCGTCGGCGTTGCTCGGCTGAGCCCACCAGGCCATGGTCGATGGGGATGGCGTGGCGCCCGGGAGCGGCTCGATCGTCGCGGTGAAGGTCGCGATGGGCGCCCGCGGATCCGCGGCGGCGAGATCGAAGGCCGCCGCGCCGATGGAGAGCATCGAGGATCCGCCCGGGATGGCCCCGTCGGCCTCGATGTCGATGCTGAGGTAGATCTCTTTGTGGGGCTTCACGCGGGCTCCAGTCTTCGTTTCTCACGCGCACCCTACCCCACGGTGTCGGCCGTTGTCGGGCGTTCCCTTCGAGGTGAAGAGGGGCGCGACACGGCTCGCTTGCGCGGCACTCCGTGAAGCGGCCAGAATCGCGGACCAGCCAGACCAAGGAGTCCATGCACGCGCGGCCATTCTCGCGGTGGTTGATCATCGTCTGCCTGCCCGGCCTCGCGCTGGCGCACGAGTACACCGTCTCGGTCGAAGGCGTGGAGAGCGAGCAGGACCTGCGGGAGCTCTCCCTCGAGGGCAGCCTGGAGGACGACGAGTTCGAGCGGCTGCTGGCGCTGATCGATGACCCGGTCGATCTCAACGACGCCTCACGGGACACGCTCTACGAGCTGCCCGGGCTGAGCTGGGCGATGGTCGACGCGATCATCGCGGACCGAGAGAAGAGCGGCCGCTTCACCTCCGTCGGTGATCTGGCGCGGGTCCCCGGCGTGCCCGCCGACGTGGTGCGCGAGCTGGAGGCCTTCGCGCGCACGCCCGCCCCGTGGCGTCTCGACGACTTCGCCCGCGGTAAGCTCCGGCTCAAGAGCGCTTGGCGCCTCGACCGCCCCGACGCCGACAAGGTGGGATCCGCCGCCGAGGAGGCGCCGCCCACCGCGAGCGCGTTTCTGGACGCCGAGATCGGCGAGTTCTGGAACGTGGGCCTCGGCTTCGTGACCGGGCGCGAGCTCCTCGATCCACAGCTCGTCGAGAGGCCCCTCGGCGGCGGCGCGGTGGAGCACTACTACGAGACCCGGCTGAGCCAACGGCACGACCTGGCAAAGATGTACGTCCACACCCCCCGCAGAGGCAGGGCCTGGTCGGCCATCGTGGGCAGCTATCGCGTCGGCTTCGGGATGGGCACGGTCCTCGACAACACGGGGCGCGACCTGCCCGACGGCTGGCGCGCCGACAAGGACATCGAGACCGGCGCCGACGCCTTCGAGAGCGTCCCCGTGAGGTTTCGCGGGAAGCCGCGCTTCTTCGGGGCCACAGCGGCGCTCCACCACCTGCCCGCGGGCTCGGTGCACCTCTCGGCCCAGGCCTTCTTCAGTCGCATCGACCGCAACAGCTACCTGCTGCTCCGTCGCGTCCCGGGCACTGACTTCGACAAGTCCAAGACGTGCGGGGACAGCGAGACCAAAGAGGGCGAGGAGATCAAGCTCTGCGAGGGGGCCGCGAGCCGCACGAAGAGCACCATCCTGGACGCCTTCCGAGAGACGACGGCGGGGGGACACGTGCTGCTCCACCTCGGCCCGGCGACGGAGGTCGGCGCGACGGCGTGGTGGGGCACGGTGGACTTCCTGCTCGAGCCGACCGACGCCCTCGAGTTCGCGCCGTCGGCTCGGTACCCGCGCGATCCCTCGTCCTTCGGAGCCTTCGGCGCCCACACCTTCATCGAGTTGACGGACGAGGCGATGTTGCGCGCCGAGTATGGACGCACCCTCGACGGCGGGAACGCGCTGTGGGCCCGCGGATTCTACGACACGGGGCCCTTCGAGGCCGAGCTCTCGCTGCGGGCCTACGAGGCGGCCTACGAGAACCCCCACGCGAGCCCCTACGCGCAGGGGGACGAGTTCGAGGGGCACCGGGCGCGGGACGAGCGCGGCGTGCTCTGGCGCCTGAGCTGGCGCGATGGCCCGGGCCTCAAGTTGCGACTCAAAGGCGACATCTGGAAGCGCCCCAACAAGCTGTCGTCGCCAACGAGTATGCGCCACGAGTTCTCCGTCACGTGGCGCCCTGTTCGCCCGCTACAACTGACGTTTCGGCCCTCCTACGGGGACAACGACATAGACGAGGGCACCATCGACACGCCCTTCAGCGACGGGCCCGGCTCCAAGCTCGACCTCTACGGCAAGATCAAGTACGACGCCCTGGATTGGCTCAGCGTCGCCGGGACCTATCGCCACCGATTGGAGGATGATCTGGGCACCGACGCCGTCTTCCTCGGGGTCCAAAGGGAGGACTTCTACGTCGTGGGCGAGCTGATGCTGCGAAGAGGCCGGACGCGCCTGAACCTACGCTACAAGCACAACGAGGAGGCCGTCGGCCACCCCACGGTCACCTCCAATGCCGGCAGCTACGACCAGTACAGCTTGAAGCTGAAGCAGCTCAAGACGGCGGGGCTCTTCGACGCGACGCTGCGCTACGATCTGGTCCACTTCACCGACGAGCGGCCCAAGTGGGACACGCCCAGCCCCGACGACCCCGGGACCCCGAACTCGGTCCGAAATCACCACCTCCTGGCCGCGAGCGCCACCCTGCATTTCTAACGAGGGCACCCATGCGCCACGTCTCCCTGATCCTCACGTCGCTGCTGGTCCTCGCCGGGTGCGAAGACACGCTCAACACCGGCAACGGTGACGGCGGGGGTGGGAACCCGCCGCCGGACGTCGCGCCCTGCGCGGTCTTCTTCACCGAGCTCATGGCCGATCCCGATGGCGCCGACGCCGAGAGCGAGTTCGTCGAGCTCTACAACCCGGGGGCCGAGGCGGTGAACATCGGCGGCTGTCGCCTCGAGCTCCGCGCGGGCGAGGCGGGCGCCACCAAGCGGGAGCAGATCCTGGGCGCCCTCGAGATCCCGCCGGGGGACTACGTCGTCGTGGGGCCCGAGATGGCGGAGGCGGTGAACTACAACTGGCGCTCCCTCGGCGCGCTGCCCAACTCCTCGAGCGGCGGCACGGTCACCCTCTCGCTGGTCTGCGGCCAGGGTCCGGTGGCGTCGGTGAGCTATCTGGCGCCGGAGGGTGAGGCCGGGCTCGGGGCCCCGCGGGGGGGACGCTCCTTTCAGCTCGGCGCCAACAACCTGACGTGCGAGGCGGGCAAGAGCGCCGCCGGTTGGTGTCTCTCGGAGACCGAGAGCGGCGACAACTTCGAGACACGCCGCCAGCCCAACGACGAGTGCGCGGGGCCGCCGCCCGACTGCACCCTCGCCGCCTGCGGCCTCTTCTTCACCGAGGTCCTCGCCGATCCCCGGACCGACGACTCGGAGAACGAGTACGTCGAGCTCTACAACCCCGGCGACGCGCCGGTGCGGCTCAACGGCTGCGCCATCGAGATCCAGAAGGGCGAGGGCGAGCCGAAGGTGCACCTGGTCGCCGCGGCGCCCGTGGTCGAGGTGCCGGCTCAGGACTTCGTGCTCCTGGGACCCGAGAACGCCACGCCGGTGGACTACAACTGGAGCGGCCTCGGTGACCTGCCCAACAGCTCGCGGACGGGGGCCGTGACGCTGCGGATCCGCAACCCCTCGAGCGGCGAGGAGGTCGACAGCTTCACCTACCTCGCCGGCGAGGACGGGCTCGACGGGCCCGCGCGGGGCCGCGCTTTTCAGCTCTGCCGCGATACGGGCTTCAACTGCGACGGCAACGACGGCGCCGCCAACTGGTCGGTGGCTGATGTCGGCGCGGCGGACGCGGAGAACCTCGGTACGCCGGGGCTCGCCAATCGGCCCTGCGTCGAGCTGACGTGCAACGCGACGGCCTGCGACGGCACGGTGGGGGACGAGCGGCGCATCGTGGCGCCGGCGGTCGGCGACCTGGTGATCACCGAGATCTACGCCAACCCCCCTCGCCATCTGGGCTCGGAGGCGGCCTTCGAGTGGTTCGAGGTCTACAACGCCGGCGAGCGCGACCTCGATCTCAACGGGGTCGAGGTCTGGCGCCGCGACAACGCCGTGGACGCCGACTACACGATCGGCAACGGCGCTTCGTGTGTGACCATCCCCGCCGGTGAGTACGCCACCTTCGCCGCCAACGCCGATCCCGCCCAGAACGACGGCATCTCGGTGTGCGCCGGCTTCGGATACGGGCGCGGCTTCTCGCTGGTCAACAGCAACGGCTACCTCTCGCTGCGGATCGGGGGGACGATCATCGACGAGGTGAGCTGGGGCCGCAGCACCGACGGGCGCTCCATCGAGCTCTCACCCACCTGCGATCTGACGGCGGAGGCCAACGACGACCCGGCGTGCTGGTGCTTCAGCCAGCGGCCGGCGCCCGGCGGGGTGGAGCTGGTCTACCACACGGCCGGCGAAGCCAACGAAGCCTGCGACGCCTGCTACTGCTCGGTGGGCGTCGACTGGCGCAAGGCCGATCGCATCTTCCGGCCGGGGGAGCTTTCGATCACGGAGTACCTCAGCGACGTCCCCGGCAACGAGGCCGACAACCCCGGCTGGGAGTTCGTCGAGATTCGCGCGAACGCCGCCGGGCAGCTCAATTGCGGCGGTGTGGGCGTGGGCGACGGCGTGACGGAGTTCCCCTGGACGGAGTGCGTGGAGCTCGCGGCCGGCGAGCACCTCACGCTGGCGCGGAGCGGCGACCCCGCGGCGAACGGTGGGCTCTCCGAGGCGACGACCCGGGAGGTGGCCTTCTCGCGGCTGCGCGCCGAGGGCGGCCGGCTCGCCATCGTCGCCGGGGGCGCGGAGATCGACGTGGTCGACGACTACCCCGGGGGTGACAACGGCGTCGCCGTGCAAAAGGACGCGGTGAGCGGCGCCTGGTGCGAAGCCACCGAACAGTACAGCTTCGACCCCGACGCCTTCGGCACCCCGGGGGCCGATAACACGGCGTGCCCGTAGGCCGCGTGGCGGTCGTCTTGCTCGCCGCCGCGCTGCTCGATTGCAGCGAGGACGGCGGGGCGTCCGCCCTCGACTGCGGACCACAGACCGGGCGCGTCGTG
>CAYOBQ010000185.1:0-19897 GCA_964402225.1 uncultured Nannocystaceae bacterium | reverse complement strand
AATTACACAATCCGACCAGACTAAAAGCGGAAGTTATTCTTGCGCGGGCCCTTAGGCTACAGCAAGTCGGTAGCTGCAGTCCACTGACCCTGGACCAGAACGGTTACAAGGTGAGCGCGGCCACAGAACTGCAGCGCTACGTGAACTCGATTCAATTCGGGCTCGAAGGTGGACGACCCAGTCTGACCCACGAGATCGCTGGTCCATTCGGTGTGTCTGCTGCGGGCTTCGAGCCGCCGCGAACGGTCGTATACACCGCGGCGCCACGGCCACTCCGCACCTCCAGCGGTGAGTGGATTCACGAGGGGAACCTCGGTTACCGGATTCGGCTGACGCCCGAATTCGAACCTCCGAAGAGCGACCACTGGTACGAGTCGGCGTGGGTGCGCGTGACCGGGGTCGGCCTAGTACTCGTCGGTGTGGGCCTCGCAGGGGGGACGATAGTGGAAGACATTCTCAGCGGCGGCCTGGGCCTTGTTGACGATCCGGCGACCTTCTACGCGGCGTGGAAGGTGATGCAACAAGGTGGGCGGATGGTATTACAGGGGGCATACTAAGGGTCGGTCCAAAAATAAATAGGCGCCTCGCATCCGCGAGCGCAGGCCATCTTCGCCCGCAGCTCGGTCGCCCAATCCTCAACGTACCTCCGGTACGCCTGCGGTTGAGCTCGGTCGCCGCGAACGAATCTGACCCACGCTCGCGGCGCGAGTCTACCTATTTATTTGTGGGCAGACCCTAAGGGTGTGTCCAAAAGTAAATAGCATTTTTGCTTGACTTCTGACTCCCACAAGATCATGGACTGTCCACATGAAGCGATCAGAACGCGATGTGGTTGAGGCTGAGATCCGGCAACGCTACGAAGCGGTCAAGGGCTCGCTGACTGAGCGAGCCCGTCGTCTCTTCGTCGCAGCCGAGGCAAAGGCTGCGGGCTACGGTGGAAGAGCTGCGGCGTCGCGGGCCACGGGGATGGCTCCGAGCGCGATCGATCGGGGTTTGAAAGAGATCGAGGCAACCGCAGCGACGGGTGGTCCAGGTCTCGACAAGACGCGCAGCCGCCGGCCGGGGGGAGGGCGCAAGAAGCTCGAGGACAAGCATCCGGAGCTTCTGGGAAAACTGAAGGGGCTCGTTGAGGCGACGACACGCGGCGACCCGGAGTCGCCGCTGCTGTGGACAGCTCGGAGTTTGAGGAACCTCGTCGAGGCGATGGCGGAGCTGGGTTTCAAGATGAGCCCGTCGACTCTGTCCCGATTGCTCAAGCTGCTCGGGTACAGCCTTCAGAGCAACAAGAAGTGTCTCGAGGGCCAGCAGCACCCCGATCGGAACGCCCAGTTCGAGAACATCGCTGAGAAAGTTCGCAGGCAGCACGAAAAGGGCGACCCCGCGGTCTCGGTCGACACCAAGAAGAAGGAGCTGGTCGGTTCCTACGCGAACGCAGGCAGGGAGCTCCGGCCCAAGTCTGATCCCGAACTCGTCAACGGGCATGACTTCGCGGGGGACGAGGGTAAGGCGGCTCCGTATGGCGTCTACGACCTTGCCCAGAACGAGGCATGGGTCAGCGTCGGGATCAGCCACGACACCGGCGAATTTGCCGTCGCCTCCATTCGCGCGTGGTGGCAGGAGATGGGCAGCGTCGCCTACCCGGGTGCTTCTTCTCTCCTGGTCACCGCCGATGGCGGCGGCAACAACGGATATCGATTGCGCCTCTGGAAATTCGAGCTCCAGAAGTTGGCCGATGAAGTTGGATTCCCAATCTCGGTCTGCCACCTGCCCCCAGGAACCAGCAAGTGGAACAGAATCGAACACCGGCTCTTCTCGTTCATCACCAAGAACTGGCGCGGGAAACCGCTCGTTACGCATCAGGTCATCGTAGAGTTGATCTCCGCCACGACGACCAGCGCGGGGCTCGTGGTTCGACGCCGGATCGACGAGAACCAGTACAGAAAGGGGATCCGGATCTCCGACCGGCAGATGGAGACGATCAACCTCCACCCCGACCACTTCCACGGCGAGTGGAACTACACGATCCACCCCAGCGAGCCCTGACGGATCAGGTTATTCTTGGACAGACCCTAACATATCTTTACCTCTCGGAGGCACATCAGCGAGGTCTATCGACCGAGCGCCGCGCCCAATAGCTCCCAGCTCGCCCGTCGCACTCTGTAGAAGCCGTTCCCGCTCGGGATGAGGGCCGTGGGTGTCACGACCGGGCGGCCCGAGAGGTGGGCGGCGATGGGGACGGCGGGGAGCCCGTGGCGCTCGGCGAGCCCCATCGCTCGGCGCAGGTGCCACGCGCTGGTCACTAGGCCGACGCGGGTCCACCCGCGCTCGCGGGCGAGCTTGGCGAAGGCGACGATCTCCTCCCGGGTCGCGGTGGGGCCCTGGATGCGGATGATCGCGTCGGGCGGTATGCCCATCTCGATCCAGATCGCGCGGGTCTCGGCGGACAAGTCGCGGGCGTAGGCCTGGTCGAGACCCGGGATGCTCTTGCCGGCGGCCACGAGCACCTTCGTATCGCCTCGCAGGTAGGTGCGCGCGGCCCGCAGCACGCGGTCGCCCGAGGGCCCGAGCGCCGGCTCGCCCCAGGGCGTCACGGAGGTCCCGCCGCCGAGGACGAAGACCGCGTCGTAGGGGCCCGCCGCCGCCGGCTCCTGGTAGTCGCGCTCGAGCCACGCCAGCAGGGCGCTCCCCGTGAAGTTCGCGCCAGCGACCGTGTAGAGCAGGCAGAACCCCGCGACCGCGAGGGCCGCGCGCCGTCGTCTCCGGCGCCACAGGACGACGATGGCCGCGAGCTGCGCCAACCACAGAAGCCCCGTCGGCATCGCGAGGGTGCCGGCGATCTTGCGAAGGACGAAGCTCACCTCAGAAAGAGCAATACGTAGGCTGTGGCCATGGCGAGTTGGATGGCGGCGTAGGGGACGGCGACCTTCACGAAGCCGGCGAAGCTGAGCTTCAGGCCGTGCTTGTGGATGATGGTGACGGCGACCAACGTCGAGGCGGAGCCGATGGGGGTGATGTTGCCGCCCAGGTTGGCGCCGAAGATGACCGACCACCACAGCGGTGAGTCGCTCGCCGTGCCCAGGCCACCGAGGATCTTCGCCAGCATCGCGGCCAGCGGGATGTTGTCCGTGACGGAGCTGAAGCCGGCCGACGAGACGAGGACCGCGGCGCCGCCCGTCACCGGGCCGAGATCGATGATGTGCGCCAGGCCCTTCCCGATGAGGGCGAGGACGTGGGCGTGCTCCATCACGTTGATGACCGCGAAGAGCGCGGCGAAGAACCCGAGGAGGTCCCAGTCGACCACCCGGTAGAACTGGTCGACCTCGCTGCGATAGCGGGTGAGCATCACCGTCGCGAACGCCAAGGCCACGAAGCCCATGCCCAGATCGCGGATGTAGGGCAGGGCGCTGGTCGCGGCGATCACCCCGATGAAGGCCAGCGTCATCACGCCGGCGAAGCGGAAGAAGCCCGGGCTCTCGATGCCGTCGCGCTCGTCGAAGCCCGCGACGAGCCGGGCCGCACAGGCGCGCTCCTCGTCGTCGGCGAGCCCCGTGACGCCGAACTGCCGCGCGCCGATGACGATGGTCACCACCGTGGCGACGGCGACGAAGGGCGAAGCGACGAGGAAGAAGCGCACGAAGCTGATGCCCGCGGCGGTCCCCACGATGATGTTCGGCACCGAGCTGATGAGCGTCAACAAGCCACCGACGTTGGTCAGCAGCCCCTCCACGAGGAGGAAGCCCAACAGCTTCTCCCGCCGGTCGAGCCGCTCGAGGCTCACCACCGTCAGCGATCCCACGATGATCATCGCCGTGACGTTGTTGAGCACCGCCGAGAAGACCACGGTCATCACACCGTAGGCCCACAGCAGCTTGCGCGGATCGCCCCCCGAGGCCTTGGTGAGCTTCAGCGCGATCCAGGTGAAGAGGCCCGAGCGCGAGGTGACATCGACGAAGATCGAGGAGCCGAGGATGATCGCGATGACCGCCCAATCGACGCCCTGGATGAAGACCGGCATCGCCAGCTTCTCACCAAAGACGTTCACGATCGGCCCGAAGGGGAGGATCCCGAAGACCGCGCCCAGAAGCAGGCTCACGACCGCGAAGACGCCCGCGATGAGCGACTTCTTGGCGTGGATCTTCTCCTCGAGCGCCAGGCACAGGACGAGCCCGACCAGCAGGGCGGAGAACAGCAGGGTGACGGAGAGCGGAACGTCGTGGTGCGGCATTCAGATCATCAACAGCGGCGTGTCGCGCATCTCGACCGCCAGCGGGTAGGCCAGCCCGTGCATCGCGAGCTGGTCGTCGTCCTTGGTGCCCATCACGAGCAAATCGATGTCGTGGTCGCGCACCAGCGCCCGGTAGGTCTCCAGGTGGTGGCCCATCGCCACGACCGGCTCGACGTTGAGCTCGACGCCGGCCTCGGCGAGGCCGCGCGCGCAGGCCGTCACGTAGTCGCGCGGGGGCCCCAACAGCGCTTCGCGGAGCGCCTCTCGCGCCACGTCCGTGTCCAGCTTGGGCGTGCGCCCGGCGGCCTCGATGTAGCGCTCGAAGGTGCTCTCGTCCTCGACGTGGGTGAGGAAGAGGGTGCCCCCCTTGGCAGCGAAGGCCACCGCAGCGTTGACCAGCCGCTCCTCGCCCTCGAGGTGGTCGGTCATCGCCATCACCCGCTGGGTCGTCGCCCTCCGCGGCCCCTCCATGTCGACGTCCGGCCGCGGCATCAGCAGCACCGGCGCCGACGTCACCTGCGTGAGCACCTCGACGTGATCGCCGAGCGTATAGGGCCAGCGCCACGCGCCCGAGTGGAGGTTGCGATAGGTGCACACGAGATCCGGGGCCGACCGCTGCACGGTCTCGAGCAGCTCACCGAGGCTGTCCGCTTCCCCCGCCGTGAGCACCGACACCGACGGCGTGCCCACCGATCCGACGAAGCCGAGGGTCGAATCAGCGAAGGTTCCCGCCCCCTCGGCGTCGAGATCGGTGATCACGAGGACCCTCCGTATCGGCACCGTCGCGTAGCGATAGGGCGTCTTCGCGGCGGCGCGGAAGACGCTCTCGAACTGGTCGATCATCGTCATCGGACGGAGTCTGCAACCTCCGCCCCGGCCGGACCACCGCATTTTTCGTCGTGATAGGTCATGCCCTGCCGAAGTATGGTCTGCGACGTGAGCCCAGCGGCGATTGAGCGAGGACGATGACCAGGGCCCTCCCAGATACGATCGGTCGCTACGAGGTGCGGGGGACCGTCGGCGGTGGCGGTATGGGCGACGTCTACCGCGTCTTCGATCCCACCACCCGTCGCGAGCTCGCGCTCAAGATCCTGAAGTTCACGTACCCCCGCGCGCTCCACTACTTCAAACGCGAGTTCCGCTCCGTCGCGCGGTTGCAGCACCCCAACCTGGTGCGCCTCCACGACTTGCATCGCGACGGGGGCCGCTACTTCTTCACCATGGAGTTGGTCGACGGCGTCGACCTCTACGTCTACGTCAATGGCCACGACCGCCTCGTGACCGACCAGAAGGTGCTGTGCCGCCCCGAGCGCGTGAGCCGCGTGCGCCACGCGCTCATCCAGCTCCTCCGCGCCCTCGCCTTCCTCCACGACCACCAGTGCATCCACCGCGACATCAAGCCCTCGAACATCCTGGTGGACACCGCCGGGCGCGTGCGCCTCGTCGACTTCGGCATCGTCAAGGAGCTGCTCCCCGGCGGTGAGGGGCAGAGCCTCTCCCAGGTCTTCGGCACCTCCACCTACTTCTCGCCCGAGCAGTCGTTGGGCTCCCGCGTGACCTCCGCGACCGATCTCTACGCCGTCGGCGTCGTGCTCTACGAGCTCCTCTCGGGGACCCCTCCCTTCGAGGGCGACAGCGCCGACGTCGCGGCCATGCACCGCGATCGCCCACCGCCCTCGCTGGTCCAGCGCGTCCCCGGCGTCGCTCCTGATCTGGCCCTGGTGTGCATGGAGCTGCTCTCGAAGGACCCCGCGCATCGCCCGTCGGCCCGCGAGGCGTTGGAGATGCTCGACGCCGAGATCGATCCAGAGCGCGAGATCCCGGACTTCGTCGGCCGCCGACCCGCGCGAAAGCAGCTCCATTCGGCCCTCGAGCGCGTCCGCGCGGGGGAGGGGCGCGTGGTGCTCATCGAGGCCGCCAGCGGTCGCGGCAAGTCCGCCCTCATCGAGGCCTTCGGCCAACAGGCCCGCCTCTTCGGCGCCAGCACCTTCAGCGGCGCCTGCGTCCCCCGCGACCACGTGGAGCTGCGCGGCCTCGACACCGTCGTCGAGCGCATCGCCGAGGCCTATCGCAAGCAGACGGCGCGCATCCTCCGGCGCCTCCCGATGGCCGAGCGCGCCCCGCTCCTCGGCGCCTTCTCCTTCCTCGCCGAGCTTCTGCCCGCCAGCGAACACGGTGACCCCTCGTCGTGGGCCGGCGGCGGGCTGCTAGGCCTCAGCGCGCTCCTCACGCGCCTCGCCGAGAAGCGCCTCCTGATCCTCGCCGTCGAGCATGTCCACCTCGCCGACGACGCCACCTTCGACGTCCTCGAGTCGCTCCTCGG
This sequence comes from uncultured Nannocystaceae bacterium, assembly GCA_964402225.1. GTDB lineage: Bacteria > Myxococcota_A > Bradymonadia > UBA7976 > UBA1532 > CAYOBQ01. The sequence continues at coordinate 13,349 of CAYOBQ010000185.1, read as the reverse complement.
CGACTTCCCGCCCATCCTGCTCCTGCTCTCGCTGCGACCCGACCGCGTCACGCCCAACACCCGCGCCGCCGCCTTCCTCGAGGTGGTGCGCAACCTCGCGAGCACGACGCGCATCGAGCTGGGCAACTTCGAGCTCGAGGAGACCCGGAAGCTGCTCAACGACCAGCTCGAGGAGGCCCCCGACTGGCTGGTCGAGCACGTGCACACCGAGACCGGCGGCCTGCCGATGTTCGTCGCCGAGCTGGCCGCCGAGCTGCGCCGCAACCCCGGCGCCAAGCCCACGCTGGACGAGATCGTCAGCCGCCGCGTCAAGCGCCTCGACGAGGACGCCCGCCGGGTCCTCACGGCCGTCACCATCAGCCCGCGCGGCGTCCCCGGGTTGGTCCTCGAGCGCGCTTGCCACCTCGACGGCGACGGCCTCTTCGCCGCCCTCGACAGCCTCGAGATGGCCGACCTCGTGCGCACGGAGGTCACCAGCGACGGTCGTCAGATCGCGGTCCCCGTTCAGGCCGATCTCCTCGCCGTCGCTCGCCGTCACCTGGCCTCCGACGAGGCCCGCGCCATGCACGAGATGCTCGCCCGCGCCTACCAGGCCAGCGGTGGCACGGCGGCGGATCTCGAGTACCACTGGACCGTCGCCGGCAAGCCCGACCGCGCGCCCAAGTTCGCGTTGAAGGCCGCCCACGAGGCCCGCGCCGACGGTCAGCACGCCCGCGCCGCCGAGCTCCTCGCCCTGGCCCTCAAGACCGAGCACCCCAACGCGTCGCGCACCGACCTGCTGGCCCAACTCGCCGACAGCCTCACCCAGGCGGGCCGCTACCTCCAAGCGGCCCGCGCCCTCGAAGCCCTGGAGCAGTCCGGCGGTGAAGAGGCCGCTCGCTGGCGGGCCCGCAAGTGCCAGCTCTACTTGATGGCCGGCGACCTCGCCTCCTTCGACACCTCGGCCACCGGGCTGCCGGAGGGCGCCCGCGTCCCCCTCGCGGATCTGCTCACGCCCCTCGATCCGGGCCGCGCGCAGGTGACGCTCGGTGACGCCAGCGGCGCCCTGGCGAATCTCGTCCGGGCCCGCCTCCTCGCGGGCCGCCAGGCGACACGGTCCGTCGCCGAGGCCGCCGGCCTCGTCCGAGACGCCCTCCAGCGCATCCAGCGCGCCGATCCCGAGAAGCGCGCGGCGGTCGCCATCGCCGAGGCCGTCGTGTTGCGCGCCCAGGGCGATCTCGCTGGCGCCGCCGACGTCGTCGCCGAGGCGCGCGTGGGTCTCGCGGGCTACGAGCTGCCCACGCTGCGGCTGATGCTCGGCCAGGCGCAGATCGATCTGGCCCGTGGCCGGATCACCGACGCCCGGGCCATCGGCCGCAAGCTCCTCGCCGAGACCCGGGCCCGCGGCCTCACCGGGCTCCAGGCCCGCGCCGCCATCCTCCAGGCATCGATTCTGACGGAGGCCGGGCTGTTTCGCGGCGCCGACCACCTGCTGGACGAGGCGAGCCGCTGCATGCCCGCGGCCCCGCTCGCGCTGCCGCACCTGTGGTTGCGGATGAGCCGGGCCGGCCGCCTCTTCGCCTCCAGCCGCTTCGACGACGGGGCGCGGGCGCTGGCCGATCTGCACCGCGACCCCTCCTTCTCCTCGCTCATCACGCGTCGCTCCCCCGCCAGCGCCTACTCTCTCCTCCAGACTCGCCTCTGCCTGGCCCACGCCATTCGCACCTTCGACGCCGGAGATCGCGACCCGGACAACAGCGCGCTGCGAGGCTTGCGGCGCGCGTGCGCGGGGCTCGAGCGGGTCGTCCCACGCCCGGATCGATGGCTCCACGTCTTCAAGGCCGCCGACGCCTACCTCGCGGGTCGTCCGGCCGACGCCGGCGGGATGATGGAGCAGGCGCTGATGCAGCCCGACGCCCCCCTCGACAACCCCCGCGTCGAGGCGCTGTCCTGGACGCTCCTCGCCGCGGCCCTGCGAGCCCGCGGGCGCGACGACACGAAGGCCTTGGGCATGGCGGCCACGCTGCGTCGAGAGGTCGGCGCGGCGGTCTCGCCCGAGGCGCTGCTGCTCGGCGTCGGAGAAGGCACCCCAGCACCCCAATAGGGTTCGCGCCTAGGACGGTGCGGCAGAGTCGCGACGCGGCGCGCTGCACGCGTCCACCAACCGATTTCGGCGTTGCGAAGCCTACCGATATCTTCGGATATCGCTACGGCTTCGCGCCTTGAACTCGGCCGGCGGGCACGCACATCACTTGGTCGCTTGGTCTGCCGCACCGTCCTAGCCGAGCTGCCAGGGGGGGAACCAGTCCTCGTCCACCACCAGGGGCAGCCGGCGCGGCAACACCGTGACCCGGAAGTGTCGCCCCGCCACCCACTCCTCTCCATCGACCTGGGCCGCGACGGCGGGACGCCCCGGCCTCGCGAGCCGGACATCGAAGCGGCCCGCGCTGAAGCCGCGGGAGTGCGTGATCCCCAGGGCGTCGAGGTGCTCCTGCCACACCGGGAGGTGGCGCAGATCGCGGACCACCTTCGAGAACAGGTCGCGGCGTCCTTGGAAGGGCACCAGCTCGAAGACCCCATCGTCGGGCTCTGCCAGGCGCTCCAAGACCCACTCCCCGCCATAGATGGGGGTCGCCGAGATGACGAGATCGATCAGCGCCTCGAAGGCCGTCGTCTGTCCGTCGGCCTCCACCGTCGCGTCGAACTTCGTGGGCTTTACCCAGGAGCTCAGGTACCGGTTGAGCGCGGCCCCCGCGTAGACCGCCTGATCACGGTACAGGGCGCGGAGGACGGGCACGCGCGCGACGCGCCGTCGGTCACGGTTTCGCACCGAGAGCACGTCCGACTGGAGGCCCCAACCGACGGAGTCGAAGAAGAGCTCCTCCTCCGTCGCACAGCCGCCTTCGTCCAGGCGCTCGATCTGACCGACGTCGATGGGCCGCACGAAGCCCGCCTCGATCACGTCCAGGTTTCGCGCCAGCGACGCCTCGTCGGAGCGGATGCCGAAGGACTTGCCCTGATCGTTGGCCGTGCCCGAAGGGAGCATCCCCATCGGGCACGGCGCGTCGGCGGCGAGCAACCCTTTGGCCACCTCCGCGAACGTGCCGTCGCCGCCCAGATAGACGACGACGTCGAGCCCACCCTCACGAATCGCGTCACGGACCACCGCCACCGTCCGGCCGTTCGGCTCGGTGGACAGAAAGCGCGGCGCCCACCCCCGGGCCTCCATCGCCGAGATCGCGCGGCGGATTCGCCGCTCCGCGGCGCCCGAGCGCGCGGTGGGGTTGCCAACCAACAGGACGCGTGGCGCCATCGTCAGCCCGCGATCAGCTCGACCATCCAGGTCGGCAGGAGATCGACGTTGGCCCAGCGGGAGAAGTAGTGCGGCACATAGGCCAGCACCGAGAACCGCACGCTGCGACCCAGGAAGCTACAGACCGTCAGGACCCAGACCCGGACGCCCACCAACGGGCTCGCGCTCGACAAGAGCACGAGCGGCGGGACGCCGAAGACGCCAGCAAGGGAGAGCCACACCGGCGCTTGGGCGCGAAGACGCGACGTGTCGAAGCTCGACATCCGCACCTCGAGCTTCGGAAACCGCGCCGCGAGGTGACCGCCGAAGTAGTAGAGGAGCACGAAGCCCACGGTCTGAGACGCGCCGAGGACTGGCCCGAGCACGTACCACGAGCGCCCTCCGCTCAGCCCGACCACCACCGCCCAGGCCTCCGAGCTGAGCACGAAGACGACGGGGGACGGGATGAAGACCAGGAATGAGACGAGGTAGAACAAGGCGGCCTGCGGCGGACTCCTCTACGCCCGGTAGATCTCGACCTTCTGCATCGAGATATCCTGGTTCGGGCGGTTCCCCGCACCCTGCGGTTGGCGCGCGATGTTCTTGATGATCTCCACGCTCTCGGGCGTGACCTCACCGAAGATCGCGTGCTTCCCATCGAGCCAGGGCGTCGGCACCTCGGTCAGAAAGAACTGGCTGCCGCCGGTGTTCGGGCCACGGTTGGCCATGCTGAACAGGCCACCCCGACCGTGCTTCATGCCGGGCGCGAACTCGTCGCGGATCACGTAGCCCGGTCCACCGGTGCCGCGCCCGTCCGGGCAGCCCGCCTGGATCATGAACTCCGGGATCGCGCGGTGGAAGATCACGCCGTCGTAGAACGGCTTGCCGGTGACCGCTCCAGTCGCGAGCCCCACGAAGTTGGCGACGGTCTTGGGCGCCTCGTTCTCGTAGAGCGTGCCCTCGATGGTGCCGAGTCGGGTGGTGATTCGCACCCGAAGGGTGCCGGTGCCGGGCACGTCGATGGCCGGCGGGTCAAACATCTTCTCCATTGGGGGTCCCCCTCGCAGATTGCGCGCAGAACATATAGCCTCGCTCCCCCTCGCGAAAGAGAGACCGAACGTACGTGAGACTGCTCGCGCTTCTACTGGTGGCGGGGTGCGCCGCTCCGGCGGTCCAGGCCACGCCCATCTGGTGGCACGGACGCTGGGTGGTCGACGGTGACCGCCTCGCCGCCCCCGACGCCCTCCGCGCGATCCCGCGCGAGGCCCGCCGGCTCGCCGCGGACCTCGTGCGTGCCGCGGCGCCGGAGTACCGATTCGAGTTCTCGGACGCCGCGCTGCGCCGCGAGCAGCCCGGCGGAGAGCAGACCCACGCCTACACGGTCCTACGGGCCGGTCCGCGCACCGTCGAGCTCGAGGGCGGGGGCGCGACGCTCCGCCTGGAACGCCGGCCATCGGGCATCGTGCTGCGCGAGGGGGAACGGCCCGCGCTCCCCCTGAAGCCGGCGGGCGCGCGATGAAGCGGTGCGAGTTCACGACTGAGGTCGGCGGTCGACTCGACGCGGCGGTCAAGCGCGGCGCCGAGCTGAGCAACGCCAAGGCGCGTCAGGCCGTGCGGACGGGGAAGGTCCGCGTCGCCGGTGAGCGTGTCATCGATCCGGCCTTCGCCGTTGGGGCCGGCGCCGTCATCACCCTCGATCCGGCGGCGCCCAACCCGGCCCGCACCGAGCCCTTGGGGCTGCGTCTGGTCCACCGCGACGACCATCTGCTGATCGTCTCGAAGCCCGCCGGGCTCCTGAGCTCACCGCTGCCCGACAGCGACGAGCCGTCAGCGCTACACGGCGCCTACCGCCTCTGCCGCAAGGGGCGGCGCCCCAAGCTGGTGCACCGCCTGGACAAACAAACCTCCGGGCTCCTCGCCTTCGCCCGCGGCGTCCCGGCGGCGCGAGCCCTCCGAGCCGCCCTCGACGCCCACCAGGTGCGCCGCGTCTACCGCTGCGTGGTCCGGGGCGAACCCGAACGCCCGCGGGGCATGATCAGCTCGATGTTGGTCAGCGACACCGGGGAGGGCTACCGCGGCTCGCGGACCGGCACCCTGCGCGTGCGGTCGATCCGCGCCCCCGACCCGGGTCCGATGCCGGGGTCCGGGAAGCTCGCGATCACCCGCTACGAGGTGGTGGCGAGCCGCGATGGGCGGTGCGCGATGGAGGTGCGCCTCGCCACCGGCCGCACCCACCAGATCCGGATCCACCTCGCCGAGCTCGGCTGTCCGGTCGTGGGCGAGTACGTCTACGCTCAGGTCGACGGGGCTCCGCGTCAGGCGTTGCACGCCGCCCATCTGGCGCTCAATCACCCGGCGAGCGGGGAGCGGATGCGCTTCGACTGCGCTTGGCCCGCGGACCTCGCGAACGTGACCCCAATCGGGAAGGACTGGTAGGCTCGTCAGCCTATGCACCGCCTGCTCTGCCTGGCCGCCGTGCTCGCGGCCTGCGACGACAGCAGCTCCGGGCCCGTCGATCCGCTCTCCGTCGATTTCGTCGAGCCTCGGTCCCGCGCGGTGCTGAGCTGCGCCGCCGATGAGGAGCCCGGCACCCCTGCCACCGTCGAGTTCGACGTCACGCTGCTGGTAGACGGCGCCACGCCGGACCTCACGCTGCGGCTCCTCGTGGAGCCGGGCGGGGTCGCCCCGCGGGTGCGGCCCGTCCGCGAAGACGGCATCGTGCGCTTCGAGGCGGTCCCCCTGCCCCGCGGCGACCTCACGCTGCGCGCCGAGCTCTGGCGCGGCGACCCACCCGGCGGCGGGCCCGTGTCGGACGCGGGCCCCGACGGGTGCGCGGTCGGACCCGGCCAGTGCCCCAACCTGTGTGAGCACGGGATCGGTGTCGAAGGCGAGCTCTGCCAGCGCACCGCCGACTGCGCGTGCGGGTTGTTCTGCAAAGCCGAGACCCAGGCCTGCGCCCCCTACGAGGGGTCAAACGCCGGCTGCGCGTGTGGCGCCGTCGCCGGCTCGGGCGCTGCCCAGCCGCTCACGGCGGCGAACATCGGCGTCACGGTAGAGACCTGCGGCGGGCTGCCCATCGACGCCGGGGGGGGCGACAGCGAGCCGCCGGTAGACGCCCTCACCCCCGACGGGGCGCTCCCCGACGCCCGGATCGACCCCGACGCCGCCCAGCTCGACGTCGGGCCTCCCCCCGACGGGGCGCCGCCGATGGACATGGCGGTCGAGGCCGACGCTCGACCCCCGGGGGACGGGCAGTACGGCGACCTGTGCCGCTGCGGCGCCGACTGCGCCAGCGGCTTCTGCGTGGAGAACAAGCTACGGGCGGCGCGCACCTGCACCGACCGCTGCCAGAACGACAACTTCTGCCCGGGGATCGACACCTGCGTCGAGGTGATGCTCTCGGGCCCGACCCCGGAGTGCCCCGACATCAACCCCGACGGCCCCCAGCCCGGCGATCAGGTAGGCGTCTGCATCCCCAACGAGACCGGCTTCCCCTGTGACGGGCCCCGCGGCTGCTCGCTGGGCATCTGCCTCGACCCGCCTCGACCGGCGAACTGGATCCAGGCCCAGGCCGTCTGCACCGTGATCTGCCAGGATGATCGCCGCTGCCCCCACGGGTTCCGCTGCGACCGCGCGGGGGGCGACGTCGGCGGCAACATCTGCGTGCCCGACGTGGAGGTCGCCGGCTGCACGAGCTGGGACCAATGCGGCGGGGTCTGCGATCCGAGCACCGCCGAGACCACGGTGTGCATCCAGCGGCAGGAGGACGGCCCCAATGGCCAGGGCTACTGCTCGTGCACCTGCGCGTCGGCCGCCGACTGCCCGACGGGCTACGCCTGCGACGCGGTCGCCCTCGAGAGCGGCGACGCGCGGCGCCCCGGGATCTGCGTGCTCATGGCCGGCTACCGGTGCCCCGCCCCCGGTCAGGCGGAGCAGGCGGCCCAGTGCCCCTCGATGACCTGCGCCCACGACCCCGAGGCCCCCGCGGACGCTCGCTGCACCGCGTTTTGCCGCAACGAGGCGGATTGTCCGCGCAATCACGCCTGTCGGGACGTCGGCGGCGTGGGCGCCTGCCTCCCGAGGGAGTAGACAGCGGGGTTGCCATTCGCTAAAGCCGTAGGAAGAATGAACCTGAATCCCAAGGAGGCCTGAGAAAGATGGGTCGAACGCGCTCTGCGATCGCAGCGCGGACCTCAGTCGATAAGCTAGTCGAGGTCGCTCTCGAGGCGTACGGGTTTACCGTCACCGAGGAAGAGCAGCCGCAATTCGACGACTTCTACGACGCCGTCAACTTCTGCCGCCCCCACTGCGAAGAGCTCGGTGGCGACGAAGGAAGCGACGGCTGGTACGTGTTCCAGACAGGTGAATGGGTAGTCTTGGGCGATCTCGGCGCCGCGCTTCTGCGGGACGAGGACGCAATCGAAGCGATCAGCGCGGAGGTCGGCGAGCTCGCCGTCGCCGCGATCGATCCGTACGTCGAGTACGCATGCTTCGGATGGTACGCAGGCGGCCGCATGAAACGGCGCCTCGTCGTCGAGGACGGTGAGTACCTCGCCGAGGGTCTCCCGGTGCCCGCCGAGCGCGGGCAGCACGTGGACGACTTCGACGAGGAGGAGTGTGAGCGGCTGTGGACCAGCTACAAGCTGCCCACCTTCGAGCACGATCCGCCGGAGGGTCCCTTCCGTTGCATCGCGGTGCAGCGCAAGGGTTGACCGCGCCGCTGGTTCAGCGTTTCCAGCGCCGTTGGTGGTGGACCACGAGCCCGCGCTCTCCGATGTCTGCCCGGCACGTCGCCCCGCTCCCGTCGCGGTAGATCTCGGCGTTCTTCGCGTCCGCCGCGTAGCCCGAGGTCGCCAACCGACGGCGCAGCGCCTCCATCTGGACCGTCACGTCCCCTTCCAGGGCCACCGCGAACCGAAGCACGTCGGTGAACTTTCCCCCTGGGACGACCCCGTGGTGCCAATCGAACTCGAAGCCCACGATCTGTGGAGCCACGGCCGCGAGCCACCCTGGCGCCTGGGCCAACAGCGAGCTCGGCGCGCCGAGCGGAGTCCCGGGATCGGGATGGTCGAGCTTCAACTCGACGGCCGTGGCGCGCTCGGGGTGCTCGATGAACTCCGCGTCGAGGCGACCGCGCTCCGGGTGGGAGAGCGGAAAGCGCGCCGGCTCCTGGGGGCCGAGCCAACCGGTCGCGCGCAGATGCTTCTCGAGCGCGGCGCGCGCCTCCGCGCCCCCCAGCGGTGTGATCCATCGCGTCATCAGCCGCCAGCGTTCGGCGTCGGGGCGTGAAGCCCGCATCCGCCGATGCAGCCCCACGCTGACCACCTTGGCCTCGACCGCCGACGGCCACACGCCGCGCAGATCGGTCGGCAGCGCGGCCGGGGGCTCTACGTGCCCCTGCGACTCATAGTGCCGGCGTCGCATCTTGCCGTGGAAGGCGATGAGCCGCGCCCGACGCCGCGCGATCTCGGCGAGTTGGGCGTCGCTCCAGCGCCGCGCGTCGGGCACCGCCGCGTCTACGGGCTTCGCCGGGGCGGGCGGTGCCGGTCGCGTGCAACCGACCATCAGTAGGACTGTGAGGGCGCGCACGGCCGAGTTCTACTACATTCTCGGACCATGCGACCCCTGCTCGTGCTCAACGTCGTCGGCCTCACGCCGGATCTGCTCGCCCACACGCCGCGCATCGCCGCGATCGGCGCCGACGGGTTCACGGCCACGATGACCCCCGTGCTCCCCGCCGTGACGTGCTCGGCCCAGGCGTCGATGCTGACCGGGACGCCGCCGCGCGACCACGGCATCGTCGGCAACGGCTGGTTCTTCCGGGATCTCGCGGAGGTCTGGCTGTGGCGGCAATCCAACCGGCTGGTCCGGGGCGAGAAGCTGTGGGACGTCGCGCGCCGGACCTTCGGGGGCGACTTCACGGTCGCCAAGATGTTCTGGTGGTACAACATGTACGCCGACGTCGACTGGTCGGCGACCCCACGACCCATCTACCCGTCCGACGGCCGAAAGCTCCCCAGCATCTACACCGATCCGGTGCGCTTGAAGGGGGAGCTACAGGCGCGGCTGGGCACCTTCCCGCTGTTCAACTTCTGGGGCCCCACCGCGGACATCCGCTCGACGGCGTGGATCGCCGACGCGACCCGCCACGTCATCGACGCCCATCGCCCTTCGCTCACGCTGTGCTACCTGCCGCACCTCGACTACGACCTCCAACGGTGTGGCCCCGACGGACCCGAGGCGGTGGCCGCCGCGCGCGAGGTCGACGCCGTCGCCGGGGATCTCGCCGACCACGCGCGCGCCCACGGCTACGAGGTCGTGGTCCTCAGCGAGTACGGCATCGAGCCGGTCTCGGGGGCGGTGCACATCAACCGCGCGCTTCGGGAGGCGGGCCTGTTGCGGGCGCAGCTCGTGGACACCGGATGGGAGCTCCTCGACGCCGGCGCCTGCGCGGCCTTCGCCGTCGCCGACCATCAGATCGCCCACGTCTACGTCCAAGACCCTGGGCGCGTGGCGGAGGTGAAGACGCTCCTCGAGGGACTCGAGGGGGTCGACCGGGTCCTCGACGCGGACGGAAAGGCAGCGGCCGGTCTGGACCACGACCGGGCCGGAGAGCTGGTGGCCATCTCTGCCCCGGATCGCTGGTTCACCTATTACTACTGGCTCGACGACGCCCTGAAGCCGGACTTCGCCCGCACCGTCGACATCCACCGCAAGCCCGGCTACGACCCGGTCGAGCTCTTCGTGGACCCGCAGATCCGCGCCTTGAAGTTGAAGATCGGCTGGACGCTGCTCAAGAAGATGCTCGGCTTCCGCTACTACATGGACGTCATCCCGACCGACGCCTCCCTGGTGCGAGGCTCCCACGGCCGCCTCCCACCGGCACCAGAGCGCGGTCCACTCCTGCTCTCGTCTTCCAAGGCGGGCGCCCGCGACACCCTGCAAATGACCGATGTGCGCGACCTTCTTATCGAGACAATGAGAGGTTCCTGATCTTCGGCTATCCTCTCCTCAGATGACCGCGCGCGCACATCTCATGACCGCATTGCTAGTCACCCTGACTAGCGGGTGTGATGACCAGGCGCGCCCCGCGGGGCGCGAGATCGAGGTCGGCGGCACGGTCACGGCCTTCGGCCGGGTAGACCACGCGGGCACCCGCGTCGTGTCGGTCCCCGGGGGCAACGAGGCGGTGACGGATCACCGCGGCTGGTTTCGGACCGACGCGGTCTACGGCGGCGAGCTGCGAGTCGAGCGACCTGGCTTCGCCACGACCCACAGCGGCCTGGACACGCCCATCGATCTCACGCTCTATCGCGGTCGCGCCTTTGACCTGCCCACCGGCTTCGAGGTCGCCGAGTCGCGCCGCCTCCCCCCCGGCGGGCTGCTCGTCTGGGACGCCAGCGGCGCCGGGCTGCTGCTCGACCTCGAGCGGGGCGAGGTCCGGCTCGAGCTGCCCTCGGGGTGGACGCCCTACACCGATCTCGACGGCTGGGTGATCTCCTACGGCGACGATCTCGCCGCGGAGGTCGAGGCGGTCACGCTGGATGGCGAGTCCAGAGGGACCGTTCGGGGCTGGTCGCCCCACGGCTCAGTGCAGCGTGGCGACGCGAGCGCCGTGGTCGTCGCGCGACCGTGGCCCGACGACCCCGTCCACTTGCAGGTCGGCCTCTGGGTCCCCGACGGCCGCGTTCTGCGCTACCCACAGCCGGTTCGATCCGTCGGGCCCCGGGTGCGAATCGGGGACGGCGTGGACATCTCGCTTCTGACCGACGGCGGCGTCTGGTCCTGGGGCGCTGGCGGCGCCGCTCGGATGGCACACCTTCGCGTCGAGGAGGCCCGCGACGCCGCCTTCCTGTCGGGAGACGCCATCGGCGGCCGGGTCTGCTACGCCGTCGGACCGAGCGTCGACCGGCACGTCGACTGCGCCGACCCGTCGGGTGTCCAGACCGTGGCCACCGTCGGCGCCGCCGAGACCGCGCTCATCGCCGACGGCGCCCTGGCCTGGCGCACGGACGCCGGGTGCCTCGTGCGTCTCGTCGAGGGTGAACCCGCAGGGCCCTTCCCCTGCGGAGCCGCGAAGCTGCCCGCTTGGCCCAGCGGCGACGCGGTCATCGTCTGGGACGCCGACCAGGGCGTGCATCGCGTCTCGCGCCGCGGGGGGTGGTCACTCGGCCGGAGCTCCGCCGTGGCGGTGGCCGAGACAGGGGTCGTCGGCATGCTGGATCGGGGCGCGTTGACGCTGGTCCGCTCGGATGGCCGCCGCCGACGGGGCGCCGCCATCGAGGGCGAGCCCCTGCTCTTCGCCGCCGCCCACGGGGTCCTCGCCGTAGACGCTGGCCGGCGCCGGATGTTGTGGCTCGGTATCGCCGGTGGCGGCCTCGCCTTCGATCTCACGGACGCCGATCTCCAGGTCGCCGAGGCCGCGACCGAGGTGCGCACCGACCGCGCCAGCCTCCTGCTGGCCGGGGCGCGCGGGGTCCTCCACGTCGATCTCGCCGCGGGCACCACCCGCCGCGTCGACCACACCGGTGGGGACTGGGTCGGCTTCGCCCGCCTGGGCGGAGGGCTGCCGGACGTCGGGCTGGTGCGGGTCGACGACGGGTACTTCGCGGTCGATCTCTGGACCGGCCGACGCGATCCGATCGGGGCCGGGCAACGCGGCGGCTTCGTGGACCGGCGCGCCTGGCTGGCGGACGACGCGCGGATCTACGTCGTCGATGACCCCGGCGCGATGCCCGTGCGCCGGTAGCGGCATACGCCCCGGACGTACGTGGCACGGGCCGGGGCGGCGTCCAACCCGAAGACCAGGTAGTCGAGGAGCGCTTGCCTCCCCTCGATGTGCTCGGGGACATCGAAGGCGACGAGATCCGCGTCTGATCCGATCGCGAGGCGGCCGAGGCGAGACGCTTCACCCATCGCCTCAGCCCCGCCCGCCGTCGCCAGCCACAGCAGGGACTCGGAGTCGGCTTGGGCGCCCCGGATCACCGCCGCGTCGTAGGCCCTCGCGGCGACCCGGCGGATCGAGAAGGTGCGGCCGGCGCCGACGTCGCTGCCCAGGGCTACGGGCACACCGCGCGCGGTCGGCTCCGCGAGATCCATGCAGCCCGAGCCGAGGAAGAAGTTGCTGTCCGGGCAGTGGGCGACAGCGGCGCCGGCGGCGGCCAGGGCATCCCACTGCTCACCTTCGAGCCACACGCAGTGGGCGAGGAGGGTGCGCGGACCCAGCAGTCCGTGGTCGCGGTAGACGGAGAGGTAGTCGGCGCTCGACGGGAAGGCCGCGGCCGTGGCCGCGATCTCGGCTCGGTTCTCCGAGAGGTGCGTCTGCACGGGGAGCCCGCGCGCCGCGGCCAGCTCACCGGCGCCGCGCAGCAGCTCCGGGGTGCAGCTCAAGGCGAAGCGCGGCGTCACGCACACCGACAGGCGATCGTCGTGGCCATGCCATCGCTCCGCGAGGGCCGCGGTCGCCGCCAACGCCGGCTCCGCCGCCAGCGTCACCGCCGCGGGGGCACCTCGGTCCATCAGCGTGAGTCCGACCCAGCCCCGGAGGCCGCGGCGCGCCATCTCCGCGAGCAAGGCGTCGGTGGCACCCGGGTGGCTCGAGCTGTACACCGCCGCGCAGGTCGTCCCCCAGCGGAGCAGCGCGTCACAGAACTCCACCGCCACCCGCTGGGCGTAGGCGAGATCGGCGAAGCGGGCCTCCTCGGGGAAGACCGATCGGTCCAACCAGTCGAGGAGCGGGCCGGTCGCGCTGCCCGCCACGCGCGTCTGGGGAAAGTGGACGTGGGCGTCGACGAGACCGGGCATCCACACCGACCCCGGGGCCGTCACCGGGAGGTCGCAATCGGAGGGCGCCGGGCCGACGGACTCGACGCGACCATCCGCCGTGATCCGCAGGAGCCCGTCGTCGAACACCTCGACGCACCGCGAGTCGGCCGCCGGGCACAGCAAGCGCCCGCGCACGCTCCGCAGCCGTGGTTCACCGTTCATCGGCGCGACTCCACCACCGGCTGAGCGGGGATACAACAGGGTGCAAATCCCAGATCTGCGGTCGTCTTTGGAGAGGCTGTCAGCTTTCAGC
>CAYOBQ010000184.1:0-19969 GCA_964402225.1 uncultured Nannocystaceae bacterium | reverse complement strand
ATGCTGGCGTCGTTGCTTGCGCGGCTGAGAGCTGACCGCTGAGTGCTGAAAGCCCCCCACACTCCCTCCGTCAGAATCGGGATATGCGCCGCTTGTAGAGCTTGCCGTTCGGGTCCCGTGGGAGGGCCTCGTGGAAGTCCACCGAGCGGGGGCATTTGTAGGCCCCGAGGCGCTCGCGGCACCAGGCGAGGACCGCCGCTTCGTCTAGAACCGAGCCCGGCTCGCGCTGGACGGCGGCCTTGACCTGCTCGCCCCAGTCGTCGTCGGGGATCCCGAAGACGGCACAGTCGGCGACCTCCGGGTGGCCGTGGAGCACGCCCTCGATCTCGGCGGGGTAGATGTTGACGCCCCCGCTGATGATCAGGTCCGCCTTGCGATCGCACAGGAAGAGGAAGCCGTCGGCGTCCAGGTAGCCGGCGTCGCCGACGGTGAAGAAGCCCGCCGACCACGCCTCCCGCGTCTTGGCCTCGTCGCCGTGGTACTCGAAGCGGTGGTCGCCCATGCGGATCCACACGGTGCCGACCTCGCCGGGGGGGCACCGCTCGCCCTCGTCGTCGGCGATGCGGATCTCGGAGATGGGCCAGGGCAGTCCAACGGTGCCGGGCTTCGCCAACCACTGCTCGGGCGTCGCCGTCGTCCCGCCCCCCTCCGACGCCGCGTAGTACTCGTAGACCACCGGGCCGAACCACTCGAGAACCCCGCGCTTCACGTCGATCGGACACGGCGCGGCGCTGTGGATGACGTGCTCGAGGGACGAGATGTCGTAGGCCCCGCGCACCTCGGCGGACAACGCGAGCAGCCGCGAGAGCTGGGTAGGGACGATGTGGGTGGTGGTCACCCTGTAGCGCTCGATGCGCTCGAGCGTCCCCTCCGCCGTCCACTTGTCCATCAAGACGACCGTGTGGCCGAAGTGCAGGCTGTAGAGACAGAAGTTGATGACCGCCGTGTGGTAGAGGGGCGCGACCACGAGGTGCACGCCCCCAGGCGCGATGCCGAAGAGCCTCAGGAAGCCGGTGAAGCTCTCCGCGAGGTGCTCCGGGGAGCTCTGCCCGGTGGGTCGCCGCACGCCACGGGGCCGCCCCGTCGTCCCGGAGGTGTAGGTCATCGTGTGGCCCCCGACGCGGCCCTCCGGCGGCGTCGTCGGCTGCCCGACCTTCAGCTCGCCGTACGTCTCCCCGACGACGTAGCACGCGATGTCGCCCTCCCCGACGGCGGCACGGACGAGCTGCGCCTGCTCGGGGCCGCACACGACGACCCTGGCACCGGAGTCCTCGAGGATGAACGCCACCTCCGGCGCGACGAGGTGCCAGTTGACGGGCGTGAGGTAGAGGCCCGTCTGGGCGGCGGCGAGGGCGACCTCGATGACCGCCGCCCCGTTGGGGAGCATCGTCGCGACGGTGTCGCCCTTCGCGAGCCCCAGCGCGCGCAGCCCGTGGGCCACCTGGTTGCAGGCCGCGAGGAGCGCGCCGGCGCGGTGCTCGGCTCCGTCGCTCTCGACCAGAGCCAGGTGGTCGGGATCGGCCTGCGCGTGGTTCCAGAAGCTGTTGAGCATGGCACCGTCCTAGAAACTGTAGCGACCCTCGAGAAAGGCGCGGCTCTGGCCCGTCGCCGGGCTGCCGAACTTGCTGTCGTCCTCGCCGCCCATGTAGAGCACGCCCAGGATCACCTCCGCCCCCTGCCAGAAGCGGCCCATCAGCGCGGGGTAGGCGATGTAGGACGCGTCCTGGAGCTGGTAGATGCCGAAGAGCCGGAGCGTGAGCTGGTCGGTGAACATCTTGAAGTCGGTGCCGGCGACCACGTAGTCGTCGAGGTTGTCGGCGCCGAACTCATCGACGAAGCCGTGCAGGAACTGCGCGTTGACGTACCACCAACTCGCGATGGTGTAGTCCAGGCCGCCAGCGACCTTCCAGAAGGAGCCGGCCTCGACGAGCGTCTCCTCGAAGGTCTGTCCCCCCGCCCGCAAGGTCAGCACCTGCGCCTCGTGCTTCGTCATCGCCGCCTCCACCCACACGCCGACGCCGTCGATGAAGTCGAGGCTGGTGGTGGCGTCGAAGCCCACGACCTGCACCTCGGGATGCTTCAGGCGCACGCGGGTCGGGATCACGCCGTTGAGCTCCGAGGCGGAGTCGAGCAGACCCTGCAAGGCGCCGAAGGGGTCGTCCGGGTTCTGCTCGATGATCCCATTGACCACCGCGCCGCAGTCCGGCGTCTGCCCCGGCGAGCACACGCTCGCGTCACCGACGAGCACCGACAGGTCGGAGCTCAGATCCGCGTCCACCTCCGCCGCCTGGAGCGAGTCGCTGTAGCCGTCGAAGAACGTCGCGCTGAGATCGATCCCGACCGCTGTGAAGCTCACGCGGCCGGCGTACTGCGCGTGGTCCAAGGAGCGCGACGGGGTCTCGATCTCGGTGAGGTAGTCGAACTGGCCGCCCTTCACGACGAAGGCCTTCTGCAGATCGAGGAAGCTCGTCAACAGCGGCGAGTCCACGAACTGCACGAAGAGGTCGGGATCGGTGAAGACCACCTTGGCCGACGCCGGGAACTGCCCCGGCCGATGCACCGGGACAAAGGCCGCCGTGAAGGTGAGCTCGTCGAAGAGCGTGAGGTCCTCCCCGTCCACGGTCCACGGCGCCGTGTAGCTCAGCAGCAGCATCTCGTTGGGGACACGGGCGCCGAACTCGATGGGGTCCTCGAGGTCGAGGGGGTTGAGCACGCTGGTGGGGTTGAACCGGTCGGCGGCGCCCCACTGGACGATCTGCCGACCTACGCGCAGCTCGACACCCTCGACGACCAGATCGCTGAAGGTGAGGTAGAGGGCGTCGCTCTCGATCTCGACGGGATCCGACCGCTCTCGGGTGCGGACATCATCGAGGCTCAGATCGCCGTGGAGGCCACGCCAGACGAGGGCCACGTCGAACCGCCCGGTGACGTCGCCCTCCGCCACGTGCAGCTTCGCCCGCGCCGTGTTGTCGAGCCGGAGGAAGCGGATCGATTCGGCCCCCGGCGGGGCATCCTTCCCGGGGAGCGACAGCCGCAGATCGCTGTCGAGTTGCCCGCCCGTCGTGATCTCGGCGCCCCACGCGGGGGGGAAGACAAGGAGCGCTGCGGCGAGGACGCGCATTCCTAGATCCCCCGCACCAGCCAGCGCTTGCTGAAGGTCTTCTTCTTCACTCCGGTGTCGTTCTTCTCCCCCGTGACCTCGATGCTCGTCGAGTGCTCGTGCTGGAGGTGAGTGACCTTGACCCGCGTATAGGTGCGTCGGCCGTCCTGGGTCACGAGCCCCTTGCGCACCTCCTCCTTCAGCGCCTTGCCGTCGGCGTCGAAGTACTTGATGCGATCCACCGTCACCGACTCCCGGGCGACGCTGACCTCGAGCTTGGGGTAGCTGATGTCGGCGTGGGGCTTGCGGGTGAGCGTCAGCTCGATGTGGGTCGCGCTCTGCTTGGTGATCTTCGGCACGAAGTAGCTGTCGAGGCGGATCAGCGCCTGGTCCTCCATCCCCCAATCGCTACCCTGCAAGCCCTGCTTGCGCGCGTGGGCCGCCACGCGGCGCACCTTCGACGATCCGGGGAGCCGCACGTAGAGCTCGTCGGTGCCCTTGATCACGACGCCCATCCCACGGATGTCGGCGGGCTCGTCGAAGCGCAGCGCGCGACGGTCCGTGCCCTTCGTGATGACGGTCATCTTCACCGTCTTGTCGTCGTTGGGCCCCTTGGCGTGCATGGTGATCGTCAGCGTCTGGTCGGACCAGTTCGTGAGGCGGCGATCGGCCTCGGCGAGCAGCGCGCCGGCGCCATCTCTGAGCAGCGCCTCGA
Source organism: uncultured Nannocystaceae bacterium (assembly GCA_964402225.1). Lineage (GTDB taxonomy): Bacteria > Myxococcota_A > Bradymonadia > UBA7976 > UBA1532 > CAYOBQ01. The sequence continues at coordinate 16,154 of CAYOBQ010000184.1, read as the reverse complement.
GCTGCGGATCGTCGGCGGCGCAGGCGGGGGCGCAGAGCAGCAGCGTGAGCATCACGGACTTCATGCGGTCGCACTCCGTTTGACGGGCACGGCCCAGCGCACCAGCGCAGGGACCAGCACCAGGGTGGACGTCGCGCTCACCATCATCGCGATGGCGGTGAGCAGGCCGACGTTCTGGGTGGGCACGAGGGTGCCGAAGACAAGCAGGCCGAAGCCGAGAGTGACCTCGAGCGCGTTGATGACGATGCCCCAGCCGGTGGCCCCGAGGCTCTCGACGAGGGCGGCGTCGGCGGCGCCGGGCGCCGGAACGCCGTGGCGCCAGACGAGGTGAACCGCGTAGTCGATTCCGACTCCCAGGGCGATGGACGCGATCATCGACGTGCCCACGTCCATCGGTATTCGCAGCGCGCCCATCACCGCGAACATCACCAGCAGCGTGAGCCCCGCCGGCAGGCTGGCGGCGACGCCCACCCGGAGGCTGCCGAAGAAGAGGCTGAGCGTGAGCACGACCAGGACCATCGAGACGATGAGGCTGAGCGTCTGGTTGCGCTGGACGGCCTCGTTCATGCCCTCGTAGACCAGCGGGTACCCGCTCACCGTGAAGTCGACGACCGCGGTGGCGTCCGGCGCCTGAGCCTGGGCGATGGGGAGCGCCGCGTAGGGATCGGCGAGGACCGCGACAGCGCGCCGGGTCTTGACCGGCGACGCGTCGGGGGCCGCCGCCAGGACCGCCTCGGTGCGCGCGTCCGTCAGCGCGTTTCGGGTCAGCGCGTCGAGGTGCTCGTGGATGTGGGCGACGGCCTTGTCGAAGCCCACGGGGGACTCGAGCTCCTCGGGATCGGCCACCGCCGCCAGCGCCCTTCGGAGCGTGGCCACATCGAGGGCGCCGCGCTGGAGCTCGGACGTCAGCTCCAGGGCGAGGGCGCCCAGATCGGTGCCCTCCTTCACGTAGACGAGCTCGTCCTCCTCGATGTCCGCTCGCAGGACGCCCTCGAGCTGCCGTGGCGAGAGCGTCGCCCCGCGTCCCAGCGCATGGGCGAGGGTGGCGGCCGCGACGCCAGGGGCCACCAGCTTGAGGTGGGCCAGGACCTCGTCGCGCTCGAGCTCGGCCTGTCGGGGGGTCAAGCTGGCGCGCTTCACCGCCGCACGCCCGCCCCCGAGGGTCGTCTCGCGGAGCCCGCGCGCGAGCTCGACAGCCCCGCGCCCGTGGCTACTTCGGAGCTGAATCTGGACGAGGGCGTGGCGCCACTCGCGATCGACGATGAGCTTCAGGTTGGGGTCGTCCTCGACGAGGGCGGCGATGGCCCGGGTCGCCTGGTCCGAGAACGGGACGCGCGCCTCCCCCGTGAGCCCCTCGGCTGCCAGGACGACGGGGACGAGCACCGACTGGACGGTGCTGACGACGGGGCTCGCCTCGGCGGTGTGCACGAGCCGCTCGAGCTGACGCAGAGCCAGGGGGCTCTTGAGGTCGCCGCGCGCCTCGATCTGGAGGAAGACGGCGCCGCCCAGGCGCTGGTCGAGGAAGTCCTCGCTCACGACCGGCTCGCTGCCCTCGGCGAAGAACGCCCGCATGTCCATCGCGCCGGGGACCCGGGAGATGAACAGCGACGCGGTGAAGGCGACGAGGGCCATCATCGTCACCGACATCAGGGGGCGGGCGGCCACCCCACGGGCGGCGGCGACCATCGCGGCGAAGGCCCACTTGGGGGTGCGCCCGCCGGGCCGCGGCCTCAGCGGCAAGAGCACACAGGCCGCCGGCACGACCAGCAAGCCCAGGACAACCACCACCAGCGTGCCCACCGCCATCCACAGCCCGAACTCCCGCATCGGCGCGATGTTCATCACCAGAAAGGACAGGAAGCCGAGGGCGGTGGTGACGCCCGCGACGACCACGGGCGGGCCGACCTCTCGGATGGCGTGGTCGACGGCGTCGGCGCGGGAGGCGCCACCATCGATGAGCGAGAGCACCTTGGTGAGCAGGTGAATGGAGTAGGCGCTGCCGAGGGCGACGAGGAGCATCGGCAGCGACGACGAGACGAGGGTGAGCGGCCGCCCGGCCAGGGCGAGCATACCCATCACCCAGACGATGGCGACGCCGACGGAGCTGAGGGCTATGAGGGCCCCTAGAACAGAGCGGGCGGTGAGCAAGATGATGAGGATGATCGCGGCGCTGACCCACGGGGTGAGCCTCACGATGTCGGCGCGGGCGACGGCGGCGACGTAGGACCCGATGAAGGGCGCGCCGCCGTAGTGCATCTCGAGGGTACCCGCCGACGCCTCGACCAGCGCGTCCACCCGGGCGCGAATCGCGTCGGCGGTGCGCTTGTGGTCGGCGTCGGGGGCGAGGTTCGCGAGGATGAGGCAGGCGGCGCCATCGGCGGAGATGAGCGCGCCGTGCAGGTGGGTGCGGCTCAACACGCGTCGCTTCAGCGCCTGGTAGGCCTCCCGATCGCCCCTCGGTGGCAGCTCGCCGACGAGCTCGGAGACGACGGCGACCTCCTCCCGGCCGATCGCGATGTCGCGCAGCTCCGTGAGACCGCTGCCAAACGCGACGCCCTCGACGTCAGCGACCTCCTTGGTGATGCGACGCAGCAGGGCAAGTCGGTCGTGGGTGAAGAGGTCGCCCTCCGGCGCCAGCGCTCCGATCAAGCCGACGGAGAGCCCGCCGAAGCGGGTCCCGAGCTCGCGGAAGCGGACCACCTCCGGGTGGTCCTCGGGGAGGAAGCCGAGGATGTCGTCGGAGTAGTCGATCCGCGCGGCGGGGATGCCGAGGAGCAGGGTGGCGAGGCCGACGGCGAGCAGCGCCGGGATCGGGAAGCGCGCGCCGGCGCGCCCGATGGAGAGGGCCACGACCTGGACGAAGGTCGAGCGCGAACGGAAGTCGTCTGCTCGCGGCTCCGCGCTCAAGCCTCACCGTCCCCATCGTCGCGCCGGTCGGCATCATCGTGCCCGCGTGTCGGGCGCGATTCAACGGGCCAGGACGGTTGAGACACATCGGCCGCCGTCGGGTTCACAGCCACATGCCGATGTCCCCCGAGCGTCTCGAGCCTGGACCCTGGATGCGAGCGCCAGAGCCGGAGGTGCACTCGCCGTCGGCGGCGGGCAGCGCCCTGCGCACGATCATCGGGCTCGGCGCCGCCGGCCTGTTCTGGCTCCTGGGGTGGCGGACGATGGCGGTCGTCGTTGCCTCGATCGCCCTGCTGATCGGCGTCCCGGGGATCTTCTCCGACGCCGCTCGCGGCTTCGTCGACCGCGCTTCGCGCCGGCTCGGCCTCTGGGTGGGGCTGGGCCTCCGCTACCTGCTGCTCACGCCGGTCTTCGTCTTCGGCTTCACCGCCGCGCGGGGCTGGCTGTGGGTGGCCCGTCGCGATCCTCTGCAGCTTCGAGATGACGGGCGGGAGAGCCTCTGGCTCCCCGCGGACCACGACGCGCGCAAGACGCGGCACGCCCGCCGGCTCTTCGCGACGGAGCCGTCGCGCCCCGGCCTGCGGCTGGGCGCCGTAGTGGTCGCCCTTCTGGTGCTGGTCGGTGTGGCGGAGGGGGTGCTGCGGGTCGCTGGCTACGGCGATCCGGTGCTCTACGTCGGCGACGAGCTGGTGGGCTACATGCCGGCCCCCAACCAGGAGGTGTGGCGCCGCGGGACGCACATCGGCATCAACGCCTTCGGGATGCGCGGCCCCGACCACTCGCCGCAGAAGCCGGCGGAGGGGCTGCGGCTGCTCTTGCTCGGTGACTCCACCCTCTACGGCGGCGTCTACACCGACCAGGAGGCGCTCTACTCGCGCCGCCTCGAACGCGCGGTCCGAGAGCAGGCCCCCGAGCGCCCGGTGGAGGTGCTGGCCATGGGCGTCAACGGCTGGGGTCCCTTCCACGAGCTGGGCTATGTCGAGCGGTACGGCAACTTCGACGCCGACGTCGTGGTCGTGTGCCTGCCCATCGGCGACCTGAGGCGACCCCTGTCCACCCTGCGCGAGATGCCGTACCTGCCGGAGCACCACCCCCCCGAGTTGGCCCTCTCTGAGGTGGCCTACCACCTGCTCTGGCGCTATCGGAGATGGGTGCTGGGCGTCCCTTCGGCCGAGGTACGAGAGGCCCGCTCCTTCAGGGGCATCAAGGCCTATGTCCGGCTGGCGAAGATGCTGCGAGGGCTGGGCAGCGAGGTGCGCTTCGAAGTGCTCCCGATACGGCTCGCCGCGACCGCGGGGTCGGACCATGAGCGGCTGTGGGTCGGCCGGCTGACGGCGGCCCTCGAGCGCGAAGGCGTCGAGATCGGCTACGCCCTCGAGGCGATGCGGCGCGGCGGCCCCTCCCTCTACGTGGATGGCGTCCATCTGACGGAGAAGGGACACGCCCACTACGCGGCCTATCTGCGCGACCGGCTGCGGCCCGAGCTCGCGGCGCTCGAGGGGGGACGACGATGAACATCCTCGGCGTGAGCTCGCTCTACCACGACGCGGCGGCCTGCCTCGTGCGCGACGGCGAGATCGTGGCGGCGGCGCAGGAGGAGCGCTTCTCCCGGGTGAAGGGGGACGCGCGACTGCCGCGCAACGCGATGCGCTATGTGCTCGAGGCCGGCGGGCTGACGAAGGGCGACATCGACATCTGCGTCTACCAGGACAAGCCCCTCACCAAGTTCACCCGGCTGCTGTCGACCTACTCGGCGGTGGCCCCCCGGGGGCTGCGCGCGTTCCTGTCGGCGGTCCCGGCGTGGGTGCGTCAGAAGGCCTGGGCGCCACTCGAGATCGAGCGGGCGCTGGTCGCCTCCGGCTACGGTCGCCCGGGGGAGATGTACTTCGCCGAGCACCACCTCGCCCACGCCGCCAGCGCGTTTTATCCCTCGCCCTACGAGGAGGCGGCGATCCTGTCGGTGGACGGGGTCGGGGAGTGGACGACCACCGCGCTGGGCGTCGGCGAGGGGGAGCGCGTCCGGTTGCTCTACGAGCAGCGCTTCCCGCACTCCATCGGGCTGCTCTACAGCGCCTTCACCTACTTCACTGGCTTCAAGGTCAACTCCGGGGAGTACAAGCTCATGGGCCTCGCGCCCTACGGCGAGCCGCGCTTCGTCGATGAGATCGAGACCCACCTCATCGATCTGCGGGAGGACGGCTCCTTCCGCTTGAACATGGACTACTTCGGTTACCTCGACGGGCTGCGAATGACCAACGACCGCTTCGCCGCCCTCTTCGGTGGTCCGCGGCGGTCCCCCGAGTCGCCGATCACCCGCCGCGAGATGGATCTGGCGCGATCGATCCAGGTCGTCACCGAGAAGGTGCTGCTCCGCCAGGCCCGATACGCCCGGGCCATCACCGGCAAGAAGAACCTCGTGATGGCCGGCGGCTGCGCCCTCAACTGCGTCGCCAACGGACACATCGTCCGCTCCGGAATCTTCGACGGCGTCTTCATCCAGCCCGCCGCGGGGGACGCAGGCGGAGCGCTGGGGGGTGCGCTCCACGCGTGGCACCATCTGCTGGGCAACCCGCGCACCGCCGATGGCGTCTCCGACAAGATGCAGGGGGCCTACCTCGGGCCCTCCTACTCAGAGGCGCAGACGCGCGACTTCCTCGACCGGAACGGGCTGCCCTACACCCGGATGGCGCCGGCGGTGCGCGACCGCTATGTCGCCGACGCGGTGGCCAACGAGCGGGTGGTGGGCCTGTTCCAAGGCCGCATGGAGTACGGGCCCCGCGCGCTGGGGCACCGCTCGATCCTCGCCGACGCGCGCTCCCGGAAGACCCAGTCGCACCTGAACCTGGCGACGAAGTTCCGGGAGGGTTTCCGCCCCTTCGCCCCCATCTGTCGCCGCGAAGACGCCGCCGACTACTTCGAGGCGATCCACGACTCGCCCTACATGCTCCTCGTGGACCAGGTGCGCGCAGACCGCCTCAACCCCGAGAGTCGGCGCCGGCCAGCGACCGACTTGTCGGCGCCGGCCAGCGACCGACTTGCCGGCGACCGACTTGCCGGCGACCGACTTGATCGAGTGGATCAACACCCCGCGCTCGGATGTACCGGCCATCACCCACGTGGACTACTCGGCGCGCATCCAGACCGTCGACGCCGAGCGCAGCCCCCGGGTCCACCGCATCCTGACCGAGTTCAAGGCCCTCACGGGCCACGGACTGATGGTCAACACCAGCTTCAACGTCCGCAGCGAGCCCATCGTCTGCGATCCGCTCGACGCCTACGTCTGCTTCATGCGCACCGGCATGGACGTCCTGGTCCTCGACGACTTCGTGCTCACCAAGAGCGCCCAGCCGGAGTGGCAGGAGACGGACGACTGGCGCGACACCTTCACCCCTGACTGACGAGAGAACGCCCGATGCTCGCGCTCCGCTGGCTCGAACACCTCCTCCTCGACCTCGCCGCCATGGCCTGGGTCAACCGCGCGCCGGCGTTGAGCCTCACCGTGCTGCTCTTCCTCGTCCTCGGCCTCGTAATCGGCGCCGCGCAGGTGTCGGCGCCCTTCATCTACACGCTCTTCTAGGCGTCCCTGTGCGTCGCGTTCTCCTCTCCTCACTGGCGACGCTCGCCGTCGCCTGCGGCGTCTTCGCCCTGCTCCGGCCGCCGCCCAAGGTGCGCTTCGCGGACTTGGCGCTGGGGCCCGGCACCTCGTCGCTGCGGGCGTCCGTCCAAGGTGATCGCGTCCACTGCGCCGGGCCGCGCGACGCCGGCCTGTGCCTGGAGCCAGCGGGGGAGCGGCCGGTCGTCCTGTGGCTCGGGAACTCCCAGCTCCATGGCGTCAACCAGCTCCGCCCAGGGCAGGAGAACGCGGCGCCCCAGGTCCATCGCGCCCTCCGTGGCGACGGGCTGTATCCCCTCACCTTCAGCCAGGCCAACGCGAACCTGCAGGAGCACCTGGTGCTCCTCGAGTGGCTCCGCCCGCGCGCGCGGATCGACACCTTGGTGTTGGCGCTGTGCTTCGACGACCTCCGCGAGACCGGGCTGCGTCCGGGGCTCCGCGCGGCCCTCGAGGATCCAGAGGTCGCCGCGGCCCTCGCCGATTCGACGGTGGGGCTCGCGATCGCGGAGGACGCCTCGGCGGAGGAGGGGCAGGCCGAGCTCGCGGGCCTCGACCAGACCGTCCAGCAACGCGTCGAGGCGGCGGCGAGCGATTGGCTGGGCGACCACTTCCCCCCCTGGGGGATGCGTCGTCGGACGCGCAGCGGGTTGCTCACCAGGCTCTACCGCCTGCGCAATCGCGTCTTCGGTGTCGAGGCGAGCTCGATGCGCCGAATGATCCCCAGCCGCCGCGCCCGCAACATGGCGGCCTTGGAGCAGATCCTGCGCCGCGCCCGGGACACCGGCCTCCGCGTCACGGCCTACGTCGTGCCTATCCGCCACGACCTGCCGCTGCCCTACGCGGCCGGGGAGTATGCGCGCTTCAAGGAGGAGGTGCGCGCGCTGACCGGGCGCTACGGGGCCGAGTTCGCCAACCTGGAGACCCTCGTGCCCGCCCAGGCGTGGGGCCAGAAAGCGGCGATCCGAGGCGGGGATGGCTTCGACGCCGACTTCATGCACTTCCAGGCCGCCGGCCACGCGCTCCTGGCGAAGGCCATCATCACCGCCGTTCGAGGCACCCGATGATCTTCAACTCCGTCACCTTCCTGGTCTTTCTGGCGCTGGTGACGGTCCTCTACTGGACGCTGCCGAGGCGACCCCGTCTCTGGCTGCTGCTCATCGCCAGCCTCACCTTCTACGGCTTCTGGCGGGTCGAGTTCGTGCCCGTGATGCTGCTGTCGGCCGCCACCGACTTCCTGGTGGCGCTCCGCCTCGCGCGGACTCGAGATCCGCGCGGGCGCAAGCTGCTGTTGGCCACCAGCCTCGTGGTGAACCTCGGCCTGTTGGCCTACTTCAAGTACCTGCTCTTCTTCGCCGACAACCTGGGTGTCATGGCCTCCTGGGTGGGCTCCGGCTGGCGCCCGCCCGCCTTCGACATCGTGCTCCCGCTGGGCATCAGCTTCTACACCTTCCAGACCATCAGCTACACGGTCGACGTCTATCGCGGCCACCGCGAGCCGGTGCGCGACCCGGTGCTCTACGGCGTCTTCGTGACCTTCTTCCCGCAGCTCGTGGCCGGCCCGGTGCTGCGCGCGAGCGAGGTCGTCCCGCAGCTCGTCCGCCGCCCCGCCTTCGACCTCGATGACCTGGCCGTGGGCGCACGCCGTGTCCTGGTGGGCCTCTTCCTCAAGGTGGTGCTCGCCGATCAGATCGCGCCGCTGGTGGACACCGGCTTCGCGACCCGGGTCGACTACCTCAGCGCCCTCGATGTGTGGACCCTCGCCTTCCTCTTCGGCTTCCAGATCTACTTCGACTTCAGCGCCTATTCACACATCGCCATCGGGTGCGCGCGACTGATGGGCCTGCGCTTCCCGGAGAACTTCGACTTCCCCTACCTCGCCCACTCGCCCAAGGACTTCTGGCGCCGCTGGCACATCTCGCTGTCGAGCTGGATCCGCGACTACCTCTACCTCCCGCTCACCGGGGCCCGCGTCGGCACCGACTCCACCGGGGGGCTCGGCATGGTGTCCACCCGGCGCACCCGAGCGCTCTTCCTCACCTGGGCGGTCATGGGTCTGTGGCACGGCGCCAACTGGACCTTCGTCGTGTGGGGGCTCTACCACGCCCTCTGGATCTACGCCCACCGTCAACTGCGGCCGGTCCTCGCCCCCATCGACGCGCGCCGCCGCCGGAAGCTCGGCCACGCCATCAGCCTGCCCATCGCGATGCTCGGCTGGATCCCGTTTCGCGCCGGGAGCGTCGCCGACACGCTCGCGATGTTCACCCGCGTCCTCGAGCCGCGCGCCTACCTCCGCCTGGGGCTCCACGAGAACACCTACCTCATCACCGCGCTGCTGCTGCTCGGCTGCTACGCCGCGTTCTTCGTGTGGTACCGCGTCGTCCCACGGCTCCGCGTCCGGCCCAGGGCCTGGGCGCTGGCGGTCCCGCTCGCGATGGGGGTGGTCACCGCCCTCGACTTCATCCACCTCCGACCCATCGCCCAGTTCATCTACTTCCAGTTCTGACCACCGCCGATCCGGGACTCGAGCAGGCGCACAACGACCGGCCCCAGGGCGCGCGCGGCGACGGCGTGGCCGTGGGGACTCCAGTGGGGGTTGTGGGGGTAGTCGAGGCGGCGGCCGTCTCGTTGATAGGCGGCGGTGAAGGCGGCCGTCAGGTCGAGCCACTCACAGCCGAGCTCGAGGCAGGCGTCGCGGAAGAGGTGGCTGGTGGGGAGCATCGGCGGTCGCTGGCCCGTCGCGTACAGCGCCTTGCGCTCGACATCGACCAGGTAGACGAGTCGGGTCCGAGGGAGCACCTGGGCGATGGCGCGGGTGACGTGGCGGACGGTCGCGGCGTAGCGTGGGTCGTCGGCTGCGCCGCTCTCGAAGGCCGCCGCGCCACCCATCGCGGCGTCGGTTCTGGCGCCGGAGAACGGGTTGATCCGCGCGTTGAAGACCAGGTAGCGCGCGATCGCGCTGCGCCGCATCGCGCGGCGAAGTCGGGTGGTCCCGTAGGCCCGCGGGGGGTGCTCCGTGAAGCGCCCGTCGTCGTGGTGGGAGAGGGTGAGGAACGGCCCCCTCCGGCCGCCGAGCTGACGGACCGACCGCGCCACGTCGCCCCCATTGATGAACATGACGAAGATCGCCGGCTCGAACCGATGGTGGGCGAGGTAGCGCGCGACCTGGAGGTACTGGGCCAGCTTGTAGCCAGTGCCCGCAAACGCGTAGCCGGCGACGGGCCGCGGCGACAGCGCCGCGACGCGCGCGGCGATGTGTTGATGCCACTCGACGTAGAGACCCTCGAGCTGGGAGTCGCCGGTGAACGCGATCAGCGGACGGTCTCGCTCCGCGGCGGGGAGATACTCGAGGGCGCTGTTCCATCCCCCTTCGTTGATCCGCCAGCGAGCCCGCTGCTGCGCGCGCCGCCCCGAGGTGAACTGACCCGTTCGCGCCCGCGACGGATCGAACTGCATCAGCGAGAGGTCCGGGTCCTGCCGGGGGATGGGCGACTCCCGGGCGGGGAGGCCGACGCGGAAGAAGGTCTCGGCGGCCAGCCCGAAGACGGCGGCGGCGGCGAGCAGGCGGAGGAGGAAGTGCTGCACGGCGCCCCCGATCAGAACTGGAAGTAGACGAAGGCGCGCTCGTCGATGCTGCCCACGACCATGATGGTGAGGGCGACGCCGCAGTACGCGGCCCAACGGGCGAGGAGCGGCAGGCGCCCGAGGCTGAGCCCGTGCGGCGCGTCGCGATGCAGCCACTCTATCGCGAGCATCAGCCCGGCGAGGAGAAGGGGCTCGGTGAGCGGCGCCGGATCGAAGCCGGCGACGCCCGCCGTCGCGAGGCGCGTGAGGTAGGCGCCAGCGTCGCCGATCCCCGTCGCGCGGAAGAAGACGAGGGAGAAGGTGTAGAGCCAGAAGGTGCGCGCCATCGAGGCGGCCTCGCGGAGCGTCGGCAGCAGGCGACCGGCGGCGACGACGTCGCGGGGGACGCGGTGACCGGAGAGCATCGAGGGCACCAGGAAGAGCCCGTTGAGGAGGCCCCAGACGGCGAAGGACCAGTCGGCGCCGTGCCACAGGCCGCTGACGACGAAGACCAGGATGACGTTTCGCAGCGCGCGCGAGAGGCCGTGGCGGCTCCCCCCGAGGGGCACGTAGACGTAGTCGCGGAACCAGCTCGACAGCGAGATGTGCCAGCGCCGCCAGAGCTCTGCCATCGAGCGCGCGAAGAAGGGGTAGGCGAAGTTGCGGGACAGCTCGAAGCCGAAGAGGCGCGCGATGCCGATGGCCATGCTCGAGTAGCCGGAGAAGTCACAGTAGAGCTGGACCGTGAACAGCGCAGCGGCCAGCGTCAGCGTCACGCTGTCGAGTTGGGCGTGGTGGGCGAAGGCGTGGTCGACGACGGGCGCGAGGTTGTCGGCGACGACGACCTTCTTCGCCAGGCCCCACAGCATCTGACGGAGGCCGTCGGCGGCGCGCGTGGGGCAGAAGACGCGGGGACGCCGGAACTGCGGCAGCAGCGAATGCGCCCGCTCGATTGGGCCGGCGACGATTTGGGGGAAGAAGGAGACGAAGGCGAAGAAGGCGATGGGGTCGCGGGTTGGCTGGAGCTTGCCGCGATAGACGTCGACCGTATAGCTCAGGGTCTGGAAGGTGTAGAAGCTGATGCCCATCGGCAAGACGATCGCCAGCGTGGTGCGGCCAGGCTCCAGGCCGACGGACTCGAGGAGCGCGATGGCGGAGTCGACGAAGAAGCCGAAGTACTTGAAGAACCCGAGCATCCCGAGGTTGACGCTCAGGCTCACCCACAACAACGCCCTGCGCACCCGCGGCGCCTCTGCCTTCGCGAGCCCGCGGCCGACGGCGAAGTCGACGGCGGAGCTGAGCACCACGAGGCTCAGGAAGCGCCAATCCCACCACCCGTAGAAGACGTAGCTCGCGGCCAGCAAGAAGGCGTTCTGAATGCGCCAGCGCGCGCGCCCCAGCGACCAATAGGCGGTGAAGACGATCGGGAGGAAGGCGGCGAAGGCGAAGGAGTTGAAGAGCACACGGGATCCCGCGACGGGGGCTTTCGCCGTCGGAACCCGGCCCGGGGTCGGCTATCTCAGTGATCGAGCTCGATGGGAGCCTGGCGGCGGCGGCACCAGCGCATGAGGTGGGCTTGGGTGTTCTCGTCGCTGCCGGAGATCACGGCGTAGCGGGCGTGGCAGGTGCAGGGCTCGGCCTCGGCGTGCACGCGTCGGCGCGGGAGGTGCTCCCAGGAGCCGGGGTTGAGCCAGCGCGCGCGGTCCCCGGCGCGCTCCAGGATGGGGCGGTGCGTGTGGCCGAAGACGACGACGCGCGCTCCGGTCAGCCGGGCGATGCGCCGGGCGATGGCGGCGAGAAGCGGGTGGATGTCGGCGACGGGGCGGGCGCGGGCGAGCCACCGCCAGCCGAAGACGCCGGCGGCGAGGGTGCCCAGGCTGGCGACGATGGAGACGGCGTCGCCCTCGATGGCGTGGGATCCCGCGAGGCCGGCGACGATCAGGGCGAGCAGCAGGATGCGGTCGAAGTAGAGCGCCTGGCCGAGCCGGCCCAGGCTGGCGCCGACGTGGGGCAGCTTGAGGGCGTCGAGGGCGCGGATGCGCGCGAGGGGCATGCGGTAGAAGCTGGCGAAACGCTCGAGACGGACGCGCCGGCGAGCCCGCCGCCCCGGATCGAAGGCGCGGCGCACGCGGTCAATGGCGGCGTCGAAGGCATAGCGCCAGACGAAGGCGACGTAGTCCCAGCCGGCGCGCAGCGCCCGCACGCCGCGGAGTCGAGTGCTCCACGCGAGGTAGTCACCGAAGGTCCAGGTGTCGACGTCGTGCAGCGGGAAGTCGCGGACGCGGTTGCAGAAGAAGCGCAGGGCCCAGTGGGCGAAGTTCGGCGCCAGGTTGCGACGGCCGGGCTCGAAGGGTGTGAGCGGATCGGGGAAGGTCGCGTAGGGGTCGAAGCGATGCCCGTGCTCGATGTAGGCGCGGCCTTCCTCGAAGTAGAACCACGGCGAGAAGCTGACCCGGGCCCGCGCCCCGTCGGGATCCTTCGCCCAGCCGGCGATGTGGTCGACGAGATCCGCGCGTACGCCGGAGAACCAGAGATCGGCGTCGTGGTTGCCGACCACGAAGACGACGCGGTGGCCGGCGTCGAGGAAGCGCGCGAGGCCACGCAGCGCGCGCCGGTGGTAGCGGGCGATCCTCGACAGCTTCCAACGCGAGCGGGCCTCGCTGAACTCGAGGCCGTAGAGCGCCTCGTCGGCGTCCTCGTCGTCGGGCCGCAGATCGAAGTGGAGGAAGTCGATCGTGTCGCCGTTGAGCACCAGCGTCCAGGGCTGCGCATCGCCGACGTCGTCGGTGAGGGGGCGCCGATTCTGGTACTCGAGGAAGCGGCAGAGCTCGCGATCGAGCCTCGCCACCTGGCGCAGCGCACGAAACCCTATCGGGAGCCGGAGGGGCCCACCGAGGTGCAGGTCGCTCACGACCAAGAGGTTATGTGCTCTCGTCCCCATACATTGAAGTTACGGAAAAGCGGAGGGATCGGTAAAGAATGGGTGTGCTCGAGGGCTTGAGCCGCGGGCGGAGGCGACCGAAGGTGAAGGGAGGAGGATGCCCATGGAACTGCATGTGAGCCAAATCACACCCGCGGACGGGAGCCCGGGCGAGCTGCCGAGCCACCTCGACTCCCCGCGAACGCTGGTCCTCGCCTTCGGCCCGAGCCATCTCCTCGACGAGCCCGGGCCGCTGTCGCGTATCGGGGCGGCGTTCCCGCGGTCGCGAGTGCTCGGCTGCTCCACCGCGGGGGAGATCCTCGACACGACGGTCGCCGACGACACGCTCACCCTCGCCGTCTGCCGCTTCGACCACACCGACGTCAGGGCCGCCGTCGCCGAGGTCTCGCCGGATGGCGACGGTCGCGAGGCGGGGCGCGAGATCGCCCGGCAGCTCGCAGGGCCTGGGCTGCGCGCCGTGCTGGTCGTCAGCGATGGGTTGAACGTCAACGGGAGCGACCTCGTGGCCGGGCTCAACGCGACGCTACCCGACGAGGTCATCGTGACCGGGGGTCTCGCGGGTGACGGAGACCGCTTCGAGCGCACCTGGGTGGTCCACGAGGGCGCCTGTCGGGACCGGACGGTCGCCGCCATCGGCCTGTACGGGGACCACGTCGAGGTCGGCCACGGATCCCGCGGAGGGTGGGACATCTTCGGACCCCAGCGGCGGATCACCCGGTCCGAGGCCAACGTCCTCTACGAGCTCGATGGGCGCCCGGCGCTCGAGCTCTACAAGCGCTACCTCGGCGACCGCGCGGCGGGGCTCCCGGCGACGGCGCTCCTCTTTCCCCTGGCGCTCCGGGGCGACGGCGACGAGACGGTGGTGCGGACGGTGCTCTCGGTGGACGAGGCGACGCAGTCGATGGTCTTTGCGGGTGATGTACCGGAGGGCGCCTGGGCGCAGCTCATGCGGGCGAACTTCGACCGCCTCATCGAGGCCGCCTCCAACGCCGCGCGCGACGCCACGGTGGACGGTCCCACGCTCTGCCTCGCGATCTCCTGCGTCGGCCGTCGTCTGATCCTCGGCGAGCGCACCGAGGAGGAGCTCGAGGCCACCTTCGAGTCGCTCCCCGACGGCTCGCGCCAGGTCGGTTTCTACTCCTACGGCGAGATCTCGCCGCTGGTCTCCAGCGGCTCCTGCGAGCTGCACAACCAGACGATGACGCTCACGACGATCCGCGAGCGCGGCGGGCCGATCGACTGATGCACAAGCTGCTCCGGCGACAGCTCCGTAAGGCTGGCCTCGACCCGTCGATGGAAGACATGGACCCCGCGTGGGTGCAGCTCCTCGAGCACGTCGACCGGACCTACGTCGAGGCTGATGAGGGGCGCTACCTGCTCGAGCGCTCCCTGATGCTGACGTCGCAGGAGATGCAGGGCCTCTACGAGAGCCTGCGGTTGGCCTCGGAGACCCGCATCGCGGCGGAGCGCGACAAGCTGCGGGCGGTGCTCACGTCGCTTGGGGACGGGCTGTGCATCCTCAACGGCGACGGCCGGGTGGTGTCGGTGAACCCGGCGGGGGAGGGCGTGCTCGGGCAGAAGGCCCGCGACTGCGCGGGCCGTCTCTTCGACGAGCTCGTCACCATCCGCAGCGCGGACGACGAGATCTCCGCGGCGGGCCTGATCGCGGCCAACGAGCCGCTGCGGGATGACGATGGCGTCTTCGTCTCGAGGGATGGGCGGACGGTCCCCGTGGCCTTCACCTTCACGCCGATCCTCCGCGACGCCCCGCTCCACGGCGCGGTGTTGGTGGCGCGCGACGTCAGCGATCGAAAGGCGGCCGAGACCCGCGAGGCTGCGCTGCGCAACCAGCTCGACCGCGCGCGCCGCCTCGAGTCGCTGGGGGTGCTCGCGGGCGGCATCGCCCACGACCTCAACAACATCCTGGGCCCCATCGTCGCCTACCCCGACCTGTTCCGCGAGGAGCTCCCGGCGGGCTCCCCCCTGCTCGACGACGTGGCGGAGATCGAGGAGGCGGTACGGCGCGCGGTCGCCGTCCTCCAGGACCTGCTCGCGCTGTCGCGCCACAGCGGCGGGCGACTGACGCGGATCGAGCTCGGCAACCGGGTTCGTCATTGGCTGCGCGGCCCGGAGTGGGCGGCGCTCACGAGTCGTTACCCGTCCCTCGAGATCGAGGCGGACGTCTGCGCGGACGGTGCTTGGGTCGAGTCCACCGTCGGGCACATCACCCGCTCGCTGCACCACCTCGTGCACCACGCGGCGCAGGCAATGCGCGGGCGCGGTCGGCTCGAGGTCACGGTGGAGACGCGGCGGATCTCCACGTGGCTCGAAGGCTACGAGCGGATCCCGCCGGGCGACTACGTCGTGCTCTCCATCACCGACCAGAGCCCGGCCCTCGGGGAGGTCGATCTGGAGCGCCTCTTCGAGCCGTTCTACGCCAAGCAGGCCCTCGGCCACGCCGGGACCGGCCTCGGGCTGGCCGTAGTCTACGCGCTGGTCCGAGACGCCCGGGGTCACCTGGACGTGCAGGCTTCGAGCGAGGGCAGCCGCTTCGATATCTACCTCCCCGCCTGCGGGGCTCCGACGCGGGAGCGACCGCGCGCGAGCCGGGGCAGCGGAGAGCGGATCCTCGTGGTCGACGACATCGCCGGGCAGCGCGCGCTGGCGAGGCGCCTCCTGACCAACCTGGGCTACCAGCCTCAGACGGTGAGTAACGGGCGTGAGGCCGTGGAGTTCGTCGCGGGGGCTCCGGTCGACGTGGTCCTCGTCGACATGGTGATGGAGGACGACTTCGACGGCTGCGACACGCTGCGCGCCATCCGCCGCCTGCGCCCGAACCAACGCTGCCTCATCGCCAGCGGCTTCGCCGACAACGATCGCGTGCGGGAGGCCCTCGCCATCGGCGCCGCGGCCTACCTCCCCAAGCCCTACACCCGCGAGGCCCTCGCGGAGGCGATCCGGACAGCACTGGACGCCTAGGACACTGCGGCAGAGTCGCGACGCGGCGCGCTGCACGCGCCCGCCAACCGATTTCGGCGTTGCGAAGCCTACCGATATCTTCGGATATCGCTACGGCCTCGCGCCTTGAACTCGGCCGGCGGGCACGCACATCACTTGGTCGCTTTGTCTGCC
>CAYOBQ010000183.1:0-20092 GCA_964402225.1 uncultured Nannocystaceae bacterium | reverse complement strand
CCGCCCCGGCCGCCCCCCCCCCCCCCCCCCCCCCCCCCCACACCGCCCCCCCCCCCCCCCCCCACGCCCCCCCCCCCCCCCCCGCCCCCCCCCCCCCCAACGACCCGCCCCCCGACAACGGGCGAGGCGACGCCGGCCGAGACTACGGGAGCTGCCGGGTCAACGGTCGCGCCGGCGAGTGCGTCGACACGGGCGACTGTTGGGGCAGCAGCACCCCGGGCCATTGCCCAGGTCCCAACAACATCCAGTGCTGCACCGAGGCTGCCGACGTGCCTTCGTGGGGGGGATGCCGCGTCAACGGTCGCGCCGGCGAGTGCCTCCGCACCACCGACTGCGCCGGCACCAGCACCCCCGGCCACTGCCCAGGGCCCAACAACGTCCAGTGCTGCACCTGAGCGCCTGAAGAGGCGTCCACCCGCGGCGGCAGAAGCGACGGGCCGACGGTCACCCACGGTGTCCGCGGGCGCGGTGGCGGAGGTCTCAGGTGGCTCGCAGCACGTGGTTGCGCGCCAGGCGGTTGCAGACGGCGCGGGCGAAGGGCACGACCCCGCCGCGGGCTCCGAGGACCGCGACGACTTGCCGCCCCTCGTCCCGGGCCACCGCGGCGTAGCTCTCAGTCACCTCCGCGGGGACCACGTCCACGCTCCAAAGCACCAGCAGATCGCAACCCTCGACACGACCCTGGACCCGCGCGCCATGGACCTCGTCGTCCTCGTTGACCAGCCGCAGATCCACCGGTTGCCCCTGGCTGAAGCCGCGCAGCGCCTCGTGGCTCCCGTCGCCACCGACCACCAGCAACCTGCGGACGCCGGAGCGCTTGCACTCGCGCACCATCCGCGCGAACCAGCGTCGCCCGGGATCCCCCTCGCAGACCTCGCAGTCGGCGTCGTGGTCGACGCGCAACGCCACCCGCTCGTCGAGCCGGGTGACCTGATTGCAGACCGGGTGGGCGCAGGTCCGCTGGACCCTGCGCTCGAGGAGCTTCGCGATGACCTGCGGATCCACCTGACGGATGGCCCGGATGAGCGCGATCGCGCTGTCGCGGGTCTGGAGCATCGACCGCAGCACCCGCGCTTGCTGACGCATGTCGCGGGCGCCGGCGTCTTGGAGCAACGCCGAGATGTTGCCCCCGGCGTGGACCGACCGCTCCAACTCGAGGGCCCTCGCCCGCCAGGCCATCTCCCGCTGCATGGCGCTCTCGAGCTCGCCCGCCATCGACTCGCCGTCGCGCCCCTCCTGCTCGATGCGATCCAACTCGCCGCGGAGCTCGGCCACCTCGGCTTGCAGCTCGGTGCAGGTCGCCTCCAGCGTGGAGCGTTCGTCGCTGACCATCGAGAGCTGCTGCCGCTGGGTCGTCCGCTCGAGTTGGAGCCGGTCTAGCTGGCTCTGGAGCGCCGCCACCTCCTCGCCGTGTTCCCGCGTGCCCTCGGCCTCGATCCGCAGCGCCGCGTTGCGCTCGCTGAGGGATTGGTAGCTTCGCTGCATCGCGTCGAGGGCGGACTTCGCCTCGTCGCGTTCACGCTCGGCGCGAGCCAGACGAAGTGACAACGCCTCGTCGACCGGGGCGCTCGCCGGCGCCGCGGTGGGTCGCACGACGGGCATGCTGGGGCTGGTGGCGGTGGTGTCGGGCACCGCCGAGCGTCCAGTGCCCGCGTCGCCGGGCAGATGCCCCTCGAGCAGCTCGGCGAAGCTGACGCGCAGCTCGCCGCCGGTGCTGCGCTGGCCGCCACCGCCGGTGGGGCGCGTCCGCTCCGTTTGCCGGTGGCGGTCGCTGGTGCGCTGCGTCTTGCGCGTGCTGCGGTCGGTGGTCCGGCGCCGGTCGTGGCGGCCCAGGGCCTTGCGCGCGGCCTGGGCGACGTCCGCACGGATGGTGTCCGCCCGCCGGGCGTTCGGGTAGCCGTGGCTTCGCAGCCACTCGAGCAGCGAGTGCTCCTGCAGCCCCAACTCGGCCGCTAGCTTGTAGGCCTTGGTCTTCAACGCGCCGTCCTGAGAGCAGCATACGGCGGCGCGCGGGGGTTGTCATCCAACGGTCACCGTGGCTCCAGGCGCGTCGTTCGCGACGAGCCGAGCACCAGCAGGCCGCCGTCCCCCATCACCCGAAATCCATGGGCTCCTCGGGCAGGCGCCACGGCCCGCAGCGGCCCGCCCGGCGCGCCGATCCAGAGGTGCGCGTCACCGACGAGCGCACACACGTCGCCGCGGAGGACCCGATGGGCGCGAGCAGCGCGCACGGTCTCCGCGGGCCCCCGAACCCACCGCCAGCCGTCCCTCGGATCACCGGTGGTGGCCACCGCTCCGTCGGCCGTGAGCAAGGTGACGCCGTCACCGCCAGCGGCCAACTCGACCACCGGAGCCGGCGGCGCCAGCGGACGCCAAGAGCGCCCCCCGTCCTCCGTGAGCTGCAGCGCGGCGCCGTCGCTGGCGACCGCGCGCCCCGTGTCGAGCCACACCGCCGGGAACAACGGGGCCGGCAAGCGCTCACCGACCTCCCACGAGCGGCCCCCGTCGTTGGAGACCAGCACCTCGCCATCCTCGCAGCCCACGAGGCCCAAGGGTCCCGCGAGGCGCGCCCAGCGAGCGCGGCAGCTCGACGGCGGCGGCGCCTGTGTCCATGAGCCCCCGGCGTCTTCGCTGCGCCAGAAGAGCCCGTCACCGACGGCGACGACGGCGTGTCCGCCCACGGGCTCGACGTCCCAGAACGGGATGCCCGCCGTGCCGGGGACCCGGCCCCAGCTCGTGCCGCCGTCCGTCGTGCGATAGAGCCCGCCATCGACCCCGGCCCCGACGGCGACCCGCGGATGCGTGACGGCGACGTCCCACAGCGGGCCGTCGAGGGACAGCGGCGGCGGCCCCGAAACCCCCACCGACCTCAGCAGCCCGCGGGCGGCGCCCAGAATGAAGCCCTCCCCCAACCCCAAGGCCGCCCCGCTCACCGGCGCTCGGACGGGCAGCGGCGCCCAGGGACCGGCCCCCTGACCGACCACCACCGTGCCCCCCGCCGAGCGGGGCACCGCGACGACGAGCCCCACCGCGTTGACCGCCACCGCGCCGAGGTCGTCGGTCCCCCGCGGCAATCGCTCGACGAGCGTCCAGCTCCGTCCCGCGTCGCGGCTCACCAGGATCGACGGCTCGTCGAGCGGCGCGGCGCCGACCGCCACGACCGTCGACTTCCCGACGAAGGTCGCGTCGCGGACCGCCACGGCGCCGGGCAACGGCACCCGCTCGAAGTGGCGCGCGCCGTCGAGGGACCAGGCCGCCTCTCCGTCGCCGACCACCACCACCGACGCCCCGGCGACAGCGACGGCCCGGCCATCTACCGGCGGCGCGACCAGCCGCGCCGGGCCCACCGGCAGCCGACCCAGGCGCAGCGCCCCATCGGCGCGCAGCACTACCGAGCGCGCCCCATCCATCGACGCCGCTCGGCAACCGAAGTCGAGGCGCGTCCAGGCGCCCCCGTCGCGAGAGAAGAAGGCCGGACCGTCGCCGGCGCAGACGAGGGCCCCCGTGGGCCCCGCGACGAGGCGGTCGACGCGCTCGAAGGGGGTGCGCAGCGGCCGCGGGGCACCGATCGCGTCGATCTGGAACAGCCCACCGCCGCGCCCCGCGACGAGCAGGCCATCCGGGAGACGCCCGAAGCCGACGACCTCGGTGGTGGTGACGACCCTGCGGTGGAAGCGCTCACCGACGACGTCGAAGGCCTCGCGCTCCCACGCGACGGGGAGCGGCTGTGGCGCCAGCCCGGGATCGCGAAGACCGCCGGGCCGCTCGAGCTCACCCGCGGCGCGCCGGCCCGCGCGTGCCACGACCGTGGGTTGGTCGACGGTGGCCTCCACCCTCGGCGCGGCGACGCGCACCCGTGGCGCCCCCAGCAGGATCCCGCGATCCGCCGGGCGCTCGTCGTCGCCCGCGCCGCACCCGCAAACGAGGGCGGCGCACACCATGGAGAGAGACCACCTCACGCGTGGTGAGAACTATAGCGTAGAAGCCCGTAGGTTCACCTACCTACTGGTCCAGATCGCCCGCTCCCAGTCCCGCGCGCCGTTGAGCCCGGTGCGCGCCCCGCAGCGATAGCCACCGGTCATGCGGTTCCCGTTGGAGTGCCAACAGAGCCGGAACTGAGGCTGCGCGTTGTCGGTGTCGCAGGAGTTTCGGCGGACCGCCGTGCCCGGGAGCACGAAGCCGAGGCTGTAGCTGGTGCTGAAGTACCAGGCGACGCCGTTGTGCACGTTGAGGTTGTTGTTCTGCCGCCCGGTGTCCCGGAAGACCTCGGCCCGCTCGCCCATCGCCAGGAGCTGCCAGTTCGGGTTCCCGGTCTGGCGACAACCGTACATCACGAACTCGCCGTCACACGCCGCGAGGATCGGGCCGAAGTCGTTGGTGTCGCCGTAGAGCGAGCGGTGGCACTGCTCCCACCCCCCGATGTCCTCGTCGGGGACGTTCTCGCGGATCCCCTCGAAGGCGAACAGCCCGCCACAGAAGCCGTCGATGCACTCCACGCCGTCGTCGCAGACGCGCCCGCAGCGCCCGCAGTTGGCGGGGTCCTGCGAAAGGTCCAGGCACACCCCGTCGCAGATGCCGAAGCCGTCTTGCTCGCACACATCCCCCTGGGCGGCGCAGCCGTCGTCGTCGGGCCAGTCGACGTCTCCGTCCCCATCATTGTCGACGCCGTCGAAGCACGCGGTCGGCTCCGCCGGATCCGCCTCGTCGTCGTCGCGGGCGTCCTCGCAGCCGCGGTCCGCCAGGTCGATCACCCCGTCCCCATCGTCGTCGTTTCCGTTGGAGCAGGCGAAGACCCGGCGCCGCCCACCCTCGCTGGCGTCGGCTCGGGAGAGGCAGTTGGGGTCGTTGGGCCAGTCCGCCGCCCCGTCGCCGTCGTCGTCGGCTCCGTTGGCGCATTGCGCCGGGAACGGCGGATCCTCCTCGCTCTCGTCGGCGGCGTGGGTGCAGCCACGGTCCCGCGGGAAGTCCACCTCGCCGTCCTCGTCATCGTCGATCTGGTTGAAGCAGATCGGCGCCACGGCGGGATCCCCCTCCACCGGGGCCCCCGCCGCCAGGCAGCCGCTGTCGAACGGGAAGTCGACCAACCCGTCGCGGTCGTTGTCGCGCTCGTCGCTGCACTCGGGCGACCGGTCGTCGTCCGCCTCGCTCAGGTCACCCACCGAGAAGCACCCCGGATCGGTCGGGAAGTCCACCGCTCCATCCTCGTCGTCGTCGAGGCGGTTGCCGCACTGCCCCGGCCGCTCCCGCTCCTCGTCGTCGTCGCCCCGCCCGTCGCAGCCGAAGTCCTCGGGCCAGTCGATGAGCTCGTCCTCGTCGTCGTCCTCCCGATTGGCGCACTCGGGGAGGAGCAGCGGATCGGTCTCGTCAACGTCGCCCTTCGCGGCGCACCCAGGATCGAATGGATAGTCCGTCTCGCCGTCTCCGTCGTCGTCGAGCTCGTTCCAGCACTCCGGCGCCGGCTCCCCCTCGGCGGGATCGCGCTCGTCTTCGTCCTCGGCGTCGGCGCACCCCACGTCGTCGGCGTCCAGGAAGCCGTCCTCGTCGTTGTCCACCCCGTCCGCGCAGCCCGGCGGGAGCCGCTCCGACTCGACCGTGAGCTTGAAGTCGCCCCCCAAGCCGAAGGCGGTGTCGACGAAGATGAAGATGTCCCCCGGGGGCATCCGCTCGAGGCGGATCTCCCCTTGGCGCTCGGCCTGGCCCTCGCCATTGTCACACGCAAGCTCTGACGCGGGATCGGCGCACGCGCTGCGGGCGTAGAGCACCAGGTTGTTCACCGAGTCCTCGTTGCGCACCGAGATGTCGAGGTGCGCGTTGTGCGGGTTGGCGTAGCGGAAGACGACCTCCTTCTGGGCCTGACCCCCGCAGGAACCCGTGAAGCTGTTCGTCGCGTTCTCCGCCGCGGTGCTGCCCAGCGCGAAGGGCTCGCCCACCGGGAAGTCGTGGGCGGCGATGCCCTGTCCACAGACGTCGACCTCGTCGTTGTCCGCGGCGGCCTGGCACCCCGCATCGAGCGGATAGTCGATCAGCCCGTCGCCGTCGTTGTCCTCGTCGTCGGCGCAGGCCGGCAGCACCGGGGGATCGATTTCCTCGCGATCCTCGGGCTCGACGCAGCCGGGGTCCTGCGGGTAGTCGATCCGTCCGTCGTCGTCGTCGTCGATCCCGTTGAGGCACTGGGCCAGCGGCACCTCCTCCACGCGCAGCGCGTACTGCCCGCCGCGCCCCGTCGCCCCGTCGAGGAAGATGTAGTAGTCGCCCAGCGCCGGCGCCTCGATGCGCAGCTCGTTGGCGGCCACCTCGTCGAGGGGCTCGCGGCTGCACCCCACCTCCGTCGCACCATCGAGGCAGGCGCGGCGCACGTAGAGCACCGTCTCCACCTCCGTGTCCTCGTGGGCCGTGGTCACCACCAGGGCCTCCACCGGCACGTCGACCCGATAGGTGAAGACTACCTCGGCGGCGCCCTGCCCCCCGCAGGACCCCCGCGACTCGAACTGCCCCCGCCGCGAGTCGCCCCGCGCGATCTGCCCGGCGGCGAGGTCCAGCGGATCGTAGGCGGCGCCGCAGGACCCGCTCTCGCTGCCATCCGCCGCGCTCTCGCAGCCGCGGTCATCGGGGTAGTCGATCTGCTCGTCGCGGTCGTTGTCGCGACCGTCGGAGCAGGCTGGCGGCACCGGCGGATCGGTCTCGTCGGCGTCGCCTACCCCGGCGCACCCGGGATCGAAGGGGAAGTCGGCCTGGCCATCGGCGTCGTTGTCGGCGCCATCGCCGCACTGGGGGGGGATCCCCGGATCGTCCTCGGTGTCATCCCCCGCCGCGGCGCAGCCAATGTCGAAGGGGAAATCGACGACGCCGTCGTCGTCGTCGTCCAGGGCGTTCGAGCAGGCGGGCGTGGGCCCGGGATCGGCCTCCCGCGGATCCGCCGGGCTCACGCAGCCCGGATCGGCCAGATCGACCCGTCCGTCGTTGTCGTTGTCGATCCCGTCGCCGCATTGGGGTCGGACCGCCACGTCGTCGGACTCGTCCTCGTCGTGCTCACTGCCGCAGCCGGGATCCGCGGGGAAGTCGGTGAAGCCGTCGGCGTCGTTGTCCTCGCCGTCACTGCACTGCGGGGCCACCGGGTCATCGGATTCGTCGTCGTCCTGCGCGCTCGCGCAGCCGTCGTCGGCGAGATCGATGTCGCCATCGCCGTCGTTGTCTTCACCGTCGGCGCACTGGGCGGGCCCCGCGTCTGCCGCCGCGCCCACGTCGGCCCCGACCGCCGAGTCGTCGCCACCGCCGCCATCGATCTCGACCGCCGCGTCGGGCAGCACGATCACCGTGGCGTCCTCTTCCTTCGAAGTCCCGGGCTGGGGCACGCAGCCCCACCCCAACATCACCGCTGACGTGACAACGATCGCTCGCAATGTAGACCTCCCCGGACCGCGCTCCCGGTCGCGGCGGTGCGAAGCATACGCCAGATCGAGGGTCCTCCACGACTCACCCGTCATCGTCGGGCAGCCCCGCGCCGATTGATCAGGGATGGCGGAGCCGGCGCATCAGGGGGTGGGCTACTTGCTCGGGGACGACCGGGCGCACGAGCTCGCGGCCCGACTCCGCCGGGAGGGCGCGCGGCCAAGCCTCGGCGTGACGCGCCTCGTCGTCTTCCTGACACAGCGCTGCAATATGCGCTGCGAGTACTGCCTCAGCATCCACCACCCGATGCCGCGCTGGCGCGACGACGACGTGCTGCGGTTGCTCACCCGACAGGCGAGCGCGGGCTGCGTCCACGTGCAGTGGACCGGGGGCGAGGCGAGCCTGCACCCCCGCATCGTCGACTTCGTGGAGGTCGCGCAGGCGCTGGGGATGAACAACTCGACCTCGACCAACGGCAGCGCGGCGCCCAGCCGCTACCGGGATCTGGTGCGCGCCGGCATGAGGCGCTTCTACCTCTCTCTCGACACCCTCGACGCCGCCGTCTTCGACCGCATGACGGGCTCTCGAGGGCTGTTGCCGAGGGTGACGGAGACGCTGCGGGTCCTCGTCGACCTCCGGGAGGCGGGAGCGGACGTCTTCGTCACGGTCAACACGCTGCTGCGCGCCGACCGTGTCGACGCGCTGCTCGCCGACGGCGCGCAGGGCCTCCGACGGACGCTGCGTTGGCTGCGAGACAGCGGCGCCGACGACTTCAAGTTCGTCCCCGACTCCGCCCAGCACGGCGGCGCCTTCTTCGCCGACGCAGGGCGCCGAGACGCCTTCGTCGCGGTGTGCGCAGACGTCGTGCCCCGCCGCCATCGGATGTTCCACCACCGCCTCGCCAACCTGAGCGCCGGCGGCCACGGCTTCCCCGACGCCCGCCCCCGCGCCTGCCACCAGTGCGTCGACGACCGCGCCTACGACCCGTGTGGCGCCTACGGCTGCGTGATCCAGCTCCGGGAGGGGGGCGCCCCGGTCTACCTCCACACCGAGCCGGAGGCGGAGAAGCGCCGCAAGCTGGGGGCCTTCCGAGCGGCGAACCGCGCCGACGACGCGATCTGTCGCCGCCACTGCTTCGACCTGTACCGGTCCCTCAACGAGCGCACCGACGCGCTCCTCGAAGCATGAGCTTGCCGGCCCTGAGGCTCGACGCGAGCGAGCCGGTGGATCTCGGCGTCCGAAGCGAGGGGCGCCCCGCCGAGCGGATCGTCGACGACGCGCTGCGGGCTGGCCTCCGGGCGATCGCGCTCACCGATCCCGCCGACCTCTCGAGGCTGGTCGAGACCATCGTCGCGGGGGCCCGCGCCGGGCTCTACGTGGTCCCCGGGGTGACGGTCCCCACCGAGCGCGGCCCCCTCCTCGGCTACTTCGTGGATCCCGCGGACGCCACGCTCGCCGACCTGCTCGCCCAGGCGCGCCGCAGACCCCAGGCGCGCGCACGCTGCGTCGACACCCTCCGTGCCGGCGGGGCGGCCATCCGCGCCGACGTCCCTCGCCGCGCCGACGGCCGCGACCTCGCCGCGCTCCTGCGCAGCGCCCCCCAACACCGGAGCTGGGCCAAGCGCATGCGCTGGCGAGCCGCCAACCTGGATCCGACGGAGCTCGCCGCGAGCCTCACGCCGCTCCCCATCGAGCTGCCACCCAGCAGCGATGACCTGATCCACCGCCCCCCGGCCGCCGGGCACACCGACGCACCGGGGACGCCCTTCGTGGTCGTCGGCCCCGCCGCGGTCCACCGAGTCGACCACGTCCACGCCGAGCTCACCGACGCCGGCGCCCAGGTCGTCGACGCCGAGCGATACGACGACTACCCGGCCCTCGCGTGGGATCTCTACGACCTCGCCCGCGATCCGCTCGAGCAGCGCCGCCGGACCTACCTGCGCTTCCAACTCGACCGCGCGCTCTACGGACGCGACGCCGATCGCTGCGCGGTGCTCCGGTTCACCTGGCCCCATCCACGGCTGCGCCCGCTCAAGCGGCGCCTCCGCCGCGCCCTCGGGCCGATGCGCTTCTACCGCGCCACCTGCGGCCCGCTCGTCGAGACCTGCTTCTGCAGCTTCGTCCACCTCCCCGATCCCCACCGCGTCGACCTGGAGTCGGCGCGCTTGCGGGCCCACGGCATCGGCTGACGGCTCGCCCTTCTCGGGCACGCGAGGGGGTCTGATCAGCCCCCTGGAAGATCCGCGACCCGAACTCGGACCACCGCCTCGAGCAGCCCGATGTAGAGGAAGTCCTCGGTCCAGCTCAGACCCCTGATGTCGATGCCCATCCCCTCCTCCCCGTAGTGGATCGCCCCCTGTCCTGTCCTGGAAGCCGCCAATGTGTGGCCCGAGCCCGCGAACCACCCCTGGTCCCTCGTCGCGAACGCGATCCCCAGATCCCCATCGCGAACCCCCCCACCATCGTTGAACGAGTCGATCCGCTCGGGTTCCGCGCACGGTAGAGCGCAGTCGGAGACGCCGATGAAGCGGTTGGAGTTATCGGCCACAGCGATCAGCAGCCGGCCCTCGCCCTGCGGCACGACGAGCCCCGCCGGCCAGCCCCCCAGGTCGATCCCGCGCGGCTCGAAGCTCGCCCCCCGATCATCCGACTCCCGCACTACGCCCGGCCCCCCCGCCCCCACCATCACCCGCCCCCCCCCGGTCATCGCGATGGCGGCCACATGGGCGCCGGCGCCCTCATCGACCACCCGCCACACGTCCCCGCCGTCCTCCGTCACGTGGATTCCCCCACCGCGATCGCCCGCCACCGCATGGTCACTGTCGGTCGGATTCACCGCGACGGCCGTGAAGTCGAAGCCCATGTGCCGGGTCCGCAACGCCCCACCGTCCGCCGGGATGACCATCATCGCCCCAGACCCACCGGCGTAGACCATGCCCCCACCAACGGCCAGCGCGTCCACCCGGTGAGGGACATCCGCGTGGACCCAGACCCCATCGCTCACCCGCGCCACCGACCGATCCGTCCCAACGAGGATCCCGCCCGGGTCGTGGGCCATCACCCGGATCTCGAAGGGCGTCGCCGTCTGGACGCCGTCGAAGTCACGAAACGGCCCGCCGCCCAGCCAGACCACGGGGTCCCCCTCAGGCTCGACCCCTTCATCAGGGACCACCCCTTCATCCGGTACAACGCCCATATCCCGCCGCTCGGTCCGGGACCACCGCGCCCACTCGCCGCGCCTGACGGTCACGATCACCTCGTCGTCCCCGCCCGGAGGCAGCGGTGCGCGCACGATCGCGTAGTCGCCTACCGCGAGCGCGCCCTCGAACCGCCCGGAGCTGTCGCCTTCGAGGGCCACCCGCGGTGGCACCCCGTCGGGCCGCTCCCCGACAGCGACGGCTTCCACCGACTCGGTCTCCATCGGCACCTCGACCTCGAGGCCACCCGCTTCGTCGACCAGGACCTCCACCGGCGTGCTCACGTCGGCGGCGACGCGAGCCACCTCGGCGGTCCCGACCCAGATCGGCGCCGAGTCGTCCTCCCCGATCACGGTGACCGTGACGCGTGGCCCCGGCTCGACCGGCACGTGCAGCACCTCCGGCCAGGGCCGCTCCACGGACCGCCTCGCGATGAGCGCCCCGTCTCGCAGCACCCTCACCTTGAGCCGACGCGTATCCGCCGCGATGTCCTCGTCCGACAGCGCCATCGCGAGCTGCGCCGTCCGCGGCGCCGGCCGCTGCGCGATGCACCCTGCCAAGACCAGACAGACCCAAGCGCTGCGTGCCGTCATTCCCGGCTCCCGATCGTGATCTCCAGCCCTGGCGGCGAGCTCGGCGCGACCTCGGGTGCACGCTCGTAGGGCGTCAACTCACCGGGGACGGGCGGTGGCCAGAGCGTCCCGGCGGGGGCCTCTCCGGCCCCGGGCCCCTCCTCGAGGCGCTCCCAATCACCGCCCTCCTCCATCGGCAGGGCGTCGAAGCCCTGCCAGCTCTCCGGCGGCAGCAGATCCTCCAGGAACTCCACCGGTGAGGGCGCGCTCAGCAGCTTCCCGTCGACGATCCTGAGCCACACCCGCTCCCCGCGCTGAATCTCGACGACGTCACCCCCGGGCCCCTCGACGACCAATCTCTGTCCGCGCGTCTCCGCGTGCAGTTCCCCCCCCTTCAGCCTCGCCCGAACCGCCTCGGGCGTCTGCTCGAGGCGCAGCAGGGCAGCACCGCGAAGCGCGCCCTTCTCCTCCTGGTCGAAGCGCAGCGTCACCCCGTCGACCAGCGCGATCTCGGCCCAACTCGCCTTGGCCGTGCGCACCCAGTCCCCATCGAGGACCGCCGCCTCCACCACCGCCGCCGACCACGGTCCCCCTTGCCCCGGCGCTACGTCGGCCTGGCCGTGGACCTGCGTGAACACGCCGATCTCCGGCCTCTCCGCGAAGGCGGAGGCGGCGAGCACCAACACCAGCAGGACTCTCAGCGGCGCCATTCGATCCCTCCACCGACCACGACGCGGGCGGGGACCTCGATGGGCACCTCCAGCGTCTCGACGTCACGCCACGCACCGTCGACGCGGAGCGCGAGCCCCCCGCCCAACCCGAAGCGCACAAAGGCCGACGCCCTCGGCCGCACCGAGGCGCGGACGCCGTCGCGTAGGGACGTCCCGATCCTCAACCCTAGCTGTGCCCGACCGAAGACCGCGTCCCAGCCGACGTCCGTCGAGAGCTCACGGTAGTCCTCGCTCGGGCCGACGGCGCGCCCCCCGAGGCGCAGGCTGAAACGCATCCGCTGGACGTGGGTCGCCGCCCCCACGCCCAGATCACCCACGAGTTGAGCGTCGACCGCCTGCGCCTCCCCATACTCGAACACCAGACCACGCCCCTCGATCCACGGGCTGAAGACGCCAGGCCGCCGGGCGAAGAAGACCCCCACGCCGCCCCCCGCGTGGTGGAAGGTGCTCGCCGAGCGGCCCACGGCGGCGCCGCGCCCCTCCAGGCGCGCGCCCAGATCCCAGCGCTCGATGATCGCGTGCTCCACCCGGGCGTCGACCCAGCCCCCCGTCAGATCCCGGTCGCCGGCGTCCCCCGTGAGGTGCGCGCTCCGCTCGAAGCCCGCCAGCAGCCGCCCACGGAAGCCGCCGCGCAGGACCAACCCGCCGTGGGCCGCGACCATCGAGCGCGTCGCCCCCTGGCTCCCTTCGATCTCGGGGGCCACGTCTCGGTCGTAGTGGGTCAGGAGCGCCACCCCGGCGGCCCAGTGATGGGTCTTGTGCAGCAGGCGCCGCCGGATACGCGCCGCGCGCTCCGCGTAGACCCGCGGACCATCGCGCTCGACCTCCCGCAAGAGCGCCAAGGCGTCGGCGCGCTGCCCTCGACGCTCCGCGGCGCGAGCCAGGACGAGCTTCGCCCGCCCCGACCGCGGGTTCGCCCCCAGCGCACGGCGCCCCTCGGCCTCCGCCGCCTCGACGGCGCCTCGGGCGAGCAACCGCTCCGCGCACACCAAGCGCTGGCCCGTCGTACCGGTGCACGAAGACGGCGCGAGCAACGCGACGAGGAGGAGCATCATGCCGGGAGCCTCACGCAGAAGCGGGAGCCGGCGACGCCGACCTCCCCCCCGTGGGCCTCGACCGCCTGTCGCACGAAGCTCAAACCCAACCCGGTCCCGGCGCCGGACGTCGCGAAGCGGTCGAAGACGGCCTCCTCCTGACCCGGCGGGACGCCGTCCCCTCCGTCCTCCACGACCAACTCGGCGCCTGCCTCCACGGTCCGCGCGGCCAACCGCACCGGCGGCGCCCCGTGCCGAATCGCGTTCACCAGCAGGTTCGTGAGCACCCGCTCCACGAGCTTCGCGTCACACACGACTGGCAGCTCCTCCTCCGGGATCTCCGCCTCGATCGACACCCCCTCCGCCCGCGCGAGGAAGTCGACGCTGGACAGCGCCCTGTAGGCCACCTCACCCAGGTCGCACTCCCGAGCATCGATCGCAAGCCTGCCATGCTCCAGGCGGTTGGCGTCGAGCAGGTCACCCACGGTGTCGAGCAGTCGCCGGCAGCGCGCTCGCAGATCCTCGACCAGCGCGCGGTCCTCGGGGTCCGGCACCGCGTCGTCGAGCACATCGAGCACGGAGATCACGTTCGCGATCGGGCCCTTGAGGTCGTGGACCAGCGCGTGGCTCAGCTCGTCACGCGCCGCCTCGGCGCGGCGCAGCGCGTCGTTGGCCGCCCTCAGATCGGTCTCACGATTCGCCACCCCCGTCACCGCCTCCCGCAGCGCGGCGGCCAACGCCCGGACCTCCGCCGTCCCCCCCTCGGGCAGCTCGCCCAACGCCGCCTCGTAGGCGCCCTCGGCCACCGCCACCGACGTCGTCTCGAGCCTCCGCAGCGGCCGGGCGACGACCCCCCCCACGAGGGCGGCGGCGAGCACGCCCAAAGACGCGACGATCCCCGCGACCAGCACGGCGCGCATCAGGCCGCTGCGCACCTGCGCCTCCACCCCCCGGCGCGACATCTCGACCCGGACCAGACCGATCCGCAGCCGGTAGCCCTCCTCGTCCCTCGGGCCATCGATATTCCAGGCCACGACGTCCGCCTCGTCCGCCCGGCCGGGGAGCTGTGAACGACTCGCCGCCATGCGCCCGTAGGCGTCGACGATCTCAACGCGCCCCACGTCGGGATCGGCCCACACCACGTCGAGCAGACGGTCCAGCGCCGCGCGATCTCCCCGCTCGAGGGGCCCCGCGGCGAGATCCGCGATGCCACGGGCCACCGCGAAGCCCCGCTCGCTGGTGGCGGTCCGAAGGTCCCGCTCCGTGGACCGGGTCAGCACGAAGGCCACGGTCGATGCGGCGAGGACCACCAACGCGGACGCCAGGACCACCAGGCGCCCCGAGAGGGTGGTCACGGTCGGAAGTCGTCCGGCTCGACCCCGAGACGCCGCACCAGCGTCCAGAAGCTCTTCCGGTCCTTCCCGGATCGACGCGCCGCCTCGGAGACGTTCCCCGCCGCCGCCGCGAGCTGCGCCTCGACGTAGCCGCGCTCGAAGAGGTCGGTCGCACGGGCCTTGGCGTCCTTGAAGGGTCGATCGATGGCGGGGCCCGGAGCGCTGGACCCGTGGCGCGCCCGATCCAGATCGAGATCGGCGGCGCCGAGGGCCTCCCCGTCGGCGAAGACCACCGCCCGCCGGAGCACGTTCTCGAGCTCGCGGACGTTGCCCGGCCAGGGATGGCGGCACAGCGCCGCCCCCCCATCGTCCGAGAGGCGCAGCGCGGGGCGGCTGGTCCCGGCGGCGAAGCGGCGCAGGAAGTGATCGGCGAGCAGCGCGATGTCACCGGCGCGCTCGCGCAGCGGCGCGACGCGCAGACGCACCACGTCGAGGCGATAGTAGAGGTCCTCGCGGAACTCGCCATCGGCCACGGCGGCGCGCAGATCGCGGTGGGTGGCGGCGACGACCCGCGCGTCGACGCGCACGGGCTTGCCAGCGCCGACCGGGCGCACCTCGCCCTCTTGGAGGAAGCGGAGGAGCTTGACCTGGAGCGGGAGCGGCATATCCCCCACCTCGTCCAGAAACAGGGTCCCGCCCGCGGCCTCGCGCACGAGCCCGGGCCGGTCGGCCGTCGCCCCCGTGAAGGCCCCCTTCGCGTGGCCGAAGAGCTCGCTCTCGAGCAGCTCGCCGGGCAACGCACCACAGTTGACGGCGACGAAGGGGCCCTCGGCGCGATCGGAGGCCGCGTGGAGCGCGCGGGCGACGAGCTCCTTGCCGGTCCCCGTCTCCCCCGAGACGAGCACGACCGCGCCGCTGCGCCCCGCCAGCCCGATCCGCTCCCGCAGCGTCCGCATCGCCTCGCCATCGCCCACCAGGCGATGCCCGGGCGTGGCCGCGGCGAGCTGCCGCTCCAGGCTCTCCACCCGGTTCGCCAGCGCCGCCCGCTGAAGCGCCAGCTCCACCCGGGGCAACAGCGTGCTGGCCTCCAGCGGCTTGGTGATGAAGTCAGCGGCGCCTCGCTTCATCAGCCCGACGGCCACCTCGATCGAGCCGTGACTGGTCATCATCACCACCGGCACCGCCGGATAGCTCCGGCGCACGTGCTCGAGCAACGCCGCCCCGTCCTCCTCGGGCAGCCGCAGATCGGTGAGCACCAGACCCACCGGCGCCTCGGCCAGCTTCTCCCGAGCCACCGCGACGCTCTCGGCGGTCTCGACGTGCCCCCCGAGGGGCTTGAGCATGCGCCGCGCGACGCGCCGCGCGAGGGGATCGTCGTCGACGACGAGGAATCGCGCGCTCACGTCCCCGTTCTCGATGAGTGGCATCTCCATGGGTTCAGGTTACGCCGGAAGCCGCCTCCCGAGAAGACCTCCGGGTCTCCGGAGACAGCCGCGGCCTCGTCGCGTTATGGTCGCCCCTCACTCGAGATGAACCGACCCTACGTCCTCCTCCTGCTCTGCCTCGCCTGCGACGACGGCGGCGGCGCTCACACCGGCGACGCCGCGACAGGCGCCGAGACCCCCGAAGCGCGAGGCGTGATCGGCCCAGCCGGTGGCACGCTCGCTCTCGGCGCGATCACGGTCCGCGTACCCGCCGGCGTCCTCGAGGAGGAGACGGAGGTGCGTCTCGTGGTGGAGGAGGCCCCCGCGGGCCCCTTCCTGGAGGTCGGCTTCAGGCGGCTGGGTCCGGCCTTCCGCGTCGTGCCGCCCCTCGCCCCGATCGCGATCGAGGCGGAGGTCGGCACAGCGACGGCGCGCCTCGTCTCCATCTCCCCCGGCATACACGACAGCCCCCACGGCGCGCGGCGCGGCCCGGTCCACATCGGACGGGCACCGACCGGCGTCGACGGCGGGGTCGCGCGCTTCCACGTGGCCCACACACCCTCCGTCTGGCAGGTCGTCGTCCGCGGTGAGGTCGCCGCCCAGGGCCTGCGCCGCAGCGAGCCCCAGGAGGCGCGCTCCGTCCCGGTCCCCAATAGCTGCGCCGCGGCCCTCACCGCCGCCGGCCTCCCGGCCATCCCGGGCATCGACGACCGAATCATCCTCATGGCCGACCCCCTCTCGCTCCACGCCTCGTGGCGCGTCGACTGCGGGCTCCAGGACGACGGGATCGCACCGCTCGCCCACCGATTCGCCGGGCGAACGTGTCAGGCCGCGTGGCGAGCGCTGCTCCACTACGAAGGCCCACAGGCGCTCCCCGTCCCCCCAGCCCCCTTGCTGATCACCCTCATCTGGTCGAAGCGACACGAGCCGGGCGAGGGCGCGGAGTGCGCGCAGGACCCCGCCGCGGCCCCCGTGGGCACCCCGCGCGGCGAGTTGACCCCCCGCCCGCCCAGCACGCGCGCGTTGGCCGAGCCCTACGACGCCTGCGACCCGCTCCGGCCGGCGGAGCAGGTCCCTTACTGCGACGGGGCGCTCGCCTACGCCAGCGGCGCCGGCCTGGACCTCTTCTTCAACCCGCTCTGCAAGAGCCCCTACGCGGGCTGCCTGGCGCCGGAGGGCGACGGTGGCTGCGACCCGATCGAGTGGAGCTCCACGGGGATCAACACGGAGGCCACGCCCGACGAGCTCGAGCACACCGTCGCCCACGAGCTCTTCCACTGGATCCACGACCGGACAGACCCCACGCTCCACGACTTCCCGGGTCCCAAGTTCTTCACCGAGGGGGCCGCGGACGCCGCCGCGGAGAAGGTCTTCGACTCCGTCGTTTCCGAGCCGAGCCCGGCGCGCATCTGGTCCGAGCCGAGCTGGTCCGCCTGCGGGCTCCACCCCTATCGCATGCACGCCTTCTGGCGCTGGCTCGAAGCCCGCGGCGCCGGCGATCCAGCGCGGCTCTTCCTCGACGCCGTCCAGGCCACCCCCGGCCCCTGGGACTCCGCCCGGGGCTGGTCCACCCTCGACGCCGTCTTCGAGGCGACGAACGGCACCGGCCGGGTCGGCGCGCTGGCCGACTTCGCCGTGGCGTGGCTCGTCCGCCACGACTTCGAGCGCCCCGACGCGGCCCTCCCGGGGGACACCGGGGACGCGAGCCCCGACGCCCTCGGCCAGACCCTCGCCGAGACCACCCCCGGTGAGCTCTGGGGACCTTGGGACGACGGCTTCGAGCCAGATCCGGACACCCCCGTCCCCGCGGCGCTCACGACCGTCGAGGTCGGCGCGCTGCCCCACGTCGAAGGCGCGCAGATCCCCGCCTACACGGCCCGCGCCTTCGCCCTGGAGGTGGCCGCCCTCGACCAGAACGTCCGCCTGCGCGTCTCCGGCCGCGCCGGTGAGCGGATCTCCCACGTCGGCGTGCGGCTCCTCGAGAAGCCGGGCGAGTCCCCGTCGGAGATCGTCTGGCGCCGCGACGAGCTCGAGACCGCGGAGGAGACCGAGGCGTGGAGCTCGACGGTGCTGACGCGGGCGCGGCTGGCCAGCACATGGTGGCTGGTCGTGGCCAACCCGCTGCACCACGACCTCGACCTCGATCTGCGACTCGAGGCGGTGCCGGAGCGCGTGGTCGCCATGACCCAGGCCGGCGTGCTCGAGCTCGAGCTTCGGGGTGACACCCTGACGCCGACGGGGGCGTCGATCTCCGCCCCGAGCGACGCCCGCGGGGTCCTCGCCGTCGGCGGGGGGCGCGCCATCCTCGCCCGCCGGGACGGCACGGTCGCCCTGGTCGAGCTCGAAGCCCGGCGCGAGGTCGATCTCGACGACGACCCGGCCACGACCACGCGCGGCGCCCCCGACGGCGTGACGCGCTTCGACCTGGGTGCCGAGAGCCGGCCCGAGGGGGCCGCCCTCACCCCCGACGGGCGCTTCGCCCTCGTCTCGCTCCGCGGGCCGGAGGAGGTCGTCGTCCTCGACCTCGAGGGGCGCCGGATCTGCAAGCGCGTCGGCGTCGGACGGCTCCCCCAGGAGGAGGCCCCCCAGACGTTGCTCCTCTCCCCCGACGGCGCACAGGCGTGGCTCTCGATCCCGGGCCTGCTTCGCGATCCGCTGCGGGAGGTCGCGCGCCTCGATGTGGCCGATCTCCGGGCCTGTGACGAGCACGGCGGCGTGCGGGACCGCTTCCTCACCGGCGCCCGTCGCCCCGGCGCCTTGGCCCTGAGCGGGGACGGGCTGCTGGCCGTCGCCTCCCGCGCCGACGCCCAGATCCGCGTCGTCGACGGGCAGAGCGGCGAGCCCGCCGACCTCCCCTGGCGGGGCGACCCGTTCTTCGACGCGGGCCAGATCCCCACCGCCCTCGCCTGGGCCCCCGACAACCAGCGCCTCTACATCGGCAACCTCTTCGGCGTGGAAGACACGCCCCTGGCCGGACACGGGACAGTCAACGTCGGCGAGCGCGCCACGGGCCGAGACAGCTACCACGTGGGGGTCGGCGGCAGCGTCACCGGGCTGGTGGTCAGCGAGGACGGCCAGCGCGTCGTCGTCGGAGACGATCTCGGGCACCTGACGGTGTTGTCCGTCGAGCTCTGGGACGGTTCGGCCGAGCACGTCCGCGCGCCCTTCAACCGGTCCGGTGGGTGCTGGAACGAACGTGGATCCGCCCCCATCCCGTGTCCACCGACCTTGACCCTGGAGGCCCCGATCGAGGGCCTCGTGCGGGCGCGCTGATGCGCCGGTGGCCAGAGGGCCGCCGTGGGTGGACCTACGCCGCGCTGCGCGTCGCGCTGGTCCTCGGCCTCCTCGCCGGCGCGGCCGTCGGCGCTGGGATGTGGGTCACGTCCGCGCCGGGCGAATCCTTCCGCGGCGAGCTGCCCCCGCTGACCACCGCCCAGCGCGAGGCGGCGGCGCGGATCCGGGCCGACGTCGAGACCCTCGCCAGCCGGATCGGGCCCCGCGACGCGGCGGAGCATCCGGCGGCCCTGGCGAAGGCGGCGGCCCACGTCGAAGCGCAGCTCGTCGCCGCCGGCTACACCGTGACGCGCCGCCCCTTCGAGGTGCACCGGCGCACCGTCTACAACCTGGAGGCGACGCTGAAGGGCGACGCCTCGGCGCAGGAGTTGGTGGTGGTGGGCGCGCACTACGACTCCACGCCGACCACGCCCGGCGCCGACGACAACGCCAGCGGAACGGCGGCGCTGCTGGAGATCGCCCGGAGCCTGCGAGGGCGAAAGCTCGCGCGGAGCGTACGCCTGGTGGCCTTCGTCAACGAGGAGCCGCCCTACTTCAAGACCGGCGCGATGGGGAGCCTGGTCTACGCCCGCGGACTGAAGCGGGAGGGGGCAGAGGTCATCGGGATGCTCTCCCTCGAGACCCTCGGCTACTACGACCCGCGCCCGAACACGCAGCGCTATCCCCCCGGCCTGTCGGCCTTCTACCCATCGACGGGCGACTTCATCGCCATCGTGGGGACCGGTGAGTCCCGCGCCCTGGTCCACCGCGTCACGGGCGCGTTCCGGTCGGCGGCGCGCTTCCCGTCAGAGGCCATCGCCGCCCCCGCCTTCGTCCAAGGCGTCGACTTCTCCGACCACTGGTCCTTCGCGCAGGTCGGCTACCCCGCGGTGATGGTGACCGACACCGCGTTCCTGCGAAACGCCAACTACCACGAGCCCACCGATGTCGCGGGCGCCCTCGACTACGAACGGATGGCGCGGGTGATCGAGGGGCTGGTGGGCGCCATCGCGGAGCTCGCGGCCCCGGGCTGAGCTGCGACAAAAGACCACGTCGCACGCACACTCCGTCCGGGTGTACAAATCCGCCGCTATCTGAAGAAAACAGGAAGGGTCGGTCGACTCGGTTCGTTAGGGCC
>CAYOBQ010000182.1:0-20120 GCA_964402225.1 uncultured Nannocystaceae bacterium | reverse complement strand
GGCAGCCAGAGCGGCGGCGGCAGCCAGGGCGGCGGCGGCCAGAGCGGTGGCGGCGGCTGGAACCAGGGCGGTGGCGGCGGCCAGGGCGGTGGCGGCGGCCAGGGCGGTGGCGGCGGATGGAATCAGGGTGGCGGCGGCCAGGACGGCGGCAGCGGCCAGGGCGGCGGCGGCGGCTGGAACCAAGGTGGCGGCGGAACCGGCGGTCCGCCCGCTGGTGGCGGTGGCGGTGGCGGTACGGGCGCTCCGCCGGCCGGGGGCGACGACGACCCGATTCCGTTCTAGAACGGAGTCCCCCCGGAAAGCTACGCGATCTCGTCGTAGGCGTGGACCGTGTTCCGCTCGGCGTGTTTGCCAGCGTACATGGCCAGATCTGCTCGGTGCAGCAGGGTCTCGGGATCGTCGGCGTCCTCGGGCCAGGTGGCGACCCCGATACAGACCGTGAGCCGCAGATCGAGTCCCTCGCGGGCCAGAAAGCGGTGGTCGCAGATGGCGCGGCGCATGCGCTCGGCGACGGCCAGCGCGGCGCTTCGGTCTCCGTCGCGGACGAGCGCCACGAACTCGTCGCCTCCGTAGCGGACGAGGAGGTCGTCCTGTCGGGTCTGGCGGGCGAGCAGTCGACCGACCTCGGCGATGACGGCGCCGCCGGTGCGGTGCCCGTGGCGGTCATTGACCTGCTTGAGGTGGTCCATATCCATGAAGAGCAGGCTGAAGGGCTTCCGATTGAGCCGTCTCTGCTCGAAGGTGCGGGCCAGGGCGAGCTCGAGGGCGCCGTGGTTGTGCAAACCTGTGAGCGCGTCGACCAGCGCTTGCTGCTGAGCCTCAACGTACCGCTCGGCGTTGCGCAGGGCCTGGGCGACGCATCGACTCAGAAACGCGGCGTCGCGGGTGGCGCTATCGGGGAGCGCCGGCTTGCCCGCGCAGAGGACCGCCGCGCCGAGTCGGCCGCCGGCCTCCTCCAGGGGGACGACGAGGGCCTCCCGGAGGCGCCGCAGACGTGGATCGCGGCCGGGAATGAGGGTGTCGAGTCCCCCGACCTTCGTGGGCTCGGTGCCCGTGAAGGCGTTGGGCGCGTGGCGGTGGAGGCTGCGCGCGAGCCAGATGGCCTGATCCGCGTCGAGTCCGCGACGCGTCACGACCTCGAGGGCGCCCTCGGCGTCGGTGCGGAGGAGCAGCGCGGCGTCGGCTCGGGTCGCCCCGCGCAGCGCGTCGAGCGCCAGCGGTTGCAGGCGCTCCACATCGAGGCACGCAGCGATTCGCTGGGAGACCTCGAAGAGATCCGCGTAGCGCTTGAGCTCCTCGTGCTCTCGAACGAGGCGCCGCCGCTCGAGACAGCGGGTGAGGTCGAGGGAGAGCGCCTCGATGCTGACGGGCTTCACCAGGTAGTGCCACGCGCCGGCGCGCATGGCGCGCACGGCCGTGTCAACGGACTCGACGCCCGTGAGGACGACGACCTCGAGCCCGGGCCAGCCTCTCTTCACGCGGTCCAGCAGCTCGATGCCGTCCATCTCGGGCATCAGCACATCGGTGACGACAACGTCGAAGGTCTCCGCGGCCAGAACGTCGAGGGCTTCGGGGCCGTCGGCGGCGCAGACCACGTCGAAGCCCTCACGTCCGAGGCCGTCGGCGTACACCTGTCGGGCGAACCAGTCGTCGTCGACTATCAGGACTCGCCCGCTCACGCGCGTCGCTCTCCGAAGACGGGTGCTATACAAAGCTTCCCTTTGCCCTGTCGGCGGGTCAAGCCCGTGGCTTCAGTGGTGGGGTCGCCCGCCTACGTTCGATGCGGTTGACGGTTTGCGGGGTCGGTGCTACCACCGAGCCGGTCTGCAGGAGCTTGAGATGCCCGGAACGATCGTCGTCGCAGAGGCCAGCAAGACCGTCCGACGCATGGTCGAGATCGCGCTCGACCGTCACCCCTTCGAACTCGCGTTCGCCGAGAGCGCGGACGCGACGCTGGCGCTGGCGCGCGAGAAGGCCCCCGCGGTGGCCATCATCGACGCGCAGCTCCCTGGCGACGGCTACGAAGTCGCCCGCCAGATCAAGGCCGAGGGCGTCGCGACGGTGTTGATGCTGGTCGGACGCAACCACAGCTTCGACGCCACCCGTGGACGCCAGGCAGGCGTCGACGGGCACCTCACGAAGCCTTTCATGACCCAACAGCTCGTGGAGCGGGTCTTCGAGGCGGTCGGTGAGGCGGTGCCCGACGGCGACCTGTTCAAGACAGGCGCCAACATCCCGCTGGCGCGCAAGCCCAAGTCGGAGCCGCCGAAGGCGACGCCGCCGCCCCCGCCGCCACCGCGCGTGGCCCAGGCCGCCCCGGAGCCGCCCGCCGCTCCCGAACCGCCCGCCGCGCCCGAGCCTCCGCCGGTGAGCGCTGCCAACCCCTTCGAGGGGGTGAAGAGCCCCTTCGACGCGAACGCACCGACGCGCCAGTTCGAGAAGCCCGCGGAGCCTCCCCCCCCCGAGGCGCCCGCCGAGCCCGCGCCGCCCGTGGTCGAAGCGCCCGCCGCCGAGGCGATCGTCCAGGTCACCGCGGCGGCCGCCGCTGGCGACCTCGGCGCCATCCTGCAGGGCGCCTCCCGCGAGACCGTGGAGCGCATCGCGTGGGAGGTCATCCCGCCCCTCGCCGAGGCTCTCCTCAAGGAAGAGATCGCCCGCGTGGTACGCGAGCGCCTCGCCTAAGCCCCCCAACCACCGGGTGGGGTGTCGGCCCCGCCGGCGACCCGCCGCTCAACCGCAGAGGACGCGATGAGCGAGCTCAGCAAGACCTACGACCACAGCGACGTCGAGCCCAAGTGGTATGCCCGCTGGAAGGACGGCGGCTACTTCGCGGCGAAGGCCGAGAGCGACGCGCCGCCCTTCACGATCGTGATCCCGCCGCCGAACGTGACCGGCAGCCTGCACATGGGACACGCGCTCACGGTCACCATCCAGGACGTGCTGATCCGGCACAAGCGCATGTGCGGCTTCAACACCCTGTGGCTCCCGGGCACCGACCACGCCGGCATCGCTACCCAGATGGTCGTGGAGCGTGAGCTCGCCAAGGAGGGCGTGAGCCGCTTCGACCTCGGCCGCGAGGGGTTCCTCGAGAAGGTGTGGGCTTGGAAGGAGATCTACCACGCGAACATCACCCGTCAGCTCGAAGCGACAGGGTGCTCCGTCGACTGGGCGCGTGAGCGCTTCACGATGGACGCGGGCCTCTCGAAGGCGGTGCGGGAGGTCTTCGTCAGGCTCTACGAAGAGGGCCTGATCTACCGCGACGACCGCCTGGTCAACTGGTCACCGGGTTGCCAGACCGTCATCTCGGATCTGGAGGTCGAAGACGAAGACGCCGCCGGCTCGCTGTGGCACATGGCCTACCCTGTCGCCGGCCGCGACGACAAGCTGGTGGTCGCGACCACCCGCCCCGAGACCATGCTGGGCGACACCGCCGTCGCCGTGCACCCCGACGACCCACGCTACCAGCACTTGGTCGGCGAGCAGGTCGAGCTGCCCCTCACGGGCCGGCGAATCCCGATCATCGCCGACGCGATCCTGGTCGACATGGAGTTTGGCACCGGCGCCGTCAAGGTGACTCCGGCCCACGACTTCAACGACTTCGAGACGGGCAAGCGTCACGGCCTGCCGCTCATCTCGGTCCTCGACCACGACGCGAAGATGAACGCGAACGCCCCCGAGAAGTACCGGGGCTTGGACCGCTTCGACGCTCGAAGGGCGGTCGTCGCGGATCTCG
The DNA here is from genome assembly GCA_964402225.1 of uncultured Nannocystaceae bacterium. Lineage (GTDB taxonomy): Bacteria > Myxococcota_A > Bradymonadia > UBA7976 > UBA1532 > CAYOBQ01. The sequence continues at coordinate 16,387 of CAYOBQ010000182.1, read as the reverse complement.
ACGCCCTGGGGCTCCTCGCAGGCGTCGAGCCTCACCAGTTGAAGCTCCCCATCTGCCAGCGCAGCGGCGTGGTCGTCGAGCCGATGCTCTCGAAGCAGTGGTACGTGCGCGCAGAGCCCCTCGCGAAGCCCGCCGCCGACGCGGTGCGTGACGGCCGCACGCGCATCGTCCCCAAGACCTGGGAGAAGACCTACTTCCACTGGATGGACAACATCCGGGACTGGTGCATCAGCCGCCAGCTCTGGTGGGGCCACCAGATCCCGGCCTGGTATTGCGCGGATTGCGAGGGCGTGACCGTCACCCGGCAAGACCCCACGGCGTGCTCGAGCTGCGGTGGCGCGGCGATCTCGCGCGACCCCGACGTGCTCGACACGTGGTTCTCCAGCGCCCTCTGGCCGTTTTCGACCCTCGGCTGGCCGGAGAAGACCAAGGATCTCGCCACATTCTACCCCACATCGGTCATGGAGACGGGCTTCGACATCCTGTTCTTCTGGGTCGCCCGCATGATGATGATGGGCATCCACTTCATGGGCGAGGTGCCCTTCGACACGGTGTTCCTGCACGCCATGGTGCGCGACGAGCACGGCAAGAAGATGTCGAAGACCGTCGGCAACGTCATCGATCCGCTGGACGTGTCGAAGGAGCTCGGAGCCGACAGCCTCCGGTTCACGTTGGCGTCCCTCGCGGGGCAGGGCCGCGACATCAAGCTGTCCATCAAGGCGGTCGAGACCAACCGGAACTTCATCAACAAGGTCTGGAACGCGTCCCGCTTCGCCCTCATGAACCTCGAGGACTACGACGCCGATGCCCCGCCGCCACCGAGCCTGGGTCGCATCGACCGGTGGATCCTCAGCCGCTTGGACCGCACGACCGAGCGGGTCGAGACCGCGCTTGCGGCCTTCGCCATCAACGAGGCGGCGCAGGCGATCTACCACTTCTTCTGGGGCGAGCTCTGCGACTGGTACCTCGAGCTCGCCAAGCCCGCGCTCTACGACACCGACGCCCCCGAGCGGCGCCGGGCCGCGCAATGGACGCTGGCCCGGGCCCTCGACGCCTCGCTGCGCCTGATGCACCCCTTCATCCCCTTCGCCAGCGAGGAGATCTGGCAGAGCCTGCCGCGGGCCACCGGCGGGCCCGAGGTGCTCATCATCGCCGACTTCCCGAAGGCGGGAGACTTCGTCCGTGACCAGGGCGTAGAGGCGGAGTTCGACCGGGTTCGAGACGTCATCACCGCCGTCCGCAACGTCCGCGGCGAACTCAACCTCGGCGCGAGCCGTCCGGTCCCCGCCGTGCTGCGGGTCCCCGACGCGCCCACGGCGGCGCTGATCGAGAGCGAGCGCATCGTCATCGAGCGCCTCGCGCGGCTGTCCGACCTCACGGTGCAAACGGGCGGTGGTCGACCCAAGGGCGCGGCGATGCAGCTCGCTGGCGACATCGAGGTCCTCGTCCCCCTAGCCGGCCTCATCGATCTCACCTGTGAGCTCGAGCGCCTCGACAAGGAGGTCGCCAAGGCCGAGAAACGGCTCGCCCAGATCCGGGGGAAGCTCGGGAACGCACGGTTCATCGACAAGGCGCCAGCGGAGATCGTGCAAAAGGAGCGTGACCGAGAAGCTGAGATGCTCTCGACGCTCTCGAAGCTCGCCGCCTCCCGCGCCCGAGTGGAGGCCCTGGCAGACGAGGGGTAGCGGTCAGCGCTCGCGTCGGCGCCGCGACACGACAGGCAAGAGCATCACGCCCCACCACGGCGCGCTAGATCGGGTAGCCACCACCGACGCCATGCAGCCTGCTGAGCCGCCGCCGCCACCGTCGCCCTCGACCGTCACGATCGAGATGCCCCCATCGGGACCCGCTTCACCTTCTCCCTCGCCCTCGCCTTCCCCCTCGCCTTCGCCTTCACCTTCGCCCTCTCCTTCACCGCCAGCACACGCCCCGTCCGCTGGCAGGCAGTACCAGTTGAAGTCGTCCTGCCGCTCCCCCGGCACCGACGGCTCGCAGCAGAAGGCGTCACCGCAATCAGGATGCGCCTCGCAGGTCTTGGTGCAGGCCCGTCCGGCGCCCAGCCCAACGCAGTGCGTCGCCTCCATGTTGCAGTCGTCGAGGCGTACGCAGCGCTCACCGAGCTCCGCGCCGATGTCGGGCGGCGGCTCATTGGAGCCCTCCAGCGTGGTGACCAGATCCGGACCGACGAAGCCCGGCTCCGTCGCATCTCGCTCGAAGGTGCGCTCCCAACTCGTCCTGAGCTGCTCGATCTGGTCGATCGTCCGCTGATCGACCTCGTCGTTCTCCCGGGCCGCCAGGATCATCACCATCGTCCAGGTCTTCCGAGACGCCTCGAAGTCGGGCGACCGCTCGCCCTCGACGGCGATCACGTCGTCGATGGTGAAGTCGGTGCGCTCCCCGGAGACCGTGACCGGATCGCCGATCAGCGGCGCCGGCGGGTAATAGGAGGGGTTCAGCTCCCGTCCACGATAGGCCTGGGCGCAGTCCCAACCACCCGCGCCGCTGACCAGCCACAGCGGTCGCACGGCGGCGGCGGGGACAAACCCCATGAGGTAACGATCGAGCTGGCTGAAGCCGAAGGCGATGCGCGTCTCGGTGCGGAAGCGCCCGTTGCCCAGATCCGACCAGACGTTGCCCTCCATCGCGGAGTTCTCGCTGTTCATGAAGAAGGACCAGTGGGCACAGTCCCGCCCCATCGTGGCGTTGGACTCGTTGCCCAGCGCGTCCCTGAAGTGGACGTATGCCCCCCAGCGGTGGCCCAACTCCTGGTTGAACGTCAGGCGGCCGATGGGGGCGCGCGTTCCGGTGTAGGTCCGGTAGTTGTTGAGGAAGATCACGCCGTTGACGGACAGGTGCCCGACCGGGTCGAACACCTCACGAGCGGATGAGTGCCCGTAGCCGATCCCCCGCACGTTGTTCTTCACCGGCATGTAGAAGGCCGCGGGGGACTCGACCGTGAAGGTCGTCAACACCGTGAGAAAGTGCGGGTTCTTCCCACGATGCGTGTCGTAGAAGCCCTGGATGACCGTGAACAACGCCTCCTGGAGTTGCCGCGGATCGGCCCAGTTGACGTCCAACTCGCCCTCGGTCCCCCGCATGACGACGATGTTGCCGTGATCCTCCGCAGTCAACTGGGAGGGGCGAACGCCGGAGAACGGGTCCCCCCCTTCCCCGTCGTCGGGGCGAATCTGGCGAAGCCGCGCACGCAGCAGGCGCCCCGCCTCCCGAACCTCCGGGCTCATGGTGGCGTCGACCGGCAGGCCATCGAGGTCGGGCGCCGCGTGGGCCGCGGGCGAGCAGGCGAGGAGGAGACAGAGGATGCGCGGCACGGCGGCTCCGAAAAAGGGAACCCGCATCCTACCGAAGCCGCGCGCTCGGATCAGGCTCAGCGCGGGCGCGCGTCCACACAGGTGTCGTTCGGCGCGTCGGGCAGGCAGACGAAGACGCCGTCGAGATCGACACCGTCGCCGTCCCGGGCTTGACCGCAGGCGAAGCCGTCCGGGCAGCCGCCCTCACCCTGGGGATCACAGCCAGGCAGGCACGCGCTCCCGCGGCGCATCTCGCCGTAGCGGACCTGGGCGCAGACGTTCCCACCGGCGCAGGGGCGGGTACCGGTGAAGTTGCACCGCGCGCAGAGGTTGGCTGGAACGCAGAAGCCCGCCGTGACGTCGTCCTCGGCGGACGCCGGATCGAGGTCCAGGATCAGGTGGTCCTCGCACGTCACCGTCCCGTCTTCGGAGCAGTTCTCGTCGGAGGTGCAGGCTCCGGCGCAGTAGCCGGGCTTGGCGACGACCCGCGACCACGCACGACAATCGTCGCTCTTGCAGTCTCGGTCGCTGGCACACTCGGCGCCGGCGGCGGTGTCGCCGGTGTCGGCGGTGCAGATCTGCTCGACCACCGGCTCATCGCCGCCCAGCAGCACGTTGTAGGCGCAGTGCTCGTCGTCGGCGTTGGGGCAGTCGGCGTCGGTCTCGCACTCCGCGTGGCTCGCCGCGTCGGGAATGCACGCCCCGATGAAGAGGTCGTCAGACGGGTCGTTGGTGCCACTATTGCTCAGCCGGAGGGGGCTGCAAATCGCCCCCTCGCCACAATCGGCGGTGACGGTGCACGCCTGGGAGCAGACCGCCTCGGCGCCTCCCACCGTCAGGCAGAGCGACTCGGTCCGGCAGGCGGCCTCGGCCCCGCAGGCCTCGCCCACCGCGACCGCCCCCTCGGGGATCGCCGCGCAACGGCCCTCTGCACGCAGCGCCTCGACCACGCGCCCCTCTTCGAGGTCGCCACGCACCACGAACTCGCAGACCTCCTCGGGCGTCTCCCCATCGGCCGCGCAGTCGACGTCGGTCTGGCACACGCGACCGGATCCCGTCGCCGCAACGCAGAGCTGCATCGGCGCCGTGTTCCCCTCCTGGTCGATCTGCAACGAGAGGATGGAGCAGGTCCCGCCCGGGCAATCATCGTCGCTCTCGCAGAAGCCGGAGCAGTAGCCCCCATCGGGGTTGCCCCCACCCAGGCACAGCCCGCCGTCGCAGTCGCGCTCGTCGTCCTTGCAGTTCTCACCGATCTGAACGTCGTCGGGGTTGTCGCTCTCGTTGGTGCAGATGCCCCGGATGTAGCGGTCGTCTTGGATGTCGAGCGTGATGTTGCAGAGCTGCCCCTCGACGCAGTCGGCGTTACGTTCGCAGTACTTGGGGAAGCAGATGTCCAGGGTCAGCGAGCCGTCCGCGCTGATCGGGAAGCCGTCCACGCACTGCTCGCGCTCGGGGTCACACAGCGTCTCCTCGGCGGTCGGATCGCAGAAGGCGCGACACGCTCCACCGAGGCACATGTCGTTGTCGCAGTGGACGCCCTCGTCGTCGTCGCACGTCTCACCGATGCCCACGCCGTCGTCGCGGCGGGGCTGGCAGGTCCCGCCATAGGCCGAGTCGGGATCGAAGGTGAGCGCGAACTTGCAGACCTCGTTGGGGTCCTCGCACTCACCGTTGGCGGCGCCGTCACAACGGGCGTTGCTGCCCGGGGCGCACTGACCGTTGATTCCGTCGGCGTCGCTCAGGCAAGCGAACGCCTCTCCGAACGGCCCGTCCACCGCGCCCTCGCACTGGAAGTCCTCGGAGCAATCCCGGGTGCAGTAGCCGTCGTTGCCGAAGCCGGTCCAGCAGTTCCCCTCGGCGCAATCATCGTTGACGCAGCCCGGCCAATCCTCGGAGTCGGGGTCGCAGTCGTCGGGCACCGAGCAGTACGCGCCAAACGGCTCACCCTCGCCCTCACCCTCACCCTCGCCCTCACCCTCACCTTCGCCCTCACCCTCACCTTCACCTTCACCTTCACCCTCACCCTCGCCTTCGCCCCCAGAGCCGGGATCAAGGCCGAAGATCCGTCCCAGGTAGAACGTCATCCCCAACGATAAGCTCGCTCCGACGCCCCCTGGATCACTGCTGAGCAACTGGAATACGGGCGTAAGTGTGAAGCCGAAGATGTCGGCGCCGTTCGAGTTCCATCCGCCCGTAGCCGGATCGCCAGCCGAGTGCGCCGGAGACAGACCGATCCCTACGGAGATCCCGCCCGCGAGGGGTATCCCGACGGAGCCGCCCCACTTCGTCACGAGCTCCACCGCCTTGCCCCACGTGAAGCTGCCGACCAGAGACCATCCCTCCCCCGCCGCCGCGTTCGCCATATTCCACCCGACGCCGAAGATGAGCCCCACGCTGCCACCGACGTCCACCCCGGGGGTCGGCGGCCAGGCGAAGCCGATCCCCAGCGTGAACATCGCCGCGAAGCGCCCCTGCCACACGGGATCGGGTGAGTTGTCGAACTTGAAGATGTCGACCGAGAAGCCGATCGATAACGCATAGACGCCGAGCCCCACGTCGAGTGAGGCCAGCGGCCAGATCAGCACCGTGCGTTGAAAGAGGTAGGTGCCCGACGACGCCAGGAAGCCGAGCAGGCGCCACGGCGTCGGCAGGCACGCGCCCACCATGCAGCCGACGGCGACCATGGTCGACAAGACCCCCACGATGGCGATCGAGATCGACACCGAGACGATGCTGAACTGCCCCGTCGGATCGATGAAGTGGACCGGGTTGTTCATCCCGTAGGCGTACCGATTCAGCGTCCTCGGCTCGTCCTCCTTCGGGCCCACGCTGTCCATCTGCGTGAACCGCATCAGATCCGGCGAGTACCAACGCTGCTGCATGTAGACGAGGCCCGTCGCCGGGTCGTGCCAGCCCCCGGCGAAGCCGATCCCTTCGAAGTCCGCCCCCCCGCGCTGGTTGCCGAAGGCGTCGAAGTGTCGCCGCTGGACCCCGCCCGGCGCCACGACCGCCCGGACCGTGCCGACGTGGTCGCTGACGTAGGCGTGGAGCTCGCCGAGCCGCGCGTCCCAGTAGCCGAGGAGCGAGTCCCCCCAAATGTAGCGCTTCAGCAGCGCGCCGTCTCCGTCACGCTCCTCCAGCAAACGCGGGATCTCCAGTGACCGGTCCCAGGTGAAGCGTCGCACCTCGCCGTCCACGCTCCGCGTCCGCATCAGCCCGTCGTGCTCGTAGGTGTACTCCACCGTCACGCCGTCGGCGCCCTCGTAGCGCCGCAGCCGTTGCCCCGCGTCGTAGCTGAAGACGTCCGACTCGCCGCCCTCGATGCGCTCCGTCAGCGCGCCGTTGTCATCCCACCCGTAGGTCCGCACGCCGTCACCCGTGACCCGGTCATTCTCGTCGTGGGCGAAGCGCCGGACGCCATCGCCGTCGGTGCGCTCGGTGATGTTCCCGTTGGCGTCATAGCTGTAGTCGATGCGCTCCTGGGCCCCACCCGGCGCCGTGAGCACCTCGCTGGTGAGCCGCTCGAGGGCGTCGTAGCCATACTCGAAGCGGCGCCCATCGCCCTCCACGATTCGAGTCAGGAAGCCGCGGTCATAGGTGAGGTTGGCCGCGTGCTCGACGGCCCCTTCGGCGTTGGCGAAGACATACGCGTCGGCGCGCCCCGCGCGGTCGTGCCCCCAGGTCGAGGTAGAGCCGTCGGGCCACACGAGATCCACCGGCAGGCTGGTCCGGTCGCGGGTGTATTGGAAGGAGAGATCATTGGGCGCGCTGACGCCCACGATCTGCCCCGCGCCGTCGTACTCGTACTGCGTCCCGCCCGACTGCGTCGCCACCGCGCGCACGAGGGCGGACGCGGTGTAGGTGTGGAAGGCGGTCTGACCGAGCTTGTCGGTCCACGCGCGCACATGCCCGGCGTCGTCGTAGGTCATCACCGACGTCCCCTCGTCGTCGGTGTGCCCTCGCACGCGGCTCCAGGCCGCGTCGATCTCGAACCGCTCCTCGACCCCGTCGTAGCGCTCGATGGACTCCAGCAGCCCGTCGTCGTCGTAGACATAGGTGTTCGTACGACCCGTGAAGTCGGTGTGCGTCGCGGTGAGCCCGTGGCCCCCGTACGCGAAGCGCTCCGTCTGCCCCAGCGGCAGCGTGCGGCTCGCGAGCTTGCTGTATGGCGTGTGCAGATACGTCGTCGTGTTGCCGTTGCCGTCGGTCGTGGTCTCCACGTTGCCGTGGTTGTCGTGGGTGTAGCGCGCCGTATTGCCCAGCGGATCGGTGACCGACGCCAGCCGATTGTACGGCGTGTGCTCGAGCTCCCACCGCGCCCCGCGCACGTTGGTGCGCGCCGTGAGCCGCCCATTGCCGTCGAACTCGAAGGTCTCGAAGGTGCCGTCGGCATAGACCCGCCGCGTCACGTTCCCCTCACCGTCGCGCTCGAGGCGCACCGCGCGCCCCTCCGCGTCGGTGAGTGAGTTCAACCGCCCGGCGGCGTCATAGGTCTGCGTGACCGCGTCCCCGTTGGGGTTCTCGATGCGTGTCGGGCGCCCAATCGCGTCGTACTCGATCAGGAACTCCTCATCACCACCGCTCCCCTGGGCGACGACGTTCCCCGCGGCGTCGTAGCGTTGCGTGATCACACGCCCGCCCCGCGCCTCGGTGCGCGTGATGCGCCCGAGGATGTCGAGCTGCCGCTCGATGCGCCCGCCCCCCGGGAGATCCACCGCCGTCATCCGCCCCGCCTCGTCGTACTCCACGCGGGTCTCGGCGCCTCGAGGCCCCCGACGCGAGAGCACCTGGCCGAGGGCGTCGTAGTCATACTCCCACTCGCGCCCGGCCGGATCGGTGCTGCTGGTGATCTGTCCCGCCGGGTTGCGCTCGATGCGCGCCTCGCGTCCGTCGGGGTAGGTCACGCCCCGAAACTCTCCCGTCCGGGTGTGTTCGTAGCCGTACTCGAGCTGCTGCTCCTCCCCACCCGCCCGGAAGGTGTGCCGCTCGCTGTTGACGTACCCATTGGCGTCCACCGCCGTGTCGAACTGGGTCCCGTCGGGGTGCACGATCGACGTCACCGCCCCCTGCGCGTCGTAGTTGACGCGCGACTCGTAGCCCGCCGGATCGGTCATCACGGAGAGGTTCCCGTTGGCCGCGTACTCGAAGCTCGTCGCCTCGCCATTCCGGTCGACGTGGCGGATCATCTTGTCGCCCTCGTAGGCCCACGTCTGGGTGTTCCCCAGGGGATCGGTGCGCCCGGTCCGCTTCCCCGACGCGTCGAAGGTCTGCTCCCAGCGGTGACCCTCCGCGTCGATGATCGCCGTCTGGTTGCCGTCCTCGTCGTACTCGAAGCGGGTGACGTTCCCCAGCGGATCGGTCCTGACCACCGGGTTGTCGTCCTCGTCGTACTCCCAACGGGTCGCGTTGCCGAGATGGTCGACCGTCTCGAGCACGTTCCCCGCGGCGTCGTAGCGCATGATCGTCCGCGCGCCGCGTGGATCGGTGATCACCTCCTGGCGCTCCACGCCGTCGTGGCCAATCTCCAGGCGGTTCCCGTTGGCGTCGGTGATCGCGACCAGGCGCCCCGTCAGATCGTACTCCATCAGACCCGGCGCGTTGCCGATCGGATCGATGATCTCGAGCAAGTTGTGATCGAGGTCGTAGACATAGGAGACCTCGCGGTCCTCGAAGTCGATGGTGCGCCGCAGGTCGCCGCGCTCGTCGTACACATACTCACGACGCAGCCCGTTGGGCATCACCATCGCCGTGATGCGCCGCACCCCGTCCCGCTCGAAGAGGACGGACTGTCCGCTGGAGTGATGCACCCCGTCCTCATCGATGCGCAAGCTGGTGCCCTCACCGTCTTCGATGAGCCGCACGCCGCGGTCCTTGTCCATCACATAGGTCTCGCCGCTCGGCAGCTCCAGAATGTATTGCTGCGGATCCCAGGGCGTGAAGAAGTCGGTCTCGTAGAAGCGCCCCTGGACGAGGTTGATCAGGCTGTCCCCCACCGGCGTGAGCGTCGCGTGGGTCCCCGGCGCCGCGGAGAAGTTCGCCTGGGCTTGCTGCCAGCCGAGTCCGCAACCGTTGAAGATGGGGTCGAAGACAAAGCGGAAGGCGCGGGCCCCCAGGTAGAAGGTCACCACGTGTGAGCGGTCCTGGTTGAAGTCCGCCCGGAAGATGCAGTTCCCGCGAAAGCTCCAGCCCTCCGCCGGCGGGTTGCTGAACTCGATGCGCCCGCCACGGACGTCCATCGTCCAAGCCACGCCGAAGTCCCCTGCCTGCTTGTCGCCGGAGTCGTAGATGCGCCGGATCGACAGCGGCACCCCGGCGACGCGGACCTCGGCGTCGACGAACTCGAGGTGCTGGCTGCCGAAGTGCATGCCCACATCGACATCGATGATGGTCCGGTCGCTGGTGACGTTGCCCCACGCGTCCTCCGCCCGCACGCGCAGGTCGTACATCCCCGGCGTCAGCGCTGTCAGATCCACGCTGTCGACCAGCTCGTCGCTCACCGGCTCGTTGCCCTCCGCCAGCGTCGTCCAGCGGTCCTCGCCACGTCGCGAGACCTCGATCACGTACCACGCGAGATCGCCATCACGGATCTCGCCGTGCACCTCCACCCGCTCCCGCACGGTGGCGCCTTCGCTCGGCTGTGTGATGCGCACCGTCGGCGCGCCGTCGTCCTCACCGGTGTGGCTGAAGAAGTCCCACCGCCCCCCGCCGAGGTTCCCGCTGCGGTCCCGCGCCTCGACGCGCACCTCGTAGCGCCCGTCCTCCTCCGGCGTGAACACGACCTCGCCGTCCTCGATCTCGTACTCCTCGCCGTTGATCCACGCCCGGGTGCTCGCCACCCCACCGGGGTCATCGACCTCGATGGTGATCAACACCTGCTCCCCGGTCACTGGGGCCTCCGGCTCGATCGTCACCTCGACGGTCGGCGACTCCAGATCGTCCCCCGCATCGGCGAAGACACTGAAGCGCGTCGGCCGGCTCCGCGTGACCCCATCGTCGACCACCAGCTCCACCGAGTAGCGCCCCGCCACGTCCGCTTCGAACTCCACGAGCTCCAGATCGCCATCTCCGACCTCGACCGCTGACCCCGCCGGCGCCCCGAGCAACCGCCAGTGATAGGTGAGGCGCCGGCCCTCGGGATCCGCGCTGCCGCTCCCATCGAGGGAGACCAGATCCCCGACCGTCACGCGCCCCACGCCTCCCACCCGCGCCACCGGACGCCGGTCGAGCTCCACGGTGCCCATCGCCGCGGTCGCCCCCTCGGCGTTGCGCACATTGACCGACCACACCTCCGCGGCGCGCCCCGAGAACGCGACTCGAACCACGGCGCTGTGGGCATCTCCCTCCACGATCCGCGCCCCGATGGGCAGCATCCACTCGTAGCGCAGCGCGCCGCCCGTCGAGTCGCTCGCGTCGAAGCTCACGACCGTTTCGAAGTCATCACCGGCGGGGATCCGCGGTGGCTCGACCCGCACCACGGCCTCCGGCGCGTCGACCCTCGCCCGCAGCGTCTCCCGCGCCTCGCCCCGGTTCCCGGCGACGTCGCTCACGACGGCCACGATCTCGTAGACCCCCGCTCCCTCGGGCACAAAGACCGCGCGCCCGAACTCATCCACCGGCAGCGGCTCGCCATCCACGCTGATCGTGATCTCGTCGACGCTCTCGTCGTCGGCCAGCACCTGGATCACCACCGGCGTGCCGACCTGCACGTCGTCGTCGCTGAGCACGACCACCACATCCGGCGGCAGCAGATCGTCGCAGACGTCTTCGTCCGTCCGCCCGTCACAGTCGTCGTCGATGCGGTTACAGATCTCCACCCCCGGCTCGCCGGGCTCGGCGTCGCACACCTTCACGCCGCCTTCGCAACTGTCGCGCCCCTCCCGGGCGCAGGCCCCACGCCCGCTCAGGCACCGCTCGCCGATGTCCGTCGGGTCCTCGTCCGTCTCCCCGTCGCAGTCGTCGTCGACGCCATTGCACAGCTCCTCACCGGCGCCCTCCATCGGATCGCAGTCGAGGGCCCCCAGCCGCCCATCCCGGCACTCGGGGACGGTGTGCTCACAGGCGCCCACGCCGCAGGAGATCTCGCGGAAGCCCTCGTCCGTCACCCCGTCGCAGTCGTCGTCGACCCCGTCGCAGACCTCGTCGGCCGGCTCGCCCGGCTCCGCGTCGCAGACCACGCCATCACCGCCACCGTTGCACACGAAGCGTCCATCGCGCCGGCACGCGCCGGTCCCCTCGGCGCACCCGATCCCCACCAGGTAGCCGTTGTGCGGGCTGCCGTCGCAGTCGTGGTCCAGCGCGTCACACACCTCCGCCTCGGGCTCGCCGGGCACGGCGTCACACACCGTCCCACGCTGGTCCGCCGCGCAGCGCACGACGCCGCCGTTGGCGCACACGCCCCGGCCCGCGCCGCATGCGCCGCCGACGTTGCCGTAGTCTTCGTCGGCGGCCCCGTCACAGTCGTCGTCGACGCCATTGCACGCCTCCTCCCGCCCCCTTCCCGGCCGCACATTGCAGCGCACCACGCCGCCGAGACAGATCGTGACGCCCTCACGCCGGCAGATGCCCGCCCCCGAGGTGCACCCGTCCCCGACGCCCTCGGGCGCCTCGTCGATGAGCCCGTCGCAGTCGTCGTCCTCGCCGTTGCACAGCTCGTTTGGCAGCGCCCCCTCCAGCGGGTCGCACTCCGGCGGATCGCCGCCACCCTCTTCGCAGTTCGGGACCGCGTGGAAGCAACGCCCGAGCCCACAGCTCTGACTCCCAAAGCCCTCGTCGATGGTCTCGTCGCAGTCGTTGTCCACCGCGTCACACACCTCCGGTGTGGGCTCCCGCGGCGACACCGGACACAGCAGCACGCCATCGATGCAGACCGTCGATGCCTCCTCACGACACCCGCCGACGCCCGCCCCGCACTCGATGCCCACCCCCGCCGGCGCCTCGTCGACCCGCGTGTCGCAGTCGTTGTCCACCACATCACAGACCTCGATGGGATCCGGCTCCCCGGGGATCGCGTCACAGCTCAGCGCGCCGTCGACACAGTGGCTCCGCCCCACGCGCTGGCACCCGCCGACGCCGTTCTCGCAGGGCGCGCCGTCGCCGATGGCGTTCTCGTCGACCTGCCCGTCGCAGTCATCGTCGGCGTTGTTACACAGCTCGAAGTCAAACGCCCCGTCCTCGGGATCGCACGCCACCGGCCGCCCGTCGTCGCACGCCGGCAGCTCCCGCGCGCACACACCGGCGCCGCAGTTCACGGTGCCGAGGGCCTCGTCGGTCGTGCCGTCACAGTCGTTGTCGACGCCATCGCAGACCTCGTCCCCCGCCGGCGCCACCGACACGCAACGGCGCTCCCCCCCCACGCAGCGCGCCTGGCCGATCCGGCAGCCGCCGACCTCGCCGGTGTCGCAGGCCGGGGCGTCGAGCCCCTCGTCGATCTCACCATCACAGTCGTTGTCGGCGCCGTCGCAGAGCTCCTGTCGCGCCACCCCGGGGACGGCGTCGCAGCGGGTCCCCCCAAGCGGGTCGCAGACGCTCAACCCAAAGGCCGCGCACTGCCCCACACCGACCTGGCAGACCTCTCCGAGGCGAAAGCCCTCGTCGTTCTCGCCGTCGCAGTCGTCGTCGGCGCCGTTGCAGCGCTCCGGGCCGCCCTCACCCGCCGCGGCGTTGCAGATCGACGCGTCGTCGCCGTCGCAGACCACCCGGCCCCCGACCTCGCAGACGCCCGTCCCGACCTGGCAGCGACGCCCGGTGGCGAAGTCCTCGTCGATCTGGCCATCGCAGTCGTTGTCCCGCCGGTCGCAGCGCTCGCCCTCGCCGAAGCCCGGCACCGCGTCGCAGGCGAGCTGGCCGAAGACATTGCAACGCGTGGTCCCCTCCCGGGTGCACTCGCCGTTGCCATTGAGGCACGGCTCACCCACGTCGAAGCCCTCGTCGGTGCGGCCGTCGCAGTTGTTGTCCGCGTTGTCACAGACCTCCGCCTCCGGGGCCCCCGGCTCCACCGAGCAGGACACACCGACGGCGGGATCGCAGAGCCCCAGGCCCTCCCGCGCGCAGGCGCCGACCCCGACGACGCAGACCACCCCCACCGCCGGCAGGGCCTCGTCGACCTCCTCGTTGCAGTTGTCGTCCGCTCCGTTGCAGACCTCCGCCGCCGGCCGCACCTCGCCCTCGCACGGCCCCCACGCGGAGCCGTCGGCGGTGCACGTCTGGACCCCGCCGGTGCACGCCCCCAGGCCAGCGGTCCCGTTGGGGCCGGAGTAGCAGTCGCGCTGCGTCCCCGCGTCGCACGCACAGCCGCCCTCGATCTCGTCGGCCTGTCCGTTGCAGTCGTTGTCGGCCCCGTCACAGATCTCGCGCCCCGGCACGACCTCCCCCACGCAGGGCCCCGGCGTCCCGAACTGGCAGGTGCTCCCCCCCGTGAGACACACGCCCTCACCGGCCGTGTTCTCCGGGCCCGTGTAGCAGGACGTCACCAGCGCCGCGCCGTCGGCGCCATCGTCGGCGAGACCGTTGCAGTCGTTGTCGAGCCCGTCGCAGACCTCCGCCGCCGGCAGCACCTGCCCCGCGCACTCGCCCCACGCCCCATCGGCGCAGATCTCGCGCCCGCCACGGCACTCGCCCCGGTCCCGCGTCTCCGCCGTCCCGTCGTAGCAGGGTCGCGCCAGCGGCATCCCGCCGGCGCCCTCGTCGGTCTCGCCATCGCAGTCGTTGTCGGCCCCATCACACAGCTCTTGAACCGGCAAGCCCGGCTCGGCGTCGCAGCGCGTCCGGTCGCCGTCGGGGGCGCAGATGATGGTGCCCTGCGCCCCGCAGGCGCCCAGCCCCGCCGCGCAGTCGGTCCCCAGATCCGGGTAGTCCTCGTCGACCAGCCCATCGCAGTCGTTGTCCAGGCCATCGCAGATCTCGACCCCCGGCTCCCCCGGCTCGCCGTCGCAGCCCAGTCCCCCCTCATCGTCGCAGTCCAGGGCGCCCACCACCGCGCACACGCCCTCGCCGGCGTCACAGGCGTCTCCCAGCCCCAGCGCCTCGTCCGTCTCCCCGTCACAGTCGTTGTCCAGGGCGTCGCACAGCTCCGCGTCCAGCGCGCCAAAGTCGCAGAAGCGCTCGCCCCCCGCGTCGCACGCCCACAGGCCCCGCCCCTCGCAGACCCCTTCGCCCCCAGCGCACGGATCTCCGACGTCCATCCCCTCGTCGACGAAGCCGTCGCAGTCGTCGTCGGCCCCGTCGCAGACCTCGTCTCCGGCCACCTCGAGGGCCACACACGCAGGCGGCCCGATGTCCCCGCCGGGACAATCCGTCACGCCCGCCGCGCAGATCCCGTCGTCCCCCGTCTCGCAGTCCTCCCCCGCGACGCAGGGCACGTCGCAGATCCCGGGATCGTCCACCTCGCCGTCACAGTCGTCGTCGAGCTCGTTTCCGCAGATCTCCTCCTCGAGGCAGTCCACCAGCACCACGCAGACGTGATTGTCGTCGCAGACCTGCTCATCGGGGCAGTCGTCGGGCGCCTTCCGACAGCCCGGCGTGCACGAACCATCGGCGTGACAGAACGCGCCCTCGGGGCAGACCGAGTCCTCGGAGCAGCCGTCCTCCGAGCAGAACCCCGCGTCGGTGCAATAGCGCCCGTCCCCGCAGGAGCCCGGCCCACAGCGGGGCACACACGCTCCGTCGGGGCGGCAGACCTCGCCCTCCAGACAGTCGGCGTCCGCCGAGCAGGGCCCCGCCATGTCAGGCGCCGCGTCCACCACGACCACCGCGTCCGCCGCGTCGGGATCGATCGAGCTGTCCGCGGTCTCCCCATCGGCGCCGGTGTCGAGCGGCGACTGCCCCGGCGCCGCGTCGTCGCACGCCCCGACCAGGACGGCGAGCGCGATCCAACACGACACGTGTGCGATCAGACCCCGGGCATTCGATTCGTGCACTGCGTGATCCCCCCTGGCATCGAACCGCGACCCCCAGGCGGAGCGCGCGGCCTCACCGCAACAAAGCTAACGCATCCAGCGGGTCGTTTGCACCGACCCAAGAGCCCGGACGTCCAGGATTCCCGGACTATTCCAGACTTATCCGACCATCGACGAGGCCCCTGCGTTAGACTTGAGGGCATGGCCGACCACGAACATTGGGACCGGGTCTACGAGACCAGGCAGCCGGGCGCCGTGAGCTGGTACGCCCCTCACCTCGGCCGATCCCTGGAGCTACTGGACGAGGCCGGCGTGCCCCCTGACGCCGGCATCATCGACGTCGGCGGCGGCGCCTCCACCCTGCCGCGCGACCTCCTCGAGCTCGGCTACCGAAACCTCACGGTCCTCGACATCTCCGCCGCGGCGCTAGACCACGCCCGCGCCGCGCTGGGCGCCGACGCCGAGCGAATCGAGTGGGTGGTCGGCGACGTGACCCAGGCGCCGCTACCCAAGGCGGCCTTCGCGCTGTGGCACGACCGAGCCGTGTTCCACTTCCTCACCGACGAGGCGGATCGAGCGGCCTATCTGCGACAGGTCGACCACGCCCTCGCCCCCGGCGGCCAGGTCATCATCGCGACCTTCGGAGCGGAGGGACCCGAGGAGTGCAGCGGCCTCCCCGTCGTGCGCTACGACGACGAGTCGCTGCTACGGCAGCTCGGGGCCGTCTTCCAGCGCGTCCGCTGCGTCGAAGACACCCACCAGACGCCCTGGGGCAGCCAGCAAGCCTTCATCTACTGCCTCTGCCGCCGCCGGGAAGCGTAGACGCCGCGGGCGCTGGGCTGTCACAACCGTGGGCAGCGAGATCAGCGCGCGGCTGTTCACGGTCGGCAACGGAGCGGACGACGTCCGCGACCTCGAAGGCGGCGGTCGACCCGACGCGAGGGCTCGCTCGCGGCGCCTCTCGGCCGCGGTCCGCGCGGCGCCTCCTCGAGCTACGCCGGGCGCACCTCCAGATCCTCGCGACCAACAGCGTCCCCAACGCGACCGCCGCTCGGGCAGTCCGGCGCGAGGACGGTGCGGCAGACCAAGCGACCAAGTGATGTGCGTGCCCGCCGGCTTCAAGGCGCGAAGCCGAAATCGGTTGGGTGCATATCCCGATTCTGACGGAGGGAGTGTGGAGGGCTT
>CAYOBQ010000181.1:0-20131 GCA_964402225.1 uncultured Nannocystaceae bacterium | reverse complement strand
AGTTTCCGGAAGTCCTTCACGGTGTCAAGGTCCTTTGAGCAAACTGACGGCTGAGCGCTGAAAGCTGAAAGCTGACAGCCTCTCCAAAGACGACCGCAGATCTGGGATTTGCACCCCATTGATGTCCGGCGAAGCGTGGCGAACGGGGCGCTGAACCAATCCTCGTCGCCCCCCGTGATGTTGCCTTCGATCCGCCGGAAGGCGACCGCCGGGTTGGCCCGCTCGCGGCTGCCGTTGTTCTCGCGCGCCCTTGTCGAGGCCGACGGTGTCGTCGAGCTGTTCGAAGTCCAGCGTGTGCGCCGCTTCCAGCATCCCGCGCGCTTCTGCTCGCCCCGTGGGTGGAGAACGTGCGTGGCCTCCGGTCGTTGGCGCAACGGGCCGCCATCGGTGACGTGGTATGGAAGGTGACCGACGCCGCGCGCGCCCTGGGCTGCCGGCGCGAGACGCTACCGGTGGCAGCGAGCCGCTTCGGTCCGATAGCGCTTCAGCTCGTCCTGGTAGATCTGGAAGAGCTCACCGGACAGGCCCGCCTCACGGGCGAGCTGGAGCGCCGTGGCCGCCCAGCGGACGGCGCCCGCCCAGTCCTTGCGGAGCGCCAGGTCCTCGGCCCGAAGCGACGCGGCGAGGTGGGCGTACTGCCCCGCGGCGGGGGCCTCGAAGGCCATCTCCACCAGCGCGTGGCCGAGCTCGGCGTCGCGGAAGCGCTCGTCGTCGGCAAAGATGACGTCGCGGGCGAGAAACGCCAAGTCATCCCGGGATCCGCGGAAGGCCTCGGCGCTGGTCTTGATATAGCGCGCGAGCTCGGCGATCTGCTCGCTGACCCAGCCCTTTGGTTTGCGTCCGAGCGTGCTGTCTACCTGGATGGCGAGGCGCGTCAGCGAGATGGTGCGGAATACGTAGTAGTAGTTGTTGGGGTCCCGCGCCTGCTTCTGTTTCAGCAGCTCGATGGTGGCGCGGATCGACTCGACCAGGGCGGCGGCGCTCTCCACCGACCGCGGCGCGAGGGTCGCCAGGCGCGCGTCGGTGGCGGCCTCGGCCTCGACCCGAGTCCGGTGCGCCGCGCGATCCCAGCGGTCCTCGAGTAGACGCCCGAGGAACCCCTCGAAGCGACCCGCCGGGTAGGTCGGGTTGCCCTTCCACACGACCTCGTCCCGGTGCACGACCACCACGTAGGGCAGATAGGGCGGGTCCCGCGTCTCGGACTTCTTCCTCAAGCCCAGCCGGAAGCCGCGCAGCGTGGCGTCGGTCGCGATTCGAGCCGTCACGGTCTCGCGGGGCTCGCTGGTGAGCGCGACGACGGCGAGCTGCCCGGGGTGGCGCGCGGCGGCGTCGGCCAGCAACGCCTTGGCGATCTTGCAGGGCTCACACCACGTCGCCCAGTGGTAGTAGACGCGCGTGGGGCGGTCAGCGGCGGCGGCTCCGGCGTCCAGGAACTCGACGCTCGGGTCCTCGGGGAAGGGCTCGAAGTACCGGTAGATCTCCCCGGTCCCGGCGGCGCCCGCCGCGGGCCAGAGCAACGCGAGAAGCAGGCCGGCGCGGCGCATCAACCGCGGCGCGCCTTCGCGTATCGCTCGAGCCAGCCGGTGTCGAAGGCGCCGGCGATGATCTCCGGCTCTCCGAGCACGTCCACCAGGAAGGCGCGGTTGGTCGTGAGCCCCTCGATCGTGAAGTCACGGAGGGCGGCGCGCGCACGCTCGAGGGCGGCGCCCCGCTCGGGTCCGTGGGCGCTCAGCTTGGCCAGCATCGGGTCGTAGTAGGGCGTGACCTCCTGCTCGGGGCCGACGCCGGAGTCCACGCGGATGTGGGCGCCCGTGGGTGGCTCATAGCGGCCGATTCGCCCAGGGCGCGGGAGGAACTTCCGGTCCGGGTCCTCGGCGTAGATCCGGCACTCGACGGCGGCTCCGTCGATCGTGAGCGCCTCCTGATCGAGCGTGAGGTGCGCCCCCGCGGCGATGTCGAGCTGCCAGCCGATGAGATCGACGCCGGTGATCGCCTCGGTGACGGGGTGCTCGACCTGGAGCCGCGTGTTCATCTCGATGAAATAGAAGTGGCCGTTGGCGTCGACGATGAACTCGACGGTCCCCGCGTTGCGGTAGCCGATGGCGCGGGCGGCTGTGAGGGCCGCCTCCGTCAACCCCGCCCGGAGCTCCGGCCGCGTCGTGACGAAGGGGGAGGGAGCCTCCTCGATCACCTTCTGGTGCCGGCGTTGCAGGGTGCACTCGCGCTCGAAGAGGTGGACCCCGCGCCCGTGGTGGTCGAAGAGGATCTGGACCTCGATGTGCCGTGGTCGTTCGATGAGCTTCTCGAGGTAGACGGTGTCATCGCCGAAGCTGCTCCGGCCTCGGTCGCGGCAGCTCACGATCGCGCGCTCCAGCTTGCCCGGCTTCTTGACGACCG
Source organism: uncultured Nannocystaceae bacterium (assembly GCA_964402225.1). GTDB lineage: Bacteria > Myxococcota_A > Bradymonadia > UBA7976 > UBA1532 > CAYOBQ01. The sequence continues at coordinate 17,734 of CAYOBQ010000181.1, read as the reverse complement.
CCATCCCGATGCCGCCGCCCCCCGCGGCCGCCTTGACCAGCACGGGGTAGCCCACCGACTCGGCGAGGGCGGCGGCCTCGTCGTCGGCGACGGGTCCGTCGGATCCCGGCACGACGGGGACGCCCGCCGCGGCGGCGGTGGCGCGGGCCCGCGCCTTGTCGCCCATCGCCTCGATCACCTCCGGCGTCGGGCCCACGAAGACGACGCCCGCTTCGGCGCAACGACGCGCGAAGCCCGCGTTCTCCGAGAGCAGGCCGTAGCCCGGGTGGATGGCGTCGGCGCCGGTCTGTCGAGCGGCCTCCAGGATCGCGTCCTGGTCCAGGTAGCTCTGGGCCACCGGCGGGGGGCCGATGGGGACGGCGGCGTCGGCGGCGAGGGCGTGGGGGGCGTCGGCGTCGGCTTCGGAGTAGACGGCGACGCTGGCGATGCCCTTCTCCCGGAGGACCGCGGCGACGCGGCAGGCGATCTCGCCCCGATTGGCGATGAGGACTTTTTCGAACATGGCCCGCGTGTAGCACAGCGGGGAGCCCACGGTTAGTCTCCACCCCGTGCGGGTCTGTCATCACTGCTACACCAACGTCGAGCAGGCCGCCGCCGTGTGCCCCGGCTGCGCCTCGGAGCAGCCGCTGTCGGGCTGGCCGGCGGATCCGCTGGTCGGGCGGAGCGTCGCCGGCCGCTACCGCATCGAGCGGCGCATCGGCCTCGGGGGGATGGGCATCGTCTACCGCGGCGTGGACCGCGAAGGGCGGCAGGTGGCCGTCAAGACGCTGCACGCCCACTACGGGCAATCCGACGACATGGTGCGCCGGTTTCGACGCGAGGCGCGGATGGCGGCGCTGCTCGAGGGGCCCCACGTCGCCCGCATCTACGAGAGCGGTGAGCTGCCGGACGGGACGCTGTACTACGCGATGGAGCTCGTCGCCGGGCGCTCGCTCACCCGAATCCTGGAGGAGGACGGCGCGTTGCCCGTGCCGGTGGTCACAGAGCTCCTGTGCCAACTCGCCGACGGGATGCACGAGGCCCACGAGCTCGGCCTGGTCCACCGCGATCTGAAGCCGGACAACCTGATCGTGTCGGTGAGCCCGCGTGGGTATCGGCACCTGCGCATCCTCGACTTCGGGATCGTGAAGGTGCTCGACGCCGCCGTCGGGACGGTGGGGCAGACGGGGACGGACAAGGTCTTCGGCACGCCGGAGTACATGGCCCCGGAGCAGGCGCAGATCTCCAAGAACGTAGACCGTCGAGCGGACATCTACGCGGCTGGGATCATCGCGTTCGCGATGCTCACGAACCGACTCCCGTTCTCGGGGGACAACCCCCACGCCGTGCTGCTCGCGCGCATCCGGCGGGACGCGCCGCGCGTCTCCAACCTGCTCGGCGCCGACGCGTTGCCCCCCGGCCTCGACGATCTGATCGCCAGGATGCTGGCCCGTGATCTCGACGCGCGGCCTCAGACGATGGCGGAGGTGCGGGGCATCCTCGAGCGGCTCGATGTCGGGACGCCGCTGCCCGTCCCGCAGATGGGCGGCATACCGGAAGCGCCCACGAGCCCCGTCGCGCTGGCGCCCACCGTGGCCTTGGGCGACGCCTCCCCGGTGCCCGCCCCGGTGGTGACCGCGCGCGAGCAGAGCTTCGTCCCCTGGGTCCTCGGCGGCGTCGGCTTCGTCGTGGTGATGCTCGCCGTCGCCTGGCTGGTCCGCCGGCTCTCCGGGTAATCTACAAGCCCGCCAATACGCGATAGACGAAGCGCGGGAGATCTGCCGGGGGGGCGTGGCTGGCTCGGTAGGCGTAGGTGCAGCGCAGAGCGCCCAAGAGCGGATCGCCGACCGGCGTGCAGCCCGCGTCGCGGACTCGCCACCACGCGGCCTCGATCTCGACGCGGGACTCGCCGTCGTGGGGCGTGGCGACGAGCTCGAATCGGAAGAGGTGGGCGCAGCGGTCCCGCGCGGGGGCTTGCTCGTCGAGGGTCGCGGTGTGCTCGAAGCCGACCGGCCCGCCGGGGGCCGGGTGCTTGAAGCTGGCGTCGAAGCCGCCGCCGTCGCGGCGCGGTGGGCGGTAGCAGTAGTGAGCGCTGCGCGCCCGGTTGGCGCGGCGGCCCGCCGCGTCGAAGGACACGCCCCGCGCTTCCAGCCGGGCCACGGCGGCGTCGATCGCGTCGTTGGGTGCGCGGCGCACCTGGATGTGCGACGGCGTGCACCCCAGCAGGGCGAGGCAAAGCGCGAGGCGTCTCATAGAAGGCGCTGCTGGGCGCCGGCCCACGGTCGGTCGAAGTGGAGGTAGGCCCGGCGGGTGGCGACTCGGCCCCGGTGCGTCCGCTTCAGGAAACCTTGCATCAGCAGGTAGGGCTCGTAGACGTCCTCTACCGTCTGTTTCTCCTCGCCGATCGCCGCCGCCAGGGTGTCGAGGCCCACCGGGCCCCCGTCGAACTTGTCGATCAGCGCCAACAAGAGGCGGCGATCCATCTTGTCGAAGCCCGCGCGGTCGACCTCGAGCTGGGCCAACGCGGCGTCGCAGATGTCGACGCTGACCACGCCGTCGGCGCGCACCTGGGCGTAGTCGCGGACCCGCCGCAGCAGCCGGTTGGCGACGCGGGGCGTACCCCGTGACCGCTGGGCCAGGGCCTCCGACGCCTCGTCATGGATCGGCAACTCCATCAAGCGCGCCGAGCGGTCGACGATGAGCGTGAGCTCGGCGGCGCTGTAGAACTCGAGGTGCTCGACGATGCCGAAGCGGTCGCGCATCGGAGAGGTGAGCAGCCCCGCCCGGGTGGTCGCGCCCACCAGGGTGAAGGGCTGGAGCTCGATGGGGTAGCTCTTGGCGTAGACGCCTTCACCGATGACCACGTCGAAGCGCAGATCCTCCATCGCCGGGTAGAGGTTCTCCTCGATGACCGCGCTCAGGCGATGGATCTCGTCGATGAAGAGCACATCGTGGGCTTCGAGGTTCGTGAGGATGCCCGCCAGATCGCCCTTCTTCTCCAGGGCCGGCCCGCTCGTGAGGTGCAGTCGCGAGTCGAGCTCGGTGGCGATGATGTGAGCCAGGGTGGTCTTGCCCAGCCCCGGCGGACCGCTGAGCAGCACGTGGTCGAGGGCCTCCTCGCGCCCCCGGGCGGCCTCGACGGCGATCTGGAGGTTCTCCTTGGCCCGCACCTGACCGACGTAGGTCGCGAAGTCGGCGGGGCGCAGCGTCTCGGCGACGTCCTCCGCCTGCTCCGTCGGATCGATGACGCGGTCGTCCATGACCACGGTCTAGCGCTTACCTGTACGTCTGTCCAGCATCGAGACGCCGTTCTCTACGAGTTGAGCCGCTTCAGGGCCTCGCGCAGAAGGGCCTCGAAGTCCTTGCCGTCGGCCTCGTCGCGCATACCGCCGATGAGCTTCTCGACGGCCTTGCCCCGGTAGCCGAGGTTGCGAAGGGCGCTGTCGAGCTCGTCGAGGACGACGTTCCCGCCGCGCGTCACGCCGGATCCGGAGGCGCCGCGCTGGACCTTCTCGCGCAGCTCGAGCACCAGCCGCTCCGCGGTGCGCTTGCCGACGCCGGGGATGGTCGAGAGGCGCTTGATGTCCTCCGACGCGATGGCGTCCGCCAGGACCTCGGGGGTCATCGCGCCGAGGCAGGCCAGCCCGAGCTTGGGGCCGATGCCGCTGACGCCCACCAGCATGCGGAACAGGCCACGTTGGTCGTCGCTGGCGAAGCCGAAGAGCGTGATCTGGTCTTCGCGGACGTGGGTGTGGATCGACAGCGTGCAGGTCTCGCCGACCCGCGGGAGCACGTCGAGCACGCTGAGGGGGCATACGACCTCGTAGCCGACACCCTGGACCTCGACCAGGACCGACTCGACGGCCTTGCGCCCCACCGTCCCGCGCAGGCGGCCGATCATCGGCGCGCCTTCTGCTGGGCTTCGACCAGCGCCTGGAGCCCGGCCTGGGCGCGCCGCTTGGCACCCCGCGCGCGGGGCGGCACGGCGGCGCTCGCCCCCGCGGCGTCGAGGTGTTGGGCGTGGCACAGCGCCACCGCCACGGCGTCGGCGGCGTCGACCTGGGGCGCCTCGGGGAGCTCGAGCAAGAGCGTCACCATCTGCTGAATCTGCGCCTTGTCCGCGCGACCACTGCCCGTCACCGCCTTCTTCACCTGCTGCGGCGTGTACTCGTGGATCGGGAGCCCGCGGCGGGCGGCGGCGGCGAGAGCGACGCCGCGTGCGTGCCCGAGGATGAGGGCCGCCCGGGCGTTTCGATTGTGGAAGACGGTCTCGACGGCCACCACCGAGGGGGCGTGCTCCGCCAGAACCTCGTCGAGCCTCTCGAGCAGCGCCGCCAGTCGCTCACCGAGGGGCCGCTTGGCGTCGAGGACGATCACGCCGTTGTCTACGTGCTCGAAGTGGCGGCCGGATCGATAGACGACGCCCCATCCGCACAGCCGGCTGCCGGGATCGATCCCGAGGACTCGCCTACCCGCCAAGCCGCGCCATCTCTTCGTCGGAGATGTCGGCGTTGGTGTAGACGTTCTGCACGTCGTCCTGGTCGTCGAGGACCTCCATCAGCTTGAGGGTCGACTCAGCGGCCCTGCCCTCGACGGCGAGGGTGGTCGTCGCCACGCGCACCGGCTTGGCCTGGGCGACGTTGAAATTCGCCGCCTCGAGGGCCTGCGTGACGGCGTGGAGATCGTGGAACTCGCAGGTGACGAAGTGGTGCGGATCGCCTCGCTCCACGTCCGCTGCGCCCGCCTCGACGGCGGCCTCCCACAGCGCTTCGTACTCGCACCCATCGGCGGGGACCTCGATGCTGCCCTGCTGCTCGAACATCCAGGCGACGGACCCGTCGGTGCCGAGGTTGCCGCCATGCTTGCTCAGCACGTGCCGCACCTCGGCGACGGTGCGGTTGCGGTTGGTGGTCATCGCCTCGATGAAGAACGCCACGCCCCCGGGCCCATACCCCTCGTAGGTGACTTCGAGGTAGGTCTCGCCCTCGAGCTCACCGGCGCCGCGCTTGATCGCGCGATCGATGGTGTCGTTGGGCATGTTGCCGTTGCGCGCGGCGATCACCGCCGAGCGCAGGCGAGGGTTTCCGTCGGGATCGCTGCCGCCCGCGCGGGAGGCGACGGTTATCTCCCGGATCAGCTTGGTGAAGAGCTTCCCGCGCGCGGCGTCGGCGCGGCCCTTCTTGTGCTTGATCGTGCTCCACTTGTTGTGGCCCGACATTTCGCTACCTCTCTCGGCCGGTGCTGGGCTAGCACATCGGCGGTGATCGTTCAACTGGTGCGCGGCTCCGAATGAGGCCTGAATAGCGCCGACACGGGCTCGTCTGGTGGGGACAGGTCCTAGATTCCAGATCTCGGAGGTTGGTCGCATGGGTCGTTCGTCGGGCGTTCTTTTTGGGTGCACCTTTGTCCTCGCGGCGTGCGCGCCGACCTCCGGGGGGGGGCACCGCGACGACGTGGGCGTCGCGGCGGACGCGGGGCCCGTCTCCGACGATGGCGTCGCCCTCGACGGGGCCGTCGATGGCGGGGGGATCGTGGACGCGGCCTCGTTGGACGGGTCGCCGTCGGACACCGCCGTCGATCAGGCGTTTGCGCCCGACATGCCTTCGGATGTGCCTCGGTCCCCCGACGCCGGGCAACCTGACGCGGCCCCGGAGGTCGACGCCGCGGAGCCTGACGCCTTCGTCGAGCCGGTCTGCGGCAACGGCGAGCTCGAACGCGGCGAGGCCTGCGATGGCGCGCCGGCGTGCGTCGATTGCGCTTGGGCCTCCTGCGACGCGCTGAGCATCTGCCAGGCCGGGCGCCTCCTGCCACCCCAGCACGCGCGCTTCCAGGCCGCCCGGCGCAGCGGCGCCTTCATCGTCGTGGGGGAGCCGAGCTTCGAGGTTCGCGGCGAGCGAAGCGCAGGGCGCGTCCGCATCTACGAGGACACCGCCGACGGATACGCGCTGCGCCAGACGCTCACCGCCCCGTCCCCGGCTCGGGACGGGCTCTTCGGTGTCGCCCTCTCCTTCGAGGGCGAGCGGCTGGCGGTCGGCGAGTCGGGGGCAGGCCGCGTGCACATCTACGGGCTCGAGGAGATGGCCTGGGTACGCCGCCAGGGGCTCTCCGCCTCGGGGGGCTTCGGTGCCGCGGTCGATTGGTCGGGGGGGGCCCTCGCGGTCGGCCGCCCGACGGAGGGACGCACCGGGGCGGTGACGGTCTACGTCGACGTCGATGGGCGTCTGGAGGAGCACGCCACGCTCGCGCCCGAGACGTTGGTCCGCGGAGACCAGTTCGGCCGCGCGCTGGCCTTCGACGGGGCGTGGCTCGTGGTGGGGGCCATCGAGGCCGAGGAGGTCTACGTCTTTCGCGCGGAAGACGAGGGAGTGGAGGGGGTCGCCCGGATCGCCTCGGAGGGCCCCGAGGGCCTGCTCTTCGGGCGCCGCCTCGCCCTCCATGACGGGGTCGCGCTGGTCGGGACCGATCGCGCCGACGACGGCCGCGGCGCGGTGACGGTCCTCTCCGTCGAGGACGGCGAATGGGCGATCCGCCAGAGGCTCCAGCCCCCTCAGGTCCGGGCGGGGGAGCGGTTCGGCAGCGCCCTCGCCATCCACGGGGATCGTGCCCTCGTCGCCGCCAACCAGTCGGGTCTCCCGCGTCGAGACTCCAAGGGGCGCGTCCTCGTCTTCGAGCGCGGCGAGGACGCCTGGAGCATGGTCGGCGAGCTCGCTTGGGGCGAGCGGGGCAGCCTGGGCACGACCCTCGACCTCGACGAGGCCACGATCACCGTGGGCGTCAGCGGGCTGTGGGCGCGCATCGGGAACCTCGCGACCTGGACCAGCGCGGTATACGAGTACCGCTAGCATCGATACGATGCCCGCGTGCGCACCACATCGTTTTGGCTGTCGATGGCGCTGCTCGCCTGCGGCGGGCCCCTCGAGCGGCCGACCTACATCGTGGTCGTGCCCGACGCCGCGAATGTCGACGCCGCGCCGCCGCTGGTCGTGGGTCCTTGGCGGGCCGGGCAGTCGCGCGCTTCGGTGATCGAGCTCCCCGGCGCGACCGACGACTCCGCGCGCCCCGGCGACCTCCTGCTCGAGAACGACCACCTGCAAGTCGTCGTGGCCGGGGTCGACCACCTCGCGCGGGGGGCGCGCTCCGGTGGTCATCTGGTGGCCACCGTCGCCCGCGGTGGGGTTGACGCCCTGGGGGAGTTGGCCGTGACCCTCGACCCCACCGGCCGGATGCTGCCCGTCTTCACGTCGGTGGTGGTCGCGCAGCACGGGGCGGGGGGCGGGCCGGCGATCGTCCGGGCGACGGGGCACCACCCCACCGACGAGAAGGTGCAGGTCGACATCGACTACGTCCTCGAGCCAGCGGACCACCACCTCCGCCTCGTCGTCACGGTCTACAACAAGTCCCGCGGGCACTACCCCGATCTGACCCTCGGCGCCTACCTGTTGTGGGGCGGCCTCCGGCCCTTCGTGCCCGGCTTCGGCGATGTCGTCGCGGAGCGCCAGACGCGCTCCGACTGGGTCGGCGGGGACGGTCCCGGCTCCGCGCTGGTCTTCGTCTCGCGCAGCGGCCGCCTGGTCGGGACCCACGGCCGCGACTGGTCCCTCGTCCAGCTCGAGCCCGAGCACCTCCGACCGGGCGCGTCCGCGGTGCGCGAGCTGCGGCTGCACGCCGAGTTACGGGGGGGGGTCGCCGCCGCCGTGACCCAGCTCTACGCGTCCCGCAAGACCGTCGTCGGCGGGATCCTCGGCGTCGTCGTCGACCGCGCGGGGACGCCAGTCCCAGGGGCGCGAGTCGTCGCGACGACGCGGCGTGGCGAGCCGATGATACGGGCCCGCACCGGCCCCGATGGGCGCTTCTCTGCGACCGTGGGCCCCGGGACCTATCGACTGGTAGCCGAGGCTCCGGGCCGCGCACCGAGCAAGGCCGTTCGGGTTCGGGTCGGCGCCGCCGACGCCCTCGTGACCAGTCTCCGCGTAGGCCCGGCCAGCGCGCTGCGCTACGCCGTCGACGGGCCCGACGGGCGCCCCCTTTCGGCTCGCCTGCGGGTGGTGGGCGAGGGCCGGACGCCCGACCCCCGGCTCGGTCCCCCCGGGGGGGCGCCCGCGGCGGGCAACGAGATCATCGCCGCCGACGGCCGTGGGCGGCAGCCCTTGCCGCCGGGGCGCTACAAGGTCGTGGTCACCGCCGGCCCCGAGTACGGCAGCGAGACCCTCGCCGTTCGCGTGCGTCCGGGTCGGGAGGCGAAGCTCCAGGTCGCCTTGGACCGGGGCCTCGACCGCAGCGGTTGGTATGCCCTCGACCCCCACGTCCTCAGCCGCGCCAGCCCCATCGCGTCGGCGTCGGTCGCCGCCCGGGTCGCGGCCTGCGCCGCCGAGGGCGTCGACGGCGTCGTCCTGCTCGACGACGGCCGCGCGACCCCGCCCGTCCGCGGCCGGACGCGCGTCTTCTCCGGCCTCTCGTTGGCCATCCCCGGCGTCGGCCGCTTCGCGGCCCTCCCGTTGCCCCCCGGCACCATGGCCCCCGCCGCTTCCCCGCGCCGAATCGACGAACGGCTCGCGGAGCTCGCCCGCATGCCCGGCGACCCGCTGATCCTCGTCGTCCGCCCGCGCACGGCGGGCTGGGGCTATTTCGAGCACTTCGGCTTCGACCCCCGCGCCCCCCAGCTCCCCCGCGGCGGCTTCACGCTGGACTTCGACCTGCTCGAGATCGGCTTCCCCGACGAGCCGCAGGCCGTCGATCGTGCCCTCGCCGACTACTGGGGTCTCCTCGACCGAGACCACCCCGTCGTCCCCGTCGGCGGCAGCGGCGCGGCCTCCGTCGCCGGCCAACCCTGCGGTCTGCCCAGGACGTGGGTCCGAAGCGGCAACCTCCCCGACGCCGCGTCGCTGACCCAAGCGCTGCGTGGCGGCGACGTGGTCGTGAGCTTCGGCCCCCTCGTCGATCTCCGGGTGGGGGAGGGGCGTCCCGGCCAGACTCTGCCAACGAGCCTGCGCCAGAAGGCCACCGTGCGCGTCCAATCCCCCGCCTGGGCCCGCCCCGAGGTGCTCCGCCTCATCGTCGACGGCAAGGTCTTCCGCGAGGCGCGCCTCAGCGGCAAGGGCCACCTCGACGCGACGCGGAGCTGGACGCTCCCAGCGAAGGCCCGCTGGGTCCTGGCGATGGTCGATGGCGCCACCGATCTGGCGCCCACCACCGGGAGGCCCGCCCGCCCCCTGGCGACGACCGCGGCGGTCCGCTTCGGCGAGTAGCTCGGTCGGTGTATGGGCAAGAGGTGGGAAGCCCGCTGGGGCGGGAGCGCCCGTAGTCGTCGGGTCAGCGACGTTCGAGGATCACGAACTCCACGCGTCGGTTCTCCGCCCGGCCTTCCCTCGAGCGGTTCCGTGCGATGGGGCGGTCCTCTCCGTAGCCACGGGCTTCGAGCCGGGCGGGGGCGACGCCGTGCTCGACGAGGTAGGTCCTCACCGCCTCGGCGCGGGCCTGGGAGAGCCGTCGGTTGTGCTTCGCGGAGCCGACGGAGTCGGTGTGACCTTCGACCCGGATGGAGCGGATCTCCGGGTGGCCCTTCAAGACGCTGATGACCTGGTCGAGGATGGTGTAGCTGCCGCGGCGGATCACCGCCTTGTTGGTCTCGAAGTGGACGCGGTCGAGGATCTCGATCTTCGCCTCCGTGACGCGGACTCGCCCCTGGTCGGGGCAGCCGTCCTCGTCGTCGAGGCCGTTGATCGTCTCCGGGACGTTGGGGCACTTGTCGCGGACGTCGGGGAGGCCGTCGTTGTCGTTGTCGGGGTCTGGGCAGCCGTTGTGGTCCTCGAAGTCATCCTTGTCCTCCGGCACCGTCGGACAGCCGTCGGCTTCGTCGAGGATCCCGTCGTTGTCGTTGTCGGGGTCGGGGCAGCCGTCTTCATCCTGGAAACCGTCTCGGTCCTCGGGGGCGTCTGGGCAGCCGTCGTCGGCGTCGAGGAGCCCGTCGCCGTCGCGGTCGGTCGGCCCCGGCTCGGGCAGGGGCTCGGGCTCGGGCTCCGGGCGCGGATCCCAGGCGACACCGACGAAGATGCGAAACGCCGGGGCGCCGTAGCCGGTGACGAAGCCGGTCCCCAGGCCGCCGCTGAGCACCGCGCCCGACGCCGCGAAGTAGCGCAGGCCGGCGACCCCTTCGAGGGGCGCGTTGTCGCCGGCGGCGGCTTCGGCGATCGGTGCGGCGCCGTAGACCTCGCCGACGCCGAGCAGATCCTCTGAGCCGAGCTCGAGGGCGGCGCCGGCGCCGTAGGTCAGCTCGTGGCCGACCGTGAGATCGGCGAGCTGCGCCTCGTCGGTGCGCAACAGCGCCCCGATGTTCGCCGCCAGCCGCAGCCCCGCGAGGGCCAGCTCGCCGATGAGCTTGGGCTGGGCCGAGAAGCCGTTCTCCCCCACGAAGGCACCTTCGTCACCGGTGGGCAGCGCCAGGGGGACCGCGACGGCGAGGGCGAAGCCTCGCGCCGCGCGCTCGCTACCCCCGAGCAGCCGCACCTTGGGGATGAGTCGGAGATCGCCCGGCGCGAAGGTGGTCGTGTCGTCCCCCCCAGCGATGTGCAGCGGCAGGTGGGCGCCCAACTCGATGCGCTCGTGTAAGCCCACCGTCCCGAGCAGGTCGAAGGTCAAGAGGTGCTCCACGAGGCGGTCCGTGACCTCGTCGTCCGCGTCGCGCAGCACCAGCGGCGTCGCCGCGTAGCCGACATAGAGCGACGGGACGAAGTCGAACCGCTCTGCGGTGCCCACCCCCTCCTGACTGAAGTAGTTCCACGTGCCCACCGCGGGCACGAAGTTCTGCACATCCTGCGCCGTCGCCGTGACCGGCAGGAGCAGCGTCGCGAATGCGCTACACGCTCCCAGCAGTAGCGCCCTCATCGGAGACCTCCCTTCCGACGGCGTCGCGAGGCGCCGAGCCCCAGCAGCAGCAGCCACATCCCGACGCCGGGCGAGCCGCCGGCGTCACAATCGCAAGCGGTGGTCCCGGTGGCGCTGAGCCCGGGATCTCCGCCGTCGGGCCCCGGCCCCGCGTCTGGCGATGGGCCGCCATCCGGGGTCGGTCCGCCGTCGGGACCCGAGAGGTCGTCGCTGGGATCGAGGGGATCGGTCCCATCGCGAACCTCCGCCCCGTCGTCGATCCCTCCGTCGTCGGTGTCGGGGTCGTTCGGATCGGTCTCACCCGAATCGACCTGCCCGTTCGCGTCCTCGTCCTCCTCGCCGTCCGTCAGCCCGTCGTCGTCGCTGTCGCCGTCGAGCGGATCGGTCGGGTTGGCCCCATTGACCTCCGTGCCGTCGTCGATCCCGTCGCCGTCGGTGTCCGGGTCGTTGGGATCGGTCCCGCGCCCGCGCTCGTCGTCGTCTGAGAGCCCGTCGCCGTCGCGGTCTGCGGGCCGGTCGTCCGTCGGGTCCAGCGGATCGGTCCCGTCGGCGACCTCGGGTCCGTCGAGCACCCCGCCGTCGTCGCTGTCCGGGTCGTTCGGATCGGTCTCCCCCTCGTCACGCGCGCCATCCTGGTCGGCGTCCTCCACGCCGTCGGCCAGCCCATCGTGGTCCGAGTCGGCGTCGAGAGGATCGGTGGGGTTCTCGCCGTTGACCTCGGTGCCGTCGTCGATCCCGTCGTCGTCGGAGTCGGGATCCATCGGATCGGTCCCGAGCCCCCCCTCCTCGGCGTCCGTCAGCCCGTCACCATCGGCGTCGATGTTCACGTCCCGGTCGTCGCTGGGGTCCAACGGATCGGTCCCCGCCACGAGCACCTCGAAGCCGTCGTCGACCCCGCCCTCGTCGGTGTCCGCGTCGTTCGGATCGGTCTCCGTCGGATCCCGCTCACCGTCGGCGTCGAGATCCTCCCCCCCCGCACAGGTCCCGGCGACCTGTCCCGGCCCATCGCAGAGCCCGTCGTCGTCGGAGTCGGCATCGGTGGGATCGGTGGGGTTCGCCCCGTGCACCTCGACGCCGTCCGTGATGCCGTCGTCGTCGGAGTCGGGGTCATCTGGATCGGTCCCCGCCACCGCCTCTTCGGCGTCGCTCAGCCCGTCGCCGTCGCGATCGTCGTCCACGCGGTCGTCCTCCGGATCCAGGGGATCGGTCCCATCTTCGAGGACCTCCGCCCCGTCGGTGACGCCGCCGTCGTCGGTGTCCGGATCGTTCGGATCCGTCTCGTCGGGATCCCGCGCGCCGTCGCCGCTGGCGTCCTCGGCGCCGTCGCTCAACCCGTCGTCGTCGCTGTCGGCGTCGAGCGGGTCCGTCGGGTTCTCGCCGCGCACCTCCACCCCGTCCGAGAGCCCGTCGTCGTCTGTGTCGGGGTCATCTGGATCGGTCCCGAGCGCCGCCTCCTCGAGATCGCCGAGCCCGTCTCCGTCGCCGTCGTCATCCGCCGGATCGAGGGGATCGCCGCCGCCGTCGACCTCCACGCCATCGCCCACTCCACCGTCGTCGGTGTCGGGGTCATTGGGATCGGTCTCGTCCGCCCCCCGCGCGCCGTCGCCGTTCGCGTCCTCCGTGCCATCGAGCAGGCCGTCGCCGTCGGTGTCGGCATCGAGCGGATCGGTGGGGTTGTCGCCCAGCACCTCGATCCCGTCCGTCAGCCCGTCGTCGTCTGTGTCGGGGTCGTCCGGATCGGTGCCGCGCGCGGCCTCTTCACCGTCGCTGAGCCCATCCCCGTCCCGGTCGTCGCCGATCCGGTCGTCCGCCGGATCGAGGGGATCGGTCCCGTCGACCTCCACCTCGACGCCGTCGCTGACCCCGCCGTCATCGGTGTCGGGATCGTTGGGATCGGTCTCGTCGTCGTCCCGCGCGCCATCGCCGTCGCGGTCCTCTTCGCCGTCCGTGAGGCCATCGTCATCGCTGTCGGGATCGAGCGGATCGGTGGGGTTGTCGCCCAAGACCTCGGTCCCGTCGCTCAGCCCGTCGCCGTCGGTGTCGGGGTCGCCCGGATCGGTCCCGCGCTCTCGCTCCTCGCCGTTCGTCAGCCCGTCTCCGTCGGGATCCGCCGAGAGGTCGTCTGTCGGATCGAGGGGATCGGTCTGGTCCTGCAAGACCTCCTGTCCGTCGTTGACCCCTCCGTCGTCGGTGTCCCGGTCCCGCGGATCCGTCTCGCCCTCATCGACGATGCCGTCGAGATCACCGTCCTCGACCCCGTCGCGCAGGCCGTCCCCGTCGGTGTCGGGATCCGTCGGATCGGTCTCGTCGCGGCTGTGCACGCCGTCGCGGTTACGGTCCTCGATCCCGTCGGGGATCAGGTCGTCGTCGGTGTCGGCGTCCTGCCAGTCGCTGGGGTCACCGGGGCCGTACTCCCCGTCGCCGTCGGCGTCCTCGATCGCATCGGGGATCCCGTCGCCGTCGCCGTCGGGGCGCCGGTCATCCGCCGGATCGAGGGGATCGGTCCCGTCCTCGATCTCCTGGCCATCCTCGACGCCGCCGTCGTCGGTGTCGGGATCCGTCGGATCGGTCTCGTCGCCGCCGCGCACGCCGTCGCGGTCCCGGTCCTCCTCCCCGTCCCGGAGCCCGTCGTCGTCGGTGTCTGCGTCTTGCCAGTCGCTCGGGTCGCACGCGGGCGGGGTCTGGCCGGGCCCGCAGGGGTCGTACATCCCGTCCCCGTCGGCGTCCTCGATGTCGTCGGCGATGCCGTCAGCGTCGGCGTCGCCTGGAGGCAGGTCGTCGTTCGGATCGAGCGGATCGGTGCCGTTGTCGATCTCCGCCCCGTCTTCGACCCCGCCGTCGTCGGTGTCAGCGTCGGCGGGATCGGTCTCCCCCGCGTCGATCTCGCCGTCGCGGTCGGCGTCCTCCTCGCCATCCTCCAGCCCGTCGTCGTCGGTGTCGCGGTCCTCGAGGTCGCTCGGATCGCAGACCGGCGGCGCCTCTCCGGGACCGCAGGGATCGTAGATCCCATCACCGTCCACATCCTCCACGGCGTCGAGGATGCCGTCCTGGTCGCGGTCGCGGTCGGCGTCGAGGTAGTCCGGCCGGCCATCACCGTCGGCGTCCTCCTCGAGCCCACCCTCCTCGGCGGTGCTGAGCCCGTCACCGTCGTCGTCGGGGTCGCGCCAATCCGCGGGCGCCTCGCCGTCGGTGTCCTGGCGCGCGGCGTTGCTCCCGACGGCGTTCTGCGCCGGATCTTCGGCGGCGTCGACGGTGTCGTAGGCGTCGTGTAGTCCGTCGCCATCGGCGTCCGAGAACCGTCCCATCGGCACCCGTCCGCGGGCGTCGGGCACGAGCCCGTGATCGTTGACGCCGTCGGCGTCCGCGTCGTGCCCCTCGGTGAGATCGAAGACGCCGTCACCGTCGCTGTCCGCGTCCACGTAGTCCGGCAGGCCGTCGTCGCTGTCCACGGGATCGAGCCCGGGGCCGCCGAAGAGCTCGTCGTCCTCGTCGTAGGCGGCGTCGATCCCGTCGCCGTCGATGTCGACGCCGAGGGGGGCCACGCCATCCCCCGCCTGGGCCTCGAGCGCGTCGGGCAAGCCGTCGTTGTCGGCGTCGATGTCGCGGCTGTCGGGCAGGCCGTCGCCGTCGGCGTCGCCGTCCCCCTCCACCGCGTCGAGCAGGCCGTCGCCGTCGTCGTCCAGATCGACGTCGTCGGGCACGCCGTCGCCGTCTGTGTCATCGCCCTCGAAGATGCAGCTCGTGGGCCCCGCCGCCGGGGCGCGCTCGCGGGAGACGCCGTCGCCGCCGGGGAGTCCGTGGTGGTGGAGCGCGTCGTTGGCCACGCCGCCGGCGCCACCCTCGACGCGGATCGCGGCGCCGCCACCGTTGAAGACCACCACGTAGCCGCCGCCGCCGCCGCCGCCGCCGCCGTCGTTCTCTTCGCGCGTCTCGCCGCCGGCGCCGCCCCGGGCGTCGAGGGTCAGGCCGGAGACGTCGTCGGTGTCGGTGAACAGGAGGATCGAGCCGCCGGCCCCGCCGCCGCCGCCCCCCTCGGAGGGGGTGATCCCGGCGCTCGCGCCGCGGGCGGCGATCATGCCGGCGCCCGCGACCTCTCGGGCCCGCACGATGACGATCCCGCCGCCGGGCCGCCCCGCCGCGCCGTAGCGGCGAAAGGCCTCGTTATCGCCCCAGGCGCCACCACCGCCGCCGCCCATCACGACCCACGACAGGCCCGGGTGGCCGGAGCCCGTGCCGCGCTCGTAGGGCGCCGCTCCGATCCCGGAACGGACGTCCGATCCGCCCGCGCCGCCGCGGCCGCCGGGACCCCCGTGGCCGCCGCCGCCGGCCCCGCCGTCCTCGTCGCCGGGGGAGCCAGCGGTCGCGGGGGCGCCGAAGTTGAAGCCGCCGCCCGCGCCGGGGTAGCCGTCGGCGAAGAGGTCCTCGAAGGCGTCGCCAGCGTCGGCCGCCCCGGGCATGTTCGCCGGGAGGTCGCGGCGCCAGTAGGTGGTGACCGGCTGGCCGGCGATGCCCTCGCCCTTGTCGGGGGAGACCTCGTCGTCGGGATCGATGAGCTCGATGCTGTCGGCGGCGCCGCCCCGGAAGCCGTAGCCCGAGGCGTCGATGCCGCCGCCGTCGAAGGTGAGCGTGCCGCCCACATCGAGGGCGACGATCCCGCCGGCGCGCCCGTCCCAGCGGGCCGGCACCACCGTCGAGCGCAGCGTGAGGTCGCGGAAGCTCGCGACGCGGACGACCTAGTAGCGCCGGAAGCCGAGGCCGCGGTCGTTGGCCTCCGTGACCTCGTCGCTGTTGATGTAGGCGTTCGCGAGGCCGTCTTCGAGGGTGATCTCACCGCCATCGACAGGGCCCGCGGCCACCGCGTACTCGTGGACTCCCGCCGTGAAGCCCGCGTCGTTCAGGGCGCCCGCGCGGTCGAGGCCGCCGGGTCCGTCGCCGTAGGGATCGGCCTCGCCGATGGTCGAGCCGGTGTGGATCGCGGCGCCCTGCATCTGGATGACGAGCAGCACGTCCCCCGCCGCGATCGGGGTGTCTCCGATGGGTGCGCCGACGGGGATCGCACGCGCGCCCGGGGCCAGCGCCGTGTCGACGCCCGCGGGGGCCGGGTACCACGTGTTGAGTGAGGAGGGGCCGCCTTCGACGACGGCGGGATCCCCGTCGCTGCTTCCGCAGGCGCTCGCGGGTGGGTCGAGGGGGCCGTCGCAGGCCGCGAGGTCGTTGGCGTCGTTGCTCGAGACCGTCAGGACCGGGGAGGCCAGGGCCGACGGGACCACGCAGCGACGCACGACTCGGCCGCCGGGGAAGGTCGTGTGGATCTGGTAGACCGCGTCGCGCCCCACGGACAGGCCGATGTGGACCCGACCGGCGCCGTCGCCGCCGCTGCCCTTGCCGCTGCCGGAGTGGGCCTGGAAGCGCCCGCTGAGGTTGAAGCCGTCGGCGTCGGTGAGACGAATCGTCGACCCCAGCGCGGGCCGCGCCATCCCGGCGGCGAGGTGCACCGGCCGGATCTCGAGGTAGTTGTTCGCGCCGCCGTCGTTGGTGTCGCTCTCCCAGAGCTGCACGCCGCCGTCGTGGTTCACGACGAGGTCGAGGTCGCCGTCGGCGTCGTAGTCGGCGAAGGCGGCGCCGTGGCTCCCGGCGCCGCGCCCGTCGATGCCGCGATTGTCGCGCTCGAAGGCGGGGGCTTCGCCGGGCCGCGTGCGGTTGATGAAGAGGTAGTCGTCGCCGTCGCCGGCGGCGGTGATGAAGAGGTCGGCGTCTCCGTCGTCGTCGACGTCACCGCAGGCGATGCCCTGGAGATCCTCGGTGGTCACGACCATCGCCGAGGCCTGGGGCTCGTCGGTGGCGACGAAGCCGTCCGCCACCGGGTCGAAGGTGTGGACCCGGACGCGCCGGGCGCTGTGATCGACGTAGACCGCGTCGAGGAAGCCATCGCGGTTCAGGTCGCAGAGGGCCACGCCGCCCTTCTCGTCCCCGTCGACGGGGAAGTTCAAGGAGGCGTCGGCGACGAAGCCGCAGGCGCCCGTCCCGCGCCAGGCGTCGACCTCGTCGCTGCGGCGGACCACCAGATCGACGTGGCCGTCGGCGTTGTAGTCGCCCACCGTGAGGTAGTCGCCGTCGCCGTCACTCTCGCTCGGCAGGCCTGTCAGCGCCGGATCGCGCGGCGTCAGGACCCCCGCGCCGTCGTTGGTGTAGAGGATGATTCCGCCGCCGTGGTTGTCCTGCACCAGGTCGAGGTCTCCGTCGCTGTCGCAGTCCAGCAGCGCCAGGCCCTCGGAGTTGAACCCGTCGTAGAGGTCGTCGACGGCGTCCTCGTCGAAGACCTGCGCCGGATCCCGGTCCACGCCCGTCCCCAGGCCCAGCCAGGCGCCGTCCGCGCGACCGCGGTTGTCGAAGACCTCGAGGCGGGTCCACCAGTTGCGCAACAGCTCCAGATCGCCGTCGTTGTCGAGATCCCCCGCCACCAGCGAACGCAGCTCCGATTGCCCGCTGCCGTTTCGCCGCAGCCCCGGGGCGAGGGCGTCGGTGCGGTCCTCGAAGCTCGGCGGGCGCGCGCAGTCGCTGACCAGCACCCGAGTGCGCCCATCGGCGTCGTCCACCATCGTGTTGACCACCAGATCGAGGCAGCCGTCACCGTCGAGATCAGCCCACGCGATGCCGTTCTGCTTGTCGCCGGCGACGTCCGCCCCGGCCCGCGCGGCGACGTCGACGAAGTCGGCGTGGGCGAGGGAGGCGGTGAGGAGGGAGACGAACATGACTCGGGTCAAAACGCGCATTGCTGATCCTTCGCGGGTGAGTCGATGTATCACGCGGGGGCGGGGTGTCTAGTACCGGAGGCCCGAAATCCTTTCCGCAACTAGGGGGCATCAAGCCCCGC
>CAYOBQ010000180.1:0-20157 GCA_964402225.1 uncultured Nannocystaceae bacterium | reverse complement strand
GCTGAAAGCTGACAGCCTCTCCAAAGACGACCGCAGATCTGGGATTTGCACCCTATTCATTTTGGACAGACCCTTTCGAGGACGGGCCCTATACGCAGCTCAGCATGGTCGGGGCACGGTCATTCCGCCTGGGACGAGCAGATGGAAGAAGATCGAACATCGGCTCTTCTCCCTCATCACGAAGGCCTGGCGAGGGAAGCCGCTCGCGACGCGCCCGGTCATCATCGACCTGACCGCGGCGACAACGACGACCGGTGGGTTCGTGGGGGCGTTGTCGAGGGCCGCCTGCCGTCTCACGTCGCGTCAGTGGTGCCACCATGTGCAACATCCCGCCGAAGCCGGCCGAGCAGATCGAGGGCGGGTGGGCGCTAGGACGGTGCGGCAGAGATGGCGACCGAGCCGCGTCCTGGCCCGGGCGTCGAGGTTAAGGAGGGAGGGTGAGGGAATACCAGAGGTATTCCGAGCCCCGAACGACGCAGAGATCGTCGGCCGGCGGGCACGCACATCACTTGGTCGCTTTGTCTGCCGCAGCGTCCTGGGGGGCTTGGCACGGCCGCTGCTTGCCAGGTGGAGTTCGCACACCGCCGGCCGCGGTGGGCCTGGCCGGCGTTGCCATGGTGAGCTGATGCGAGACGCGACGAAGCAGGTTCGGGCGGGGGTCCTCCGGTCGAGCTTTGCCGAGATGTCCGAGGGGCTGTTTCTGACCTCGGGCTATGTCTACGACTCCCCCGAGCAGGCCGAAGCCTCGTTCTTGGGTGAAGTCGACCACTTCATCTACTCCCGCTACAGCAACCCCACGGTGCAGATGTTCGAGGGGCGGCTCGCGGCGATGGAGGGGGCACGCTTCTGCCGGGCGACGGCGAGCGGTATGTCGGCGCTGTGGAACACGCTGCTGGGCCTCGTCGAGCAGGGCGATCGAGTGGTAGCGGCGCGATCGCTCTTCGGCTCCAGTCAGGTGCTGCTCAACGATGTGCTGCCACGCTATGGCGTCCGCGCGACGTACGTGGACGGCCGCGACACCGACGCGTGGCGCGAGGCGTTGCGGGAGCCCGCCGCGTGCGTGCTGCTGGAGACGCCGTCGAACCCCAGCCTGCACATCATCGACCTCCCGGCGGTGTGCGAGATGGCGCACGCTGCCGGGGCGCGGGTGGTCGTCGACAACGTCTTTGCCACCCCGATCCTGCAGAAGCCCATGGAGGCGGGGGCCGACGTCGTCGTCTACTCCGCCACCAAGCACATCGACGGCCAGGGTCGCACCTTGGGCGGGGCGATCCTCAGCGACGACGAGGCGTGGGTCACGGGACGCCTTCAGGAGCTCCTCCGCCACACCGGGCCAGCCCTGAGCCCATTCAACGCGTGGGTCTTGCTGAAGGGCCTGGAGACGCTGGAGCTCCGGGTGATGCGCTCCTGCGAGAACGCGCTCTCCGTCGCGATGGCCCTCGACGGGCACCCGGGGTTGGCGCGCGTCGCCCACCCCGGACTGTCCAGCCATCCGCAGCACGCGCTGGCGATGCGGCAGATGCGGGCGGGCGGCACCGTCCTCACCTTCGACGTCCGCGGAGGCAAGGACGCGGCGTTCTCGATGATGCGAGGTCTGAAGATGATCGACATCAGCAACAACCTGGGGGACTCGCGCTCGATGGTCACGCACCCCCAGACGACCACCCACCGCCGCCTGACGGACGAGGCGCGGGCGGCCCAGGGCATCGGTCCGGGCACCGTCCGCCTCTCCGTCGGCCTCGAAGACCCGGCGGACATCACGGAGGACGTCTTGCAGGCCCTCGCGTGACCGACTTCGAGCTGGACCTGCCTCCGTTCGATTTGGAGGCCGGGGCACGGGTCGAGCCGCACCGGGTTCGAGGTTGGGTCTCCGGCCCCGAGGACGGGCCTGTGGTCCTGTGCGTCCACGCGCTCACGGGGAGCGCTCGGGTCGGTGGCGAGGACGGCTGGTGGGGACCGCTCACCGGGCCTGGCAGAGCCCTCGACACCGCTCGCTTTCGCGTCGTGTGCTTCAACAGCCTCGGCTCGTGTTATGGCACCTCGGGCCCACGGGGCTCGCGCCACGACGACGCTCGCTTCCCGCCCCCCGCGCCGCGTGGCAAGGGCGCCCTACGTCACGCGGAGGGCGCGCTCCCCCCCACGATCACCACCTGGGACCAGGCCCGCAGCCTCTTGATGGCCCTCGACGCGGTGGACGTGGGACGCGTGCACCTGGCGACGGGGGGCTCCCTCGGCGCGATGGTCGTGCTCTGCCTCGGCGCCCTCGCGCCACGACGATTCCCGCGCATCGCGCCCATCGCCGGGATGCTCGCCGCGACCCCCTGGATCGTGGGCTGGAACCACATTGGACGCCAGGCCGTGCTGGCCGATCCCGAGCGCGGCCTCGAGTTGGCCCGCCAACTCGCCATGTTGACCTACCGCGCCGAGCCGGGGCTCACCCTGCGACATGGTCGGTCGCCGGCCAGCGACGCCGAGTTCGAGGGGCCTTGGTCGGCACGGGCGGGCTACCGCACGCAGACCTACCTCGAGCACCAGGGTCGGAAGCTCTCGGAGCGTTTCACGACGCGGGCCTACCTCCATCAGCTCGACGCGATGGACCACCACGACGTGTTCCGCGCGCCACCCGGCTCCGACGGGCGCTGGGACCCGCTGGACCGCATCCGTTCGAGCACGCTCGCCATCGGTATCGACACCGACCGGCTCTTCGATCCGGGGCATATGCGGCGCCTCGCCAGTGACCTCGCCGGGCGTGGTCATCACGCTGAGTACGCCGAGATCGAGAGCCTCCACGGCCATGACGCCTTCCTGATCGAGTGGAACCAGCTCGACGGTCTGCTGCGTCGCGCCCTCACCCTCCCGGAGCCTGTGAATTGAAGGATTGGCGCGTCATGAAGTTCGGGGGGTCGTCTGTCGGGCGCCCCGAGAGCCTCGCACGAGTGGTCGAGATCATCCGTCGGGAGCGACGGACCGGCCCGCTCGCCGTCGTGGTCTCGGCGATGGGCGACACCACCGACCACCTGCTCGCCGCCGTCGCCCACGCCGCGGCGGGTGAGCGCGTGGAGGCGGAGATGATGGTCGACCGGATCGTTGACCTCGCCGCGGGGCTCGCTACCGAGGTCGGTGGACTGCCGGACGCTCGGCTCTACGTCGCAGCGCTCACCGAGCCGCTGCGCGAGCTCCTCCACGGCGTGTCCCTGGTCCGTGAGCGGACGCCGCAGACGGTGGATCACGTCCTGTCCTTCGGCGAGCGCCTGAGCGCCTCGATCATCGCCCGAATCGTCGGCGCCGACGGCCCCGCGGTCTTCGTCGATGCCCGTCGCTGGGTCGTCACGGACGACCGATTCGGAGAAGCCCTCGTCGACTGGGAGGCGAGCCGCGCCTCGCTTCATGCCCTGCTCCCGGCGTGGGACGACGCGGTGCCCATCGTCACCGGCTTCCTGGGCCAGACGCCCGACGGGCGCACGACGACCCTCGGCCGCAACGGCTCGGACTACACCGCCACGCTCCTCGCCCGCGGCCTCGAAGCGGCGGAGGTCAACGTCTGGACCGACGTCTCGGGCGTCATGACCGCCGATCCCGCCCTCGTCGCGGAGGCCTACCCCCTCTCGCACCTCAGCTACATGGAGGCCCTCGAGCTCGCGAACTTCGGCGCCCGAATGTTCCACCCGCGCACGATGATCCCGCTCATCGAGTCGGGCGTCCCGATGCGGATCCGCAGCACGATGAACACCGACGGCCCGCAGACGCGGGTCGACGCCAAGGGGGCCGAAGACACGGCGCGGCCCACCTCCGTGACCACCCTCGAGGACCTCGCGCTGCTGGGCCTTCAATGGCAGCGGATCACCCACTCGGCGAACCTCGGCGAGCGGGTGATGAGGGCGCTGGAGCGCGCGGGGGTCCCAGTCTGGCTCTTCACCCAGGCGGCCCACGGTCAAGCGATGGCCTTCGTCGTGCGCCGCACGTCGGCGGACGTGGCCCGGGCCGCGGTGAACGCCGAGCTCGCCGCCGAGTTGGAGCGCGGCGATCTGGTCCCCATGCGGGCGCGAGCCCCGGTCACCTTGCTCACCCTGGTCGCCGAGACGATGGGCCAGACGGCCAACGTCGCCGGCCGCCTCTTCCACGCCCTCGGCGGCGTCGGCGTCAACGTCCGCGCCATCGCCCAGGGCGCCAGCGCGCGGTCCGTCTCCTGCGTGATCGACGCGCCCGACACCGCCCAGGCCGCCCGCACGGTCCACGCCGCCTTCAACCTCGCCCACCAGGAGGTCAACGTGCTGGTGCTGGGGACGGGCACCGTCGGCGGCCGGCTCCTCACCCAGATCCGCGGCCAGGCGGAGATCCTCGAGCGCGATCACGACGTCCGACTCCGGATCGTCGGCGTGGTCGACAGCCGCGGCTGGGTCTTCGGCGCAGACGGCGTCGATCCCGACGCGCGCCCTGCCCCTGACGCGAGCTGGCGTTGGCCCCTCGACGCCGAGCATCCGCTGCTCGGGCTGCTCGATCGCCTTCGTCGAATGCCCGTGCCGGTCCTCGTGGATTGCACCGCCGCCGACGACATGGAGCGCGCCTACCACGCGGCCTTCGAGCGCGGCATCCACGTCGTCACGGCCAACAAGAAGCCCCTCACGGGGCCTGGAGAGACCTACCGCGCCCTGCTCCGCGCCGCCCGCCAAAGCGCCCGGGCCTTCCGCTACGAGACCACCTGCGGGGCCGCCCTCCCCGTCGTCGGGACCGTCTCCAGCCTGCTGCGAACCGGCGACGCCATGCGGCGGATCGAGGGCTCCCTGTCGGGGACGTTGGGCTTCCTCGCCAACGAGCTCATGGCTGGCGTCCCGCTCTCCGCCGCGGTCCGCTTCGCCCGTGAGGCAGGCTACACCGAGCCCCACCCCCGCGAGGATCTCAGCGGCACGGACGTAGCCCGCAAGGCCCTGATCCTCGCCCGCGAGCTCGGGCTCGAGCTCGAGCTCTCGGACATCGAGATCGAGCCCTTCGTCCCCGCGGAGATCCTCGAGACCGCAGATCTGGACGCCTTCTTCGGCGCCCTCGAGGCCCGCGACGCCGAGATCGGCGCGTGGGTAGGCGCTCTGCGGGAGAAGGGACAGCTCCTACGCTACCTCGCGGTGATCGATCCAGCGGCCAAACCGGCCATTCGCGTCGGACCCGTCCCCGTGCCGCTGGAGCACCCCTCGGCCCGCCTGCGAGGCGCCGACGCCTTCGTCTCGCTGACGACGGCGCGCTACGCGGGACACCCGCTCCTCGTGCAAGGCGCCGGCGCAGGCGGCGAAGTCACCGCCTCCGGCGTCCTCACCGATGTCCTCCAGGTCGCGCAGGCTGTCCGCGGATAGCGCGCGGGGGTGCCATGAGGGGGGTTAGAAGATCGCGCGCAGCGTGAGCGCGGTGGTCTCGCCATCGCTGGCGGCGCCCACGTTGATGTTCTGCGCATCGACGCCCGTCAAATAAGCGTCGACCACCGCCGTCGCCCACACGGCGCCGAGGCTGATCAACATGATGTTGGTGCGGGTGTAGTGATCGTTGGCCGACTCTCGCAGCTCCACCGCCTCGTCGGAGTCGGTGGTGTCCTTGTAGTCATTCTCCGCCTGGACGCCGAGCACGGCCGACGCGATCGCCCCCGCCGCGGTGGCGCCGAAGAGCGACATGTAGACCACGCCGCGGCCCGTATCGCCGTTGTAGATCTGGCCCCAGCCGGGCAGACCCGCGGAGCGCGCCGCGGCGCCGAATCGGCTCTTGATCTCGACCACGTCCTCGCTGAAAGCGACCATCCCGGACCGCGTGAAGTCGTGATCGGCGGCGGCGAGGACCTGACCCGACTCGGCGTCCACGGCGCGCGCCGTGACGACGTAGTTGGCGCCGGCGATGCCGACGCTGCCGAGCACCACCGAGTTGGCGCCGAGCAGCTTGCCCACAGAGGCGGCCCCCTTCGGCGAAAGCTCCCCGCGCTTGGAGCGCTTCAGCTCGCTCACCACCCCGTCGAGTCGCGCGCGCTCGACCTGGAGGATGCGCGGACGAGCCGCCAGACGAACGGACATCAGCTCGGTGCTGATCCGGTCCAGGTTGTGCTCCGTCACGTCCTGATCGAGGCCCTTGAAGGGCAGCACGGCGACCCGCCGGAACCCGCTGGGATCCTGAGCCTCGAGGGCCGCAGCGATTCGGTCCGTGATGCTCTGGATCCCCGCCTGCACGCTGTCGGTGGGATCGGCTCTGGGTCCCGCTGGGGTCGGCTCGGACCTGGCCGCCGGCGCGCTCTTCTCACCGCCGAGCGCCTGGGCCGCGAGCCCCGCCCCCGCCGCCGCCAGCGCGCCCCCCGCCGCCGCGGGCTCCGCCTTGACCGCCGCCACGGCACCCACGGCCGCGGCGCCAGCGGCACCGCCAGCCACGGCGGCCCACGCCGCCGCGGTCTCCGCGTCGAGGGGCAGCTTCGCCAGCACCTTCGGCCCGTCGACCTCGATCTTGATCCCGTCGAAGACCGGCGTCGGCACGTTGCCCTTGAACCGCATCCGCAGCACGGCCGCGCCCTTCGAGGGCTTGATCAGGACCCGCTTCAGCAGCGGGTCGCTCGCCTTCAGCCAGCGCTTCTTGGTGGCCACGCCCTTCAGGTGAAGCTCGACGACAGAACCCTTCGAGAGCAGCTTCTTGCTCACGGCCTCGGCGGCGACCGCCTCACTGCAGACCAACGAGAGGACGAGGGCGTCGCCCTGTCGCGCGACCTCGACGTCCTTCAGGCTGGTCGACGCCCACCCGGTCTGGGCGGCGAGAATGGCGATTGCAAAGGCGAGCCGGGCGGTGGTCATGCGTGTTCTCCAGTCCCCTCGACGCGAACACCCTATCAGCCCCGGCTGACGATGCGCGCGCGGTAGTGTGCACTTTGCACAATCGTCCGATGGTGACAACGACTTGATGCGCGGGTCCTCGAAGCTGCACCTCGGGCTTCCGCTCGTCCTGCTCGGGGCCATCCTCGCGGGCATGGGGTGGGGGCTGTGGCGCCTGGCGGGCATCTTCCAAGCCGAGCGAGACGAGGCCCTGCGAGCCATCGAAGACCGGCGGACCGGCCTCGCGCACCACGCCGGCGTCGCCCTCGAGCGGTCGCTCAATGACCGGGTCGAGCGGACCAAGGGCGCCATCACTCGGGCGGCGAACGACCCGCTATTCACCTCCGCCGGGCTCTACCTCCAGCGAGATGGCCAGCAGGTGCTGCCCCGCATCGCACGGTTCCGAGACGGCGCCGGGACCCCCGCGCGGGCGCTGTTCGAGGCGCTCCGGGGCGGCATGCCCGCACCGCGTCAGCGCGACGACGCCGTCGGCTGGCGAGCACGCCTCTCGCTTCGGGCCGCCTTCCTCCGCGCCCTGGATGACCGAGACCAGGGCGCCGTCACCGCCAGCTTCCGAGCGCTGCTCGGACACCGCGCCCGGCATGTGATCTCGCCCGCCCGCGACATCCCCACGGCGTTGGCCACCCTCGCCATCTTCCTCGACCGCGGATCCCCCGCCCCCGAGCTCCTTCGCGACCTGCTCCGCGACGGCCTCGAGGACCCCCGTGGCCTCCGCATCCCCGGGCTGATGCGCTCCGTGTTGCGAGAGACCGCGGCGTTCACGGCCACAGACCACGCGTTCCTCGCGGCCCGGCTCGTCGAGATCTGCGAACGCGCCGGCGTCGGGCACGCCGCGTTCTCCGCGCGACTCTCGGAGTTCGGCCCCGAGGTCCCGGTCCCCGCCGAGTGGGACGAGCCGCTGCTCGTGCAGGGTGCCCGTTGGTTCGTGCGCCCCACATCCGAGGGGGAGGCGCGCGGCGTGCGCGTAGATCTCCGGGCCGCCGTCTCCGAGGTGGCCGCCGAAATGCGGCGCCTCGGCGTCCTACGCGCCGACGAGGCCTTCACCGCGCCGTCGGTCGGGCTGGAGCCCGTCAGCGTCCGCGGCCTGCGACCACGCGTGCGCTCGCCGCACATCGACACCGCCCGGCCGCGGGCGAGAGCGGCGTGGACCCTCAAGACGGGGTTGCTCGGCGCCACCGGCCTGCTCGCCTCGCTCCTGATCGTCCTCAGCCTCCTGGAGCTGCGCCGCCGCCGCCACTTCGTCAACTTGAAGTCCGACTTCGTCGCGACCGTGAGCCACGAGCTGCGCACGCCCCTCGCCTCGATTCGAGTCCTCGCCGAGACCCTCGAGCGCCGCCTCGACGGACACCCGGTCGGCCGCGACTACCCCACTCGCATCGTGCGCGACATCGACGGGTTGACGTTCCTGGTCGAGAACATCCTGTCCTTCAACCGACTCGACAGGGGCCGCTTTACCCTGCACCCGACGCCGGTGAACCTCACGGCCGCGGTCGCGTCGGTGCGCGCGGAGCTCGACCGAATCGAGACGAAGACGATTGAATGGCGCACTGGCGGTGCGCCGGAGGTCGTCGTGCAAGCCGACGCGGACCTCCTTCACCTGCTGCTGCTCAACGTCGCGCGCAACGCCTGCCAGCACAACGAGCGGGACCCCATCCGCCTGGAGATCTCCGTCAGCGTCGCACCGCGGCGCGTCCACCTCGACCTCTCCGACAACGGCGTCGGTGTGGCCCCCGCCGCGCGCCGCCACCTCTTCACGGCGTTCTGGCGCGCGCCGGGGAGTCGGAGCCGCGGAAGCGGTCTCGGCCTCGCGATCTGCCAGCGCATCGCCACTCTCCACGACGGCGACCTCTCGCTGTTGCACACGGGAGAAGAAGGCAGCACCTTCCGGTTGACGTTGCCCAGGACGAGCGGGCGCCCGGAGCGGAGAGAATGAGTCGGCATCGCATCCTGCTCGTGGAGGACGACGAGAACCTGCGCGTGGCCCTGGCGGACAACCTGCTGGACGCCGGCTACGCCGTGCTCGAGGCCGCCACAATCGCGGCGGCCCGCGAGGCGTGGTCCGCGGGGGGGCTGGGGCTGGTGGTGCTCGACCTCATGCTCCCCGACGGCGACGGCTACGCCCTGTGCCGCGAGCGCCGCGCGGCTGGGGACGCCACGCCGGTGCTGATGCTCACGGCCCGGGGTCACACCGACGAGCTCGTCCGAGGCTTCGAGGAGGGCGCCGACGACTACCTCACCAAGCCCTACCGCCTCCGGGAGCTCATGGCCCGAGTGGCCGCGCTGTTGCGCCGCGCCCGGGGGGCCGCCCCCGAGGTGACTCGGTTTGGGGCGTGGGTCGTCGACCGCTCCGCGCGCACGGTCACCGGACCGGATGGGCCCGTCTCGCTGACCCGTCGCGAGTTCGACATCCTGCTGCACCTCACAGACCACGTCGGGGTCGCCCGCAGCCGCGACGAGGTCCTCGATTGCGTGTGGGGATCCGACGTCGTTGTGGACACCCGCACCGTCGACAACTTCGTGTCGAACCTCAAACGGAAGCTCGACTGGAGCCCATCGGCGGGGTGGCGGATTCGCACCGTTCGGGGCGTCGGCTACCGATTCGAGACGGACTGAATCAAGCTCCAACGCGCGTGTTCCGTTGGGTGGGTTGCGCGGCGCCCGCGCACGCGGGATCAATACCAGCGGACTGGAGGGGGAGACTCGATGAGCTCGATTCGGCTGCTCGCGCTCGCGTCGACGGTGATGCTCTGCGGCGGCGCCGCCCACGCGAAGAAGGCCGGCCGGGTCTCGAGCATCGAGTACGCCGGCTCCAAGCACGCGATGCGCTTCACGCTGAACACGACGGCCGCCCTCGCGCGCCGTGACATCGCGCTGCGCCTGGATGACCGCGGCAAGGTCATCATCATTCGGGTCAACGGGGTGCGCACGAAGCGCTACTGGGTGAAGGCGAAGGACAAGCAGCTCGCCCGCACGCTGGCCCTCACCTCCAAGAAGAAGCCCACCGCCGCCATCGTCCGGATGCGCCTCGCAGGGGGGAAGAAGTACAGCCCGGCCCTGTTGAAGGCGGCTCGTGTGAGGGTGGCCGGGAAGTCCGTTACGGTCGAGCTGCCTCGCAACCGGGCCGCCACCAAGGCATGGGCCGCGGCCGCGGCGGCCCCGCCTCCGCCGCCGCCATCCGCGGAGGACGCCCCCCCGCAGCCCAAGAAGGTGGTCGTCGCGCCGGCGCCAGCCGCGAAGCCGAAGCCGAAGCCGAAGCCGAAGCCGAAGCCGAAGCCGAAGCCGAAGCCGAAGAAGAAGGCCAAGGCCAAGGCCAAGGCCAAGGCCAAGGCCAAGGCCAAGCCCAAGCCCAAGGCGAAGAAGAGGCCAAAGCCCGCGAAGAAGGCCGAGCCCGAGGCCGAATCGAAGGCGTTCGTCGAGGGCGAGCTCACGGAGGTCGGCACGATCGGTCTCATCCCCTGGGAGAACCGCTTCGGCGTCGTGCTCGGCGTCCAACGCCTCGGCGAGATCTTCTACGGCGCCATCACCCCCGAATTCAACTACACCCCGAAGGTGCTCGACCGCCCGCTCTCACTCAGCTTCGGCGTACCGCTGCGCGTCGAGATCCTCGACGCCCGCCCCGACCGCCGCTTCGACAACGCGGGCAGCTTCCGCACCACCGACTGGGACGAGGCGAGCGACTTCGCCAAGGTCATCCAACGCATCGGTTACGGGGGCAAGGAGCAGCGCTTCTACCTGGACATCAACCGTTTCAAGGCCGCCTCCCTCGGCCACGGCACCGTGTTGAAGCGGTACAACCCGAACCTCAACTTCAACACCACCCGCGTCAGCGCTCACTTCGACGCCTTCTTCGACTACGCCGGCTTCGAGACCACGCTCAACGACATCACCGGGCCCAACGTGCTCGGCGCCCTCCTCTTCATCAAACCGCTCAGCCTCGTCGACCGTAGTAACTTCATGCTGCGCTCCTTCAGCATCGGCTTCTCGATCGTCGCCGACGTCGACGCGCCCCTGCGCAACAAAGTCGACATCGACGACGTCGACAACGACGGTCGGCGCGAGGTCGAGCTCGAGATCGACCAGGAGAACTTCCAGCCCCGCTACCTCTCGACGGAGGTCGTCGCCTACGGGATCGATATCGAGCTGAAGCTGATCGACACCGACATCCTCGACTGGAAGCTCTACACCGACTACTCCTTCCTCGAGTCGGGCGTCCCCGTCGGGGTCTCGAACACCACCGACGAGGCCTCCGTCGGCACCGAGGCCGTGGGCAGCGCCGGCTTCACCCTCGGCAACCTCTTCCGCATCAACGCCGGCACCGATCCGGTCCACGCGCTGCGCCTCCGCGTCGAATACCGCAACTACGACCCCAACTACCTGCCGAGCTACTTCGACACCTTCTACGAGATCCAGCGCGTGCAGTACTTCACCACGTCTGAGTCCCCCGACGACGGGGACCTCGCCAACAGCACCAAGCTCCAGCGCGTCTTGGGCCGGGACCCGGAGGGAGAGCGAGTCAACGGCGGCTACTTCGAGGCCAGCTACAAGCTCTCCCACTTCGTCGGCCTATCGCTGGGCCTCGAGTTCAACGACCAGACACCGGATAACAACCTCTTCCTGCACCTTGAGGTGCCGCACATCGGCCGTTGGCAACTCGCCGTCACGTACAACCGCCGCACCGCCGAAGACTTCGCTGATCTCTGGAACTTCGGCCTCTCCGACAACGACCTGCTGATCGCCCAGACGCGCTACGGCGTCGCCGACTGGCTGCACCTCAGCCTCGAGGCGCTGACGCCGTACGGGATCGGCGCACGCAGCGTGTTCGAGAACGAGTTCCAGCTCAACTTCTCCGCCGAATTCGGCTTCTCGTACTAGGAGGATGCGGCAGACAAAGCGACGCAGCCAAGTGCGTGCCCGCCGGCCGAGTTCAAGGCGCGAAGCCATGACGATATCCGGGGATATCGGTAGGCTTCGCAACGCTGAAATCGGTTGGTGGGCGCGTGCAGCGCGCCGCGTCGCGACTCTCCCGTAGTCTCCCAGGAGGTATCATGCGGTCGCTCCTCCCCCTCCTCGTCCTCCTCTCGGGCTGCGCCGTCGTGGAGTCCGCGGGCGAGATCACCTTCGGCGCCCAGAGCATCGAGGCGGTCAGCCAGGAGGTCCTCTGGCCGGATCCCGACGCGCTCAGCGGCCTCGACGCCGAAGAGACAGCGGACCTCGACGGCTTCCCGGACTCCCTCGCCGACGGCACGCTAGCCCATCTCGCCGGCGCCCTCGGCGCCACCGGTGAGTGCCGCAAGGGCATCGAGATCACCGACCTCCAGTCGGCGGCGGTCCTCGGAGGCGAGGTCGCGCTCGCGGTCTGCGGTGACGACGATCGATGCTCAGACGTCTGCGACGCCGACTTCCGCGGCATGGTGATCGAGGTCCGCGTCCAGCTCTGGCTCGCCAACGAAGACCAGCTCGCCGATCTCAAGGAGCGCCTCGCCGACGTCAGCCCCGACGCCATCGTCCAGGTCCGCCTGCAGTTCCTCGAGCTGTGGATGTTCCAGGACGGGCCCGACGGCGAGCGGGAGAACATCACCGACCGCTTCCAGGACTTCTCCCTCACGATCGGTGACGGGATCCACGACGAGGTACCGCTGGTCCTCGAGCGACACCTCCCCTTGATCAGCGACGCCACGCCGCAACGCTTCGACGTCGACGAGCGCTCCGAGTTCACCGCGAACTTCAAACGCTCAATCATCGCCGGCCAGACGCTGCTGGTCACGCTCACCCAACGCATGAAGGTCGCCCGACCCGACCTCTACGACCTGCGACTGAAGGGCGCCGGGACGCGCATCAAGATGCAGCCCGAGCTGGTCATCAACGTCATCGACGTCGCGGCCTCGAGCTTCTAGCCATGTATCGACTCGCCCCCCTGCTGTTGCTCCTCGGCTGCTCCGACCATTTCACCCGCGAGGCGGTGGTCGACGCTGGCGCCCCCGACGCCGATCTCCGCCACTTCCGGGGCGCGGGCACCGGCGAGCCCTGCGACGCCGACCCCTGCCGCGACGGCCTCTCCTGCGAGGGCGGCGTCTGCGTCGCCACGGGCGACAAGGCCGAGCACGCTCGCTGCCTGCTCTCCGCCGAGTGCGGGGCCGACCTCCAATGCAGTTGGGCCGGCTTCTGTGAAGCGGGCGGAGAAGGGACCGCGGGCGGGCAATGCAGCTCGTCGGCGGACTGCGCTCGTGACTTCTACTGCGAGCTCAGCGGCGGCCTCGCCGGCCACTGCGCCGCCGTGTCCCCCGACGCCGGCGACATCGACCAGCCCTGCGAGGCCACTCGCGACTGCATGTCCGGCCTCGTGTGCTCCCCCGGCCGCGGGGTGTGTACCCCCGGCAGCGTCCTGCTCAACCCCGATGTCTTCCGCGGCGTGCGCTGCTTCGAGCGAGAGGAGGCCGAGCTCGAGTTCGGCATCCGCCACACCCTCCCCGGCGGCCCCAACGAAGCGGGGTTCTACGGTTTTCCGTTCCCCACCGACGTCCGCCTCGTCAACGGCCGGGTCGACATCTCCGAGCACCCCACGCCCGGCGACGCGCTCATCGGCAAGGACCCGCCCCACAAGGTCATCGAGGCGATAAGCAGCGATCTCACGGGCTGGAGCACCAACGCCGCCGTCTACTTCCGCTTCACCCGCGAGATCGATCCCGAGACCCTCGAGATGCGCTTCGTGAACCTCGAGACCGGGGAGGATCACCCCTACGACGTGGTCTTCGTCCCCGAACGCAACAAGTACATCTGCCACAACCACCTCTACGTCCATCCGAAATGGTCCCGGCCGCTCCTGCCCGACACCGCCTACGCGGTGATCATCTCCAACGTGGTCCGCAGCATCGATGGCAAGAAGCCCAAGCAGCTCGACGCGCTGCCGATGCTGCTCGGCGACGACGAGCCAGAGGACGCGACAGCCCGTCGCGCCTGGGCCAGGTACGCCCGCGTCCGCGCCTGGATAGCGGAGCGCCCGATCCCCCCCGGCGCCGTCATCGGCGCCACCATCTTCACCACCGAGGACCCCTACGCCACCATGGAGGCCGCGCGCGCCGTCGCCCACGCCGACGCCATGCCCGCCCTCGTCGGCGATCCCGTGCTCTGCGAGGCCGGCACCCGCTCCCCCTGCGCCACCCCCGGCTTCGAGGGCGCCGGCGATCCACGCGACTGCCCCGCCGAGCCCTCCGGGCGCTTCCACGAGATCCACGCCAAGCTGCGCATGCCCGTCTACCAGACCGGCGAGCGCCCCTACCTCGAGGAGGGCGGCGCCATCGAGCTCGAGGGCGGCGCCCCGAAGATCCAAGGCCACGAGGACGTCTGCCTCGCCTTCACCATCCCCAAGGAGTCGCCAATGCCCGCCGGCGGCTGGCCCCTCGTCATCTACGGCCACGGCACCGGCGGCTCGTTTCGCAACCACGTGAACCTGCTCGCCCCGGGCATCGCGAACCTCGAGCTCACCGATGGTCGCGCCACCTCGGTGGCGACCCTCGGCATCGACCAGTCGATGCACGGCCCTCGCCAGGGCGCCCAGCAGGGCCTCGATCCGGGCCCGCTCTTCTTCAACGTAGGCAACCCCCAGGCCGCCCGCGGCAACGTCTTCCAGGGCGCCGCCGACAACTTCTCCCTGGTCCGCTTCGCTCGGGCCTTCGAGGCCGCCCTACCCGGCGCCGGCACCACCCGCTTCGACCCCGAGCGCGTCTACTACGACGGTCACTCCCAGGGCGGCACCACCGGCCCCCTCTTCGCCCCCTACGAGGACGATCTGGGCGGCGTCGCCTTCTCCGGCTGCGCCGGCTCCCTGGTCTTCAGCCTCCTCAACAAGAAGTCCCCCTACGACTCGTCGGTCGGCGTCCGCCTCGCCCTGCAAGAGCTCGACATCGACGAGACCCACCCGATGCTCCACCTCTTCCAGTTCTACTTCGACGCCGTCGACCCCCTCATCTACGCGCCCCTGCTCTACCGGCGCCCCGCCGGCGAACCAATCCACGCGCTCCACGTCTACGGCCGAAACGACAACTTCACACCCGACGTGGGCCAGCGCGCCTACGCCGCGGCCACCGGCGGCACCCTCGCCCTCCCCGCCAACCCACCCGAGGGCTACGACCGAATCGAAGACCTGGGGATGAAGACCGAAGAGGCCCCCGTCTCCAACAACATCACGGTGGGCGACACGCAGGTCACCGGCGTCACCGTCCAGCACTTCCCCGACGGCGAGTACGACGGCCACTTCGTCGCCCAGCGCAACGCCGCCGCCCTCGTGCAGCTCTCCAACTTCCTCGGCACCCTCATCCTCGACGGCGAGCCCACGGTCCCCTGATCACTGGACCTTCAGCGCGCCCAGCCCCGCATAGCCGCGACCCAGAAACGTCAGCCCGTAGAAGCCGCCCCGGTCCGGGGGCGACTCGAAGACGAAGCGTTGTTCCCCCACCGTCGCGACCGTCTCCTCGGCCCCCACCCGGACCGCGACCGGGAGCGTCCGCGGCCTGCCCGCCTCGAGGTCGAACCGCTGCAGCGTCTTGCCCTCCCAACGCCTGCGATGGCCGCTGCCCCGGGTCTGCTTCCGGCTCCACTCGAGCAACGCGACGCTCTTCGCGCTGACCACGACCGCGTAGGCGCGGCTCGCCGCCAACCCGTCGTAGAGCTTCCCGCGGACGTCGATCTGCGCCCACCGCGACAGGTCGCGCACCCCGAAGAGCACGCCCACCGCGGGGCGCCGTCGCGCGTCGAGCCCCCCGGCCACGCTGGCCACGTCCCCCGCCACCGTGAAGTCCTTCGGGTAGCGGTAGCGCACCTCGAAGCTCACCTCGAGATCGTCTCGCGGCACCCCATCGACAAGGAGCACGTTGGTGTTGCCGAAGGTCCCCCGCGACACCGCGTAGCGCAGCTCATCGGCCCGCCTCAGATCCGTGCGCGGCCCGGTGGAGAGGTAGCCCGCCGTCGAGTGCAGCCACACCCGATGCGCCCCGATGTCGATGAACCGCAGCTCCTTGGCCGGGAGCTTCCGTTCGGTGTTGATCATCACCTTCCACGCCTGCGCCGGCACCGCGCCCGTGAGCCCGCCGGCCCCCCGGCGCGCGTAGTACGCGGGATCGGAGACGAGCAGGAGCATCTCCCGCAGATAGGGGGCCTCGGGGTGCTCCGCGAGCACCTTGGCGATCGCCTTGTTGCCGGCGATCTCGTGGGCCGCCCGACGGATCGCGTCCGGCTCCCGCAGCCGCGCGCTGAGCTTCGCGAGCATCCGTGTGCTCTCCCCCACCTCGAGGATGCGCCGCAGCGCCACCGCCACCCGGCGCCCGAACTTCTCACGCCAGGTGTAGGACGCCGGCGCGTAGCGCTTCGGCTTCGCCGCCGTCAGCGAGTCCTCCTTCGCCGACTTCGATCTCGGCAGGAGCTTCAGCCCCAGGGCGTAGTGCTCCGCGAGCTGCCGCATCTCAGTTCGGAAGTCCACCTCCAGACACGCCCGCCCCGCCTCCGGCCCCTTGAGGTTCCCGAGCAACGCCTCGATCCGGTCACGCCCCCGCATCCCTCCGCCTTCGAGGCGCCGCGTGGCCTTCGCGAGATCCGCCTCGAAGCTCTTCGGCGTGCGCGGCAGGTGCCCGACGAAGGCGCCATCCACGAAGAGCGGCACCTTCGGAAACAGCGGTCTCGCCTCGGCGTAGTACGCCTGACAGAACCGCGCCCCCAGGCGCTCCCGCGCGAATCGGTCCTCCGAGCGCGCCAGCGCCCTACGGTGGGGACCCACATCGCCGATGCCCCAATAGCCCGCGGCGAGCAGATACAGGGCCGTCAACCGTCGCCTCCGCTGGCCCGCCCCCTTCGTCGCCGCCAGGGCCAACAGCTTCCCCAGGACCCGGTCCAGCTCGGTGACGCCGCGCGCATGCTCGGCGCGCTTCACGTCCCGCTGCGCGGCCTCGATGTTCGACGCCTTCGCGCGCAGCTCGCCGATGATCCGCTCGTACTCGACCAACGTCAGGTGGGCCAACCGAAACTCGCTGTCCCGCGCCAGCGCCGTGCGCAGCGCCTTTGTCGCGCGACCATAGTCCGCCGCGTCGAAGGCCGAGATCCCCTGGCTGAACGCGCGAAAGGCCGCCAGATCTGCCGTGTGGACCCGCGCCATCGCGGCGCGCTCCCTGGACGTCGGCTTCACCGGCAACGCCGCGACCACGCGCTTGACGAGCTGCTTCTCCAGCTCCCAGAAGTCCTCCTCGGGGCCCGTCACCTCGGCGGCCAACAAGACCTCCCCGCGCGCCACCGAGAAGAGGCGCACATCGAGCCGCATCTTCCCGCCCACCACCGTCAGCGACCCGGCCAGGAGGTGACCCGCCCCCACCAGCTTGCCGACCTTCGCCGCCGTCGCCGGATCGACCAGCGCCGTCTGGTTCAGCTTCAGCTCCGCGCGTACCTGGCTCAGCCGCGCCCGCTCCACGAGGCGCAGGGCGGGGATGTTCGTGAGATCCGTCGTCAACATCGACTGGAGTCCCTTGCCCAGATCCGCGTAGGCCTTCGCCTGTGCGGGGACGTCGAACTCCAGCACCGCCACGCTCAGCGAGTCGGCCGCCGACGCGACCCCGCTCCAGAACGTGAGAACCAGGGCGACCAAACGCATGCCGGACGCTACCATCCTCCGATGCCGATCTTGCCCCTCGTCTTGCTCCTGTTCGCCCCCGCCTGGCAGTCGGACGCCGTCCGTGACCGCTACGAGATCGGGCGGCAGCTCTACCTCGACGGCGCCTTCGAGCGCGCCGCCGCCGAGTTCGAGACCGCCCTGAAGCTCCAGCCCACCTCCCCGCGCCTGGCCTTCAACGCCGCCCGCTCCCATGAACGGGCGCTGCACTTCCCCGCCGCGATCACCGGCTACGAGCGCTACCTGCGGCTCGCCCCGAAGGCCGCCGACGCCCCCGTCGTCAGCCAGGTCGTCGCCGCCCTGCGCCGGCAGGCCAAGGCGCCCGACAAGCCCGCCCTCGCCGTCCTCTATTTCGACTACGAGGGCGGCGACGCCTCCCTCGCCGGCCTACGCCGGGGCTTCGCCCAGATGCTCACCAGCGACCTCTCCCAACCCGAGGCCCCCTACTCGGTGGTCGAACGCGTTCGGATCAACGCCCTCCTCGAGGAGCAGGCCCTCGTGAGCAAGGGCATCGTCGCCGCCAAGACCGGCGCGCAGTCCGGCCGGCTGGTCGGCGCGAAGTACTTGGTTCTGGGGGCGTTTTTCACATTCGGCGGCGTGGTCCGCGTGGACGCCCGGGTGGTGGCCGTGGAGACCGGCGTCACCGAGTCCGTCGGGGTGTCGGGGCCACCCGCCGACATGCTGAAGCTCGAACGCCGACTCGCCGCCAAGATCGCCGCGCGGCTGAGCGCGCGCCTCCACCCCGAATACGACCGCCCCGAACCACCGCGCACCAAGGCCGTCCCGATCGAGACCGTCGCCAGCTACGGCCGCGCCCTGGCGCACCTCGACCGCGGCGAGACCAAGCTCGCGCGAGCCGCCCTCCGGGCGCTGGTCGGCGAGCGGCCTGGGCTCCCCGGGGCAAGTCAGTCACTCGCGCTCGCGAGCGGCATCGTTCAATAAAAAGCGCAACAGACCACGTACTTGCTCATTTTGTAGACCTAAGCCGCCCACGCTGTGCATTCTAATGTACATGAATCGAAAGAGCGCCTGGATCGCGGGGATGAGCGCCGAGGCCACCGAGGAGGTGCACCAACTGGGGGCACACCTCCGGGCCGCCCGCGAGCGGCGGGGACTGAGCGCCTCGGAGCTCGCGCGCCGCGTCGGGGTCGACCGCCGGACGATCGCCCGGCTCGAGGGCGGTGAGCCCACCGCCTCCATCGGCGTGCTCCTACAAGCACTGGCGGTCCTCGATCTGGCCCGCGGCTTCGCCGAGGTCATCGCCCCGGAGCACGACCACGAGGCCGCCCTCGCCGAGGTGCGCGCGATTCGGTCCCGGCGCACCAGGGCCGCCAGGATTCGGGATGACGAGGTCGACTTCTGATGCTCGAACAGGTCGTCGTCTTCGTGCGAATCGACGGAGCGTGGGTGCCGGCGGGCCTCCTGCGAGGCATCGACCAGGGCCGGCTTGCGCGCAGCGTCTTTCGCTACGGGCGGCGCTATCTCGAGCGGCCCGACGCCTTCGCCCTCGACCCCGTCGGGCTCCCGCTCGGCGACCGGCAGCTCCACATCGACACCGACTTCGTCCTCCCCAACGGCCTCCGCGACGCCGGACCGGACCGCTGGGGCCGCTACCTCACAGACCGCCGCTTCGGGCGTTCCCTGAGCGAGCTCGAGTACGTGGTCGCCAACACCCCGGACCGGGCCGGCGCCCTGGCGTTCGCCCCCACCCCCGACTCGCCGCCCGCGATCTGGACCCCCGACGGCTTCCAGGTCGTCGAGCATCGCCGCCTCGACGTGGCGGCGTCGGCGGGCGCCGTGGAGGACGCCGTCCGCCAGGAGGAGACCGCCCGCCTGCGGCGCCTCCTGGAGTACGGCTCGTCCCTCGGCGGCGCGCGACCCAAGGCGACGGTCGTCTGGGACGACGCCTTGCACCTCGCGAAGTTCTCGATCTCCCTCGACTCCCGCGACGAGCCCCGCCTCGAGCACGCCACCATGTCGCTCGCGAGCCGCTGCGGCCTCGACGTCCCCCCCGTGTCCACCGCGGTCATCGACGGTCGCGCCGTCTACCTCATCCGCCGCTTCGACCGCACCGAAGACGACGAGCCCATCCCCTACATCTCCGGTCTCACGGCCACCGGCCTCCACGAGAGCGACTACCCCCGCTGGAGCTACCTCCTGCTCTGCGACGCCATTCGCAAGCTCAGCCCGGACCCCACACAAGACCTGCGCGAGCTCTTCGGGCGCATGGTCTTCAACGTCCTCGTCACCAACAACGACGACCACCCGCGCAACTTCGGCTTCCTCTACGCCGGCGACGGACGCTGGCGCCTCTCTCCCCTCTTCGATGTGGTCCCCGGCGTGGTCACCGGCGAGTCCTACTTCCTCGCGATGCAGCTCGGCGCCGAGGGCCGAGTCGCCACCTTGCGAAACGCGGTCTCGGCCCACGCCCGCTTCGGCCTTGAGGCGGACGAGGCGCGACGAGTCGCGGCCCGGCTGCGCGAGATCGTCGCCGAGAGCTGGGCCTCGTACTTCGAGGCGAGCGGCCTCCCGAGGGACGCGATCGACGCCGTGAGGACGAACTTCGAGCGCGCGGTCGAGGCATAGCGAGGGCCCGCGCGGCCGGGTCGAAATGGGTGCATATCCCGATTCTGACGGAGGGAGTGTGGAGGGCTTTCAGCACTC
>CAYOBQ010000179.1:0-20273 GCA_964402225.1 uncultured Nannocystaceae bacterium | reverse complement strand
GGCCTGACGCTCCCTCGGTCTCAGACTCGGAGTCGTAGTCCCTGCCCCTCGCCGTTTGTGCACCGGGTCGTTGTACCGAGCTGACTCCCCCCGATACCCGAAGCCGGAGTCAGCCGTCTGGCGGGACCCGACCACGTAGCCTGTTTCACCATTTGGGCCCACATTCTCGTCAGCCCACACCTCGACGGCAGCGCTCCACGCCGCCGCCGGGGTGGTCGCGGGTCTTGTTCGAACCCTCGCGAACCGCAGGGCGCTAATGAAATCAACGACTCCCGAGTGGACCCACCCCACGATGTAGCGGTCCCTCTCCTCGTGGTAGGCCACCGTCGGAGCGCTCCAGGCATCTACGTTGGCCTCGAACCTCGAGACAGATCTCCACGTGTTCTGGATGTTGTCTTGCACCAGGATGTGCCGGCCCGCGTCCCCGCTGTGGGTATCTCGCCAGACCATCAGCCACCTTCCGTCGTAGTCGCGGCGTGCGATCGCTGGCGAGCGGCAGTTTAGGTTACCGTTCGGCACGACCGAGCAGGACCAACTCCCCGGGCTGCCGTTGCCGATGGTCGTACGCATCCTCCCGCCGTCGGTCGGCCGTGACCAGCCGACCATGCACCACGTGCTGCCCTGCCGGTTTCCGATCGCCGGCGGGATGACGCTTGGCTCGGGCGACCCCCGAACGCGCCGCTTCCGTTCCACCACGGCCCCAGCCCGTCGTCGATCGGAGCCCAGGGGTCGATGAAGTGCGGGGTGTTCCAGCCTTCGGCGTCCTCGGCGCCCGGCGCGTTGGCCGCTGGGTCGTTCACGAGGACCTCGACATCCGAGTGCAGCAGGAACGCGTTGTTGGTCGCGCTCGAGCAAAGGAGGGACGCATCGTCGCACCCGTCACCTCCCGGGCCAATGATGTGCCTCAACCCCAGCGCACGCCCAAACTCATGGGTCACGGTGCGGTCGGTGAAGTTGCCTGCGGCACCGTTCGCGGTGAGATCCCGGGTCCAGTTCCTCGCCGGATTGAGGCACCTGCGATTCCATGGTCCGACATGAGCGCCCTCCTGCTGTGCCGCGAGTGCCGTTCGGGATGACCCCGATGCGCGCGAACGAACAAAGACCGCCCAGCTCGGTCAAAGGCATCTTCCGACACCCGCCCGGCTCATCGAGTCAACCGGGCTTTCCATCGACCCGGGCGCGCAGGAGCATCGAGGCGTGGACGGCGAGGAACACCGCGAACGACACGACCCAGAGCACCTGCGAGAGGAGCATGCAGGTGCCGTAGCTCACCCAGCCCGCCAGCGGAAGCGCGACCCTCGCGAGGGTCGCGAGCAACATCGCGACGAAGGCCAGCGCGATCACCGGTGGTGGATCTCGCGGGCTGCGCCCCGTGTGGCCCAGGGTCACGCGGGACATCATCCCCACCGTCACCATCCCAATGCCGCCCACCGTCAGCGCGTGCACCGCCAGGACACGGTAGCCCGCGGCCAGCATCGTGAAGCCCACCACGATCCAGGCGTAGCCGACGATCAGCACCCACAGGATCGGCTTGGCCCACACGCCCGGATGCGCCCACAGCACGAGGCGGCGGGCGTTGATCAGCGCAACCGCCCCCGCGAGGGCCGCGGCCGCGGTGGAGCCGGGCCAGGCGAGGTCGACGATGACGAAGGAGAGGAAGACGAAGAGATTGGCCCGCGCGAGACCCGGCGCCCGGTCGAGCTTGACCTCGGCTCCGAGGCCCTTCTCGATGAAGAATGGGAAGACGCGCTTCCCAATGGTGAGCACGATCGCCAGCACGACGTAGAGACCCAGATAGAGACCCAGCCGAGGTGCTCCGAACCACGTCAGACCGCAGGCCACCGTCAGCGTCGCCAGCTTCGTCGGAAACGTCGCTACGTCCCGCCAACGCCGAGCCCGGACCAACGACACCGTGACGACCGCCAGCAATCCGGTGCAGAAGGCGAGATCAGCGACGGCCGCGGCGTAGCGCGGCGCCCCGACGTGGGGGAGCACACGCGCCAGGAGCCAGAGCGCAAAGAGCACGCCGAGGCCTGGGCCCTCGAGGGTCTGGCGGTCAGTCCAGTTGCGCACGGCGGTGAGCAAGAAGCCTGCCACGACGGCCATCGAGTAGCCGAAGACCATCGTGTGGGCGTGCCACCACATCGACGGACCGAAGGCGTCTGTCCCCGGGAGCGCGGTGCCGCGCAGGACCACGGCCCACGCACCCATCACGACGCAGGCGTAGACCGCCGAGCCGAGGAAGAAGGGGCGAAAGGCCATCGCCAGCGGCGCCCACCCGGCGGGGGCCTCGACCTCGCGCGGGTCGTCGATCTGGACCAGGCCCTGGGGCGCGGCGTCCTGGGAGCTCATCGGCCCTCCGGGGTTTCGGGCCGCGCAGTCTACTACGAATCGGAGCGGAATCCGCCCGCGACGGCCTGCGAGCGTTGACGGCGGCCTCCCCCGGTCGTTAGGACGGGTCGCAGCCGGAGAGGAGGCGAGGTTGCCTACGTACTTCGAGTTCGAGGTCTCATTGAGGTGGATCAAGCCGCGCATCTGGCGGCGATTCCTGCTCCCGACGACGGCGACCTTCGCCGATCTCCACCGGGCGATCCAGGACGCCTTCGGCTGGGAAGACTGCCACCTTTTCTCGTTCGGCACGCCGGGCCGCCGGTCGGAGGAGATCGCCGGCATCCCCGATGACTCGGGCTTTGGTGGCGACACGCCAGACGCCCGAAGGGTCGGGCTCTCGGGCTACTTCGCCGAGGATCACGGCGCCAAGAAGTGCGACTACACGTACGACTTCGGCGACAGTTGGGACCATGAGGTCAAGCTGCGGAAGGTCGTCACCGAAGAGGCGTCCTTCGCGCGCCGTCTCCTCGCCGGTGCACGCGCCTGTCCACCCGAAGACTCGGGGGGCGTCCCGGGCTACGAGCGAATGGTCCAGTTCGCCACAACCGGAGTGGACCCCTACGGGGACGATGCCGTGGATCTGAGCGAGTGGCTCGGCGACTGGAAGCCCGACGTCTTTGATCTGGCCGGGTCCAAGGACCGGTTCGCGCGCGCGCCCGGCGCGCCGGGCCTTCGCCTCGTCTGACCTCGAGCCCCCGGGACCGAGAGGTCATATGAGACGCGCTCACCCCGCCTCGCACCCCACGCTGTAGGCCCCATCGCAGCGACCGCAGTCGCGGGGATCGAGCTCATAGTTCACCCACCGACCGGCGCGGCAGACCTGAGAGACGGACCGCTCGAACGCGACGCTACACGCACACCGCCAGGTCTCGTGTGCCACCCCGGCGCAGGAGGCCCCGTGGTCACTGAGGGGCAGAGCCGGAGCCTCACAGACACCGCCATTGCCCGCGTCGACCCCGCCGCCTCGCAGCTCGGGGGCGCAGACGACAGCCTCTCGCGAGGCGGCGCGAGAGCGACCGACATGGCGCCGCACGCCCAACTCGCGCATCCCGGGGCGCGCGGCGCAGTGGCGGTTGGCGGCGTGGGATTGCTCCGCGCAGGCGCCGCGATCGCCGGCGCCGCCGAGGCTACGCACGGGCGCACAGAATGTGGGTGTGCGCCCGTCGCGGTCAGGGCAGAAGCCTTGGCAATCGAGGGTGCAGAAACCAAGGCCGTCGGCGGGGGCGTGCTCGAGGAAGCAGCGGGCGCGGACGCCGTCGGCGATGAACCCGCACTCGGCATCCCGCGCGCAGGCGTCGCCTACCCAGAGGCCGATCGGTCTCGGGGGGGCCTCGGGCCGCTCTTCGGGGTCCGCCGGTGGCTCTTCGGGAGCCGCCGGTGGTTCCTCGGGGGGCGCCGGAGGCTCTTCTGGGGGCGGCGGCGGCTCTTCAGGGGGCGCTGGCTGTTCCGGCGCAGGCGCCGCCGCCACGGGCAGGCAGACGTCGTTTCGCGTCGGGGCCGAGCCGCTGCGTCCCAGATAGCGATCGGCGGGGCGGGCGGCCATCCCCGGCAGGTCGGCGCAGCCACGATTGGCCGCGGTGGGCTCAACGGTGCAGACCCCGAAGTCCTCACCTTCGCCGAAGTGCGACGCGGACACACAGAACGTGGCGTCAGCGCCCCCTCGATCTGGACACAACCCCTCGCAGCTCAGGGTGCAGATGCCGCCACCGTCGAAGCGCTGACAGCTCCCGTTGCCCTCGGCGCCGAAGTCACAGCCGGTGTCGTGGTCGCAGGGGGTCCCAATCCAAGCCCCGGGGGCGGGCTCGGCGACACCGTCCGCTCCGAGATCCACCCCCTGCGCCTCGAAGTGGGCCGCGAACCGCGTCGTGACGTTCCAGACCAACCAGTTCCCGCCACGGCCGGGCAAGACCCAGGGGGTGTAGGCGTAGAGTGACGCCGTAGCGTGGTTGGCGGGGGTGACCCGGACCGGGTCGAGGGTGCTCCGGCTGCGTCCTCGCCGCCACGCGCCCGACCCCGCGACCGAGCCGTCGAAGTGGCGGCGGAGGGTCCGCGCGGCGCAGGCGATCTGACGATCGAGACCGCGGAAGGCCTCGTTGCACGCGCGACCATCGGGGCATCCACAGCCAAACGCGAAGTCGACCGAGCTGCGTCCCGGGCTCGACGTCTTCGCGATGAGGCTCTTCTCGACCTGCATCCGAGCGAGCATCACGACTGGGTTGATTCCGTGCTCCCGCGACCCACGGACGATGGCGTCGGCCGCGCTGCGCCCTGAGACGCGAACGTCCGCCAGGAAGCAGCGGCGCCCGTAGGGGTTGCGCTCGAGGAAGCGTTGGACCGAGCGCGCGTCCACGGCGCGGGCCGCGGTGAAGAACGCGTCGTCCATCACCCGGTCTCGGTCAAAGCTGCCAGGGAGCCCCGCGACCCCGGACTTGGTGGTCAGCTCCACCAGATCGAGGGGCGTGTCGTGATCGGCGAAGGCCGGGTCCTCAGCGGGTCCCGCGCACGCCCAGAGCAACACGACCAGACCGCAACGACGCATCCGAATCCCCCCGAGCAACCGAACCCCCGAGCAACCGACAACGAAGGGCTAAGCAAGAGTCGGGCCGCGGCCTTTCTCGCCCGCTGATGCGTTTTCTGCGCAACACGCGCCGCGATTGTCCGAAGAAGGTGGTTGTGGTTCCGGTGGAAGGAGGTCTTGAAGATGGCGTGTATCAGGGGTGGTGCCCGGCGCGACGCGGCGATGACGCGGCGCTGGATGAACGCGACGGCCGATGGGCTGTCGGAGGTGGCGGTCTCGATGATCGAGCGCGGCTGGGTCACGCGGGCGATGGTCCACGCCCGCGCCCTGTTGGGTCCGGGCTGCGAGCGCTCGGGTTGGTACGCGTTGCTGCAATGGATGCAGCAGCAGGGGTATCCGTGAATGGATATGGATGAGGCGCTCGGAGCGACGGTTCAGGGCGCCCGGACGCAGACGCCCGGGTCCCGGCCGATCTGCAAGCAGATCCCGCCGGGCTGGCAAGGCACGCGGTGGTCCTGGTTCGGCTCGAGGGCGTTGCCGGGGTCTTCGCGCAGGCAACTGCAGACCGTGTCGTTGGCGTTGAGCGGATCGGCGCCGCACACGCCGCCAGGGGCGCAGACCGAGGTCAGCCCTTCGGGGTCGCAGCGCTGGTCTTCGCGGTGGCACTGGCCGGTCTCCGCGTTGCACCGAAGCGCCTCGTCCCCGCAGTCCTCGTCCGCTTGGCAGCCGCCGTCGCAGACCCCGCCCGCGCACTCGATCTCGCCGTGGCAGGTCACGCCGGTGCAGGCATCGCCGTCGGCGCAGAGGCCTTCGACGCAGCTCGTCCCGGCGGGGCAGAAGCGATCGTCCCGGCAGGCGATGCACGCCCCCTCTTCGCAATACGGCCACGCGGGGTCGCGGCAATCGAGGACCGACAGGCAATCGACGCCGGCCTCGGGCTGCTCGCACTCGCCCTCCGGGGTGCACACCAGGGGCGCCTCGCACGGGGTGCCGGCGCCGCAGGCCAGGCACATTCGGCGGATCCCGTCGCACACCGGACGTTCGCCGACGCAGCCGCCGCACACGTCACATACCCCCGACTCGGGGCGGCAGGCGCCGTCGGTGCAGGCGAAGCCTTCGGCGCACGCGCCCGCGTCGCAGGCGGCCACGCAGTTACGTGAGAGGC
This sequence comes from uncultured Nannocystaceae bacterium, assembly GCA_964402225.1. Lineage (GTDB taxonomy): Bacteria > Myxococcota_A > Bradymonadia > UBA7976 > UBA1532 > CAYOBQ01. The sequence continues at coordinate 14,199 of CAYOBQ010000179.1, read as the reverse complement.
CGACCTGCCGGCAGAACAGCGCCCCGGCACAGTCGGCGTCGTCGGCACACGTGGCGCAGCGCCCGCCGAGGGGCTCGCATTGCCCGTTGAAGTCGTTGCAGCGCTCGTCGTCGGCGCAGCCCTCGACCGCGCAGCTATCACAACGGGCGCCGGCGGGGATGCACTGGGCGAGGATGCAGCTAAAGTGCGGCGGGCAGTCGCCGTTGTCCTGGCACCCCGCGGAGCAGCGGTCGCCGATCAAGGCGACGCAGACCGCGCCCTCCCCGAGGGCTGCGCAGTCTCCGTCGCCCTCGCAAGGCGCGCAGTTCCCCGCCGGGCCCGCGTCGGGCCGTCCGGCGTCGGGTCGTGCCGCGTCTGGCCGCGTAGCGTCTCGTCGATTGGTGTCGGCGGCGGCGTCCAGAGGCCCTGCGTCAGCGACGATCCGATCCGCCGCCTGGTCGGCAAAGGCGAGGTCCACGGCGCCCACGTCCGCGCGGGCGTCGGCGCTGCCCGCGTCCATCGCGCCGTCGAGGCCCCGGTCCGGCCGTGGCTCCGCGTCCGAGGTGGCGTCGTCGCCCCCTTCGACACCGCCATCGACCACCGCGCCGCCAGCTCCGTCCACGGCGCCATCCGCCGCGACATCAGGCAACTGCTCATCGCAACCCGCGACGAGCAACAACAGACACGCACTCCAGCGCATCGAATCCCCCGCGTCCGTAGCGCGCGACCCTACCACGCAGGTATACGGACTGAGCCCATCTTCACCGGAGGGGAGTTGATGCGACGGATCGCGCTCGCGGTCAGCCTGTTCTTGCTCGGCGGTTGCGACGACGACGAGCAGCCCACGTTGATCGAGGTCGGTGACGGCCCCCTCGACGTCGCCCGACTGATCGATGCGGCGGACACCTCAGTCTCCGCCGATGGGCCGCTGACGACGCCTGACGAAGAGGTGACCGACGCCGCGGTGGCGATGGACGCGGTGCCCGACCTTCCGCCGGACACCGGGCCGACGACCGCCTGCGACAACGGGGCGGACGACGACGGGGACGGCGCCGTCGACTATCCCGCCGATCCGGGATGCGAGTCGCCCGCCGACGACGACGAGGAAGATCCCCAGGCGCTCGCTTGCGGGGACGGGGCCGACAACGACGGGGACGGGCGCATCGACCATCCCGACGACCCGGGCTGTGCTTCGCCGCGGGACCCCTCCGAGGCCTCGGCCTGCGAGGGGCTGCCGCACGAGGTCATCGACGCGAGCGAGCGCGGTCGCTTCGAGGGGAGCACCGCCGGTGCCCCGGCCGTCCTCGACAGTTGCCGCACCAATCGCGCGCCGGAGGCGCTGTTCCGCTTCACCCTCCGCGACGACGTCGAGCGGCTGCACTTCGACACCGCTGGGAGCCTCTTCGACACCCAGCTCGCGATCTACCGGGAGTGCCCCGCCGAGGGGATCGAGCCCATCGCGTGCAACGACGACGCCACCGAGGACGTGCGCACCTCGGCCGTCGACATCGAGCGACCGGCGATGGGCGACTACATCGTGGTGGTCGATGGGTTCCTCGAGGAGGCCGGCGGCTTCGTCCTGAACGTGCGCGCCGAGCTCGCCGATGGGCGGCCCTGCGAAGGCGCCGAGGCGCCGCTGGGGTGCGCGCCCGGGCGCGTCTGCCGCGGGGGCACCTGTGCGCCGGCGGCGTGCAGCGATGGCCAGGACAATGACGGAGACGCACGCGTCGACTTCCCGAACGAGCCGGGCTGCGCCTCTCCCGACGACGACGACGAAGTCGACCCGCAGCCCACGCCCGAGTGCGCCGACGGGCTCGACAACGATGGGAACGGGCTCTCCGACTACCCGAACGACGAGTGGTGCGAGTCGGCGGCGGACGACGAGGAGCGCCGACCGCCACAATGCCGGGACGGACGCGACAACGACCGCGACGGGTTCACCGATCTGGCCGATCCCGGCTGTGAGGGCGACCCCGAGCGCGACAACGAGTTCAACGTCGAGGCGTGCCGCGACGGGATGGACAACGACGAGGACGGCGCCGTCGACTATCCGAACGACCCCGGGTGCGAACGTCCCCGCGATCCCGACGAGACCGATCCCAACCCGCCCCCCGAGTGTGGCGACGGGGTCGACAACGATGAGGACGGGCAGACCGACTACCCCGACGACGTCGATGGATGCACCTTCGCCGCCGACCCCACCGAGTCCGACCCCTGCGTGGGCCTCGAGCCGGTGGAGATCACGGGGCTCGAGAACGCCCGGGGAAACACCGACGGAGAGCCCAACGAGTTCCGCGCGCAGTGCGGCGCGTTCTCCGGGCCCGAGAGCGTGCTGGTGTGGCGGGTGGCGGAGGATCGACCGCTCCAGCGGATGGTCCTGACCACCCGCGGGACCGCCTACGACACCGTCCTCCACGTGCGTCACCGTTGCGACGCGCCCGTCGACGAGGCCCTCGCCTGCGACGACGACGGAGGTCCCGGTGGGACGTCCGTCGTGCGCCTGGGACCCCAGGCGGCCGGGGCTGAGCTCTGGATCTTCGTCGACGGGGCCCGGGGGGATACGTCGGGAATCTGGCGCCTCGAGGTGAGCGCCTTCCTCGCGGAGGGCGCCAACTGTGAGGGGCGCGGGGGCTACGTCTGTGGAGACGGGCTGGCGTGCCGGGACCGGGGTGAAGCGGGCTTCGTCTGCGCCCCCTCGGCCTGCGCTGACGGGGAAGACAACGACGGGGACGGCGTCGTCGACTGGCCGGCCGAGCCCGGGTGCACCGGCGACCGCGACGACGACGAGCGTGACCCCGGTGGGGCCCCGCCCGATTGCGGCAATGGGATCGACGACGACGAGGACGGGGCCATCGACTGGCCCGACGACGGGCAGTGTGAGGGGGTGGCGGATCCAAGCGAGGCGCCGGAGTGCCGCGACGGAGTCGACAACGACGAAGATGGCGCCCTCGACTTCGATCGCGACGGGAACGGCTTCCGCGATCGAAACGCCGACCGGGGCTGCGCATGCCCGGACGACCGGACGGAGCTCCTGCACGAGCCCCAATGCAGTGACGGCTGCGACAACGACAACGATGGCCTCGCCGATCTGGAGGACCCGGGGTGCGTCGACGACCCCGAGCGCGACAACGAGTTCAACGTCGCGCATTGCCGAGACGGCATGGACAACGACGGTGACGGACACATCGACTTCCCCAACGACCCCGGGTGTCCCGCGCGGAACCACCCGAGCGAGGTCGATCCAGATCCGGTGCCGGAGTGCGGCGACGGCGTCGACAACGACGACGACGGCGCGATCGACTACGCGGGCGGCGCCGGCGACGATGGCTGCACCTCGGCCGCCGATCCCGATGAGCGCTTGCCGTGCGAGCGCGAGCAGCCGGCCTTCCCGGAAGACGCCGCCGAGGTGCGTGGCAGCACCCAGGGCATGGCCCACCAATTCACCGGCACGTGCGGCTTCGGCCAGGCACCGGACGCCGCCTTCCGAGTGCGGGTGCCCTACGCCGCACAGCTCCGAGCGACCACCGCCGGGAGCGGCTTCGACACGGTGCTCTACGCACGCTCTCGCTGCGAAGCGCTGACGGTGTGCGAGGCCCCGGCCCCGCCGCCGCCCGAGCCGGACGCCGCCGTCGAGGTGCCCGACGAGGGACTCGCCGACGCCGTGGCCGACGGTGCGCCGAGGGACGCCGGGGTGCCCGACGCCGCGCCGGACCTGGACGCCGCGCCGGAGCCCGACGCGGCACGGGAGCCGGACGCCGACGCCGACGCGTGCGTCGACGACGCGGACTGCCCCTTCGGGGACCTCTGCGGGAACGGGGTCTGCGTGCCCGACCTCGACCCCTGCGTACCGAACCTCTCCACCGAGTTCGAGTGCAACGACGACTTCGACGGCCTGCAGAGCCAGGTCGCCTTCCACATCGAGCCCGGTGAGGTCTTCCTCTTCGTGGACGGGTTTGGCGACGGGAGCTTCGGTGACTACGTCCTCGGGCTCTCGCTGACCTACGCGATCGGCTCGCGGTGCGGTCCCGACCTGGTCGCCTACGCGGACTGCGAAGGGGGCACGCAGTGTCTCCCCGACGAGGCCGCCGGCTTCCCCACCTGCCAGCTCCCTCGGTAGAGCCCGTGGCGGGACCCCGAAAATACGTCGCCATCGCCGGAAACATCGGCGCCGGGAAGTCTACGCTCACCGACTTCCTGCACTACCAGTATGGGCTCACGCCGTTCCACGAGCCGAACGCCGACAACCCGTTTCTGACGGACTTCTACGGCGACATGCGCCGCTGGGCCTTCCACAGCCAGATCTTCTTCCTCACCCACAAGTTCAGGCTGCACCAGGAGCTCGCGGACCACCCCGGCACGGTGGTCCAGGACCGCACGATCTACGAGGACGCCGAGGTCTTCGCCGAGAACCTGTACCGCACGAAGCTCATGAGCGACGCCGAGTACGCCGCGTACCGCGACCTCTACCGAGCCATCGTGCGCACCCTGAGGCCGCCGGATCTCATGATCTACCTACGGGCCGAGGTGCGCACCGTCCGTCGTCGAATCCGCTACCGCGGTCGCCCCGAGGAGCAGGCGATCCCCCTCAAGTACATCAAGCGCCTCCACGCCCTCTACGAGGACTGGTTCGGTCGTTACGACCGGTCCCCCACCCTGGTCGTGCAGGTCGACAAGCTCGACTACATCCAAGACCTCGTCGCCCGCATCGATTTGATGCGAACGATCGAAACCTTCCTGTAGCCCGAGAATCTGTATCGAACCGCCTTGACAACCGGCTAGCGGTGCGCAGCGTGTAGCTCGAAACCTAACGCAAGGTGAGGGTTGCCATGATTACGCACAACGAGCCGCACCTGACCCGCGAGGAAGAAGCCAGCCTGGTCGAGCGCGCGCAAGCGGGCGAACTCGAGGTGATGGACCGGCTCCTCGGGGCCCACTACCGCCAGATGTACCACCTCGCGTTGAAGGTCACGCGCAACCCCACGAAGGCCGAGGACGTCACCCAAGAGGCCTGCCTCAACGTGATCCGCCGCATCGGCCAGTTCCGTTCGGAGGCGCGCTTCGGGAGCTGGGTGGGCCGCATCGTGTTCAACACGGCGCTGCTCCGACACCGACGGGAGAAGCGCCTGGTACCGACCGCGGAGATCTTCTCACCCGCCGCGACCAGCGCCGACCCCCATCCCGAGCAAATCGCCGCCCAGCGCGAGCTGCTGACGCTGACCGACGATTTCCTCGCCGAGCTCCGCGACGGGGACCGCGAGCTCTTCGTTCGCCGTTTCGTGGACGGGCTGTCGCTCCAACATCTCTCGGAAGAGACCGGCCTCTCACTTCCCGCGCTGAAGAGCCGCTTCCACCGCGCCCGACTGCGCCTCAAGGAGCAGAACGACCGGGCCGGCTGGGGGCTGATGCAGTAGATCAGGCCATCGTGCGGGCGGTGGTCACCACCAGGTAGGCCAGGAACCCGGCGTACAGCAACATCAGCGTAGCCCCCTCGCCACGCGTGAGCCGGCGCCCGGTGCGCAACATCAGCCACATCAAGACCGTGAGGCCGCCCATCACCGAGAGATCGCCGACCATCGATGAGAGGGTCACCGGGATCACCTGGATCGACGCGGCGGCTCCGAGTACGAAGGCCAGGTTGAAGAAGCAACTCCCCACCACGTTGCCCACCGCCATCGCGGGATAGCCCTTCACCGCGCTGGCGATGCTCGCGGCGAGCTCCGGCAGCGAGGTCCCGATGGCGACGATCGTGAGCCCAATCACGCGCTCGCTGATTCCGAAGTGCTTCGCGATCTCGGTGCCACCGTCGACCATGAAGTGCGCGCCGCTCATCAGTCCGCCCATGCCCACCAGGAGCATGAAGACCGCCTTGCCGACCGACGAGGGCACGATCTCCGGCTCCTCCTCCTCGACCTCCTCGCTGGGCTCCCCCGGTGAGCGCAGGCTGAGGACCGTGAAGACGACGGCCAACCCCAGCAGGAGCAGCCCCTCCCACTGCTGCACGACGTCGTCCAGGAAGAACAGCACCGCGAGGCAGGTCACGACCCCCAACAGCGGGAGATCTCGGCTGAAGAGCAGCCGGCTGTGCACCGCGAAGGGCGCCACCAGCGCGACCGCGCCCAACACCAGCCCGATGTTGGCCACGTTGCTCCCCACGATGTTCCCGATCGCGAAGTCGACCACCCCTCGGTAGGACGCGAGCACCGAGACCACGAACTCCGGCAAGCTGGTGCCATACGCGACGATGGTCATCCCGACCACGAGCGTGGGCACCCCCAGGCGTCCGGCAATGCTGACCGCGCCGTCCACCAGCCAGTCGGAGGCCAGCACGAGCAGGATGAGACCACCCGCGAGGGCAGCGTACGCGGTGAACATGAGTGGACCCCGGAAGGTGCCGAGGACTACTACCCCCCAAACCCACCGAGATCAACGACGGGGTCCCAGCGCGGTTGACGGTCGTCGAGGCGGCGCGTAGAAGCGCGCTGTGCGCGCCGCCCGACGAAATCCACGGGAGACCGCCCGGTGACGGGGCTCTTCGTCGGGAGCCTGATCGCCCTGCTGGTGGCGCCGCTCGTGGACCGGATCGCGGCCTCTTTCGCGTCATTCACCGACGCCCTGGACGCCTACGTCGTGGTCGCCATCGGCGGGCTGGCGTTGCTCCACGTGCTGCCGGAGAGCGTGGCCGACGGCGGTTGGTGGGCGGCGGGAGCCGCTGGGCTCGGCTTCGCCCTCCCCCTGATCGTCGAGCGCCTGCTGCACCGCGCCCACGGCGTCGTCCTCATGCTCGCCTTCGTCGGGCTGGCGGGCCACGCGGGCGTCGACGGCGCGGCGCTCGCTTCGGGCGACGCTCATCTCGGGGCGGCGGTGGTCGTCCATCGGCTACCGATGGGGCTCTTGCTGTGGTGGGCGGCGCGGGAGGCCTGGAGCGCGCGCGCCGCTTGGGCCGTCCTGGCGATGGTGGCTGGCGCTACGGCGGTCGGCTTCGGTCTCGGCGACCTCTTCGTCGCGGGGGCGGCCGGCGAAGGGATGGCGGTCTTCCAAGCCCTGGTCATCGGCTCCCTCGTCCACGTCGTTGTCCACGGTGGCCGCCACGACCACGACCACGACCACGACCACGACCACGACCACGACCACCCCACCGACCCTCGATGGGCATCGGCCGTCGGCGCCGCCGCGGGCGTGCTCACCCTCGTGATGCTCGGCCACGACGACCCCCACGCGGGCGGCGCGGGCGGCGCCTTCCTCGAACTGGCGCTGGCGAGCGCCCCCGCTCTCCTCGTGGCCTACCTCGGCGCCGGGCTCCTACGCGCGCTTGTCGCGCCCGCGGCGACGAGCTGGTTGAGCCGCGGCGGCCCCGTCTCCCAAGCCGGACGTGGCATGCTCTTCGGACTCCCGCTGCCCATCTGCTCCTGCGGCGTCCTCCCGCTCTACCACTCGCTCGCGCGCGCAGGCGTCCCGGCGAGCGCCGGCCTCGCCTTCCTCATAGCCACCCCGGAGCTGGGCCTCGACGCGGTCCTCATCTCGATCCCCCTCCTCGGCGCCGAGCTCGCGATCGCCCGGGTCGTTGCCGCCGCCCTGGTGGCGCTGGTCGCGGCGTGGATCGTCGCGGCCTTCGTCCCGCCGAGCCCGCGGCCGAGTCCCCTCCCCGACGAGGTCCGCACCGACCCCCTGCGTGCGCGTCTCGCCGCCGGCATGCGCTACGGCCTCGGCGAGTTGGTGGACCACACGCTGCCGTGGATCCTGTTGGGCCTCGCCACCGCCGCCTTCTTCGAGCCGATCCTCACGGATGGGGCGCTGGCTGCGCTTCCGCCAGCACTGCAAGTGCCCCTCTTCGCCGTCATCGGCATCCCGCTCTACGTCTGCGCCTCGGGGGCGACCCCCCTCGCCGCTCTGCTGATCAACAAGGGCGTGTCAGGGGGCGCCGCCCTCGCCTTCTTGCTCACCGGGCCAGCCACCAATGCCACGACCTTCGGCGTGCTGAGCGGGCTGCACGGGCGCCGGGTCGCGGTCATCTTCGGGCTCACAGTCACCGGCCTCGCCATCGCCACGGGCTGGGGGGTCGACGCCCTCGTCGACCCCACGGGCTTCGCCCTTCGCGGCGCGGAGCACGTCGAGCCCGCGTGGTGGCAGGTCGCATCCCTCGCCGTCCTGGCCGCCCTCCTCCTGGCTTCTCTGGTGCGCCAGGGACCTCGCGGGATGGTCTCCCAAATCACCGAAGCGCTGAGCCGCTGATCAGGCGGGCGCGGGCCCCACATCTATTGGTCGAACCCCAACCGAACGGGAGACCACCCCATGTTCCGCATCGCTACGCTGGTCGCGATCGCCGCCTGCGCCTGCTCGCCCGACGAGATCGACACCTTCGAGTCGCCGAGCCTCGATCCCAGCCCCCCGCAGTTCGCCTTCGGGCCGCTGGCCGCGGGGGAGTCCTCCGACCGCGCAATCGAGCTGCGAAACACCGGCGCCGGCACGGCCCGGCTCGCCGGCCTGCGAGCGACCCTCTCCCCGGGGCTCACGCTGTTCTGGCAGGCCCACGGCGACCCCCGCGAGTACGTCGCGGTCGACGCAGACGGCGAGCACCATTTCCCCACCGTCATCGAGATCCCGCCGGGCGGCCAGGTGCGCTTCATCGCGAACTTCGCCCCCCGCGCGGACGGCGCCGAGCCCAGCGGCACCCTCCGCTTCATCAGCAACGACGGGCGCGAGCACACGCTGCCGATCGTCGGCGACGCCACCAGAAAGGAGATCCACGTCTCCCCCCGCGACGTCGACCTCGGCCGCATCCCGGTAGGCGAAGTCGCCGAGGCGGAGATCTTCGTCACCAGCGTCGGCACCGCCGCGCTGAAGCTCGGCCCCCCCCGGATCAACGGCAGCGACGGCTTCGCCGTGAGCGGGGCCGTCGAGCGACCGCTCCGACCGGGTCAGGTGTTGCCGCTCACCATCCGCTACGCCGCGAGCCACGAAGGCCCCGCGAGCGCCGAGCTGGTGCTCGAGAGTGACGATCCCGTGACCCCGACGGTCATCGTCGATCTCAGCGCGAACGGCGCCTCCCCCTGCGTGAGCGTGCGCCCCGCCGCCGTCGAGTTCCCCGCGGCGCTCGTCGGGCGAACGACGACCCGACCGCTGTGGGTCGAGAGCTGCGGCGGTGAGCCCCTCCACGTCTCCGGTGTGCGCCTGGTCGACTCAGACGGGGTCTTCGAGGTGGAGGCCGAGCCCTTCGAGCTGCCCGCCTTCGATCCCGGCGGCGAGCCCGCCGGCGCCGAGCTGCCGGTTCGTTTCTCACCCCGCTCGGAGCAGGTCCACCGTGGCCAACTCGTCCTCGAGACCAACGATCCGGCCAACCCGTCGGTGACCGTCCCGATCGTCGGCCGCGGGGTCCACAACGCCTGCCCCATCCCCCACCCCGGCGTCCGCGACCGCACCGTTCGAGTCCTCGACCCGGTGTACCTCGATGCGTCGATGTCGACGGATCCCGACGGCCCCGACGCACAGCTCAGCTACAACTGGACCCTGGTCGAGCAGCCCCAGGGAGGCGTCGCCCGGGTGATCGAGCGACCGTGGGCGCTCAACGACCCGGCCGCGGAGGGTCCCGACGACGACGACGCGACGCCCACCGCCTTCCTCTGGCCCACGCTGGTCGGGCGCTACGTCGCTGAGCTGCGCGCCACCGACGCCCTCGGCGTCTCCGCCCCCAGCCCGATGTGCGGCGACACCGACGCGTTGGTCGTCATCGACGCGATCGCCACCGGCGAGATCCACGTGCAGCTCACCTGGGACACGCCTGGTGACGACGACCAGACCGACCAGACCGGGACCGACGTCGATCTCCACGTCCGCCACGCCGACGGGTTCTGGGACGAGGCTCCCCTCGACTGCTACTTCGGCAACCCCCACCCCGACTGGGGACCGGCCGGACCGGCGGGCGATCCAGACCTCGACATCGACGACGTCAACGGCGCGGGACCCGAGAATACCCGTATCGAGGATCCAGAGGTCACGGGCGCCCGCGGATACCGCATCGGCGTCCACTACTTCCGCGACATGGACTTCGGTAGCGGCGAGGGCTTCGGGGCGAGCATCGCCACCGTCCGCGTCTTCTTCGGCGGCGTGCTGGCGGCGGAGTACGTGCATCGGCTCGAACGCACGGACGACTTCTGGGAGGTGGCCGACGTCTTCTGGGGGCCCGACGGCGGACGACTACAGGCGCTCCCGTAGCTTTGGTGCGAAGATGGATGCGTGAGGTGTGCGAGCCCGCTGATTCTTCTGCTCTCGATCTGCTCGACCGGGTGGACGAAACCGAGCGTCGGGCTGTGCGCGGTCAACGATCCGCTGGAGCTCGCCGCGGTGGACGCGCTGTCCGGCTGGGTTCGGATGGGGACCGTCCGCGCCGACTGCGACGGAGTCTACCGGGGACGCTTCGTCGGCGACGGCGTGCGTGTGCGCTTCGAGCTCGCCACGCCAGGCGGCGCGGTGCTCGCGCGGGGCGTGCCCTGGATCACGGGGGCGGAGCGTCCCCTCTCCCGCCTCGCGACGGCCGACCGGCTCGGCGCCTTCGCCGTGCTGCTCGACGCGCTGCTCGTGGAGGACCGTCTCGGCGCCGCGGAGCCCGTGCGGACCGCGGCGAGCCCCGAAGCGGCCCCGCCGACCCGGCCGCCGCGCCGCCGCGCCACGCAGAAGCCGGCGCCAGCTCCACCCCCGGTCGTGTCGACACACCCGGAGCCCGCGCCTGCGCCCGAGCCGGCGCTCGCTCTGGAGCCCCCGCCGCCCCCCGAACCCGCGCCAAAGATCGACCCCGAAGCCCAACCGCCGGTGCGCCTCACCTGGAGCGCGCCCACCCCGCCGCCCAAAGATCCGGTGGCGGTGTCGGCCTTCGCGTCGGGCCGCTGGCGCTGGCCGAGCCTGCTGGCGGCGGAGCTCGGCGGGGACGTGCGGTGGCGCGCGCTCTACGCGGAGGCGGCGTGGCAGGCGCCGACGACGTGGCACTACGAGGGGGCGACGGTGACGACCCACGGGGCGTCGCTGGGGACGGGTTGGCGCCCAGCGCTGTGGCAGTCGGGCCCGTGGATGCTCCGCGGGCGCCTGGGCGCGCTGGGGGAGATGATGCGACCGCAGCGGATCGATCGACCCAACCTCCCCGTATCGACCGCCTCGAGCCTCGGCGGGGTCGCTGGCACCGCGCTGAGCCTGGCGACCCCGGGGGTGGGCGCGACGCTCCGGGCCGAGGCCGCGTGGTCGCCGCTGGGCCCGAGGGTGTGCATGGACGCGGAGACGGAGCGCTGCGTGAAGCTCAACGTCGTGAGCGCGCGCCTGGCGTTGGCGGTGGCGGTAGGCGAGTGACGCCGGAGCTCTTCGAGCGGTGCCAGGCCCAAGACGAGGCCGCGTGGGCCGAGGTCTTCGCGGCCTACGCGCGCACCGTCTATCGCTGGGCCGTGCTGCGTGGGCTGCGACCGCCGGAGGCCGAAGACGCCGCCCAGGAGGCCCTCGCGACGGCCCATCGCCGCATCGCGCGCTGCGCCAACGCCCGCGCCTTCGACTCCTGGCTCTACCAGATCACCCGGCGGATCGTGGCGAATATGCGCCGCCTCGTCTGGTTGCGCCGGGTCTTGCCCGCCGCCCGACCGATCGAGCCCGCCTTCGAGGGACCCCGCCCGGGGCGCGAGACCGAGCTCGCCGTCCGCGCCTGTCTCGCGCGGCTCCCAGACGCCCAGTCGGAGGTGCTGATGCTGAGCGATGTCTGCGGCTACACCCGCGAGGAGGTCGCGACGATGGTGGGGATCGCCCCGGGCACCGTGGCGAGCCGCATCCGTCTGGGCCGTGCCGCGTTCAAGAAGCTGTGGGCCGACCAAGCGCCAGCGGGCGCCCCGGTGAGGAGCTGATGATGCACGAAGACGACCCCCTCCCGGAGCTGGAGTCGCTGCGGGACGCGAGCCCGCCTGACTCGGTCGCGCAACGCATCGCGACGGGCGCGGCCACACGGGCACCGCGACGCCCGCGTTGGCCCCTCGCCCTGGGCGCCGCCCTCGCGGCGGGCCTGCTCTTCCTGGCGGTGAGACCCGTGAGCGCCCCCCCGCCGCAGCCCGCATCCGTCGCCGCGCGACCACCGACTCCGACCGCTACGCCCGCGCCCCGCGAGCGCGTCGTCGAGGCCGGGCCCCACCGAATCACCGCCGCCGACGACGCCATCGTGAAGGTCGACACCCCCGCCGAGGGTCGCACGGAGATCACCCTCGACGGCCGCGCCCGCTTCGACGTCGAGCCGCTGACGGGAGGCGGCGTCTTCCGGGTCCGCACCGCCCATGTCCTGGTGGAGGTGGTGGGCACCAGCTTCGCGGTCGACGCCACCCCCGACTGCACGACGGTGAGCGTGAGCGAGGGCCGAGTGCGGGTGACCCACGGCCGCGTCTTTGTGCTCACGGCCGGCGACCGCCGCCGGCTCTGCGGCGCCGCGCCGACACCGCCCGACGGCGAGTACGCTGGCCTCCGCGACGCGCTGGCGCTGATCGCCGAGGGCCGCGACCTCGATGGGGCCGCCGCTCGGCTTGAGCGCTACGCCGCCCGTAGACCGGACGGCGCGTTGCTCGAGGAGGCGCTCTTCCATTTGGCGCTGGTCCGCGCGCGACAAGGCCAACGAGACGCCGCGGTTGACGCGGGGCACCGCTTTCTCCGACGCTTTCCCCAGAGCCGTCGGGCCGAGCGCTTGCGCCGAGAGCTGCCCGAGCTCGGAGGCCCGTGACCGACGCGCGCAGAATCTGGTGCTGGGTGCTCCTCTTCGGATGCAACGACGTCGTGCTCGATCCGCACCACCCCGAGCCCGCGGTCGTGCCGGCGCGCTCCGGAGATCTCCTCACGCCCTCCCGCGCCCCGAAACAGCTCCCGGCGCCGGCGTGTATCAAAGCGTCTGCCACCCACGTCAGCTTTGGTGACGTCGTCCCCGGCCGCACGCAGCGACGGACCGTCGAGCTTCACGGCTGCGCCGCGCGCGGGGTGGAGATCACCGCCCTCGATGTCGAGGGCGACGGCTTCGACCTCGTGAGTGAGCTCGTGCGAGCGCCCACCGGCGACGACGCGGCGAGGATCGAGATCGAGTTCCGCCCGCTCGTGTCGGGGCACGCCTACGCGGGGCGACTCGTGGTGCACACCGACGATCCGCGGCGGCCCCGAATCGAGGTGGCCTTGGGGGGGCACGGAGGATGGGCGGTCAACGCCTGCGCCCCATGGACGGCCGTCGTCGACGGCACCCGAGCGCCCGCCCTGGCCGCCCCCGGTGACCAGCTCCTCCTCGACGCGCGGGCCCCGCCCACGATCGATCCCAAGGGCGCGTTGGTCCGCTGGACGGTCGTCGCTCGGCCCGCGGGCTCGGTGACCCAGCCCGTGGAGCGCGACGCTGAGCCCGACGCCGCCGAGACGCCGACGGCTCTGTTTCTGATCGACCTGCCCGGCCGATACGGCTTCGAGGCGGCGATCACCCCGCCCGCCGCCTCGGGTTGCCCGCCCCAGGCCGTACGAATCTACACCGAAGCGTGTCCCTGCCCAGGCGACCTGCAAGTGCAGCTCGTGTGGGACGTCGCCGCTGACGCCCCCCCACCTGCCCGGGAGACGCCCACCGATCTCGACCTGCACCTGCTCCACCCCGCCGGTGACGCCTGGGACCACCCCGCCCTCTCGTGCAGCGCACAGCGACCGACGCAGCCCTGGGACGATCCCGGCAGCGCCGAAGACGACCCCGTACACGACGCCGACGCGAGCCGCGCACCGGGCGTCGAGAATGTGTTGCTCGACCGCCTCGGCCGGCGCGACGGGCTCTATCGCATCGGCGTCTTGCAGCGCCGACCCTACGAATGGCACGCCACCGCGAGCGTGCGTGTCTTCCTCGATGACCGGCTCGCCTGGGAGTCCACCAACCGCCGACTCGGAGACGGGCACGCGTTTTGGGACGTCGCCGGCGTAGGTTGGTCCGAGGGCCGGCTGGTGGTGGTCCCCATCGATCGCCTCTTCTTGACGGGCGGGGACTTCCCTCCCCCCGACTACCCGCTGCTCCCCGGCTCTCCCTGCCTGCCGGAACGCTCACCGGCCTGCGGAGCGGATCTTCGCTGCGCGATCCAGCCCGGCGCCGACCACGGCCGCTGCACGACCGAAGGTCGCTAGGACACCGCGGCAGACCAGGCGACCAGGTGATGTGCGTGCCCGCCGGCCGAGTTCAAGGCGCGAAGCCGTAGCGATATCCGA
>CAYOBQ010000178.1:1436-20397 GCA_964402225.1 uncultured Nannocystaceae bacterium | reverse complement strand
CTTCGGATATCGCTACGGCTTCGCGCCTTGAACTCGGCCGGCGGGCACGCATTTCACTGCGTCGCTTGGTCTGCCGCACCGTTCTGGCCCTTGCGCTGGGGGGATGCCAACCGGATCTGCCCGGGCGCTCGTGCACGTCCGCCTCAGACTGCTTTCACGACGAGCGGTGCGTGGCCCAGAGCTGCGTCGAGGCGGCGCTCCTCCCGGACGCCGTGGCGCCACGGCTGCGCATGGACGCAGCGGCGTCGAGCGACGCGACACCTGACGGCGGGCTCCTGGACTTCGAGCCGGTGGACGCGCCCCTCGATGGCAAGGTCCCCACGCCGGACATGGCCCTGGCCGACGTCGCGGTGACGGACGGCCCCGCGCCCGACGCGGCGGTCGTGGCGCCAGACGTCGGTGCCCTCGACGCGGCGTTCGCCGACGGGCCCGAATCCGATGGCCCTTCAGCCGACATGGGGCCCATCGACGGCGCCCCCGAGGCCGACACCGGGGATGTCCCCGCCGAAGACGCCCGTCCCGTCGACTCGACGCCGCTTGATGCGGCCGCTGAGATGATGGTACCGGACGCGGCCCCGCCGAGCTGAGGTCGCGATGGAGCCCGAAGCCTTCGGCCACTACACGCTGTTGCGACGCATCGCGATGGGCGGGACGGCCGAGATCTTCCTCGCCCGGCGCCACGGGGTGGACGGCTTCGCGCGGCACCTCGCCATCAAGCGCATCCTGCCGCACCTCGCCGAGCAGCCCGAGTTCGTGCAGCTCTTGTTGGACGAGGCCAGGCTCGCGGCCCACCTTCACCACGGGCACATCGTTCAGATCCACGAGGTTGGGGTCGAGAGCGACCACGCCTACATCGCCATGGAGTATCTGCCGGGGATCGATCTCGGTCGCCTCGCGCGGGCCGCGGGGAAGCGGCGGCGCCGCGTCCTGGTCGCGCACCCCGACGCCGCGACCCGCGAGGCCATCGGCAACGCCCTGGCGGGGCTCGGCGTCGATGTGGGGGCGGCGGCGGGGACGGCGGGGGTCGAGGCGCGTTCGGCGGAGGGGGCGGTCGACCTCGCGGTGATCGACGGGTCGCTCCTGGGACCCATCCGCGATCCGCTGCTGCACACGGTCCAGTCGCAGCACCCCGAGCTGCTGCGCACGGTGCTGCTCGCCCAGGGCAGCGGGCGAGGCCATGGCTGCTACGTGGTGTCCAGCGAGTCGTCGCGGCCCGAGGCGGTGCAGACCATCGCCCGCGGTTGCCTGGCGCAGCGCATCCCCCTGGAGTTGAGCGTGCAGGTGCTGCGGGCCGTCGCCGACGGGCTCGACTATGCGCACACCGCCAGCGACTTCGATGGCGCGCCGCTGCGGATGGTCCACCGCGATGTGAACCCCAGCAATGTGCTGGTCTCCGCTTCGGGCATGGTGAAGCTCGTCGACTTCGGCATCGCCCGGGCGACGACCAGCGTGCGCGGGGATGATTCGGGCAGCTTCGTGGGGACCTATCGCTACATGAGCCCGGAGCAGGCGGCGGGGGGATCGGTCGACGCCCGCTCCGACCTGTTCTCCTTCGGGACCGTCCTCTACGAGCTCATCGGGGGGTCGAACCCCTACGAGGGGGACACGCACTTCGCGACGATGCGCGCGATCCGCGAGGACCCGCTGCCCCGGCTCCGCGACCGTGTCCCGGGGTTGCCCAAGACCCTCGACGACATCTGCCGGCGGGCGTCTGCGAAGTCACCCGAGCGGCGCTATCAACGGGCCGAAGCGCTGCTCGGCGATGTCGAGGACTTTGCCCGTGTCGAGGGCCTGAACCTGAGCCCCAAGCGGCTCAACGGCTTCATGCGCGTGGTCTACGGCGACTCCGGCATCGCCGGCTTCGGGGTGACGGGGACCGGCGCCGAGTTGCGCGCGGCGCAGACGCCGGCGCCGCGCGTCCCCCCGCGACCGACGCCCGAGATCGCGACCACCCCGGTGCCCGCGCGGGCGCCTGTGCACAGCGCGTTGCCGGCGGAGATGGACGAGCCGGACGCGATGCCGATGGAGATCGACGTCGATCTCGACGACATCGAGATGCCGGTCGATCTCCAGCCAAACCCGCCCCGCGAGGAGCCTGTCGGCCGCACCCATCCGCTCGACGGCGAGCTCGGCGACGGGGACCTCGGGATCGACGCGCCGCCCCTGTCGAGTTGGAGCTCCGATGTGGGGCTGCGCGTGGCGCTCACGTTGCTCGTCGTGGCGTTGCTCGCCGTGGCGGGCTGGTACTGGCACTGGCGGAGCGTGCAGGCCGGGGAGGCCGCGGTCGCCGCGCCCTTGACAGCTCCTCCGGGGTGATTAGATTCGCTTCGACGCAGGGTTCTACCAAGCATCCACGCAGGTAGGGCCTTAAAACCAAACAGTATTTCCGTATCCCGAGGAGGCAATGATGGGGAAGATCATCGGCATCGACCTCGGCACCACGAACTCGTGTGTTGCCGTCATGGAGGGCGGAGAGCCCAAGGTCATCGTCAACGAAGAGGGCGCGCGCACGACGCCGTCCGTGGTCGCGTGGGACAAGAGCGGCGAGATCCTCGTCGGCCAGGTGGCCCGGCGGCAGGCGATCACCAACCCCGACAACACCGTGTCGAGCGTGAAGCGCTTCATGGGCCACCGCTGGGCGGAGGCCGAGTCCGAGGCCGGCCGCGTCGCCTACAAGATGGCGGGTGGTAGCGGTGGCATGGCCGAGGTCGAGTTGGCCGACGGCAAGCGGCTCGCCCCCCCCGAGGTCAGCGCGAAGATCCTTCAGAAGCTGAAGGCCGCCGCCGAGAAGTACCTCGGGCACGACGTGACGGAGGCGGTCGTCACCGTTCCGGCCTACTTCAACGACGCCCAGCGTCAGGCCACCAAGGACGCTGGCCGCATCGCGGGCCTCGACGTCAAGCGCATCGTCAACGAGCCCACGGCGGCGGCGTTGGCCTACGGGCTCGACAAGGACAAGGAGGAGCTCGTCGCGGTCTACGACCTCGGCGGCGGCACCTTCGACATCTCGATCCTCGAGGTCAGCGACAGCATCGTCGAGGTGGTCGCCACCAACGGTGACACGCACCTCGGCGGTGACGACTTCGACCAGAAGGTCATCGACTACCTCACCGACGAGTTCAAGAAGGAGTCGGGGGTCGATGTGCGCGAGGACCGAATGGTCCTCCAGCGGCTCAAGGAGGCGGCGGAGCGGGCGAAGATCGAGCTGTCGAGCGTGCCCGAGACCGACGTCAACCTGCCGTTCCTCACGGCGGACGGGACGGGGCCGAAGCACCTCAACCTGCGGCTCACGCGGTCCAAGTTCGAGCAGCTCGTCGGAGAGCTCGTCGAGCGCTCGCTCGGGCCGGTGCGCAAGGCGCTCGAAGACGCGGGCAAGGCCCCCGGCGATGTCGACGAGGTCATCCTGGTGGGCGGCTCGACCCGCGTGCCGTTGGTGCAGCAGTCGGTGGAGAAGTTCTTCGGGAAGTCGTGTCACCAGGGGGTGAACCCCGACGAGGTGGTCGCCCTCGGGGCCGCGGTCCAGGCCGGCGTGCTCTCCGGCGACGTGAAGGACATGCTCCTGCTCGACGTCACGCCGCTCTCGCTGGGCGTCGAGACGAAGGGTGGCGTGATGTTCACGCTCATCGACCGCAACACCACGATCCCCACCAAGCGCAGCGAGACCTTCTCGACGGCGGCGGACAACCAGACCACCGTCACGGTCCACGTGCTCCAGGGCGAGCGTCCGATGGCGCGGGATAACCGCACGTTGGCCACCTTCGATCTGGCAGGCATCCCGGCCGCGCCACGCGGCGTGCCGCAGGTCGAGGTCACCTTCGACATCGACGCCAACGGCATCGTGAACGTGAGCGCCATCGACAAGGCCACCAACAAGAAGCAGGAGGTCCAGATCACAGCCTCCAGCGGCCTCTCCGAGGACGAGATCCAGCGCGCCGTCAAGGACGCCGAGTCCCACGCCAAGGACGACGAGGACCGCAAGAAGGAGGCCGAGGTCCGCAACACCGGCGACTCGATGGTCTACCAGACCGAGAAGCTGCTCGCCGAGCAGGGCGAGAAGGTCCCCGAAGAGGTGAAGGGCCCGATCGAGGCGGCCATCGGCACGCTGAAGTCGGCGCTGGCCGGCACCGACCTCGCGGCCATCGAGGCGGCCGTCGAGGGCGTCAACCAGGCGAGCCACAAGCTCGCCGAGGCGCTCTACTCCGCCGGTGGCGCGCCCGAGGGCGACGTGCCTCCGGGGGCCGGCGTACCCCCCGACGCGGCGGGTGAGGGCGAGGCCAAGAAGGACGACGACGACGTCATCGACGCCGAGTTCGAGGAGACCAACTGAACGAAGGGCGCCCCCCGCGCCCCGCCCTCTCGGGGTTGTTGCTGCTCGCCGGAGGGCTGGCGGCGTGCGACTCGGGCACCCACGCCCGTGAGCTCAGTCGGGAGGCGGTCGCCGCCATCGAGGCGCAGGTCGACCTCCTCCCGGCGGACGGCCCCACGACCGTGTGGCTCGCCACGCTCACGGAGCGCCTCGTCAGCGAGTCCGTCCGCTTCCGCGACCCCAGCCACTACGCCTACGTCGTCCGCGTCTGGCGGACCCCCGTCCCCAACGCCATCACCACCCCGGATGGTCACATCTACGTCACCACCGGCCTGCTCCGCGCGGCCGCGAGTTGCGCCGAGGTCGCTGGCGTTGTCGGGCACGAGATCGGCCACGTGGTGGAGCATCACGCCATCGAGCGGGCTCGCTCGGCGAAGGCCTTCGGCTGCGTCGGCGATCTGCTCTTCGGAGACAGCGGCGCTGGCGCCGACGGGCTGGCGATCGCCGGCGAGATTCTGGCGCGCACGGCCTTCTCCCGGGAGGACGAGGCGGAGGCTGACGAGGTCGGCGTTCAGCTCACGGCGGGGGCGGGCTTTGCCCCCGGCGCGATCCTCGGGTTCCACGAGCGTTTGGACAACGGCCGGGAGGAGCCGGGCTTCTGGGCCACGCACCCCACCAGCGCGGCCCGCATCGAGGCGATCCGCGGGCACCTGGCCGCGCTCCCGGCCGACAGCCGCGACGGCGCCTTCGATTGCAGCTACGGTGGCTGGACCCTGGACCGCGTGAAGAGGCAGTTGCGAGGTGGGATGTGACTCGAACTGAGTGCGCTCGTCACCCCGGCAGGTCCGCCGAGCGGAGCTGCGAGATCTGCGGGGGCGAGTTCTGCATGTTCTGCACGACGCGACCCTCAGGCACCAAGACCATCGAGCTCTGCCCAGCCTGTGGACCCGCGGGCCGGCTCGTGCGGACCAAGGCGCGGGGCAGCGTGGGCGGTCTGGTCGACGAGCTGAAGACGGCCTTTGCCTATCCGTTCGTCGACGGCGGTTGGGTCGCGCTCGTCGCGGGCGCCCTGCTGGGGGGCTTGGCGATGTTCGTGCTGCGCTTCGGCATGTTCATGATCTACCTCGTCGTCCCGCTCTTCCTCGCGATCGTCGGCTACGTGTGGACCTGGCTGCTCCAGGTCGTCGCCGCCACCGCCGACGGAGAGGACACTCTCCCCGAGTGGCCCGGATTCACCAGCATCGGGGACTCGGCGCTGCGAGCCCTCGTGCTCTTCCTCCTCGCCGCGATGTGCACCGTCCCCGCCGTCGTGGTCTGGGCTACGGGCTTCCACTCCACGACACTCCTGCTCGCCGCGCTCCTGGTCGGCTGCGCCTACTTCCCCATGGGCATGCTCGCCCTGGCGATGACCGAGAGCGTGGCCGCCCTCAACCCGCTGATCGTAGTCCCGAGCATCTTCCGAGTCGGGCGCGGCTACTTGCTCGCCATCGCGGCCCTCGTCGGCGTGATGGTCGTCCGTCTCGGCGTCGAGAAGGTGCTCGCGGGCTTCCCCATCGTGAGCGGCCTCTTGCTCGGCGCCGCCAGCCTCTACTTCCTCGTGGTCCAGGCCCGCGTCGTGGGCCTCCTCTTCCGCGTCTACGAGCGCGACCTCGGCTGGTTCGATCGATCCTGAGCGCAGGCGCTCGGCGTCGACGCGCGCCACGCTCTGGCCAGCGCGGCCCGGCTGTCATAGGCTTATGCAATGCGCTCGCAATTGCTCGTCGTTCTGGTCATCAGCCTCAGCGGCTTCGGCTGCGCCAAGGAGGAGGATGATCCATACACGCGCGGCGTCAACGGTCCGGGGGAGGTGCACCTCACGCCCGACGGGCACTTTGTACGTTACACCGACGACGCGGCGGCGATGGACGCCGCCGAGGTGGACGCCGAAGGCGACGCCGCCGCGGACATGGCGGTCGTCGACGCGGCGGTCGACCTCGGCCCCGACGGCCCCATCCCGATGTGCACCGTCGACGAGGACTGCACCCGCGCCATCCTGCTCGAGGAGTGCGACGTCTGCCCGGTCCCGATGACCCGCGACGAGATCAGCCGACGACCCTGCGTCGTCGACTACGTCGTAGGCCAGGCGTTGAGCCTCTACGAGCCCCTCGACTGCCACCAGGCGTGCCCCGCCGACACCCCCGAGTTCTGCGACGGCCGCATCTTCGCCGTCCGCTGCGGCCCCGAAGGGGTCTGCGAGAACATCCCCTGATTCGGGCTGGGATGGTCATCTCGACCAGTCCCAACGCGAGCGCCGGACTCAGGGAGCGTTGCCGACCTCGGTGGCGAAGGTGCGGATCTGGTCGGCGTACTGGTTCGCCGGGGCTGCGGCCTCGGTGCCGGTCTGCCAGGTCCAGGCGGCGCGGTCGTCACCGATGTCGGCGCCGTCGGGGTAGTAGTTGCCCACGCAGAAGCCCGCGAGCTCGAGGGAGAGCGCCTCGTCGAACCAGGCGCGGAGGGCCTGGCGGCGGCCGTTGAGGTCGACGGGGGCGCTGGTCATGCGCGTCTGGAGGACCACCATCGGCTTGCTCTCGAGGGCGGCGAGGCTGGCGTGGCCGCGGAGCCAGGCTGCGCCGAGGTTGGCGTACTGGTTGGCGGCGTGGGGGAAGCTGAAGGCGCTGGGATCGAGGTGCACGACGGCGAGATCGACCGTGCCGAGCCGCGTGGCGCGGTGCCAGGGGACTCCGTGGCTGCCGTCGTAGAGCGGAGCCAACCCGGCGTCGCGGAGGGCGTCGTAGTGCCGGCCGTAGGCGGTGGGGTTGATGTCGAAGCCCATATCACCGGTGGCGACCAGGTGCTTGTCGTCGTTGCCTTTCACGATCTGGCTGAGGGTGGTGATAAAGCCGAGAACCTCGTTGCCGCTGCCGTCGTCGAAGGCGCCGGGCTCGTCGAGGCCGTCGATGAGCTCCCAGGCGAGGATGGCCGGGTCGTTGCGGTAGGCGAGGCCGTTGACGGAGTTGGTGCGGCCGAGGATGAAGCGGACGTGGTCCTTGACGTGCTCCCGAATGGGGCCGTCGAGGTAGAACCGGCGCCGGTCGCTGCTGACGGGGACGAGGTAGCCGCCCCAGCGCAGGTACTGCTTCACCCCCCCGTAGGCGTCTCCGCGGCCGATCAGCGGCAGGATGAGCTTGACGCCGGCCTCGCCGGCCTTGGCGATGACGTGGTCGAGGGCCTGCAAGGCCGCTTCGTTGTACTCGAGCTTGGCGATCTGGATGCCGGTGCGCGCCTCGGGGCGATCGTCGTAGGCGCGGGTGCGCACGACGGTCGCGCCCATCTCGCGGGCGCGGGCGTAGGCTGCGGAGACCCGATCGTCGGCGCCGTCTACGAGGTGGGCGACCGCCGACTCCAGCAGCGCGGGCATGTTGAGCCCGACGAAGCGGAAGGGGGCCTCGCCGGCCCAGAGCTGGCCGTTGCGCGCGCGGACGAAGAAGTCGACGCGCAGGTCGATGGCGGCCTCGACGCGGTGGCGCCCCTGCTCGACGATGACCGCGACGCGGTGGGGGCCGGGCAGGAGGTCGAGCCGCTCTGAGAAGCCACCGTCTCGGTTCGTCGAGAGCATCTCCGGCTCGGCGTCGTCGACGACGAGGGTGACGCGGGCGTCTGGATCGAGGTCGCGGATCTCCCCCTCGAGGCGCGGCAGGTCGTCGACGTAGACGCCGCCGTCGGCGGGGCTCTGGATGGTGATCCGCGGCTCCGGGACCGCGTCGACTGGGCCATCGGGGCGGTCCCGGCCCATGTCGCCTTCGATCTCGCCGCCATCGCGCTCGACGACGCCGCCGGCACCGTCGGCGCCGCCCGAGTCGGGAAGCACCTCCGTCACGCAGGCGTTGTCGACGCACTGCTCCTCGGGGAAGTGGCAATAGACGTTGCCGCAGGGGACGACGCGGACCCGCTTGACGCAGTCGCCGGCGAAGGTGCCGTGGTCGCAGCGGAAGCCGTCGGCGCAGTCCTCGTCGGTGACGCAGTCGACGGGCGTCTCGTCACAGGCACAAGCGAGCAGGCAGCAGAGCAGGAGCGTGAATCGCATCGCGGGGACTATACCAACCTTGGTCGAATCGCTACCCGCCGGAGAGCCAGACATAGCGCGCGACCAGCGCCAGGCTGAGTCCGTAGAGCAGCGGATGCACCGCGCGGGCGCGTCCAGAGACGGCGTGGAGGGCGGTCCAACTCACCAGCCCGAGGGAGATTCCGTTGGCGATGCTGAAGGTGAGCGGCATCCCGAGGACGGTGAGGAAGGCCGGGACGGCGACGCGGGCGTCCTCCCAGTCGATGCGCTTCAGGCCGCCCATCATCATCGCGCCGACGACGACCAGCGCGGGGGCCGTGGCGACGGCGGGGACCGCTCCGGCCAGGGGCCAGAGGAACACGCTCAGGAGGAAGCAGCCGCCGACGACGATCGCTGACAAGCCCGTCCGGCCACCCGCCTCGATGCCCGCCGCCGACTCGATGTAGGAGGTCGTCGTGCTGGTGCCGAGCACGGCGCCGGCGGTGGTGGCGATGGCGTCGGCGGAGAAGGCCTGGCTCGCCCGGGGGAGGCGGCCCTCGTCGTCGACGAAGCCAGCCTTCTCGGACAGCGCGACGAGGGTGCCGGCGGTGTCGAAGAGGTCGACGAAGAAGAAGATGAAGACGATGCCCAAGAGGCCCAACTCGAGGGCGCCCGTGAGGTCGAAGGCGAAGGCGAGATCGGTGGGCCACGCCGGCGCGCGGATGATCCCCTCTTGGAAGCCGCCGAAGGCGCCGCCGGCGAAGACCTCGGCGCCGGTGGCGATCGCGACGACGGTGGTGGCGAGGATCCCGACCAGGATCGCGCCGCGGACGCCCGCCGCCAGCAAGGCGGCGGTGGTGAGCAGCCCGCCGAAGAAGAGCAAGGCCGCCCCAGAGGTCGGATCGCCCATCCGCACGAGCGTCGCGGGATCGTCGACGACCACCGCCGCGCGCAGGCCGATGAAGGCGAGGAAGAGCCCAACGCCCGCCGCCGTGGCGAAGCGCAGCGGGCGTGGGATCGCCTCGAGCACCGCCGTCCGGGCGCCGGTGACGCTCAACAGGAGGAACAGACAGCCGCTGATGAAGACGGCCCCGAGGGCAGCCTGCCACGCGACGCCCTGCTGTCCGACGACGGTGAAGGCGAAGTAGGCGTTGAGCCCCATCCCGGGCGCCAGCGCGAAGGGGTAGCGGGCGAGGAGCCCCATCGCGAAGCAGCCGACGGCCGCGGCGAGGGCGGTGGCCGTCAGGAGCTGGGCTTGGGGCACCGGGATCGCGCTCCCCAGGATGGTGGGGTTCACGAAGAGGATGTAGGCCATCGTGAGGAAGGTCGTGACGCCCGCCCGCAGCTCCGTGCGGGGGTCGGTGCCGGCCGCGCTGAGCCCGAAGAAGCGGTCCATCGCTACCAATGGATCGCCAGCAGGATCTGGATCATGCCCAGCAAGAAGGCGGCGAGGACCAGGAAGATGTAGCCGGCGTCGAGCAGCGCCCGGCGTCGGGTCCCCTGCTCGCCTTCGTCGGCGCCACCCGCCTCGGCCCAGCGGCGCTGCACGTCTCGGGTGTTGTAGGCGACGAGGAAGCCGAGGACCCCGAACAAGGCGACGCCGGTCCCGACCAGCGCCCACACGAAGCGGCGCTGCCACTTCAGCTTGAGGGCGTTGACCGTCTGGCGCGCGGTGACGGAGCTGTCAGCGAGCAGCGGCGGGTCGCGCTCCGGGCGGTCCGTGCGCCCGAGCAGGAAGAAGCCGAGGTCGGGGTGCGCGTCGGCGCGGCCCTTCATCTGGCGGGCATACTCGGTGTCGACGCCGGCAGCTTCCAGCTTCTGCGCGAGCCAGTGCACGGCGGCGGTGGCGTCGCCACGGGTCAGCACGACGTGCTGGCCACCGCGCGCCTTTTGCGGGAGGTAAGCCGTGCGGTAGGCCTGTAGCCAGACCAGCGTGGGATCGGCGCCCAGGTCCGGGATCGTGATGGTGGCCTCGGCGTGGCCCGCGTCGAGGCGAAGCGGCCAGCTCTTGCGCCAGCGGTCGCCGTGCCACAGATCGAGGAAGGCGTGGCCCCGGCGATGCAGCGAGTCGACACGCACGGTGAACGGCTCGCCGGGGCGTACGACGGGGCGCGGGACGCGCAGGGCGAATTGCGTCGGAGTGTAGCTGAAGCGGCGCATCGCGGAGCTCTCGCCAGCGGAGAGTTCGAACCAGAAGGTGGGGTGCATGGCCTCGACAGGGAGGGTCGCGAGGCCGTGATGGTTGGTGACCACGCGGGCCGGCAGCGCGATGCTGCTGCGGCCCTCCTTCAAGGCCAGGGTCACGGCGGTGGAGACAGGGGCGCCGCTTTGGTCGGTGCTGCGCAGCGTCAGGGTGGAGGGCAACCCGCCGCCGGCCAGCACGTGGGAGGTCGGGCCGATGTCGAGCTTCAGGGGCCCTACATCGGGGCGTGAGGGCGGGCGCTTCTTCCTGGGTGGCGGCAGCTCGATGGGGGTCGGCGTCGCCTGGACGGTGATCCCGATGGTGGCCGTCAGCAGCGCCTCGGGGGTGCGCGTCGCGAGCACGAGCTTGTATTGCCCCGCTCGCGCCGGCGGGCGCACGTTGCCCTGAACGAAGGGGCCGGCGTGGGTGATCAGCGTCTGGGCGTCGGGGAGCCTGGTGTTTGCGTCGAGGTCGAGATCGGCGACCTGGCGCGGGGTCAGGAAGGCGACGTCGACGGGGCCGAGGGGCTCGAAGCGTCGGAATTGAATCTCTCGGAGGGCGACACGGACGACAGCGGGCTCACCGGCGACCCAGGTCTCGGGTCCGAAGACGTGCAGCCCGTTGCGGGCGTCGAGCTGGCTGAGGACGATCCCTCCGGCGATGACCACGCTGAACCAGAGCACCGCCGCCGTCCCGATGAGGCGTCGGTAGCGGTAGAGCGCCGCCACCAGCGGATGCGGGGGGCGTGGCTCGAGGTCGTCCTCCGTCATTCGGCCCCGGCCCGACCGACGAGCTGGATGCCCGCGAGGCGGGCCTGGCGCGTCGCGACCATCGCGTCGAAGGCCGCCCGGTGCCTCTTTGCCACCGGCTCGCCTCGCTTGGACTTCATCTTCATCGGGTTGAGGGCGCGCCCGTTTTGCTTCACGGCGAAGTGCAGGTGGGGCCCGGTGGCGCGACCGGTGGAGCCGACGGTGCCGATGAGCTGCTTCTGCTCGACGCGGACGCCGGGCTTGATGCCGCGCCGGATACGGTGGAGGTGGGCGTAGTAGCTCCGCAGCTTGCGGCCGTGATCGATGACCACGAGGTTCCCGTTGGGCCCCTTGCGTCGAGCGAAGACGACCTTGCCCGCGGCCATCGCCCACACCGGCGTCCCACGCGGGGCCGCGTAGTCGATGGCCAGGTGGGCGCGGGTGTAGCCGAGGATGGGGTGCTTACGCTTCCGGTTGTAGCCGCTGGAGATGCGGCTGAACTTGAGCGGCGTCGCGAGGAACGTCTTGCGCGCGCTGCGACCGTCCTCGAGGTAGTACTCGCCGACGGCCTCACCGTCGCCGTCCGTGTCGAACCAAAAGACGCGAAAGGTACCCTTCTGGCCGGCGTACTCGGCGGCGAGGATGCGCCCGTAGCGGACGAACTCCTCGTCCACGTAGAGCCGCTCGACGACCACGCGGAAGCGGTCTCCGGGGCGGGTATCCTTGAAGAAGTCGATGTCCCAGGCGAAGACGTCGACCACCAGCGCGACCAGGGCGGGGGACTCGCCGGCCCGCTGCATCGCCGCGTAGAGCGAGCTCTCAATCTCGGCGCCGACCTCCTCGTCGAGGATCCGCACCGGCACCTCGACCTTGCGTCCCACCAGCGTCCCGTCGGGTCGTCGGGTCGCCTCGAAGACGTCCAATGGCCCGTGAACGAAGCCGAAGCGCTCCACCGTCCGGCGCTGTTCGTGGAGCTCGAGGCTGTAGCCGGCCCCCGGGCGGGCGCGGCGGAAGTCGTAGACGTCGGCGAGCGCGGACACGATCCCGTGGACCTGTCGCGCCGAGACGCCGTGCTGTTGCAGGGCCGCTGTCAGCGTCTGGCCCGATTGCAGCTTGCCCTCGAAGCGGTTCGACGGTGGCGGGGGCTCGACCGGCTGCGCGGCGTCGGGCGTGGCCGGCACCGGCGGACCGGCGTCGGCGATCATCACGGGCGGGGCGTCTGGGGCCTCGGGGCCGGTGAGCCAGAGCACGAGCCCGCCCGCGGTGAGCAGGGCTGCGAACCCGCCCGCGACCAGCCTCGGATCGATCGGGGGTCGGTGGTCGAGCACGGGGCGGGAGCCTCGCATTCCGCCGCCGCCCTGTCGAGGTCAGCCGAAGCGCACCGCGTAGACCGGCGGCAGGTGCGCCGAGACCCGGGTCCAGCGGTCGCCGCCGTCGTCGGTGGTCCACAACGCGCCGGTGGTCGAGCCGAGGGCCAGTCGCTCGCCGGTGTCGTCGACGTCTAGGGCGTGGCGGTAGACCAGGTCGTAGGCGTGCTGTTGCGGTAGCCCACCGCGGAGCGTCTCCCAGGTCTCGCCCCCGTCGCGGGTGCGGTTCACGACCACGGCGGCCTCCACCGGGACCCGGCACTCGTCCTTGACGGCCGGCACCAACCACGCGGTCCGCGGGTCCTTGGGGTGGACCGCCACGGGGAAGCCGAAGGCGGAGACGGGCGGCGAGAGCGAGCGCCAGCTCCGGGCCTCGTCGGTGGAGATGTAGACGCCGTTGTGATGCTGGACCCACAGCACGTCGGGGGCGCTCGGGCAGCGAACGAGCAGGTGCGGGTCCTGGAGGACCGGGTCGCTGGCCATCTCCGGGGGCAGGTAGTCGGCGACCATCCCCTCGCTGCGCACCGCCCAGCTCTCGCCACCGTCCGTCGTGAGCCACACGCCGCCGCAGGAGATGGCCACCAACACGCGCGCCGGGTCGCGCGGGTCGACGCTGACGGAGTGCATGGCCGGCGCGTCGTTCCCGCCGCCGAACCATCTCCGGCGCTCGGGCCGGTCCCAAAGCGAGCGCAGAAGCGACCACGAGTCCCCGCGATCCGTGGACTTGAACAGGCCCCCCGGGAGGGTCCCCGCCCAGAGCGTGCCGTCGCCGCCGAGCTCCAGGGCCCACAGCTTCTGCAGGCTCCAGCTCACGTCCGGCGTCTCCCCGGGGGGGTCCTCTGGCTGCTCCGGCCAGCTCGGGACCGCCACCTCGGTCCAGTCGGTGTCGCGGCGCCACAGCTTGGTCCCGAAGTGCCCGAGATCGAGGGCGGCGTAGAGCGTGTCCCCGGCGGGGAGCACCGCCGAGACCGGATCGCCCAGGAAGTCGACGTCGGCGATGGTCCAGGCCCCACCGTCGCGGCGCAGCGTGAATAGTCCCTTGCGGGTGGCGACGAAGAGTCGGTCCATGATCATCCTCCAGAGAGCGCCTGCATCACGAAGATCTCGCTTGTCGGGCGCAAGGGCGTGTCGAGCGCGGCCATCTCACCGTCGACGAAGACCGCCACGTGCTTGCGCAGCGCGCCCTGGTCGTCCAGTACGTAGCCCGCGAGCCGCGGGTTCGCCTCGAAGACGCCCCCGAGCGCCCGGCGAACGGTGTCGCCCCCAACCTCGGCGCTCGGTACGTCGAGGTGTCGGCGAAGGATGGGGGTGAACTCGATGTGCGGCACGAGGTCAGGTTGGCATCCGTGAGAGGTGCCTTCAACCCGGAGCGGCGCCGAGCTATCGTTTGCTTCGTGTCCCTCGACTCCACCGTCTCGACGGTCGCGTTGCGCCTGCTGGTGCATGGGGCGGCGCTGCGCGGCATCGATCGCTCGTTGGTCCTCGACGTGCTCGGGCTCAGCAGCGCACAGCTCGACGATCCCGATGGCCGCGTGTCGCGGCGCCTGGTCAATCGGCTGTGGATCGAGCTCCCTCGCCTGACGAGCGACGAGCACTTCGGCCTGTGGTTGGCGGAGCAGACGCCCCCCGGCACGATGGGCATTGTCGACTACGTCGCGCGCAACAGCGCGACCTTCGGTGCGGCCCTCGCCAGCACCGTCCGGTACGTGCGCTTGATCCACGACGCGGCGGTCATCGAGGTCAAGGACGATGGCCCCAACGTGCGCGTCGCTCACCGCGTCGCCGGTGATCCGAGCGGGACGGCCCCCGCGAAGGCCGACTGGATCCTGGCCCACATCGTGACCGCCGGGCGCGCGATCACCGGGGGGGACTTCGCGGCGCAGGGCGTCACCTTCCGCCACTCGAGGCCCGGGGATCTGAAACCCTACGCGCGCCTGTTCCGGTGCGTTCCGCGCTTCGAGGCCGACGCCAACGAGGTGGTCCTGCCGCGGGATGTGCTCGAACTACCGGTGACGGCGGCGGACCCGACGCTGCGCGAGCTGATGCGCCACTTCGCCGAGCGGCAGCTAGCGGCGCTGCCCCAGGCCGAGGGCTTCGCCGAGCGGCTTCAGAGGGTGGTGGGGGAGCTCCTGTCGCGCGGCGCCCCGCGGTTGGGGGACGTAGCGCGGGCGCTCGGGATGAGCCCTCGCACGCTCCAGCGGCGCCTGCGCGAGGTCGACACCAGCTACCAGGCCGCGGTGACGGAGGTGCGCCGCGCCCTGGCCGAGCGCTACCTGGTCGAGCGGGAGCTCTCGGTCAACGAGATCGCCTTCTTGTTGGGCTACAGCGAGCCGAGCGCCTTCCACCGCTCCTTCAAGCGCTGGCACCGCCTGACGCCCCTCGAGTACCGGGAGCGCCAAGCGTCCTAGAGGTGGTCCTGAGCGGTCCGGATTTCCCGGCGCTCAGCGACCGAGGCCATATTGGCGCCGGCCCGTCTTCTGCTGCGCCATTTCGGCCTCGATCGCCGAGCTGGGCACCCTCACACGGGCGGCTCGTACCCGCTCCACTCGGACGGGTAGGCCGCTCCCGCATCTGACACGGCGTCGCTCTCGAAGCTCGACCAGCTCCTCGAGGGGCTTGTATCCACGCAACTCATCGGTCACAACGCGGCGCAGCCGGAGGACGACGAATGAAGCACCGACCGCCAGAATCGAAGTACTTCGCCCGGACCGTCATGTATGCGCGGCAAGGCGACGCAGTCGTGCTCGTGGATGTGGCCAACGGTCGCAAGACCAAGCCGCTCGACGCCTGGCTCGGCCGCGTCTTTCTGCTGGCCGATGGCTCTCACACGGTTGACGAGCTCAAGCAGTTCGTCAGCCGTCAATATGGGGGCAGTCCCCCCGCCAACCTCGAGGCGACGCTCGACTCGGTGCTCGAGCGCCTGGTGGATGCCAAGGTCATCGCCCTCGTGGAGGAGCGGGTTGGCCTCCCCTACTACCTCAGCCGCTCGGCGGACGAGCAGGACCTCGATGAAGCCCGACGGCTGATGCAGGAAGATGGCTTCGAGCAGTGCAGCTTGCCCCAGGGTCTCTCGCGCTCGGCCGACCGGCTGCTGCATTGACGGGCCGAGCGAGGGCCTCAAACGCCAGCGACGGCCGCTGCTTCTTCACCTCTTCGCCTTTGCCGTAGCGGTCGTTGCGTCTCGGCTGGAGCGCCGAATCCTCAGGGAGCGCCTGCGGCGGAGGCCGACTGGATCTGAAGGCATTCGGCGTCGCCGCACGCGGCGGCGTCCTGCCCGTTGCCGCGATAGACGACATCGACCGCGCCCGCGGGTTGGTCGCCGACGAAGGCGAACCCGACGACGGTGTCGAGGATGCTGCCCCGACCGAGCACCACCTCGCCCGTGTTGGCGATGCCAATCCGTTGGCTGCGAATGCGGAAGACACCGAGCTCCACGGAGCCGCCATTCACAACCGCGTCACGGCGTCCGGCGCCGTACAGGCCGTCGACGAGCTCCGCGCCCGTGAGCGCGGCGCTCGCGTCTGGGCCCACCGACAACCCGACGCATTGGTTCCGGGCCAGCGCGATGTCCTCCATGTCGAGGGCGGCCGTGTCGGTGGCGCGAATCGCCGCCGTGGGTGAACCGTCGAAGGACTCGACGCCGGTCACGAAGATCCGGGTGAGGCTCGCGTCGGACGCGCTGTGCACCCCTGCGCCGCCGGGGGCGACCACCGCCAGATCGGTCAGGTCCGCGCTGGCGACGTCCGGCCCGAGCTGGATCCCCGGCCGCCCTCCTACGACCTCGCTCTCGCTGAGGCTCACGCCCCCCCCAAGCGCCAGCACCCCCACGCCCGACTCGCTCACGAGGCGCACCCGGTGGAGGTTCAACTCGCCGCCGCCCGATTCGACGACGGGCTGAGTCTCGGCGGTGAGCGCGCTGTCCCCCACCGTGAGCGCGGCGCCCTGGTGTCGCAGCCCGGCGCCGTTCGAGCGCACGACCGACGCGTTGAACTCGGCGGTGGCGCCGGGGCCGACCACGACCGCGCCTTCGTCGTCGCTGCCGGCGTCCGCGACGTGCACCGCGTGGGCGGCCAGCCGCGTGTCGGCGCCCTCGACGCGCACGGCCGTGCCCTCGACGCCTGCGACGGAGAACCCGTCGGCGTCGACGTTCGAGCCGCCGTCGAACCGGGCGGAGCCTCCGCCCCGAACCCGGATGGAGTCCATCCCGCCCGTGGTCTCGCTCGCCCTCAACGCGGCGCCGTCGCCTTCGATAGACAGCGACGCGAGATCGACCCTCGCTGTGCCCCGGATCTCCAGGGCGGCGCGCTGCGCTCCGAGCGCGTTGCCGGAGAGGCGGACCCGGCTCATCGACAAGTCCTGGCTCTCGGTCGAGGACACGCCCGCGCCGGGGAGCCCCGAGATGTCGACGTCGACCAGCTCCAGGCTGACGCCGGATCCCTCGCCCGCGACACCATCGCCCTCCAACTCGCCTGCGGCGCGCACGCCTCGAATGGTGGTCGCGACCAAGGTGACGCTCGCCGCCTCCGGGGGCAGGCCCAGCGCTCTGACGCCCGCTCCTGCGCCGCCGGTGATCTCGCAGGCTTCGCAGTCGAAGGACCCGCCGCTCACGGTCACGGCCGGCTGCGCGCCCGCCGGATCCGCGGTCAACCGCGAACGCCGAAGCGTGACGCCGCCGCCGGTCTCGACCAGCACCGCGCCTTCGCCGCCGTCGTCGATCAACAGTTGGTCGCCGACCAGCGTCCCGCCCACCGCGTGGAGGGACGGCCCGAAGGCCCCCAGGACCCTCGCCCGGGCCATACGCAGCGCCCCGGCGGAGACCTCGCCCAGCATCTCCACCGACGTCATCGAGGCGCACCGCCCCACCAGGCGGGTTGGCGCCTCGAAGGGGAGAGACTCGGGGATCAGCAGGTACTCTCCGGCCGCGAGCATGAGCACTTGCTCGTCTTCCTCGAAGCCAAAGAGGACATCGAGGAGCTGCTGGTACGGGTTGTCTCGAGTCCCTTCGCCAAACCCCTCGGCGGCGGCGTCGACGAAGATCGCCGACTCCTCGGCCACCCCGTCCGGCAGGGGGGCGAACGGACCCGCCCCGCACGCGCCACCGAAGGAGACACAGCCCGCGGCGGGGAGGGCCACCTCCCCATCTCCACACTCGGGAAGCTCGGGGGGCACGCAGCCCACGCCGTCCGGGGCGAGGACCCAGTCGCCGGTGCACCCCGGCGGATCGCTGCATCCACCGGGGATCGGGAGCGCCCCGGGGGCACAATCATCGGGGAGCGGCGGCGGCCGGCACCCACGGCTGGCGACGTCGCGGGTCCAGCCCGCGGGGCAGACCCACGCCTCGCTGCACTCGGTGCCCCCGTCGAACGGGAAGGGGAGCGACCCAGGCCCACACTCGTTGCACGCCGGCGCGCACGACACACGCTCCAGCCCAGGCAACCCAGGCGCCGCGTTCCGGGGCTCCAGGCCCACCACGTCGAGCCCATCGAGCTCACCGACGACCACCGCGCCGCCGATCTCGCCTTCTCCGACCACGACCTCGCCACCCAAGGGGAGCCGCTCGTTGTGGACGAGCAGATCCTCACCCGCCGCGCCGAGCAGGTTGTTGTCGCGGAGGCTCACGCTGTCAGCGGCGAGCGGTCGCCATCGGGCTGAGCCCTTGAGCACCACGTTGTGTCCGCCCATCCTTGGGCCCTCGCGGGTGTTCCGAACGGTGGTGCCCGCCATGTCCAATACCGTCCCCGACCCCCACAGGCCGGCGCCGATGTTCTCGTCCACCACCACTCCCTGGACCGAGACGGCGGAGTCGAAGAGCTCCACGCCGACCGCGCCGTTGTTTCGGACGACGCCGCCCTCCAACACGACCTTGGCCGCGGGATAGGCCCGCGGCGGCGCGCCGGCATCGAGCGGGCCGTCGCAGGCAGCACACATGAGCATGACCTCGTCGATGCGTACGCCGGTGCCCTCGTTGTCGTAGACCCCGAGGCCGCGCAGCTCGCTCAAGGCGACGGTGCTGCCCCCGGGGACGTCGAGCGGGAGGGCGCTCGACTGGTCGACATGCACCGCGACCGACCCGGCGCCTCGGGTCCCGCGGACGTCGACCCCCGTCAGCCGCGCGGCGTGCCCCGACAGGTGCACGCCGAACTCGCCGTTGTCGTGGATCAGGGAGTGTGCCATCGACACCCGCGCCCACAGGTGCAGGTCGCGCTCCGGCGCTCCGCCGTCACGAAGCAAGGGGGGCGCCCGCTCTCCGAAGGCGCTGGCCGGGAACCAGTCGTCCCGCGGTCGCCAATCGTCCCGCGGTCGCCAATCGTCCCGCGGTCGCCAATCGTCCCGTGG